>NZ_AUEZ01000248.1 GCF_000426245.1 Bradyrhizobium sp. Ai1a-2 | reverse complement strand
GACGCTTTCGCTGGAAGGCGGCGACGCGCAGTTGCTGTCGGCGGTGATTGAAGCGCTGGGGCGTTGCGATGTTCCGACTGGCGTCTGATCTTCGGGTCTACCTTCACCGCGAACCGATTGACTTCCGGGCGGGCATCAACAGCCTGGCGATCGTGGTCGAGCAGTCGATGGGGCTGGATCCGTTCCAGCGCGCGGTGTTCGCGTTCTGCAATCGTCGCCGCGACCGGATCAAGCTGCTGATTTATGATCGGTCAGGATTTTGGATGCTGCTGAAGCGGCTGGAGGCCGACAGATTCCACTGGCCCCGAAGTCAGGAAGCGGTGCTGACGCTGACGATGGAGGAGCTGCACTGGCTGCTTGACGGCATCAACATCGCGGCGATGCGTCGTCATCCGGTGCGGCAATATCAGAGCGTGGGCTGAGCGGGTTCGATGCGGGCGGCGTCATCGGGCTTCGGCATGGCCGTTCTCAGATGACGCCGCCGAAGACATGACGAAGACATGGGAGCCCGGTTGACGCGGCGGCATGACTTCGATTCAAGACTACGATGAGTCGCAAGCCCACGACGCACGAGCTGGAAGCCTTGATCGCGGCGCTGAAGGCCGAAAACGAGAAACTCGCACAACGCGTGCTGCATCTTGAGGAGCAGTTGCGCCTGGAGCGCCTGCACCGGTATGCGCCGAAGAGCGAAAAGCTCAAGGAGCGCATCTTCAACGAAGCCGAGCAGGCCGCCGCTGAAAGCCGGGACGACGACGATGTCGAGGCGGTCGCCGTGCCGGACACGGGATTGCCGGAGGCTCCAAAGCCGGCGCCGAAGACACGCGGCCGCAAACCGCTGCCTGACGATCTGCCGCGCCAACGCGTCGAACATGATCTGGGTGAGGATCAAAAGGACTGTCCGTGCTGCCATAATCGGATGCATCGGATGGGCGAGATCGTCACCGAGCAGTTGCACGTCGAGGTGAAGGCGTCGGTGCTGCAACATGTGCGGTTCAAATATGCCTGCCGTCACTGCGAGCGCACCGCGC
>NZ_AUEZ01000247.1 GCF_000426245.1 Bradyrhizobium sp. Ai1a-2 | reverse complement strand
GCGACACCGCGGCCAGCCGCGCGCGCAGCCTGTGCAGCAAAATGCGCGCTTACGCTGAACTTTATTCAAGAGAGCCAGCGCTGGCTGAACCTCGCAGCGCAGCGGCCGCTTCGATGGTCGCCTAAGCCGCAGGAGCGCTTAGGGACGTTTGGATCTTGCCGGGGGGGGGGCAGCTCTTGACGCCTAGTGCCCAATCCTTGGCAACATACCAACATCGTCCCTTTGCCCGGCGCTTCCAATAGAGGGTCGAAACGTTTCGCCATCCTTCGGAGGCAAGTGCCTTCCTCAACTGTCTCTCCTCAGACGCTTCGACAACAGCATCGCCTCCCTCAGCGAAAACAAATGACACTTCGCGTAATGCCTCCGCCATAAACTCTTTTCTCCGACGTCTGACTAGCAATGCAACAGCATGCATCGCATGTCGCCCTACAAACCGCGCTTCCCGTTCGGGAACTCCAAGAGGAAATAGAAGACGTCCGCCCTCCTTTAGATTTTCGACCCAGGTGATGGCTGGTCGGCTTACCGCAAAATTGACGTAAGTGAGATCAGCCAATGGAATTGCGCAGTTCTTGCCATCGGCATTCAAGACTTCGACGTTCCTCCAAGGTCTCAGGTTCTTCTTTGCGAGCTTTGCCAATGACTTGTCATATTCGATAGCCAACACTCGCCCCTCTTTGCCGACCAGTTCGGCAAGAATGGCGCTGAAATAGCCCGTTCCCGCACCTACGTGGACAACTGTCGCCCCCCTTAGCGGTCCGACTCTGTGCATCAGCCACGCGTGAAGTGACGGACTGCCATTGTTGACGCCACGCTTTGGATCAAGGGAGATGACAACGTCTTGGTAGACGAGGGTGGGGTCGTTGGTACGCAAACGCAAATGACGGGCCCCCGGGGGTCACTGCGTGCCACCGACGGCCCCGAAGAAAGTTTTCTCGCGAAACAGTCGCAAATGAACCTCCTCCGAATGAGTGGACACCTGTAGTAGGCTCATTGAGCCCGGAGGTGTCGAATGGAACGTCAACGTCGGTCATTTACCGAAGAGTAC
>NZ_AUEZ01000246.1 GCF_000426245.1 Bradyrhizobium sp. Ai1a-2 | reverse complement strand
CCAATCGATCCGGCAGGTCTTGCTCTGGTTGCTCCAGGAGAAGATCGCACTACCCTTCGCCGCGGGAGGTTCGCACGATCCGAAAATCGAATGGCGTACACCAAGCTACACGACGTTGAATCACATGCTCACCAACCCTGTGTATGCCGGTGCCTACGTGTTCGGACGACGGGGTGTCCGGATGACGGTCGAGAACGGTCGGAAGAAGGTAAAGCGAAATCCCCAACGAGATTGGAAAGTCTGGGACGTGCTGCTCCGCGACCATCACGAGGGCTACATCTCCTGGGATGAGTTTGTTCGGAACCAACGCCTCATTGCGGACAATGCCAACGGCAAGAGCTATCTGGGTCGAGGAGCCGTCCGACGCGGCGAAGCACTTCTCCCTGGGCTTTTGCGCTGCGCGCGATGTGGCCGGCGGTTATACGTTCAGTATTCTGGCAGAGGCGGCGACACGCAGAGATATGTCTGTCGCGGAGACTTCAACAAGGCGGCCGTCGCAGCCTGTCTTGGCTTCGATGGAATGCGCCTCGATCGGATGGTGGCGCGAGAGGTGCTGGAGCGGCTTCAACCGCTTGGCGTTGAGGCTGCGCTAAATGCAATGAAAACTCAGGGTGCCGAACAGTCGGAAAAACTGCTTCAGCTCCAAAGGTCTCTTGAACAGGCGCATTACGAAGCAAACCGAGCGTATCGCCAATATGACGCGGTCGACCCCGACAATCGTCACGTCGCTGGTGAACTTGAGCGTCGCTGGAACGAGCGCATCCAAGCTGTGCGTACAATTGAGCGAGAAATCGAGAGTTTGGCCAGTTCGCCTTCTCCTGGACTTAGCGCCGGCGATCGCGAAGCGCTGCTTAAGCTCGGGGACGATCTGAATAGAGCTTGGCAGCGCCCCGGTGTTACGTCGGAGATCAAGAAGAAGATCCTGCGTACGGTGCTGTCGGAAATCATCGTCGACGTGGATCAGGACAATCAGCATCTGGACCTCATCATCCATTGGCAAGGTGGCGATCACACCCGCCTGAAAGTTAAGAAGAACCGTGTCGGCGTGACGCGTTGGACGACCGACACCGAGGTAGTGGATCTTGTGCGCATGCTCGCACG
>NZ_AUEZ01000245.1 GCF_000426245.1 Bradyrhizobium sp. Ai1a-2 | reverse complement strand
ATCAATCTTCCAGAGGCGAAAATACTTGCTCATCGCCGCCAATAAAATCAGACTCCCACCCAATTGAACAGGGACTACTCGGACAGGCTCCTAGAACTTATTCTCCCAGCAATTCGATTAGTCTCATGCATGGGCAAGCCAACATCATTCCGATATGCAAAACCGGCTGATACAGAAGTAGTAAATTATTGGGAGCATCCCCCGATATGTGTTCTACAAAGCAGAACTTGGAGCCGAGATGAGCAAGACACGCGTTGACGCCGTGAGCAGGGCCCTTGCGATCCTGAAAGCTTTCCGCGCGGAGCGGGCTGCGATGACGCTCACTCAGATTGCGGAGGCGACTGATCTCTATAAAAGCACAGTCCTGCGATTAGCCTCCACGTTGGAGGCTGACGGCTTTCTTGTCCGCGGCGCGGACCGATTATTTCGGCCCGGGCCAGAGCTATGGCATCTAGGGTCGCTTTATCAGCGAGGTCTGGATTTGGGCGCAGTGATCCGGCCTTCGCTTCGTCGTCTGGTTGAAGCGACAGCGGAAACTGCGTCTTTTTATGTTGCGGATGGCGATGAACGCATCTGTCTTTACCGCGTCAATTCTCCGCGTTCAGTTCGACATCATCTCGAAGAAGGCCAGCGATTGCCGATTGATCGCGGCGCCGCCGGCCGGATTCTCACTGCGTATCGCGAGCCAGTGAGCGCGGAAGGAAAGAAGATCCGGGACAGAGGGTACTATGTTTCGATTGGTGAGCGGGATCTAGAGGTCGCCGCCGCAGCTGTCCCGTTGATGGACGTGTATGGCAAGCTGCGGGGCGTTCTTTCAGTGTCAGCTATCTGGACGCGTTTCGATGCCGACGCTCGCAAGGCTGCAATCGACGTGCTCAAATTAGAAGCCAAGGCTCTGGCGGGTTTGTTGCCCGCGAGCGAACGATAGCGGCCGTACGATGTCTGCTTTGGGCCGATACCGTCGACGAATTCACTACACGGCAGCCGCGAGGATTACCGCGCTCGGGCGGATGCCGAGACCTAGGCGGTGTGGACTCTAAGGATTCCCTTTTAGGAGCAAATCAGATTCAAGGCTGCTTTTGGGGAGGCGGCCTTGGGTGTGATGGATCGTT
>NZ_AUEZ01000244.1 GCF_000426245.1 Bradyrhizobium sp. Ai1a-2 | reverse complement strand
AATGGATGTTCACAATCGAAAAAGCTCGCGCCAAAATGGGACGCGCCTACCCAAACCCTTCCAAAGAGTCATAATCACCGTGCAGAGCAACTAGCTCCTCAACATCTGACCATTCGATCCCTAGCCCGATGTCGGGGCCGTGCGCCGTTTCCAAATCGCTCGAACTTCACAATGAGCGTATGCCTGCAACAGCAATGCTATCCCCCTGCTGCCCTATGTTGCTCGTGAAATTCCATGGAGTCAGCGTATCTCGATGTAGCCACATTGCGCCTTGCCTTTGCTAGGCTTACCGCTAAGCATTACCCTAGTCTCCCAATATTGAAGGTAAAGAGGTTTCATGACCGATCCTTTTGAAAAGGGCAGCTGCGCAGCTAAGGCAAAGTATCAATCTTATGGGTCCTGGTCGCAAGTTTACGTCGAAATTCAAGTGGCGGAGAGCGAATCGATACGACGAACGAAACCGTTCAGGAGAAGCAAGTGACGCATGATGCCTATTGAGGCTAGGCTGCAATCAGGAAATGCCTAGAAGCCTTAAAGGCGAAGAAAACGTCTTGACGATACTATCCAGAGGGCTTTCAAGTCGTCCGAATTGCTGATCGGCGAAGGCAGTTGTCGGGTGATGATGGGATGTCGATCTCGGTCCGGCGGAAATGGATGATTCGACGCAGCCAGCGTAGGAAGATGTTGAAAATTATCGCCGGTGGTAGCGGTCAAAGCCGCAGAGGGAGTAGGGCCTTGAAACGCATCATGCGAATTGATCCATCTTGTGGATGCATTCTATCAAAACAATAGATTTTACCAATCATCGAGAATGGCGGATAACCAAGCGTCAGTTGAGAGAAGCTGAATCAAGCATACCAGGGTGGTTGCCAAGCTTTGTCATGGCTCGGAGAAAAAGTCTTGTGTCTACTCCAGGTCTCGGCCGAGATGCAGGCCCGTCGGGGCCACATTCTTCGGCAGTCTGCGCATTGTGCCGGCTCAATGCGAGAGGCGTGAGGCGTGGCGTAGTACGCGTACGACCGCCAAACGTAACCGGCATGAGCTCCCACGTCTGCAGTGATCAACGCGTGCGAGCATAGCGGGTCGGCATCCAGTACTGGCGCATGGCCTCGACGACG
>NZ_AUEZ01000243.1 GCF_000426245.1 Bradyrhizobium sp. Ai1a-2 | reverse complement strand
GCGTCAATCAGGCGGTCTTCGTCGTATGCGTACGGCGCTTCTGGCCGGCATGGATTGGACACGCATGCATGTGCCTCGAATCCCGCAGCCGAAAGCACTTGCGTAGGAGATAAAATCTTCGCTGCATCGGGGCGCGAAGCATGGCAGACTCAGGCCAATGAGTGATTTGCCTGATGAGCTGCCGAGCGAACCGGCCGAGTTGCGCGTCTTTGCCGCGGCTCTGCTGGATCGCTGCGCCAGGCTCGAGCGGTTGCTCAAGCTTGCGAAGGATGCGCAGTTCGGTCGATCGTCGGAAAAGCTCGACGCTGATCAGCTCCAGCTTGTTCTGGAGGATATCGATGGTGCCGTTGCGGCTCTCGAAGCAGTCGAGGATCGCACCGATCCCAGAACACGCGAGAGGAGAGCTGCAGAGCGCAGAGCCAATCGTGGCAAGCTGCCGGAGCATTTGCCGCGCATCGTTGAAATCCTGATGCCGGCCGCAACCTGCTGCCCGTCCTGCAAAGGCGATCTCGTTGAGATTGGTTGCGATGAGAGCCAAAGGCTCGACGTCGTTCCGGTGCAGTACCGGGTGATCGTGACCCGCCGGCCCAAGCTGGCCTGCCGCGCCTGTCACGGCGTCGTTCTCCAGCACGCTGCGCCCGAGCGATTGATCAGGGGAGGATTGCCCACCGAGCGGCTGGTCGCGCATGTGATCGACGCCAAGTATCATTGGCATTTGCCGCTTTACCGCCAGGCGCAGATGCTGGCGACCCACGGAATAGCGCTCGACCGTTCCACGCTCGCCTTCTGGGTCGGCTATGCCGCCCAGGAGTTGAAGCCCTTGTGGCACCGTCTGCGCGAGCTTCTGCTCGCCTCCCCGAAGCTCTGTTTCGATGAGACCCCGGCGCGGGTGCTGGATCCTTGGGCGCGGCAGGACCAAAACCGGTTACTTCTGGGCGCTCTCGCGCGATGACCGGCCGTGGGCCGGACCTGATCCGTAAGCGCGATTTTCCCCGCACGTTGACGCCGGCGGTTTTGATGGATTGCCCTAGTATCGGGGCGATACCGGTCCGTTCAGGCAGTGGCGGCTT
>NZ_AUEZ01000242.1 GCF_000426245.1 Bradyrhizobium sp. Ai1a-2 | reverse complement strand
GTGGCAAAGCGTGCAGGCACCTCGCCGCCGTCCTTCAAGAACAGGCCAGCGCCAGCGAGGCCAAGGCCGCCAAGCTGCGAGAACAGGTTCGGGCCGGGAGAGGTTTGCGTGCCGTAAGAGTTCTGACCCTGCGCCAGCGCGGCGGGCAAGCCGTACTGCGCGAGGAACGCAGCCTCTTGGAAAGGGAATCCCATCTGCTGCAAATACTGCTGATATTGGGCCGTGTCCTGATTCTGCTGCGTCTGCTGCTGCACAGCACCAGCGCCCATCTGCGCTTGGCCGCCCTGAATCCCGGCAGACTGCCCGGCAACGCCGAGGTTGCCGAGCGCTGATGCAGCCGCCATCGGGTTCTGTTGAAACTGCTGTTCGGCCGTCTGCACAGCTTGGTTGTAGCCCTGAGACTCAAGGTTCGCGATCACCGGAGCCTGCGCAAGCTGCTGCTGCCCGGCAAGCTGCGACTGCGCGACCGCCTGACGATCGCCACCGAGCGCGCCGGCAGCCGCCGCCGAGCCCTTTAAGGAGTTCTGCTGTTCGGCGTTCTGCTCGTTGAACTGCGCTTGCGTCGCATTCACGACTTGCTGTGTGTAGGGGTTCCACGCGCGAACAGCGTGTCGCCATCGACGCCACCGCGGGCCGCCTCGATGACGCCCGAGCCCTGGTTGAGGATGGCAGGAAGAGTGCCGATGAAGTTTGGAAGCGTAGTCCTTCCCAAGAACTGCGCCAGCGCCGGATAAGTCGCTGCGCTAAACGCCTGTCCAACGCAGTTGAGATACGGCGGAATGGTCGATGCCGTGATCCACGCCGGCACAGTCCCCGCCGCGATATCCAGATAGGAGCCGACGCGCCCAAGGTTGCGATAGCGCACGGTAGTCCCATGCACCTGAATATCGCTAATCTCGCCCGGAGGCAGACCGATTGCCTCAGTGCCGCTCGCGACCGCCGCCAATAGCACACCCGGACCAGTGCAAAGGTTCTCGATCGTCCACCAACCCATGACGCCGGCCGGGAACGTGATGGTAGCGCTGCTCGTGAGCGCGCCGGTCACGCTGATGGTGCCATTGACGATTTCTGCCGCCGTCAGCGCATGGTTGTCGCCGGGGTTCACAGCGATGCTGCCAACACCGCCGAGGATGGTATCCAACATCGTCGCGTTGCCGTTGACCGC
>NZ_AUEZ01000241.1 GCF_000426245.1 Bradyrhizobium sp. Ai1a-2 | reverse complement strand
CGCGGATGTTGCCGTGGCGCAGGGGTTGGTGTTCGGAGGGCTCGTCGAGAAAGGTGCGATCCAGGCCGTTCTGGAGGATGGAGCGGATCGAGGCGACGGATCGCGCCTTGATCAGAATGCCGCGCCGGCAGGCTGCGTCGACGCGCTCGGCGCCGTAGCTTTTGACGAGCGACAGAATGCCGAGGCAGGTGCGAAAGCCTTGCTCGGGATGTGGCCGGGCCGCGATCACCGCCTGGAAGAAGGCGGCGGTCGACGGGCCGATCCGATCGCCGGCGGCGATCACTCTGGCGGGCGTCCATTGGCCGTAGCGGCGATGGGCGCTGGGCATGTGGTCGGTGACGGTGGTGTGGCCCCGCCGGTTGGGCGCGCGGGCGTGGCTGGCGATCCTGCGGCCGCTGTGGAAGATCTCGACCGTCCTATCGTCGATGCGCGCATCGACAAGCTCACGGATGAGCCGATACGGCGTGGAATACCAGTGTCCGTCGATCTCGATATGATAGTCGGGGCCGACCCGGCATCGCTTCCAGCGCGCGAAAGCGTAGGCCAGGTCCGGCAGCTTTGTGAGCTTGGGCTTGTCGAGGTCGGCGAACAGTTCGGCACGGCTGACACCAAAGTCGCGCATCTGCCGGGCATTGAGTTCGACGACGAGGATTTTGATTGCTGCGTTCAGCTCCGCCAACGAAAAGAAGCGTTGGTTGCGCAACCGCGCCAGAATCCATCGCTGCGCGACTTGCACCGCAACTTCGACCTTTGCCTTATCTTTTGGGCGTCGCGGCCGGGCTGCGAGAATGGCCGTGCCGTAATAGCTCGCCATCTCGGCATAGGTTCGGTTGAGGCCGGGGTCGTGGCGATCGGGATTGGTGACAGCGGCCTTCAGATTGTCGCAGACCACGAACGTCGGCGCCCCGCCGAGGAAAGTGAAAAGGTTGATGTGGACCCGGATCCAGTCAGCGAGCCCTTCGGTTGGGCAGGCCTCGGCGTATGTATAATTGGAGGCGCCCATTGCCGCGACGAACAGCTTCATCGGCTGCACTTCCCCGGTTAAGGGGGCGATGACGTCGATGGTGTCGCCGGCGAAATCCACGAAAACCTTCTCGCCGCCCAGATGGGTCTGCCGCATCGAAGGTCGGGCCCGCCCCTTCCAGGCCTCGTAGGTCGTGCAAAACCAAGTATAGCCGAATCCATCGGGATGGGTGGCGCGATA
>NZ_AUEZ01000240.1 GCF_000426245.1 Bradyrhizobium sp. Ai1a-2 | reverse complement strand
GGCCCAAAGGTGATGCGCCTAGGCCTCGAAGCCTTCCGCCGCATCAAATACGGCACCACTTTGAGGCTCGAAAATGTGTGAATCGGATAGCGGAATGACGGAAGGAGCACAGCGCGACCATTGAAGCGGACCTTTAGTAGCGGCGCCAGGGCGTCGAAGTCCGCCCGGTAGTACGCGGAATAGGAGATGTGGCGGGCATAGACCCGCCGCATCATTCCAGAGCACAGCGCCAAGGATTGCCGCATACCAGGTGAGCACGATGAAGATCAGGATGCCCACCATTCCTGGTAGGTGTCAGGACCGTCGGAATGTCGCATGCTGGAAGCTACAGCGTAGCGCTGTTGTATTACGGAGACGAGCCGATGCTCAGACTGCACGCGAAGCTGATACACTGAGTTGTCACTGGATCAAAATAGGAGCAGGGTCCATTCAACGGAGGCGGCTCGTGACCTACACTATCACGTGTCATCGAACGGAGTACGTCCGAAAGTATTTCTCCGTTCAAAGGTCGAGCGCGAGAGAAGCCCTGTCTAAAGCAGAGTTTCTCGAAATGTCTGACACACAAATTGATTACATTGATACTCCTGCGGAGGGACGAGTTGACATGCGTATGCTCCGGACGTTGGCTGAAAGAGAGCGTGCCTAAAGCTCTCTGCCGTTTTTTCGCGGTCGCAGGCCGATCGGCACGCCACGTACTCGAATAACAGAGGAAGAACGTCAACATCTCTACGGCAGAGGAAGGATATCCATTCCCCATCGGGCAAACGAACCCAGCGCGGCCCGGACGTGCAGCTTTGTCAAACCTTATTGGTTCTCCTGGTTGAGCTTTCCAGTTTTCGCCCCCCTCAGCGGGTCGGTGGTGCAGGATATCGCACCGAGTTGCGATGAAGGCCCGCGCTCACAATGCATCAAGGCCGAATTGTCATCCGCTTGAGCTCCGCATTGCTGCGTTGAGGCGGATCAGGCGTGTCCGCCCCGCAGAGGCAACAATGTTGAAACAGCACGCGAAAGCCGGAGAGTGCTTCGGCTGGCCGCGACGTAGGTGTGTTCAATGGTACCAACCAACGAATTCGTGCATGAACCCGGACTTCCAAGAGCGACCGAGGAAATGGTTTAAGCAAACAGCTGTCATCTGATGCTCGCACCGCCTCGTGCTCCGGATCCGGTACCCAGACCGCGGTCAGCTCTCCTGCACGATGCAGCTTGGCCAGGGTCAGCGCATCACGGCGGTTG
>NZ_AUEZ01000239.1 GCF_000426245.1 Bradyrhizobium sp. Ai1a-2 | reverse complement strand
AATGCTCCATGGCTGTTCCTCTCCTGATGCTTGAGGCCGATCGCTCGGACCTCGTTTTCAACCTCATCATTCTGAGGGACAGCTACCTACCCTGGCTACGCCCGCGAAGGCCGGCCCATTATGGCATCTAGGTGTTTAGTCCCGGCATTTGCTGGAGCGGGTTGAATTTGAATCGTTCTGGCTGGGAAGTCCAGCATTTGCAGATGTATTCGTAGGGTGTGAGGCCCTTCAGGGTCTTCAGCCGCCGTGCGTAGTTGTAGGCGGTGATGAAGTCAGCAAGGTGAGCTTCGAGCTGATCGTGTCGATCGTAATGGTAGCGTTGGACGGTGGCTTCTTTGATCGTGCGGTTCATGCGCTCGACCTGGCCATTGGTCCAGGGATGCTTGATCTTGGTCAGCCGATGTTCGATCCCGTTTTCTTGGCATTGCATGTCGAACATATGCGTCACGTATCTTGCCGTCGGGCCGTCCGAATAGCGCGGCGGGAAGGTGAACTGGATCCCATTGTCGGGAGCACGGTATGGATCTTGTAGGGGACGGCTGCGATCAGAGCCTCGAGGAAGGCCGAGGCTGAGGTCCTTCCTGTCTTCTTGACCAGTTGCACGAAGGCGAACTTGCTGGTGCGATCGATTGCGACGTAGAGGTAGAGCTTGCCTTCAGCGGTCTGGAGCTCAGCGATGTCGATGTGGAAATAGCCGATCGGATAGGCCTTGAACTTCTTCTTCGAGGGCTTGCCGCCTTCGACCTCCGGCAATCGGCTGACGCCGTGGCGCTGGAGGCAGCGATGCAGGGATGACCGCGTCAGATGCGGTATGGTCGGCTGCAGCGCATAGAGGCAATCGTCGAGTGGCAGCAGCGTGTGCCGCCGGAAAGCGACGATGATCGCCTCCTCCTCGATGGAAAGGACAGTCGACTTGGCTTCCTTGGGACCAGTCGAACGATCGACGACGGTCTCGCGCCGCTTCCACTTCGCGACAGTCTTCTGGTTGATCCCGTAGCGCTTGGCGAGAGCTCTCAGGCTCTCTTGACTATTTTGTATTGCTCGACGGATTGCCTCCGTCGTGGTGGCGCAGCCGTGTAAAATCTGTCCCATAGCGCATCCTTCGAATCGTGCGACAAGAATGCACCATCAAAGCTTGGTACTAAACAGCTCCACAGGCGACAAGCCTGCAACGGCGGCTGCAGAACACGGCATTGCCCTCGAGGTCATAAAGCTGTCGGAGGCCAAACGAGGCTTCGTGCTGCTCC
>NZ_AUEZ01000238.1 GCF_000426245.1 Bradyrhizobium sp. Ai1a-2 | reverse complement strand
GGCGTCAAACCCCGAAAGCTTGCAATCTCAAACCCCCTCACGACCGAAAAATCGACTCCACATCAATGGCTTGGGCGATTCTTCACGGACGACTGCTCAAGCTCCTCCCGAAAGCGCGGACAACGAACCTGCAAACCGTGCTGCCGTGGCTCTACTGCACTTACGATCAAAAGCTCGACACGGACATAGACGCAAAAGACGGCGAACATGGTCAGTCCAAAGACGTGCCGAACTCCTAATTCGCTACGTCATCTCTGAAAAGAATGCAGCCTATTCGTCTTGGCAATTTTTGCCGGAGACCTATCACCGGCGGGCGTGATCAGACCCGCAGGTTTTCAGCGCTGCTCTTGCCACGCTTGGGGTCGACTTTGACTTCGTAAGAAATCTTTTGGCCTTCGGTCAAACCAGAGAGCCCAGCGCGTTCTACGGCGCTAATGTGGACAAAAATGTCGTTTCCGCCGTCGTCTGGAGCGATAAATCCGTACCCCTTTTGATCATTGAACCACTTCACAGTACCTGTTGCCATACGATCACTTCCTTTGCCGCCGCGCCCAGTCCGAGCGCGGGTGGGTAATGGTGCCGAGAAACAGAGCAACCGGCGTGCCGGACCGAAAATGCTGATCCCACAGTGGTGGTGAGCGTCGGGTCGACGACAATGGACGCAAAGCTGACAACCGTGTGCGATTGCTAACATTCTCAGGCTAGCTCAATCAGTTTGGATTACGCGAAGGCATCACACGGCGGGATCGGTAGGTTCTGCAACGGCATGATGCGAGCGCCGTGTGCTGCAGCTGAAAGTGCTCGACCCGATTAGCTTGCATATAACCGGGCTGTCTTAGACTGGTCGCGCAGAAGGTTGACGCCGGTGTCGTCGTATTCATCCGTGTCAGGTCGATGCCACAATATCCGCAACTCGACGCTGAGCCGCGGGGCTCGAGGCGCACCTTTCTATCGCCATAGAGCTTTCATTGCGCAACTTTTCTGGTGGCACACTCATTGCTCGTCAGGTCCCAGATCCCTGCCGGGGTGAACCCGTTTGCGGCCGCCGGCGGACACCAGCCAGCGCCGCACTGGTCATCAGACGTGCCGGGATGCTGCTCAGTGTCGTCAGCTCAGCAGGAGGAGAATCATGGGTTTCTATCAGACGGAGCCGTTTAACACGCCGAGCCAGCCCTCCTTCAGCCGGCCGATGGCGGATGCCGACAGCCCGGCAGCATCCTTGCCGAGCAGCGCCGACAGCGCCTCGGAGAAGTCA
>NZ_AUEZ01000234.1 GCF_000426245.1 Bradyrhizobium sp. Ai1a-2 | reverse complement strand
GGCGTCAAACCCCGAAAGCTTGCAATCTCAAACCCCCTCACGACCGAAAAATCGACTCCACATCAATGGCTTGGGCGATTCTTCACGGACGACAAGAAAGCTAAAGCTTCGGCTCTGATCCCATCAGAACCGAAGCTCTAGCCCTACTTGCCGCCCGCTGCTTCTCGTGCCAGTCGCTCGGCCTTCAGCCGTTCGCGATTTTTATGGAAGGCCTCTTGCGCGAGCTGATGCTCCCGCATGGCCTGTTCTGCATCGCGCCGACGCTCGGCCTCCCTGGCCTTGCGTTGCTCTGGCGTTGGCTTTTCACGCGCTGTGTATGTTTCTGACATGCAGCTTCAACGCGCGAGGCCCTCAAAGGTTCCCTCCGCGTTGCGCGGCAAGGCGAATTATCGCAATTGAATCAATATGATTTGCCCGGTCCAGTCGGCATGCGGAAAATAAACCGCTTCGTTTCCACCCCAAATCACTCCTATAAGTCCGCCGTCCCGCCCGGCAAGAGGGGCGGATCGCGATCGTCACGAACGCGCGGCGGGATGCGGTGGACGCGAATGTTGCGACAGGCGAACGCAACTATCCGCGGACGGCGAAGTCGTGTGGTCCTGGCGCCCCGACGCTGGCGCTAAGTTTTTCGTGCGAGAAAAGTTCGCGCGAGAGATGACGGTGGCAAAAAAGCCCGGTCACCGGGGAGAGCACGAAGGAAACCGTTAAAACCATTGCGCAGGGAAGGCCGGCGTTGCTCCGGTTGACCTGTGGTCCTACCCCCGTGCTTTTTGTTGCACGGGGCCCACGGGTGCAATCGGCACCCGGCCTTCCCTGCGCCCTCTCTTTATCGGGACGGGTGAAACAGCCGCAAAGCTCGGGCAGTTCGTGCCGCGAGAATGCGGACGCATGTCCACACTCCACCGTCATGCCCGCGAAGGCGGGCATCCAGTATCCGGCAGCCTCTCGGCTCAAGCACTGCTGTCTCTGGAATACTGGATCGTCCGGTCAAGCCGGACGATGACAGCGGAGTGGCTGTTTGAAAATCGAATCTGGCTCTTTGTCGTTCTTGGTCGTCCCGGCGAAGGCCGTCGACGCTCTTTCTTCACCTCTCCCGCTTGCGGGGAGGTCGGCGCGCAGCGCCGGGCGGGGCTCTCTCCATTCGGGGAATCCCAATGTGGAGACACCCCCACCCCGCCCTCCCCCGCAAGCGCAGGGGAATCGCATATGGATTTGCGGCGGCTATTGCATTGGAATGCAAGAAGGATTCTGAAGACG
>NZ_AUEZ01000237.1 GCF_000426245.1 Bradyrhizobium sp. Ai1a-2 | reverse complement strand
CGCAGCCATCGTCTTATGGCTGAGATAAGTGTCCACACCACCTAGGGTCAGGTGCTCATAAACCTGACGACGCGACGCATCGATGTCGAAGTGTGCTTTGCTGCTAAAGCCACGCGCTTGCCGCGCAGGGCCAGGGCCCTGTTCGGGTCGGCGGTCCGCGGCGGCTTACTTGCGATACAAGTTCGGAATGAGCTGATCATTGGAGTTGAAGCGAGGTCGTCGCGTCCCCTGTGATGGTGTAGCCCGGTAGAGCAAAGCCGTCCGCAGGCGTGCCCTCAAATAGCGCCGGAGCGGGCGGACGGTAAGCATCCGGCGTGGGCCGCAGGCGAGTTAGTTGCCACGCGGCAGCGTCATCGGCTCGCAGATCACGCCGCTTGCGCAGCAATCGCTGATTCCGGAGTCCAATTCCAAGGCAGAAGCTGGTCGAGCCGATGAGCTGGGTGGGCGGCGATGCGGGCAAGGATATCCGTGAGCCAGGCCTGCGGATCAACACCGTCCATTTTTGCCGTGACGATCAAGCTATACATGGAGCTGCGCGCCGTCCGCCGCGATCGGAGCCGCAGAACAACCAGGATTTTCGTCCGAGAGCTATACCTCTTAATCCTCGCTCTGCGGCATTGTTCGAGAGACAGACGCGGCCGTCCTCCAGGAAGAGAGTGAAGCTCGCCCAGCGCTTCAGGATGTAGTTGAACGCCTTGGCCAAATCGTGCCCACGGGACAGCTTGGCGAGCTGTTGCCGCATATAGACCCGAAGGTCCTCGACAAGAGGTCGGCTCAGTGTCTGCCGAACCTGAACGCGTTTCTCGGCACTCCTGCCATTAATGGAGCGTTCGATCTCGAACAGCGCATCGATCCGCCGCACGACCTCGACCGCGATCGGCGAGAGTGGGATCTTCTTCTTGCCGGTGGCCTTGCGACGCGCATTCTCTTCGATATCGGCCATGGCGAAGAACTGGCGCCGCGCATGGACCCAACACGCCGCTTCCCGGATCGGTCCAGGGTGGCGTCCCGACAGATAGAGCTGGTTGTACCCGTCATAGGCGTCGGCCTGCAGGATGCCGGTATATCGGGCTAGATGCGCCTGGGGATGCTTGCCCCTGCGGTCTCGGGAGTAGTAGAACATCACCGCTGGCGGGCCGGCGCCGCCAAACGGCCGGTCGTCCCGGAAGTAGATTATAGCGCGACAATCTGGGTGGGGAGCGCGCGACAATCAGGATGGCGAGTCAGTGTCGCGGCGAGATGATGATTGCTGCGAAGATTGTCGCGCGC
>NZ_AUEZ01000236.1 GCF_000426245.1 Bradyrhizobium sp. Ai1a-2 | reverse complement strand
CCCATCCCCGCGCTCAACTGCATAGGTGCGTAGAAAGGAGCGCTTACGATGACGTGACCAAGGAGTGCCTGGGCGCTATTCCGGATACGTCGATCTCCGGCCGGCGCGTCGCCCGCGAACTGACGGCGATCGTCGAGCGACGCGGCAAGCCAGGAATGATCGTGTCCGACCATGGCACCGAGTTCACCTGCAATGCCATGCTCGCCTGGAGCAAGGACACAATCATCGACTGGCACTTCATTGCGCCCGGAAAGCCGATGCAGAACGGCTTCATCGAAAGCTTCAACGGCCGGATGCGTGATGAACTGCTGAACGAGACCCTGTTTTTCGATCTCGACGACACCCGCGCCAAGATCGCTCATTGGGTCGCTGACTACAATATCCGGCGGCCTCACTCGTCGCTGAAATACCTCACCCCCGCGGCCTATGCCGCCCAACTCACCGCAACGGACGGTCGGCTACGCAACCCCGACCAGCTCCGCCGATCGTCCGTTGCTCCACCCGCGCCACTTGGCGTACAAAACCCCAAGACTCTAACTGCTGCCGGATGAAAGTTCAGTGGCAGGTCAACGTCGGTCAATGTCGTGAAGCAGCGCCTGCGCCTCGCCTCGGTTTCGCCCGCACTGCTCGATGTCTATGCCGATGACGGCATGTCGCTCGAGCAGCTCATGGCTTTCACCGTCATCGCCGATCACGCGCGCCAGGAGCAGGTCTGGCAGGCGATCTCCGGGTCGTGGTCGAGGGAGCCGTATCAGATCCGCCGAATGCTGACGGAGATGACAGTGCGCGCCTCAGATCGGCGGGCCGTGTTTGTCGGCCTCGACGTCTACGAGGCGGCCGGCGGCGCGGTGCTGCGCGATCTATTCCAGTCCGATGACGGCGGTTGGCTCGAGGACGTCGCTCTGCTCGACCGCTTGGTCGCCGAGAAGCTGAAGGCAGAGGCGGAAACGATCGCTGCTGAAGGCTGGAAGTGGATCGAGGTCGCCGCAACCGATTTCGCGTACGGCCACACCCAGGGCTTGCGCGATCTGGACGGCGTGTCCGCTGATCTCACGGCCGAAGAGCAGACAACCATCGAGGCGCTCAACGCCGAATATGCCAGACTCGAAGCCGAGTATGACAGCGTAGCCGAGCTGCCCGACGAGGTTGACCAGCGACTTGGCGAGATCGAGACGGCTCTCGCCGCCTTCGACGATCGACCCGTCACCTATCAGCCGGCCGACTATAGCGCGACAATCAGGATGAGAGCGGCGCGTCAATCTAGATGAGACGAGGCGGCCGAGTCGGAGGATCATTGACGCTCGCGGCGGTTTTGGCA
>NZ_AUEZ01000235.1 GCF_000426245.1 Bradyrhizobium sp. Ai1a-2 | reverse complement strand
TTGGCTCAACCTGTTGCTGCGCCGAATCCTCGCCGCTCTCACCACCGCAACTCAGTCCGTCCCAGCCTGAAAGCAGGGTTCTTCACGGACGACTCTGAAGCGCCGGCTTCGATGTCGCGCATACTTTGAGCGACCTACTGGCACTTTGCCCGTACTGGCGGCAGAGTCCTTCATACAAGCGCGGGGCATCCTTGAGAAAGGCCCAGTACGACCGCCGAGGCGACTAAGCCATTGCCTCGGGTGTGCGGATGCCCCGCCCCGTATTACAACCTCAGCCGATGATATCGTCCACCAACTTCGCGATATCGTCTTGGGCATTCGTCATTTTCAAACCGGCTGCACGCTGTTGCAGATCATTCGTCAGTGTGGCCTTCAGAAGGCTCTTGCGGACGCGCAGCTCCATCTCCAGCTGGCGCACCTGCTCGAGCGCGGCATGGGAGTGTTCGATGCCTTCGTGCAAGGCCTGATGCGCGGCTGTGTGCGCGGGAGAGACAGCAGAGGCGGTTGGATGGGTAGCCATGATCGTTTCTCCGTGGATCAGAAGGGGTCATGGTCACGCGTTGCGCGGCCAGTGTGGCTGAGTGCAACCACCTCGGCGCAGGAAGCGTCTTGGGTGGCCACAATTCAGTTATCTTGGTACGTATGGATTAAGATATTTATGTTTGCTCGAATGTCAATCACGAATTGCACCGTCGGCGGCAGTTCGCCCTTAACGGCATAATTGCAATTTTCGTTTGCGATGGACTTTGCGCGCGATTGCCTGATGAGCCCTTCGTCAGGACGACCATGCGAGGATGTTGGCGCCCGAGTTCCGCAGCGATGGCGATCACATGTCCATTCGGCTGAGAGCGCAGCCAAGCCAGCGCCTCCATGTCATCGAATGGGCGGATCGCAACGATATCGGTCATGTCCAGGCCCGTTTCTTCAATCCTGGCACGTGCAACAAAAGGAGGTCTTCGCCTGACCAGTCCGACGGGGAGGAGGCAATCGGCCAGGAAGCCGGACGTCAATCGACCAGGACTGCTACAGCCGCGCGACATGCGAACATACGGCTGACGGCGCAGGCTCTCGATATCGCTTGAGTCGCGCTGCACAATGCTCCAAATATCGTTGCGCGTCTGATGCTCGCTATACGATTCTGGAATCAACTCTTGCGGCTCCGAGCAATCACCACCGGCCAGCGAAGGTGGCACGCGGGGACGCAACAGTTGAATGGCCAGATCGCGGGACGTAGTCGACCGTGAAGAAATCCCAAGCCATTGATTTGGAATCCAGAAGCGGCGTTTTGCGGCGATCGGATTTGCCGGGAAACGAGCGTGTAGAGCG
>NZ_AUEZ01000233.1 GCF_000426245.1 Bradyrhizobium sp. Ai1a-2 | reverse complement strand
GGGGGCGATCAGGCCGGGCTGCTGGCGCTGATTGAGAAGGTCAAGGCACGGGCGACTTCGAAGCTTGGCTCGGCGCCGCGTGTGGTGAGCTGCTACGAGGCCGGCTATGACGGCTTCTGGCTGCACCGGCTGCTCGAGGCGGTTGGGATCACAAACGTCATCTTCGATCCTGCAAGCATCGCGGTGGAGCAACGGTCGCGGCGGGCGAAGACGGACCGGATCGACGGCGAGCTTCTGCTGCGCACCTTGATGGCCTATTTGCGGGGCGAGCCGCGGGTGGTGCGGATCGTCCGGGTGCCGAGCGAGGCCGCGGAGGATGCCCGGCGCACCAGCCGCGAACGCGAGCGACTGGTGATGGAGCAGACGGGCCATACCAATCGGATCAAGGCACTGTTGCGCCTGTTGGGTCTGGCGGCCGGCAGCTTGCGGCGACGGAACTGGCTGGTTTGGCTGGAGCAGCAGCGGGACTGGCAGGGACAGCCGGTGCCGCCGCATCTGTTGGCCGAAGTGAAGCGCGAGCATGCGCGGCTGATGCTGGTGCGCGACCAGCTCAAGACGCTGGAGCTGGCCCAGGCTGCCGCGGAAGCCGCTGCGGTGCCCGCGCCGACCGCAGAGCGGCGGGATCTGTTGCTGCGGCTCAAGGCCCTCGGCCCGGCGTTTGCCACGACGCTGGTGAACGAGATGTTCTACAAGGACTTCCGCAACCGGCGCGAGGTCGCAAGCTATTGCGGCCTGGCGCCCAGTCCCTGGCAAAGCGGCGGCATCGATCGCGAGCAGGGCATCAGCAAGGCTGGCAACCGGCGGGCCCGCCACAAGGCGATTGA
Organism: Bradyrhizobium sp. Ai1a-2; assembly: GCF_000426245.1. Taxonomy (GTDB): domain Bacteria; phylum Pseudomonadota; class Alphaproteobacteria; order Rhizobiales; family Xanthobacteraceae; genus Bradyrhizobium. Next base: position 538 of record NZ_AUEZ01000233.1, on the reverse strand, counting down.
ACTGGCCTGGCTCTGGCTGCGCCATCAGGGCGACAGCGCGCTCAGCCGCTGGTTCCGCACCCGCACCGAAAACGCCGGCAAGCGCGCCAGGCGCCTGGCCATCGTCGCGCTGGCGCGCAAGCTGATCGTAGCGCTATGGCGTTACCTCACCACGGGCCTTGTTCCGGAGCAGGCAACCATGAAGACGGCATAGCCTCCAGTCACGCAACCAGGGCCCGCCGGCTCTACGCCGCGCGCCCCGTACAGGATGGATGATGACCGTGCCACCCAGGGGCTGAACAAAGCCGTTTTGTAGATGGGTCTCATCCTCTCAGGCTTCCTCGCCGCAAGCATGCGGAAGGTGGGTACGGATCAAACATCCGACCGGATATGAGGTGATGCAGTGAGCTGCAGAAATCTTCGGAAGCCAATCCTCGCCCGGGGGCCGGTCGTCGCGCTGCGCTATGCATGGCTTCGCGCGCCGCCCTCTCACCGCAAAAAACCGACCCATGCTTGTTCGTTGAGAGCCTTGACTCACAAAGCCCCATATGAGGGTGGG
>NZ_AUEZ01000232.1 GCF_000426245.1 Bradyrhizobium sp. Ai1a-2 | reverse complement strand
TCCGGCTGGCGTTCTCTGGCTTCGAGCATGCCCATGTCGTGCTCGGCGGCGAAAGCTTCGTCGCCCTGGCCGAGGGCTTGCAGAACGCGCTGTGGGTGCTCGGCGGCGTGCCGCGCGAACATCGCAGCGACAGCCTGTCGGCAGCGTTCCGCAATCTGGCGACCGACGCGCGGGAGGATCTGACACAGCGCTACGCCGCGCTGATGGGCCACTATGGTATGGCGCCAACGCGCAACAATGCGGGCATCGCCCACGAGAACGGTTCGATCGAGAGTGCGCACGGTCATCTCAAGCGAGCGCTGGAGGATGCGCTGTTGCTGCGGGGCACACGTGACTTCGCCAGTCTCGATGCCTGGCGGGCTTTTGTCGATGAGATTGTCGGCCGGCGCAACGCCAACCTCGCCAAGCGGATCGCGCTCGAGAAGGAGGCACTGGCGCCGCTGCCGAAAGGCCGCACGACCGACTTCGAGGAGAAGGTGATCCCGGTGACGTCGTCAGGCGGCTTCATCCTGCGGCGCGTGTTCTACACCGTTCCTTCAAGGCTGGTTGGCCATCGCCTGCGTGTGCGCATCTTCGACGACCGGCTCGAATGCTTCCTCGGCGTCACGCCGGTCGTGACGCTGCGGCGCGGTCGGTCTGTGTCGGAGAGCCAGGGCGGTCATGTCGTCGATTACCGGCACGTCATCCATGCCCTGCGGCGCAAGCCGATGGCGCTCCTCAACCTCGTCTATCGCGACCAGCTCTTCCCGCGCGCAGCTTACAAACGTCTGTTCGAGACCTTGCGGGAGCATGGTGATGACCGGCGCGCCTGCAAGGTGACGGTCGAACTTCTGGCGCTGGCCCACGAGCGAGCTTGCGAAGCCGAGCTCGCCAAGGCGATCGCGATCGATCTCGATGCCGGACGGCTACCCGATCTTGCGCCATTGCGCGATCGCTTCCGGCCCGAGGCGAGCTCGATCCCGAGTGTCGCCGTCAAACTGGCGCCGCTCGCTGTCTACGATGAGCTGGCCTCCGTCAGCATCGTGTCGGTCCGCTCGAACCCGGGAGAAGCGGCATGACCAACATCGCGACCTCCGTCGATGCTGCCCGCGTCGAGCTGCTCCTCAATGAACTGCGACTGCCGGGCGTCAAGGCGATCTGGCCGAAGCTCGCCGCTCAATCGGACAAGGAAGGCTGGGCTGCCGCCCGCTTCCTCGCCGCTCTTGCCGAGCACGAGGCAGCCGATCGTACCCGCCGACGCATCGAGCGACACATGGCGGAAGCGCGTTTGCCCGCCGGCAAGACGCTCGCCACCTTCGACTTCGAAAGCGTGCCGATGCTGTCAAAGGCACAGGTGATGGCGCTCGCCGCCGGCGATGCCTGGTTGAAGGCCG
>NZ_AUEZ01000231.1 GCF_000426245.1 Bradyrhizobium sp. Ai1a-2 | reverse complement strand
AAGGCGCCGCCGTCCGGTTCAGCTCCTCCAACAGGTACGCCCGCTCCGCGGCCGGCAGCAGCTCAATCCGGTCGACCGGCTGCTGCACATCCGCAGCCATCGCCCGCAGCAGCGCCAGCAAATAGCCCCGCTGCCGCTCAATCGTCGCTTGATCGAACAGCGCCGTCGCATAGCCCAGCGTTCCGGCGATGACCTCGCCATGTTCGCTTAAGCTCAGTTCGAGATCAAACTTGACCTGATCGTAACGATCTCCCGCAGCCTCCACCCTCAGCCCGGGAAGGTCGAACGACTGAGCGGCGGTGTTCTGCCAGGCCAACCCCACCTGGAACAATGGCGTGTGATCAAGCGACCGTGGCGGCTGCACGATCTCCACCACCTGCTCAAATGGCAGGTCCTGATGGTCCTGCGCAGCCAAGGCCGTGCGCCGCGTCCGGTCCAACAGCTCCGCCACGCTCGGCTCCCGCGACAGGTCGAGCCGCAGCGCCAAGGTGTTCACGAAGAAGCCAATCAACTCTTCGATCTCGCCCCGGCCCCGATTGGCGCTCGGCACACCAATGACGATGTCGTCCTGTCCCGACAGACGCGCCAGCACCGCGGCCCAGGCCGCCAGCACCGTCATGAACAACGTCGTGCCATGCTGCTGGCCCAGCAGCCTCAAGCCCCGCGTCAGATCCGCATCGATGACGACAGGCACACTGGCCCCGGCAAACGACTGCTCGGCCGGTCGTGGCCGGTCCGTCGGCAGCTCAAGTCGTGCCGGGGCACCAGCCAGGTTCTGGCGCCAATACTGCGCCTGGCTCTGCAGCCGCTCGCCCGATAGGTACTGGCGTTGCCAGGCGGCATAATCCGGATACTGGATCGCAAGCGGCGGCAGCGGATCGTCTTGCCCAGCCACGAACGCCCGGTACAGGCTGCTCAGTTCACGCACCAACACGCCCATCGACCAGCCGTCCGAGACAATATGATGCTGGGTCAGCAGAAAGACGTGCTCCTGCTCGGACATCCGGATCAGCCGGCCGCGGATCAGCGGGCCGCGCGCCAGATCAAAGGGCGCGCGGGCCTCTTCATGGCACAGATCCGCAAGCGCAGCTTCCGCATCGACCCTGTCGCGCAGATCGTGCTGCAGCAGTGGCAGCCCCACATCCGGCGGCAGAACTTCAACCCAAGGCTCCCCCTCGGAGGCGACAAAAATGCTGCGTAGCGCCTCGTGACGCGCCAGCACACGGTCAAGGCTGCGCTGCCAAGCCGCGTGGTCGAGCACACCCCACAGCCGCAAGGCCAGCGGCATGTGGTAGGTCGTGCCGCCCGCATTCAGCTGCGCCAAAAACCACAGCCGCTGCTGCGCAAAGGACAGCACAAGTGGTTCATCGCGCCCAACC
>NZ_AUEZ01000230.1 GCF_000426245.1 Bradyrhizobium sp. Ai1a-2 | reverse complement strand
CGGCGCCAGTTTGTGAAGATCGAGCGCGAGGCTTCGCCGGCGCCAGCTCCGGTTGCCCGCGAGGCCCTCGAGCGCATCGCCCAGCTCTACGCGGTCGAGAAAGCCCTCCGCGGCCGATCTGATGCCGAGCGCCGCGCGGGCCGACAAGCGCATGCCCGGCCTCTGGCTGCAGCCTTGAAGCAGTGGTTTGAGGCCAAGCTTGATCACCTCGCGCAGAAGAGCGACACGGCGAAGGCTTTGCGCTATGCGCTACGTCATTGGGACGGCTTGACGCTCTACCTTGATGACGGGCGCATCGAGATGGACACGAACGCTGTCGAGCGCGCGATGCGCCCGATCAAGCTCAATGCCAAGAATGCTCTGTTCGCTGGGTGCGACGAGGGTGCCGAGAATTGGGCATTGCTGGCTTCGCTCATTGAAACGTGCAAGCTCAATGGCGTCAGCGCCGAGCACTGTGCTCTCCGACGTCCTCGCAAAGCTCGTCAATGGCTGGCCTGCGGCCCGACTGGACGAACTGCTTCCCTGGGCGTCGACCTACGCGATGCATGCGCACGATCCGAGGCAGGCAGCATGAGCCTGAACACGACCGCGGTCCGGATCAGGGTGACCCTCAAGGATATGAAGCCGCAGGTGATGCGTTGCCTTGTCGTACCCGCCACCCTGCGCCTTGATCGGCTGCATCTGACGCTTCAGGCGGCGTTTGGCTGGACGAACAGCCATCTCTTCGAGTTCTTCGCTGGCGATGTCCATTGGGGGATTCCTGATCCCGACAACGATTACGGCCACCAGCCCATGGATGCCAGCAAAGCGCGGCTTTGCGATGTCGTTCGCGAGACCGGCGCCAAGACGATCCATTATCTCTATGACTTCGGCGACAGCTGGGACCATGTGATCAAGCTCGAAAAATGGTTCGAGAACACCACGACGGAGGGACTTCCCCTCTTGCTCGAGGCCACCGGTCGTTGTCCTCCAGAAGACGTCGGCGGTGCGCCAGGCTATGCCGAATACCTCGATGCCATCGGCGACCCCGCTCATCCGGAGCACGAACATATGAGCCTTTGGGGCCCAGAGCGGTTCGATCCCAACGTCGTCGACCGGAAGGCGCTCGAGGCCGCCGTCAACGCTTTGTCCGAAATTTGGAAGCCGCGGCTTCGCGTCAAGCGCTCAAAATAGACATCAAGCGCCAATCAAAAGGGCCGCAGAGCTACGCTTACGCTCGAGCCGCAAGTTCGTGCCTTGCACGCAAGTAACACGGAAGCCCCAGTCTGCGCTCAAGAGCTACTCGTGTGTAAGCGGAGCTCTGCGGCCCTCTTGAATGGCGCTTGACGCCTATTTTGTTCGCGTGGCGCGTCGCCGCGGTTTCCATGTGTCGGACAACGCGT
>NZ_AUEZ01000229.1 GCF_000426245.1 Bradyrhizobium sp. Ai1a-2 | reverse complement strand
GTAGTCTCGTTCATGGCGTATCGCTCTCCTTGAGGTTCTGGCAGGCTCGACACCCGCCTCGATACGCCGCCTCTCTCAACCCGTCATCACCCAGTGTCGGCCATAGCTCGCATTCAGCTGACGCTCGTTTCAGCGACCGACTTCGCGCTTATTTGCGCAGCATGAAGTTGAAGAAATTTCCTCAGTGCGCTGATAGCGGGCGAGTCGGAACGGTTTCGCGCGGAGACAATGCCGATCTGTCGCGAGGCGCGGGGCTCCACCTTCAAGAGGCGGCACCGGGAAAGATTAAGCCCGCGCAAGGCGAGGCGCGGCAAGATTGTGACACGGAAGCCAAACCCAACCAAGGAGACCAAGGCGTGGGTGTTAATGATTTCCTGTGACGGTTGAGGCGTCGAACCTACATTGCGGAATAGCCTCTCCAAGCTTTCCCGCAGATCGACGCCTCGAGGATTGAGGAGAAGAGGGTGCTTGGCCAGCTCCTTCAACTTGACGCGAGTTCGATTGCCAAGAGGATGATCCTTGTCGGGGACAAGCGCTGCAAACTCGTCCTCGAACAACGGAACGAAGTGCAATTCTCGGATAAGTTCGTTTTGCGAAAGCAAGCCAATGTCGACTTCGCCGTCTCGAATCAAGTCGATCGCTCGTCGCGAATCGGCGTCGCGAAGGCGCAGCTCTATTCCTGGATGTTGCGCCGCGAACGCAGTCATGATCTCCGGCATGAGTGTCGCTGCCAGTTCATGTCTCTAGGGGCAAAGAGCGGCATGCGGAGACGTTTGAAATCGCCCCTCTCCATCATGTGTGCCGAAAGGTCGTCTTCGGCGACTCGATGTCCAACCGCCAAGATCTGCGACTTCTTTCCGCCATCGCGTCGCGAAACCAGCGTTTCGAAGGCCTCGATCACTTTGACTTTTTGGCGTTCATTGTCCCAATCGTTCACATTGTGGGCATCGTCGAGAATAATGTAATCGCCACCCTTGCCGGTTACGCTTCGAACCGGAACCGCACGGACCCGGCCGCCGCCGATCACGGCGAAGTCGTCCTTGCGCGAATGACTGTCCGAGATCCGGGTTTTGAAGGCCGCCTTGTACCAGTCGCTTTCCATGATTTCCCGGATCTGACGCACGATGTCTTCGGCAATTTCTTCGCTACGAGACATTGTCCGAGCCAACGAAGCGCATCATCGGGTGGTCACCCCGACAACTACATCGCTCACGACGAGGAGGGGGCCCACGCGCATCAGGGTTTCAGCGGAACACACAACTACATCCTGCGGGCCGACATGGTGTACTTCGAGGCGCCGAACAACGGCGCGGTGCTTGCGAGCGGATCCATTGCATTCGGCATGGCTCTGCCGATCAATGGTTTCGAGAACAACGTCTCGCAGCTCCTAGGAGCCCGTCCAGATAGCTTTCTGGTTGGCGCATTTCGACACGAAATCCCGCTCATGGGGGCCTTGCGAGGTTAGCGAGCTTCACGAGGT
>NZ_AUEZ01000228.1 GCF_000426245.1 Bradyrhizobium sp. Ai1a-2 | reverse complement strand
CTCGCAGTATCGAGGTCCTCGTCGATCCCAAGTGTCTGCCGGAACTTATCTGACCACCTCAATCCAATCCGTCAAAATCACTGTGCGGAGCCACTTGAAACCGGCGAATTTGCAATGTGCCATGTGCTATCCGATTGATCCGCACGTCGGAATGATAGTGACGCAAGCTGCAATCGAGCATTAGGTCGCGTATCCGGCGCGGCGATCAAGCAACCGGAATCTTGCGAACAGACGTGCTCCCTCGCCATAAGCGGCCCGTGTCCGTCTTGAGTGGCGGACTGCGAAGGCGGCGCATCGACTAGTAGCCGCAGAGCGTCCGCGCTGCGTGCTCAGATCGACCTTATGGCTGAGGAAACTTAGTGCTAAGCGAACTTTATTGCGCTCGCTATACCAGTTCTCTGCAGTGGTGAAGCCCGGCAAGCAGCTGCGGATAATCGACGCAATGCTCCTGCTCCGGCCAGTGTTCGAGCACGTCTCCTCTCGATATCGCAACGTTGGAGGGACCCGCACCCGCCGCGCTGGCGAATTGGCCACATCGTACGCGGCCAGTCTCTCGCTTTTCGACATTTGCGTCCTCAGGCAGTCTCCTTCGCCTCGCGGATCGCTTTAAAACCGACGTATCCTTTCCGGATTTCCGTCGCCGCGTCTACCCTTGGTAAGCTTAAGCGTGGGATTTCCAATTCTTTCCCGGTTTTCCTGAGCAGTCCTAGGCAATCGAATTCATGCTCTGAAAGGGCAACTGCCGTAGGAGCGAACGTGTCAGATATTGCCTGCTGCTAGTTTAGTGGACAGCGAGTAAAGTGTTTGACGGCGCCCGAGAGTGCGAATGCGGAGAAAGAAATTCAGTCGCTACTTAAAGCTCGAGGCTGTAAGGAATGATGAAGGATCGGGCGTTGCGGTGGTTCAGGCGGCCCAGACGTCCTGAGCAAGGCGGGCGCTTGCAGTCGAGTGCTGGAAGATGGCCCCAACGTCAGACGCGCGTTGGCAGTATGCCTTCGCGCTCCATAGCATGATGAAAGGGCTCACCAGCAGCCGTCTTTCGAGAGAGAACGATCGCGCCGCAGAAAGGCGATGCCCAAGCTCACCGAGAGCTTGACCGGTTTGCCGGAGGGCCGAGACAAGGACTACCGCCTTCGCCTTCGCGTGTTGCCTCCGGCGAGCGCAGCTAATCTCAGTACTATCGATCTGCTGGAGCGTTCGCGGCGCTACACTATAGGCCTGAACGAAGTCTCGACGGCAGAAAGCGAACGGCAAGATGCGAAGGTCCAATGGATCGCGAAGGAGCCCAACCAGGCTGGGGAAGGGCTCGAACACAAGACGATCATCGTCAAGGAACGGTGCGCTCTCCATATCAACGACCTGAACGTGAGCCTTACCCTCGAGAGAGCTGGATGTCCAAAGAAGCCGATCACCATCGCCACCGATAAAGGCCGACGTCAAGTGGCATATTATCCCGTCTTCGCCGGGCCGACATCAACGAACTCCTAGGTGGTGTGGACACTTATCTCAGCCATAAGACGATGGCTGCG
>NZ_AUEZ01000227.1 GCF_000426245.1 Bradyrhizobium sp. Ai1a-2 | reverse complement strand
TTTTCACAAGGCGGCCTTGCTCGGGTGCGTACGAAGCGCCGACAGCTGCGCGCTGTTCATCCTCATGACGCCGTCAACAACCGGCGGCCGCTTGAAGGCGCTGCTCTCAAGCCGCTTCCAATACAGCACAAGGCCACTGCCATCCCAGACGACGATCTTCACCCGATCAGCGCGCTTCGCACGGAAGACCACCGCCACGCCCTTCATCGGATCGTGGCCCAGCGTCTCCTTCGCCAACAACGCCAAGCCATCCGCGCCCTTCCGGAAGTCTACAGGTCGGGTCGCCACGTAAATCATGAGGCCTACGGGAGCCGTCAGCATGAACGTGTCCGGCGCAACGCCACAAACACATCACTCAGCACGGCAAGCCCAGGCGTTCCGCGCACCTCCACCCGTGCCCCAAGGAACTCAACCGTAACAGCCGCAGCTTTCGGCGATCCGGAGGGCGCGGCAGCCGCCGGCATCGACGTTTCCGACACCAAAGGCACGAACGAAACTGTATCCGCCGAAGCCGGCAGCACCAGTTGACCTGAACGCGCCCGGCGCCGCCAGTCATGCACCTGCTGGGGCCGGCAGCCATGGCGACGGGCGACGTCTGTGACAACCGCCCCCGGCTCGAGGCTTTCCGCGGCAATCTGTGCCTTCAAATCATCCGGCCACTGCTTCCGGCCTGCGCCAGCGTACACTTCGATACGCGGCGACAACCGTCGTCTTATGTCGTCCGAATGGTCGTCCATTGTGAGCACCCTTGCAGAAGATGACTCTTCTAACGGTGCTCACAGGTCTACGCACAAACAATCTGATGGGCCTCGGAGCCCCGCTTACGCTCGAGCTACCTCTTGGTGAGTTGGAGCGTTTCTGATCAGAACTTTCTTTCGATGTGTGCGCGAATCGCATTTGATTTGGCGTCAATCCAGCCGCGCTCGCGGGCGCTTGCGACCATCTTTGTGTAGGCGGCGTCCCAAGTTGGATCGTCCTTGGGTCGGCCAGGCAAAGTAGGCACTAGATCAACAGGGACCAAGGCATTGTCGCGGTCGAGGAGCGTGATCCCTTTCAACGCTGGAGAATTAACGGCAATTGCGCCTTTTAAGACGAGCTTGAATCTGTGAAATTCGAGCGGCTCTGCCAGGTGCACGCCCAGTTCGGGGGAGTATTCTATGATCAAGACTCGGCTCCATATTTGTGAAGATGACCCTAGACTAGCTGCAGTTCGTTCCTAACGACGGATCGGGAAGAAGACTCAGTCGCGCGATAACGTCGAGGAGGCCTGATTCCCACGGGGCTGTATCGAGACGGTGGACACCCTTTGCGCCATGCCGGCCGGCGAAACGCAGCGCGAGGTCCTCCAGATCGCTGCCGAGAAGACCCACGCTAAAACCGTTGGCGAGGATCGTTTCGTGAACCTCCGAATTGGCCTTCATGCCGACCAGTAAGCAGGGCGTCTCCATGCAGATCGAGCTAACAGAACTGACCGTCAGCCCGCGCTGTCCGGCGGCC
>NZ_AUEZ01000226.1 GCF_000426245.1 Bradyrhizobium sp. Ai1a-2 | reverse complement strand
GCGCGCAGCCTGTGCAGCAAAATGCGCGCTTACCCAGAAACGGCGATCGGCACAAACGTCGGCGCCTCTGTGTCCGGCGTACGCATTCGAGGGCGACCGCCTTGCGGAGGCTGGCTATTGCATGATTACAGGCAGTATGGACACCACATCCACTGCCAATAATGCGAGAGTTATGGAGGTTGTCGATACAGGACGGCGGCGGTTCAGTATTGAAGCGAAGCAGCGGATTGTGGAGGAGAGCTATTGCTGTAGCGATCCTGTTTCTGTCGTTGCGCGCCGCCATGGATTTTTCCTGGTCAACTGTTCGGGTGGCGGCGCCTGGCGCGACAGGGCGCTCTTGGAGCGCTTAACAGCAAAGATGGCGAACACGGGTTTGTTGCGGCTCTGATTGAGCCAGAGCCAACGAGAAGCGAAGGGAGCCGTGACGACGCTCGCTGCGAGCGGGCTGTTGGACGGATGGAGATCGTGCTCGGCAGCGGTGTTCGCCTGATCGTTGGAGCGGATGTCGATACCGCCGCTCTGTCGCGCGTCTTAAGAGTGCTGGAGGGACGATGGGACGATGATGCTGATTCCGACGGGCGTTCGTGTGTGGCTTGCGACCGGCTACACCGACGTGCGGTGCGGCTTTCCGAGTTTGGCTCTCCCCGTACAGGAAGTACTCAAGCAAAATCCGCTCGGCGGGAATCTTTTTTGCTTCAGGGGGAAACGCGGCGATCTTTTGAAGGTCATTTGGCATGATGGCCAAGGGGCATGCCTGTTTACAAAACGACTTGAGAGAGGAAGGTTCATCCGGCCTTCGGTTGCAGGGGAAGCCGCGATGATCTCTCCGGCGCAATTGAGCTATCTCTTGTCTGGAATCGACTGGCGCAATCCTCAAGAAACGTGGCGTCCAACGCGAGTTGGATAAGCATTTTGCGATTGACCTTGCCAGCCAATCTGATTCACTGGCTTCATGAGTTTGAAGCCGGATGATCTTTCTTCGGACCTCGCCAGCGCCCAGGCGGTGCTGGTCGAGCGTGAAGTGCGGCAAAGGGTCGAAGCTGAGCGTGATGCGGCCGTGGCTGAAGCCGCCAGCGCGCAGGCAAAGCTGTCCGACACCGAAGCGCTGATCGCCCATCTGCAGCTCAGGATCGAAAAGCTGAAACGCGAGTTGCGCGGGTCGCGCTCCGAACGCACGGCGCGGCTGATCGAACAGTTGGAGCTGCAGCTGGAAGATCTGGTGATGTCGGCGACCGAGTATGAGCTTGCAGCTAAGGCCGCGGCGGCGAAAACCCAGACCGTGCGCGCCTTCACGCGCAAGCGTGCGCCCTGGCCGGACGACATCGAACGCGAGCGCGTCCTCATCGATCCCCAAATTTTCGGAATGTGGGGGCGCCGTACCGCTAACATTCAATCAATGTTTGAATAGACCACTGGCAATGTTCTTTCGTTGCAAGCGACGTTGATGAGTCGTCCGTGAAGAACCCTGCTTTCAGGCTGGGACGGACTGAGTTGCGGTGGTGAGAGCGGCGAGGATTCGGCGCAGCAACAGG
>NZ_AUEZ01000225.1 GCF_000426245.1 Bradyrhizobium sp. Ai1a-2 | reverse complement strand
GCGCGACAATCTTCGCAGCAATCATCATCTCGCCGCGACACTGACTCGCCATCCTGATTGTCGCGCGCTCCCCACCCAGATTGTCGCGCTATAGTCGGCTCGCCCGCTCATGCGAACAGCTCTGGCGTTTTGTTAAGCGCGCCAGCCAGCGTATCGATCTCTTCATGCGTGCCTTAGAAAGGAAGCACGACACGTCGCCGGCACGCCAAGCGCTCGAGCAGCGAGACGTCGGAGATCCGTGTGATCGCAACCATTGTGGTGCGCTCGGTCAGAAGCCGCTCGTAATTCGTCGAGGAAGACAATTGCCTTCGTGATCCACCGGCGCTCATTTGACAGCGCTCACGCGTTCCCTGAGAAAATGCCAGGGCACAATGTTGGCGAGGTGGTGCCTTCTCGGATCCGGCGCACCCGGTCGACCGCTTCTCGAACTGCTCCAATCGCTGCTCCGCTTGCGCAAGGAACGCTCCGGCATTTTGGTATCGGTGCCTGCGTGCGCGCTTTGCCGCGTAGGCGATCGCGCAACTTACTCAGAGCTCGGGGCCCGCGACCCAGCCAATCAGGCGGCCGACCAGATAGGCGGCGGCCGCCGATAGCATCTCACTCTTGCGCGTCTCGTCGGCGTGTCACGCCGGCACGCAGGTGCCAGGGACCGGGCAGACGACGGCGCATTGCGGCGCGTCGAAATGCCCCTTGCATTCAGTGCACTTCTTGGAATCCATAACATATATATCGTTCTTGAGACTGATTGCAGCATTTGGGCATTCGAACTCACATGCGCCGCAGACCGTGCACTGGGAGGCGATAATTTTGTAAGCCATCTCTGTGATTCCTTGAGCAGGCGATGCGGGATGACTCCCTCCGTTCAAGGCTCGTGCCAATTGCTAATGTTTGATTTGTCACCGCTTTTTTGGTGCTCTCGCACGAGTCGCCGGCCGATAGCATGTCGCAAGTTCGATAGTCGACATCAGAGTTAGCGCCGGGAACTGCGAGCCGGGCAATTAACATCTCATCAATGACTTGTTTGATTGCCATCGTTTCGCGCGTGCCCGAGCTCGCGATCGCCGCGCAGATCCCGTCTGCGGAGATCGGCGCCGCCCCACGCCACGGGCGATAACTTCACCGGGTTCTTCGCCGAGCCACTGCAGGACTTCGCTGCAGTACTTTGACTCCTAAACCGAATCCCATGGCTGATAGCACGTTCACAATCGTGGTAAGCGTTGCAACCTCGTTTCCCGCGAAGGCGCGATAGACACTTTCCCGTCGAACGCCAGCTATTCTCGCTATCTCTGGAATAGAAAAAAGCTTGGTGACGTCGCCGATGGCCCGACAAATTCCCCTCAAGTCGTCATGCTCGAAGGAATAGTCGAGGTAAATCGCGATCTCCGCTTGAGAGGATTCTGAATCTGGGCGCCTCGGGCGCGTTTTGCTTGCCATTCTGTGCTCCAAGACAAAGGGCCGGCTGAAAAGCCGGCCTGATCTTAACAAAGAGATTGCGAGACTTAGAGCGTTTCACGTTTTGATAGAAGCGTATCCTGCGTTGGCGAAGTAGTTGCTGCATTCGGTAGGCTGGATCGAAGTGATGAGGTCGCCGAGGT
>NZ_AUEZ01000224.1 GCF_000426245.1 Bradyrhizobium sp. Ai1a-2 | reverse complement strand
GCTCCGCAGTCCGCCGTCTTGCGGCGCCAACCAGAAATGCCTTGAATTATAAGGAGATAGACAGATGGGTAGTATGAAGCGCCCTCGTCGCTGCCCGCGAAGAGGCTATTCTTTCTCGTAATTGTGTTTGTGGCCTGATGACGCCTTCGACGACGTTGGAGTCGAGCTCAATGCGGCCGTCGGTGAGGAAGCGTTCGAAGATGGCGCAGCGCGAGACGGCATAGCGGATTGCCTCGGCCAGTTTTGATTTGCCGGAGATCCGCCGCAAGGTCTGCTGCCAGAGATCGAAGAGATGTGCGACGATCGCCGCGGAGGTTTGCTGGCGCGCGGCTGTTCATCGCCGCCGTTCACAGAGCCGAGCTTTTCCGACCGTCGGCCGAACCGGGCGCGGTCGAAGGCCTTCAGGATCTGCGTCAGCCGCTCGATGTGCGCATCTGCATCGGCGTTGCGGGCCCTGAGATCGGCGCAGGCGCCGATAGCCGGAGCGACGGCGCACCTCGGCGTTCTCTCATGCGTTGGCGTAAGGCAGCATCATCCGCCCGGATCGTCAGGCGGCAACAGCCGATGGCTTTACACGCCCGCCGTTCGCTCATTCCGTGGGCCCATGAGATGTGCGATAGCTTTCCGCTACCCGCGGGCGGCACCATTTTTTTCCAGGCGATCCTTCACGCCGCATTGTCCAGCATGGCGTCGGCCAAAAGCCGCGTCAGCCGCGTGTTCTCGTCCTTCAGCGTCGTCACCCGCTTGGCCTTCGAGACCTCCATCCCGCCAAACTTGGCTTTCCATTTGCAAATACTGCATTGCTGACGCCGTGCGTCAGGCACAGGTCGGCAACCGACACGCCGGCCTGGTACCCCTTCAAAATCCCGATGATCTGCTCTTCCATAAAGCGGCTGCGCTTCATGCTCTGGTCCTCATATGGGCCAGAGCGAACTTCAATCTCGATTAAGTCCAGAGGGAAACGGTCACATGTCGCCGCTTCGACAGCGTGTCGCGACTCCGATCTTGGCGTCACAGCGCTCCATCTCGCTCTATTTCTTTAGCGTCTAACCATTTTGACGACAGCTGAACAGCAGTTGATCCGCCTTATCCGTCGCCGATGCCCTCCGGCCGGAATGATACGATCCGCGATCGTGTGCTAGCTGGCACATCTCAACTGCGGCCCCTTTCTGTTGCTTCCCATCTCCTGTTTGCTTGAACACCCAAATGTCGGAAGCCCGACAAGCCAACCGACATCGCCCCCCGCTTGGCTGGAAATATTGGTCTTGCCTCCCTTCAGACAAGCCCTGACCAGATTCGTACCTGGCACGGGCATTGCTAGTTAATGCGTGGCTCAGTCGATCTACAGATCATTCGTGGCGCTGTCGCTTAAGTGAGGAGCGCATGCGAGGGACACCCGATGTCACGGCACACTCCGGAAGCGCCTTCAGGGGCGCAAGCTCTGCACTAGATCGCGGGAGTTCCGCGCCATGTTCCGACCGGTCACCTCCGGAGAACCTCATGTCCTCTGCGTCCTCCTCGCCCCTCGTTGATCCAGCGGCGCAGAGCGCTCGCTGCTAGGCCTACCTCGTTGGCACCGGCATCGCCGCCTTGGCGTCAGCAGCGTATCTCATCAAGGAGGGCGGGATATCGGGCGAAAACATCGTCCTGTTCGAGGAGATGGAACGGTT
>NZ_AUEZ01000223.1 GCF_000426245.1 Bradyrhizobium sp. Ai1a-2 | reverse complement strand
CGCAGCCATCGTCTTATGGCTGAGATAAGTGTCCACACCACCTAGGGCGCCACAAAATTGTCGGTGGCCGAGGCAACCACGCCAAGCCCGATATCGGTGACATGGAAGTGAACCGGAATCGATCTCTCCGGGTTGTTCTCTTTAGGCGCGGTAACGAGCAGGCGCAATTCGGTCGTCTGGTCGCGCCCGATCACGACCTCGGGCCGGTCCGGCATCACCGAATTCGCACCCACCACATGCACAGTCGCATTGACAGGACCATCGATGTCGATCGCGATGACGCGATCGAAGCCACTCTTGTTGAGTAAGCGCATGGTGTAGGCATTGCGGATCGATCCGTCGCTGAGCGTCACGGCAACCGGGTTGCGGTCATGCAGCACATTGAGCTTGAGCAACGAGCGCGTGTTCAGCGCGTACAGCATGATGCCTACGACCAAGGCGATGAATAGGCCGTAGATAATCGTACGCGGCCGAACGATTCGGTAGATCGGCGGCTGGCCCTGTTGGCGGCGCAGGATGTTGATTTCGTTATCATAGCCGATCAGACGCGTTGGCCGGCCGATCTTCTTCATCACCGCGTCGCAGGCATCGACGCACAGACCGCACTGGATGCACTCGAGCTGCGGGCCGTTGCGGATATCGATGCCGGTCGGACAGACGGCAACGCATTGATAACAGTCGACGCAATGGCCAACATGTTCGCCGAGCGCGCGCAGTTCGGCTGCCTTCTTCACCGAAGTCCGCTTCTCGCCGCGGTCGTAGCGATAGGTGACGTTGAGCGCCCATTCGTCGGTGAGCGAGGCCTGGATGCGCGGCCAGGGACACATATAGGTGCAGACCTGCTCGCGCATGTGGCCTGCCAGGAGATAGGTCGTGCTGGTCAGGATCCCGATCCAGAGATACGCGACCATCGGCGCCTGGAAGGCGGCGAGATCGTTCATCAGAGACGGCGCATCGCTGAAGAAAAGCACCCAGGCGCCGCCGGTCCACCAGGCGATCATGAGCCAGATTGCGTGCTTCAGAGCAACTTCGCAACTGCGCCTGAGAGTCCACCGATGGGCCGCAGCGTCCTTCCTCATGCGCTCGCGGCGGTCGCCTTCGATCCAACGCTCGACGGCATAGAACAGGTCGGTCCAGACCGTTTGCGGGCAGAGATAGCCGCACCAGATGCGGCCGCCAATGGAATTCATCAGGAACAGGGTCACCGACGCGACGATCAGCAGGCCGGTGAAGTAGTAGACCTCCTGTGGCCAGAGCTCGATAAAGAAGAAATAGAATCGCTGGTTCGGGAAATCGAGCAGCGCCGCCTGGTCGGGCGCGTCCGGACCCCGATTCCAGCGCACGAAAGGGAGGAAGTAATAGACGCCGAGGCAGACGGCCATCAGCGCCCATTTGATCCGGCGGAAAGTCCCCGAAACGCTCTGCGGATAAACCTTCTTGCGGGCCGCATAGAGCGGCTCATAATTGTCGTATTGCAGCTTTTTGGGCATCACGGGCTTGTTCATGCTGGTTCGCGATGTCGAGCGTGGCAATTTGAGCCCAAGGTGGCGCTAGCGCGCGGTTGATTCAGCTAAAAGGAGCCCCCCGCGCCGAGGAGAATTATTTGCCTCCGCCGAGCGAGTGCACGTAGACCGTCATCGCCTTCAACGTTACCCGATCGAGCCGGCCATCCCATGAAGGCATCACGCCGG
>NZ_AUEZ01000222.1 GCF_000426245.1 Bradyrhizobium sp. Ai1a-2 | reverse complement strand
TTGAGGAGACGCTGGCGACCATCTGGGCCGAGCTTCTGGGGGTGGCGCGGGTCGGACGGCACGACAACTTCTTCGCGCTTGGCGGCCATTCGCTGCTGGCGGTTCAACTGATGGAGCGGCTGCGGCGGCTGTCGCTGGGGATCGAGGTGCGGACCTTGTTTGCCAAACCGGTGCTGGCGGATCTTGCCGCGAGCCTGGGCAGTCATCATGAGGTGGCGGTCCCGGCCAACCTGATCAGCGAGCAGAGTACGGCGATCACGCCGCAGATGCTGCCGCTGATCGAGCTGGCACAAGCTGAGATCGACCGGATCGTCGCCACGGTGCCCGGTGGCGTCGGCAACATCCAGGATATTTATGCCTTGTCCCCGTTGCAGGACGGCATCCTGTTCCACCATCTGCTCGCCAGCCAAGGCGATCCGTACCTGCTGATGTCGCAAATGGCGTTTGCCGACCGTGGGTTGTTGGACCGCTATCTGGCCGCGGTTCAGCGGGTGGCGGACCGGCACGACATTCTGCGCACGTCATTTGTCTGGGAGGGCCTGTCGCGCCCGGCGCAGGTGGTGTGGCGGAAGGCGCCACTGCTTGTGACCGAGGTTGAGCTGGATGCGTCCGGTGGTCCTGGCCACGCGCAGCTCCGGCGGCGGTTTGATCCACGCCAGTACCGGATCGATCTTGGTCAGGCGCCCTTGTCGCGGTTTGTGATTGCACGCGAGCCCGGCAGCGGGCGCTGGCTGCTGCTTCAGCTGCAGCATCATTTGATCGGGGACCACACGACCTCGGAAGTGATGCATGCCGAGGTGCAGGCCGTGCTTGACGGGCGCGAGCATGAGCTGAGCGCCCCGCAGCCGTTCCGCAATCTGGTGGCGCAGGCGCGCCTTGGCGTTGTTGCAAAGGCGCATGAAGAGTTCTTCCGGACGTGGCTCGGCGACATCGATGCGCCGACCACGCCGTTTGGGCTGAGCGAGGTGCGCGGCGACGGCAGCGGGGTGCATGAGGCGCGGCGGATGCTGCCGCAGCCGCTGCAGCAGCGGCTGCGCAGCCAGGCGCGGCGCCTAGGTGTGAGCCTGGCGAGCCTGTGCCATCTGGCCTGGGGGCAGGTGGTGGCGCGTAGCAGCGGCCGCGAGCAGGTGGTGTTCGGCACGGTGCTGTTCGGCCGCATGCAGGGAGGCGCCGGCGCCGACCGCAGCTTGGGGCTGTTCATGAACACGCTGCCGCTGCGGCTTGATCTGGACGGCACCGCCGTCGAGGCGTGCGTGCGGATCACCCACGCCCGGCTGGCCGAGCTGCTGGCGCACGAGCATGCCTCGCTGGCCTTGGCGCAACGCTGCAGCGGTGTTGCGGCGCCGGCGCCGCTGTTCAGCGCGCTGTTAAACTACCGCCACAACACGCCGGTGGCGAGCTCCGGACCGGATGATGTGCTCTCGGGCGTGGAATGGCTGGGCGGAGAGGAGCGCACCAACTATCCGCTGACCTTGTCGGTGGAGGATTTTGGCGAGGCGCTGGGTCTGACGGCGGACGCGGCGGAGCCGATATGTCCGGATCGGGTCTGCGGCTACATGCAGCGCGCGCTCGAGCAACTGGCGGAGGCGCTGGAGCGGGCGCCGGACACGCCGGTGCGGGAGCTGGAGATCCTGCCGGCCGCGGAGCGGGCGTACCTGTTGGAGGAGCTGAACCGGACGGCGGCGCCTTATCCTGCGGAGCGGTGCATCCACGAGCTGTTCGAGGC
>NZ_AUEZ01000221.1 GCF_000426245.1 Bradyrhizobium sp. Ai1a-2 | reverse complement strand
GCGACGCCATACTCGACCGCATCATTCACAACGCCCACCGCATCGAGCTCAAAGGCGATAGCCTGCGTCGGCGGGCCAGCGAAAGGGCAAACGCGTGACTACCTCGCGCCCGATCGACCCACCGGCCCACAGGTCCCTCCCGTGCGGCCGCTACGTTGCTCGTGGGGCACTCCGCGCCGCGCACGGGGCCCTCCCATGGACCGCTGGGACGATCTCCAAAACCTCCCGCGCGTCTTGACCAGAAGACGATTTCCAGCACACATAAGCCCCGTCAGTCGTATCTGCCTCCGCACGTGATCACCATCACCTGGAATCCACGATCACCATCGCCTGGAACAGCTGATCACCATCCTTGGAATACGCACGAATGCATGCAGGCCGCCGAGTAGGTGCTCGCGTGGGGGAGAATTCCGTCCTCAAGAGCAGCCGCTCTAGCCTAACACGCTCTTAAGCAGCAGATCGACACGATTTGCAGCGCAACGCCGCTTGCGATCCCAGCGGCAGAGGAGTGGCAAGGCACGGTCTGACCATCAGCATGTTTTGCCCGCGGTGAGGCAGCACCGACGAAGGATATGTGCAACCTCAATACCGACAGGCGGGCAGGTCGTTCGGCAGGAATCCGATGTGGTAGCGCCCTGCAAGGAGTGCGATCAGAATTGGGCTTACGGCATCCTCACACCAGGCGAGGACGAACTGTGTGGCCGACGGCGAAAAGGAGGACGTTGCAGCATCACCGTCGCTTATGGAGCGACTCATTCGTTTGGACTTACTTACCGAGCTGACGTTGGGTCCCTCAAGCTCATGCTTGCCCGTTTCAGTAACACATCGGAAATCGCTTCGGATCGCTGCAAGCAAGGCCCATCTGCCGCTGACTGAAGTGCAGTTCTGATACGCTCGGCTAAGCGGCCGCTAGTCAACTGTTAATCGCCGCCTGATACGCCAATTTCACGGACGCCGACGCTTTCCGCGCCAAGTTCGCGTAACCCTTGGGTCAACCCAGATGCTTGTTGACCGGGTATGAGAGCCTCCTTCGCGAACCCGCCGCATGCTTGGCAACGATTTGAAAGTTCCTTGAGAGTTCGGCATTTTGGCTTTCTGGTCGCCCCATGCGTCAGCGCCAAGAACAGTAGACAGACTTGCAAAAGTTCTTGTTGTTTGTGAAGCCTGACTGTCGCTCCCAGCCACGAGTGCGCGGTTGCAGCGACGTGCCAATGGGCTGGCAGATCAAGGATCGATTGCATGCAGCTGGCGGGAAAATCTCCCGAGTCTGGCGTGAATGCGTGCTCTTCTTTTCTGCATAGTTTCCATTCTGGATGGGCGCTCCGCGCTCTTCCATCCGCTGCGGCGTGCGATCGAGCAGACCGAATTGCGTTCAGAAGAGGATGAATTTGAGCGACGCCGCCTGTCGCGTTGGTGTTCAGCTTACGCACATGCTCAACAGAAGCATATCGCGCATCAACGAGCCTATGTTCGAAGAAGGAACTTGCCATTCGGTGCTGATTTCAGGGAAGCTTACGGAGCTCGCCCGACTGCATCGGCAACAGATAGTTGGCGACAACTCGGCGGCAATCACGGGCGCGTCAGCGCTTGACAAAGAGCCGCGCCAAATGCGCCAGGCGGCGTGCCGGGATTGGCAAATCAGCTTGGCATA
This sequence comes from Bradyrhizobium sp. Ai1a-2, assembly GCF_000426245.1. Lineage (GTDB taxonomy): Bacteria > Pseudomonadota > Alphaproteobacteria > Rhizobiales > Xanthobacteraceae > Bradyrhizobium. Next base: position 99 of record NZ_AUEZ01000221.1, on the reverse strand, counting down.
CCGCGACTAGTTGCTCTGCACGGTGATTATGACTCTTTGGAAGGGTTTGGGTAGGCGCGTCCCATTTTGGCGCGAGCTTTTTCGATTGTGAACATCCAT
>NZ_AUEZ01000220.1 GCF_000426245.1 Bradyrhizobium sp. Ai1a-2 | reverse complement strand
GATGCCGGCGAAGGCGGTCAGATGTCTCTGCGGATGCGCGCCTCGTCGGTCGCTTGAGGCGTAATAGACCGCCGCAGGCGGCGCAGGCCCGGCAAACGGCTGATCATCCCGCACATACGTCCAGATCCGCCCAGTCGTGCACTTGCCCTTCGCCAGGATACGGATGGTGGTGTCATCACCATGCAGGCGCTCGGCCGCGAGCACATGGTGTTCGATCAGATGGAACAGCGGCATGACGGCGAAGGTTCCGTGGCCGACCTGGTCGGCCAGCGTCGATAGCGGCAAATCGATCCTCTCGGCCTTAAAGCGCACGCTCTGGCGATTGAGCGGGATGTGCATGCCGAACTTGTCGAACAGGATCGTCGCCAGCAGTTGTGGACCGATAAAGCCGCGCGGCGTGGCATGGAACGGTGCCGGCGGTTGGCTGATCTTCTCGCAATCGCGGCAGGTGAACTTCTCGCGTACCGTCTCGATGACCTTGAAGCGGCGCGGAATCTCCTCCAGCGTCTTGGTCACATCCTCGCCGACCTTCGCCAGCCGCGATCCACCGCAGCAGGCGCAGGTCGTCGGAGCTTCAACGATGACGCGCTCGTGTTCGATGTCGTCTGGCCAAGGCTTGCGCACCGGCCGCTTACGCGTGAAGGGACGGACGTTCTGCGTCTTCGCTGCCGCCGCCTGTGCGGCGAGCTCATCCTCGCTCGCCGTGGTGACGAGTTCCTCTAGCTCCAACTCCAACTGCTCGAGCAGCCGTGCCGAGCGCTCGGATCGCTGCCCGTGCAGTTCGCGTTTGAGCTTCTCGATCCGCAGCTCTAGATGTGCGATCAGCGCTTCGTTGTCCGACAGCTCCGCCCGCGCACTAGCGGCATCCGCGACAGCGACATCGCGCTCAGCCTGCAACGCCTCTCGTTCGGCCAGTAGCGCAAGGTAGTCGCTCGCGAGGTCAGAAGGAAGATCGTCCGGCTTCGATATCATGAAGCCATTGAATCAGATCAGGCAGCAAGTTCAAACCCAAAACAGTCATCCTACTCGCGTCGGACGCTGGGTTTCTTGCGGGTTGCGCCAATCGATTCCGGACAACAGATAGCTCATCTGCGCCGGCGAGATCGTCACAGCTTCGCCCGCAACGGATGGCCATATAAACCTTCCTCTCTCGAGTCTCTTGGTGAACAGGCATGCCCCTTGGCCATCGTGCCAGATCACCTTCACAAGATCGCTGCGGCGACCGCGGAAGACGAACAAATGACCGCTGAGCGGATCCTTGCGCAGCACCTCCTGCACCTGGAGTGCCAACGACGGAAAGCCTCGGCGCATGTCTGTGTAGCCTGTCGCGAGCCACACTCGCGCGCCCGTCGGAACCGGGATCATCTGCGGGCCAGAGCATCGAGAACGCGACATAGCGCGTCTCCATCAACGTCGCCATCGACCCGGACGCGGTGCCCGCTTCCAAGATCAATCTCGATGATACCCTGGCTCCTCCGTCGACGCGCCGCCGTCGTCGTCACCGGTGCTTCGGCCACTTCCCGCGGCGGTACGGACGGCCCAATCGCGACCGGCACGAACGGCGCTATACTCGCTTCGCCGTGCTTGCAAAGCTCTTTGCGCCACCTGAACAGCTGGCTGACATGAAGGCCAGCCACGCGAGCTACCTCGGAAACATTGGCGCCGGGCGCGAGCGACGCCGCAACAAGCCGTTCCTTCTCGTCTTGCGACCACCGGCGCCGCCGCTCGACCGATGTGATCACCTCCGCTCGCGAAATCGTCATAGCGCTTCTCCTAGGATTACCCCTAGGACCTGCAGCCATCGCGTTCGTCAAACAAGGCGGCCCTCAATGGAGGGATAC
>NZ_AUEZ01000219.1 GCF_000426245.1 Bradyrhizobium sp. Ai1a-2 | reverse complement strand
CGCCCTCGCATATCGTCGCATGGTCACTCTGGCGTCGAGCGCATCAAGCGGCCGCCCAACGCGCACACTTCAAAGCAAAAACACAACTGTAATGCCCCGGCAAAACTGAGTGCTCTCCGGCACATCGATGCCGGACAGCCGAATGCGGGTGCCGTGGATTTTGAGCGTATCACCGTCAATGATGCTCGCTTGGCCGGTCAGGTCGCCAGCAACTAGCGCGGTCGCAGCCGCATAGCGGTCAGAGCCGCCCGTCAAATTTGGGGCGGACAAAGCCCCGACGGGGTGCGGAAGTGACGGCGTTAGCGATTGGGCTCCGGGCCGTGCCGCCTTTGGCGCATTCGCCAGCATTTCCGGCGTACACCGTGTCGTTGGAGGATCGCCACAAACTCTCTTGAGATTAGCCCAGCCGACACAATGGCCGTCCGGCCCACGATATGGATTTGGCAGCGCTGGATCGCGGCCGCCTTGCCCCCGGATCGCCTTGGACAACGCCTTCGCCCCATCGACGATGAACAGCCGCCACACCTTGGGATCGAGCCCGCGCTCGATCAGATTGTCGATCAGCGCCTGAACCTCTGTTTTCGGTCGCGCCCTCGACCAGCCCCAGCGGATGTTTCTCGCCAACGCTGTCGATGCTGATCGCGCCGATCGTCATCAGGTCGTCGCTCAGGTGCAGCCCATCGATCTGGATTACTTAAAAGATCAAGCTTCGACAGATCGCCGCTCATGAACTCCTGCAGCTTTGCCGACGACAAGCCACAAAACGCCGCGACACCGCCGATTTCGACACCCCCGCGCCCTTGCCCGCCGTAATGTCACCCTCCGGCAGCCGAACCGATCGTCCGAACTTGCGCGTCGAGACATCGATCAGCATCTGGTTCATTGCCCAGTTGCCCAGCAAATCCTTCCTCGAAGCCTCCTCCCACGTCGCAAGAGCCTGCTCCCTACCGTCGAAGCCGCGAACTCGGGGGCGATCGGTTTCAACCTTGCCGCCATGGAAGCCGAGCTTCCCTTTCGTCTTTCCACAGCGGTGCGCTTTCCTCGCCGGGCTGCGTCCGTGTCGCGGACCGCAGGCTGCCTCGGCGTCCCGCTCGAGCATTTCGCCGAGCGCTTCCACCTCCGGCTGCAAGACACAGTTATTCAAAAATCGTTGACAGACCCTGAAGGGCTTCGACCTTCAAATCTTGCGCGGGATACTCCCGATTTCCCAAAGCGTGAGACGAGGCAGATGTGATATTCCTATTCATGGCGTTGCTTTCCTTTCGTGGAATCAGCACCCCGAGCCTACAGGCTCAACGCGGGCAACGCCGCCCCTGCTTTTTTCTACAAAGACCGGGACATCCCCGGTGCGGCTGCAAGCCGAACGCCGTCCACATTCGGCGGATCGTGATGTGAGAAAAGCCAGTTTCCGCAGCCATCAAGCGGATCGACCAGTGCGTCGCGTCGGGCTTCAAGAATCGGCGGCGGTCCAAAATCCGGGGTCCACTTCATCGGCTTAGCTACAATAGACGCTGCCGCGGCTGATGTTCAGAGCTTCCGCTCTGCTCGGCAGATCATGGTCACGGTCGATCATCGCTTTGAACTGTTACCTATGTCGCCGGTTGCTCATGCCGACCGGAAGGGAGCGGCCGATACGATTTTGGTGGCACGTGACCCCGTTAAAAAACCTGGTCCATGGGTTGTTGCGCACTTGAGAGTGATGACGCCATCCGGCGATCCCGTTTAGGAATCTGACCAATAGCGCAGCCCAGCCCTTCCGCCGCCGTCAGCAGGAGGATTGGATATATGAACCCCAAAAGATCGAAGTCGAGGAACGGTGGTAAGATGCCGATGGTGCACCCGAACGCGGGTGCCATCGACGTCGGAGCGACTATGCACATGGCTGCTGTGAGGGCAGATCGGGCACCGGAGCCAGTCCGCAGCTTCGGTACCTTCACGGCCGATC
>NZ_AUEZ01000218.1 GCF_000426245.1 Bradyrhizobium sp. Ai1a-2 | reverse complement strand
CGGAGCCGATGACTTCATGATGCCTCCTTCTTCGAACGCTTGGTGCGTCGTACCCGATTGCGAAGCTGACGGATTTGGTCGTCTGAGAGCTCGATCTGCCATGGCTGGCCTTTGGCTAACTGACGACCTGCCAGCAATCCCCGCGCGAGATAATCGAACACCGTCTGCGGGGTCACTCCAAGCTCAGCCGCTGCGCCCTGAATTGAGAAGCTCCCATCGGGCCAGCGCATCGGATTCTTGTCCACGCCGTTGATTTTGACGGTGGGAATGCCCCAGCGGGTACGCAACAGCCAGACATTCTCGCCTTTGAAGGCGCAGCCTCGGGCCGCGACGAAGCCTTCCTGATTGAGTATTGCCGCGATCTCGGCATCCATTTTGTGTTCAGCATTCAACTCGACGATCCGTTGCCGCAACCGCTCAATGTCGATGTAATCGCGGTAGGTCTGAACGCGCCGTTGCACGTGATGCTCGCTGGTTGCACCGGTCTGCCAGACGATCTTAAGCCACACCTGACCTCGGGTCCGCTTCTGATCAAGAACGACTTCGCGGATCACAAATCGCAGAATGCGCTTGCGATCGGCTGCCGACGTGGTGGCCGCGTTCCAAATCCGCGGTAGGTTCTCGCCGAGCGCTTGTAGCCCTGCGCATTCTGCCGGGCCAATCAGAAGCGGCTCTTGCCCGCGCCAACGCGCATGCTCCTGCTCGACCGCCTCGACGACACGCAGCCTCTCTTCCCAAGCCCGCTCAAGTGAGCGCGCCACAAGACGGTTCTCGGGCTCTACGGCGTCATACTGGCGCCGAGCGCGCTCGGCCTCGTAGCGGGCGCGCTCCACGCGAAGCGCCCACTGGCGCTCGAGCTGACGGCTCTCCTGCTCCAGTTGGCCCGCGGCTGCGAGTGCGATCTCAATCTGATCCGGCACCAGAGCATCGAGGACCATCCGCTCGACCAGCGCGTCAACCGCCAAGGCCCGGACTTCCTGGCACATTGCACTGCCTTGCTGGTCCCGATCCGAGCGGCAGCAATAGACCGGATAGTCGGCATTTGGGCCCGTGTAGCGCATGCTCATGCGCCGTCCACAACGACCGCAGACCGCAATTCCTTGTAACAGGGCTGCCCCCTTGCGCGGTACGCCAGAGTGTCCTGCCTCATAGCGGCAGACGTTATCTGCCAGTCGCCCCTGGTTGGCCATGAACTCCTCCCAGCCGATATAGCCTGGGTGAGCGGCGTGGAGGCAAACCGCCCAATCCGCGATCGCTACCTTGACCGTTCCCGTCAGCGATCCCGGCCGGCATCGGCTCGGATCCTTTTGCCGGCGGCCATAAACATACGCCCCAGCATAGGCCGGATTCTGAAGGATATTAAGGACGCGTGTGCTATCTGGCGCACGCCAGACGATCTCGTGTGGAGAAGGTCCAAGCAGCGGCCGAACCGGCAAGGACAATCCATTCCTGTCCAAGTAACGCATCACACGGCGCGCGCTTTGCAGTTCCCGGAATTTGGCAAACACGAGATGAAGACGGGCCCGCACCTCCTCATCCGGATTGAGAACAATTGTGCCCGCTCGATCGTAGGCGAGCCCGGCCGGCAGCCGCAGTTCGCCCCGCGCCGCCTTCTGGCGTTCCCCTTGGTGAAGGCGCATCCGAAGCTGATGCAGCTCCGCCTCGCTCATGATGCCGGACAAGCCCAACAGCAGGCGGTCGTGATAGGCGCGCGGATCGTAAAGCCGCTCGCCATCCGCAATCAGCACGCCAAATACCGAGCACAGTTCGAGAAGCTGATGCCAGTCCCGGTTATTGCGGGCCAAGCGCGAAGCGTCGAGACTCACCACGAGACCGGCGTTGCCAAGGCCGATCTCGGCAATGAGCTTCTGGAAACCATGACGGTCCACGCCGCCAGCACCGGATTTGCCCAGATCCTCGTCAATCACCTGGACGCGCTCGGGCGGCCAGCCCAGACCGATGGCGCGATCGACAAGGCGGTACTG
>NZ_AUEZ01000217.1 GCF_000426245.1 Bradyrhizobium sp. Ai1a-2 | reverse complement strand
ACGAAAACGCATACCGCCCTCGCATATCGTCGCATGGTCACTCTGGCGTCGAGCGCATCAAGCGGCCGCCCAACGCGCACACTTCAAAGCAAAAAATCCAACTGTAATGCTAACCTCTTGCCCGAATTCCTGATGGTCCCGCCCGATACGGAAACGAAATCGCCGGCGCTCCCATTGGCCGGCTGCGCTCGCCGCACTGAGGTAACAACCCGGCTTCGCTTCCAAAGACAGGATTCCTACATGCAGCCGCATGTCGCCACACATCTGTGATTTTCAGTCAATCCATCTTTCGGTTGACTCTCTAACTTTGTTCGTTCAGGATATGATTAGGAATTTTGGCGATGCGTAACAGCGACCCGTTGCACAAACAGTCCGATGTCCACAAGTCGGGTGGCAGAGCCAGCAAGTTACGTGTCTATATCGTGAGTTATTGCCGCGTCCACTGTGAGGCGCTAAAAGCCTGTCTCGATCGCGACAACGATGTTGCGGTTGTGGGCACGAGCACATTCAACGAAGTCGCCCATATCGAGATAGCATCGACGGACTCGCAATTCGTGCTGCTGGACCTCGCTCCTCTCCAGCATCTTCCGCGGCCGGCTCCGTTTCTTGATCTACCCGAGGGGACCAAGCTTATCGCGGTAGGCATTGCAGACGATGACGACGAAGTCCTGTCCTGCGCCGAAGCAGGATTTTCTGGATACGTCCCCTTCAACGCATCGCTCGATGACCTCCGGCGCGTCATTCGGGAGGCTGACAGCGGACAGTTCGTCTGCTCACCAGGAACGACTGCAGCTTTGGTCCGCAAGATCTCGCAACTCTCGCGGAGAACCGCTACGCCAACGATCATGACCTCTCAACTAACCGCCAGGCAAAGAGAGATCGCAGCACTGTTGGGCCGAGGTCTTACCAACAAGGAAATTGCCCGACGCCTCTGCATCTGCTCGAACACCGTTCGAAACCATGTTCATGCCATTTTCCAGATTCTCGACGTCAGCTGCAGAGCGGAGGCAGTCTCAACGCTGCATGCGAACGGCTATCAGGCCGGCATTTCGTCCGGTAAACTGGTGCAACTCGGTCACGATTTCGAGATACGGGCGGCCAGCGCTGACAAATTGACGAAGTGCTGAGTGAAGTCATCCATCGAGCCTGCTGGCTAACGAGCGAAGAAACCATTGGTGATTGCACAGACCGTCCCTCGCTGGAGCTGCCGAGCGAGCCAACAGACGAGGCTCCGCATTACTCAATTTCTTTCTTACGAACTCTTAATTCTGTGAATACGTTACGTCGCTCCAGCTCTGGCTTGCATTCGCAGCTTCGTTTACGCCGGAAAGTGCGGAGCCAGATTTCGATTCATGGTCGATACGGTTCATCGCTGAGAGATTGCTGGAGACCGGCCAACGGATTGCCGCGATATCCGATCAACGGAGGTTTTGGTCCTTTGACCAGCACTTGAGCGAGCAGTGCTGGTGTAGCAAGGCCACCGGCGATCAACCGCTCCGGTGCGGGTGCCCGCACCACGGCGTTGCAGGCGCGGCAAGCGCACTTTGGACGGGCTATGCGCGCGACACGAAGCTGCGCTGGCACCTAGTCTAGTCCAGCATCTCACTGAGACTCTGGCCGATCGGATGCAGAGCGCGACCACAGCAAGAGCAAGTCTTTCCGGCGACATCGAGCAAGACGTCCTCACGGGGCAGATGATCAGGCAATGGCTTGTGACGCGATTGCGTTGCCTGCGTCTCTGCAACGACCGTCGGCCGGCGCTCCACGATGCGCGTAGGGTGCGCAGATCCAATTGGGCCAGCTCGAAGCGCGGCTCGTCGATCGACTGGGCCTCGCCCGGGAAGAAATGCGCTTTGTCGCAGCGTTGCTTTCGGTTCCTTGCCAGGAGCGCTAGGTGGTGTGGACTCTAAGGATTCCCTTTTGGGAGCAAATCAGATTCAAGGCTGCTTTTGGGGAGGCGGCCTTGGGTGTGATGGATCGTTTGGTTTTGAGCGAC
>NZ_AUEZ01000216.1 GCF_000426245.1 Bradyrhizobium sp. Ai1a-2 | reverse complement strand
GCAGTATCGAGGTCCTCGTCGATCCCAAGTGTCTGCCGGAACTTATCTGACCACCTCAATCCAATCCGTCAAAATCACTGTGCGGAGCCACTAGTCGACATCCATTATCCCGATGCCGAGATCATCCGCATTGTGCAGGATAATTTATCGACCCACTCAGCCGGCGCCCTCTATCAGACCTTTGAACCTCCTCCGAATGAGTGGACACCTGTAGTAGGCTCAGAGAGCCAGGAGGTGTCGAATGGAAGAACGTCAGCGTCGGCGTTCACGGAAGACTACAAACGCCAGGCCGTTGAGCTGGTGTTGTCGAGCCGGCGATCGATCGGATCGGTCGCCAAGGAGCTCGGTCTGCGCGACTCGGTCTTGCGACGGTGGGTGGAAGCTCCGGCGGACCAGGCTTCGGAGATCGCCTGGCTGCGTCAAGAGAACGAGCGTCTGCGCATGGAGCGCGACATTGTAAAAAAGTCGATCGCGATCTTCGCCGGAACACGGACATGAGCTTCTGCTTCATCGAGGATCACCGGGACGCCTATCCGGTGCGGCTGATGTGCGAGGTGCTCGAGGTCTCGTCAGCCGGCTACCATGCTTGGCGCAAACGCCCGGTGAGCGAGCGGGCCACCACCAATACCACGCTGCTGGCCGAGATTCGAGACGTCCATCAGGGCAGCGGTGGCAGGTATGGCAGCCCCAGGATCCATGCCGCATTGCAGGCACAGGGACGGGGTGCCAGCCGCGGCCGGATCGAGCGGATGATGCAGCGGCACGGCATCCGCGCCCTCGTAGCGCGGCCCCGCCGGGTTCGCACCACCGACAGCCGTCATGACCTGCCGATCGCGCCGAACCTGATCGGGCGCGACTTCACGGCTGAAGCGCCAAACCGGGTCTGGCTTGCCGATATCACCTATGTCCCGACCGCCGAGGGCTGGCTGTACCTGGCTGCCCTCATCGACCTCTTCAGCCGCAAAATCGTCGGCTGGTGTATGCGCGATCACATGCGGGCGGAACTTGCCACCTCCGCGCTGACGATGGCAATCCAAAAGCAATGACCGTAAGCCGGGTTGATCCATCACTCCGATCGGGGTATCCACTATGCTGCGCAGGCCTACCACAAAGCCCTTTCGGACTCCGGTATCACCGCATCGATGAGCCGCTAGGCCGACTGGTACGACAACGCCCCGATGGAGAGCTTCTTCCATACCCTGAAGACCGAGCTCAGCCACCACCGCGAATATCAGATCCGCCAACAGGCCCAGCACGATATCTTTGCCTATATCGAGGGCTTCTATAACCAGACCAGACTTCACTCCGCCATCGGCTATAGCGCCCTGATCGAGATGGAACGAAAAGCAGCTTAACCCTGTCCACTTTTTCGGGGGAATATCTGCAGATCGCTTATCAAAGATGTGGAGATAAGACGACCGTCTCCTTGCGTGCCCTCATAGGTTGCAGGAATATCCAGTCTGGCACTGGGGGTCAGTGGAGTGTGGGGCGTGTTCGCAGTGGCCGTCCAAATTCAAAATTTCATTGAGCGGGCCGGCGACCGGAGGAGTCGAAGGTCGCGAATATTCGTGGCGCTTATGGCAAACCGTTTAGTGCCTAACCATTTTGACGAAGGCCGACCAGCAGGTGATCCGCCTTTTCTGTCGCCGATGCCCTCCGGCCGGAACGCCACGATCGCGCGATCGTCTGCTAAAAGCGTGATGGCATTCAGTTCGATAGCCTGAATTTTTGAGGTAGTTGGCGCATTCATCGGCGGTGAAGGCATCAAGTGCGTGGCCGATAGCGGCGCAGACCGCGTCGATGGTTCGCGCGGCAGCTTTGCGGAGCAGGTGCTTGAGCTTAGCAAAGACCTGTTCGATCGGGTTCAGGTCAGGCGAGTATTTTGGCAGGAAGAAGAGTTTGGCGCCGACCGAACGGATGAGTTTGCGAACTGCTTTGCCCCTGTGGCTGCCGAGGTTATCCAAGACGACGATATCGCCGGGTCGAAGGACAGGCAGAAGAACCTTCTCG
>NZ_AUEZ01000215.1 GCF_000426245.1 Bradyrhizobium sp. Ai1a-2 | reverse complement strand
GTTCTTCTGGAGTGATCATCGATGGTGTCCACCTCGCTCATGGTGGACGCCTCATCCCATCCCCGCGCTCAACTGCATAGGTGCGCAGAAAGGAGCGCTTACGGTTGATCAAGCTCTCATGCGCGGCTGCGTATGACCGTGGTTTTGTCTTGAGGCCGCCTCGGTCTGGGGGCGGGCGTGCGAGGATTCCCCACCGTGCCCTGCCCTGGGCACCGATATGGTCGAGCAGCGCTCCGGCAGATGCCACGGTAAATGCTCGACTTTACGTCGTGCGTGCCCCGATCGACGGCCGGGTGACGCTTGCCGTCAAGAGCATTGGGACGCGCATAACCGGGGGAACTCGCGGCTGAAGTCGCCGACGAGCGCTTCGATACCGTTCGGCTTCTTGATCTTGAGCGCGACCGGGACAGTCAACGCAGCGAACTCAAGCGCATTGCCGGTCAGCGTGACGCACTGTCGCAATCGAGAGCCGGATTTGATGCGCAGTCAACTGACTACCGGCGCGGCAGAATTCGGCAGATCGAGGCGCGGATCGCCGAGACGAGGGCGACGCAGGATGCGGCAGCCGCGCACCTGTGCGGGGCAGATGCGGAATTCAAACGCATCGATGAGTTGAACAATCGCGGCGTTCAGACGGCGGCCAACCTGGATCGGGCGCGCGCGAATTTCGATGTCGCACAGCAAGACGTGGAGAGTGCGCAACAGCGCGTCAACTATTTCGAGACGGAACTCGCCTCAGCACGCACCGGCGTCTTCATCGGCGAGTCCTATAACGATGCCCCCTTCTCGACGCAGCGCATTCGGGAACTCGATCAGCGCCTGGCGGAACTGAATGTCGACGAGCAGCAGATTAAAGGGCGCATCGCTCAATTCGATCGGCAAATCGATGCCGAGCGTCTGCGCGTCAATCGCCTGACGTCCGCGACGCTCAATGCCCGCGTCCCGGGCCTCGTCTGGGACATGCTGGTGGACGATGGCGAGTACGCACGGCGCGGACAAGACTTGGTCAAGATTGTCGACTGCAATAACCTCGTCGTGACTGCGGGCGTATCGGAACCACTTTATTATAACCTTTCCGTCGGCGCGGCGGTGCAGTTTCGGCTTTTCGGCGACGACCGAATATTCGATGGAACCGTCGCCCGGCTCGGCAGAGCCGGTGCGTCGCCGCTTTACGCAAATCTCGCGTTGGGGCCGAGTCCGCAGCATCTGCAGCGCTTCGATGTGTCAGTAACTGTGCCGGGCCTCGCACAACAACCCGATCTTGGCTGCGCCATCGGGCGGTAGGGTCGAGGACTGGCGCGCCAACAGGTCTCTCGACCGTGCCATGTTTCCAGCCCCCTCCACGTCGCACGCAGCATGCGGATTTCCCGCACTGCGCGCCCCCATTTGCTTCGCTCCAAGGCTTATGGGACCTATCATGCTGGGATTGCTTTCGTTCCGTCGCGCCGCACCCGATAGCTGTTGAACAGCCTCAGAGTGTCGTACAACCACGGCCTACTCCACCGGTCCCAGCCGAAGCCCTGTAGTTTCCGGGCGTGCGCCAGATGGCGCCTGACCTTCTTCTCTACCCAATCTTTGATGTAGCCGAAGCACTCACTGGAGTGCCCAACTGCGAAGTAGTTCACCCACCCCGGAGCATTGGATTGATCAGGCTTATCACCCTCCCAATCGGTTGTGACCGGTGTCGGCGGAACACCTCCTTGACCGCCCGCAGCAGCGCCGTCCGCTTTTTGAGCTTGGGCGTGTAATGCGGCCGCATTGCTCCGCGTAGACTGCGGAGATAGCGGAAGTCGAACCCCAGAAAGCCGAAGCTCTCACCTCGTTCCAAGTCGACAACGCGGCTCTTTTCATCATTGATCTCAACCCGCAGCTTGGCGAACTCTTCCCGTAACCACTTAGTTACCGCTCCAATTAGCCAGTCATGTCGCTTGTAGGCATCAATCAAGACCACCAGATCGTCAGCGAATCTCGCACATTCGTAAGCGCTCCTTTCTACGCACCTATGCAGTTGAGCGCGGGGATGGGATGAGG
>NZ_AUEZ01000214.1 GCF_000426245.1 Bradyrhizobium sp. Ai1a-2 | reverse complement strand
ATATGTTCGTGTTTATTCATGCCGCACTGCTGGATAAAGATCATCTGGTCGATACCGATATCGGCATACGCCATGAGGTGCTCGCGAACACTCTGGGGTCGTCCTATGCTGCCCGCGCCTGGCGTCTCCTTCATATCGTCCTTGATTGCTTGAAAGCGCCGCCACAAATTCGTGCGCCCAGGACGATGTTCGCCATATACCGCGTAATGCGCAATCGAATAACCAAAGAACTTGAAACCATCGAGTCCTCGACGCATGGCTTCTTCGGCGTTCTGATGAACCATCATGCCGTTGAGGGTGGCGATGTTGGCGTTCACTGAATGACCTATGGGCACGCACTCCTCGGACTTGATGATGTGATAGTACTCGTCGCGCCAGACTTTCGCTTGGGAGGCTTCCACAAAGCCAAAAACCAGCGCCCCCACCCCATGACGCGCGGCACGCAAAATGCTGTCGCGCCGAGAACAGGCCATCCAGATCGGCGGATGCGGCTTCTGAACCGGCTTCGGCACGATGTTGCGGGTTGGCATTTTGAAGAACTGCCCGTCGTACCCCGGATACGGCCGCATCGTCATCATGTTGGCGGTCTGCTCGACGCCTTCCCGCCACATGTTACTCTTCTGCCCTGGCTCGACCCCAAATCCATGCATCTCGATCAACGACCCGGATTCTCCAGTCCCCCACTCGACACGCCCACCAGAGATCAAGTCAAGGGTCGCGAGGCGCTCGGCCACGCGCGCCGGGTGGTTGTAATTCGGCGGGGAAAGGCAAATGCCGTGACCAATGCGGATATTCTTTGTTCGCTGCGAAACGGCCCCCAGAAACACCTCTGGTGCCGAGGAGTGGGAGTATTCCTCCAGGAAATGATGCTCGACCTCCCACATGTGATCGAATCCGACTCGATCAGCGAGCTCGATCTGATCCAGCGCATCACTAAACAATTTTCGTTCGCCACCGTCTTCCCAAGGCCGTGGCAATTGGTGTTCATAGAACAGTCGAAGCTTCATCCGTTTTCCTCTGGGCTCTACGGTCGCAGGCCGCTTCATATGATCGGTGCAGGGCAGCATCAGAGAGATTTGACCGGCCGTTATTTACCGCGTTCTCCCCGCCTCGTTTCACGGATGAGCAATCGGCGTGCCACAGGACGTTCTGGGAGGCTTGTTCGAAGAGAGCAAACGCCATGTACTTCGCGTCGCGTCGGCGGAACACAAGGTCTTCGTGTCGAGCTCCCGACATAGACGTCATCAAGCGGACACCGGCTGAGCAGACAGAGCGTTGAATGACGACCATCGCCTCTCGCGCCGAACGCGAACATTTGCTTGAGGATAGCATTAAGGATCGGCACTCGGCCGCCCACGGCCTTGCGGCGGGCTCGCCGTTTGCGCACCGCAAGCCCTTCTTCCCGATAGAGCCGGTGAATGCGGTTGATCCCTGACGGCTCGCCCTCCCGCCGCAGCAGGACGAACAGCCGGCGGTAGCCGAACCGCCGACGCTCATTGGCAAGCTCGCGTAGCCGGGCTTGAAGCGCCGTGTCCGGCGGCCGGCAGCATCGATAGCGGACCATTGTCCGGTCCGCACCGGCGATCGAGCAGGCCCGCCGCTCCGACAGGCCCATCGTGTCCTGCAGGTGCGCCACCGCGGCGCGCTTGGCGGCGGGCCCTACCATTTTTTGACAGCAGTTCGCGAAGGGCCGCCGCATCGAGCATTTGCTCGGCCAGAAGCTTCTTCAGCTTCGCGTTCTCCTTTCCTCCAGCGCCTTCAGCCGCTTGGCCTCGGAAACGTCCATGCCGCCGAACCTGGCCTTCCAATTGTAGATTGTTGCCTCGGAGATCCCATGTTTGCGAGCCAAGTCCGCCGTCTTCGCCCCAGCCTCATGCTCCTTCAACACAGCGATAATCTGCTCTTCCGCTTTATCTGTCCGTCCTTCTTCAGGCCGGACTCTAACTCCATCTGGAGGAAATACGCAGTGGCAGGTCACAAATCACGCGCCCCTAGATTGACCTGCCGGCTCCTCTGGATCTGATGGCATGGTGTGGCGGCCTTGTGCTGACCACGGACAGAAGCACAATCCT
>NZ_AUEZ01000213.1 GCF_000426245.1 Bradyrhizobium sp. Ai1a-2 | reverse complement strand
ATATCGCTCCTTCGGTGGAGAACTGGAGGCGTCAAGCACCCCCACGATATGCCGCCTTCCCGATTCCCGCCGTCACCAACTTTCGACGATAGCTCTGGGCCGCATCTCGGCGCCCCTTGTGAGGAGAGCTGAATGACAATTTGGTCTTTCCTTCCGCCACTATTACTATGGGGCCGGAAAGAAGAACGGCCCATAGCCGAGCGCCGCCTTAGCATCAGATGGCGGCTGTTCGCTTGAACCATTTCCTCGGTGGGCCAATCTCGTAGCCTCGCCTGCGAAGCTCTGGTTCGGACCTGTTGAGCGTTTCGCAAATGGATTTCACAGGCGTGCCTGCATCAACAAGTTCGCGCAGCAATTCGTCTTCTCGTTTGGTCCAGCGGGGAGAACGGCGAGTCAACTTCAATCAACCTCTCAGCTTCACGCGGTTCTGGCGAGAACTATCCCCTGGCTAGACCCTGGCTCAGTCCGTACCGTGCTGAGCGCGTTGCCAACCTTTGTCTGCGATTTCCGCGTTCGTGTTCTGGAATGCGCAGTACAGTCCCAATCAGGATGGCGAGATTCATTTGAACAGGCTCGAGTGTGACCAAATGTGGACCTTCCATACGGCGTCGCGCCTGTTCCCAGTCATCGCATCGGCCTAAGAATGGCTGGCAGGGGACGCGTTCCTTCGAAAGCTATACGTTCGCATAGCCGAAGCTCTATAGGTCCTCTGCCAACGGGATTTTGGAGCACTGGGAGCAGTGGCGGAAAAGTGGGCCGTCCCGTAGCGCATCGTCTGTTTGTGCGCTGCGAACTTCTCGCGGCTCTACGCGCTTGGCAACGATCCTTCAGAACCAAATGGCGTTACGTGGCGTGCATTCACTAACGCCATCTGACTACGAAAAGATCGTTGACCTGCTGATCGAGCAGCTCAGAGAGTTGGAGCTTAGCTTGGCTGCGTGTGAAGGAACGAACGGGCGCGAGCCGTAGAAGCTCAACAGCGGATCCGTGGCTTGCGCAAATGCTTGCCCGCAAGCGATCCACGCTGGTGATCGTCGCCCTCGCCAACAGGATGGCATCTGGGCATTGATGGCGAGAGGCGGAACTTATCGAGCTCCTGCTACGGCGAAGTCATTCTTCAGAACGGAGCTTGTAAGAAGGTCAATCGGGTATGGCGCAACGTTTAGCATTTGTTCTGCCGGCGCGTTGCCCGGTCCGGATTTCTGCTTCATCTTCGCTCCTGGTGGCTACCATGAACCAGAAATCCTCCCTCCGCAAATCCTTCAATTTGTCTCACAGGCCCTGACGGCTAACAATCGACTGGAAAAGCTCTTGCCACGCGGGCCGTTCCACATATGGTGCCGCTCGAGCAGGATGGCACCGATGAAATGCAAACCGTCGCTCGCAGTAACGAGTGCAGGCCGGTTAAACTCTAACCCTTGAGGAGCCAGCCCCTCCCTTTGCGAGCCGCCTAATCAGCCTCAAATCATTTGACGACGGAGAACGGTTACGGCGCTTGTGCGGCGCCAGCAGCCGGTCGGCTCTCTGCTGAGATGTTTCGTTGTCGTGCAACACCTCCGGGCTGCAGACGCGAGCAATCGCCACGGCGCGGCGCGAGATTCGCTGATGTTTCATGGATTTTGCTTTAGCTCTGATGCCAGTAGCGGACTGACTGCCCGGGTTCAGAAACCGTAATCGTGAACGGCCAATGTGCTTTGGGGGGCCCCTTGGACATGGGCGCACCGTCCCCGCCGAAGGGGGCTGTTAGACCGCTGGCCCATTGATGACCACGGATACTATCTTGCTTGGGTTTTTGAGGCCCAAGCCTATTGGGTCGTACAACCTAGCTAGGCGTTTGCAATAACCATCTTCTACTCGAGCCGCGACGAAACCCGCGCGCTCTCGTACGCTGACGGAAGACACGTTGGTCGATGAGGAATGGTTCGTGACCCCTTGGGTTTTCGTGCCCACGGCTGCGCTCGGTCTTACAAACCCGAATTGCTCAGTCGCCCGTGAAGAAGTCTGATTTCAGCTTGGGACGAGCTGAAATCGGAGGATGAGCCTGACCAGGATTTGGTGCAACAAAAGCTCCAGCCA
>NZ_AUEZ01000212.1 GCF_000426245.1 Bradyrhizobium sp. Ai1a-2 | reverse complement strand
TCCATCGACATAAGACCTCCCTCCACAAGACCGCCTCTCATCAGGGAATCAGTCTTCGCCGATCTTCGCAACAAAGATGTGTGCATTAGATAGCCCTGAAAGGGGGAGGTGAAGAAAGAGAATGATGAGGAGAAAATGATCTTCACCGCCGACCATGACGAGCCCCGTCGCGCCTTGCAAAAATTCATCGCGGCCGAGATCAACCCCTATGTCGACGAATGGGAGGACGCCGGCATCTTCGCCGCCCATGAGCTGTTCAAGAAGCTCGGCGGTCTCGGCTTCCTCGGCCTCAACAAGCCGGAGCAGTTCGGCGGCCAGGGGCTCGACTACAGCTATGCGCTGATGATGGCGGAAGAGTTAGGGGCCATCAGATGCGGCGGTGTGCCGATGGCGATCGGGGTGCAGACGGATATGGCGACACCGGCGCTGGCGCGGTTCGGCTCCGACGAGGTGCGGCGCGAGTTCCTGGTGCCGGCGATCTCGGGCGATCAGGTTGCCTGCATCGGCGTCTCCGAGCCCGGCGCCGGCTCCGATGTCGCTTCGATCAAGACCAATGCGCGCTCGGACGGCGACGACTACGTCATCAATGGCGGCAAGATGTGGATCACCAATGGCGCGCAGGCGGACTGGATCTGCCTGCTCGCCAACACCAGCGACGGCCAGGTCCACCGCAACAAGTCGCTGATCTGCGTGCCGATGAAGAGCAAGGGCGTCACCATCGCGCGCAAGCTCGACAAGATGGGCATGCGCTCCTCCGACACCGCGCAGATCTTCTTCGACAATGTCCGGGTGCCCAAGCGCAACCGGATCGGCGAGGAGGGCAAGGGCTTCACCTACCAGATGATCCAGTTCCAGGAGGAGCGTCTGTGGGGCGCCGCGGCCTGCCTGAAGGCGCATGAATTCATCATCAATGAGACGATCGAATATACAAGAAACCGGAAGGCCTTCGGCGGCACGATCCTCGACAACCAGGTGGTGCACTTCAAGCTCGCGGAGATGCAGACCGAGGTCGAGCTGCTGCGGTCGCTGATCTACCGCGCCGGCGAAGCGCTGGTCGCGGGCGAGGACGTCACCCGGCTCGCCACCATGGCGAAGCTGAAAGCGGGCCGGCTCGGGCGCGAACTCACCGATGCCTGCCTGCAATATTGGGGCGGCATGGGTTTCATGAACGAGACCCCGGTCAGCCGCGCCTATCGCGACAGCCGTCTCACTTCGATCGGTGGCGGCGCTGACGAAGTCATGCTGATGGTGTTATGCAAGATGATGGGTACATTGCCGGGCTTGAAGGGGCACACGTAATGGTCACGCTTTATCACTGCGACGCCGCGCGCTCGTTCCGGCCGCTCTGGATGCTCGAGGAAATGGGATTGCCCTACGAGCTCAAGATGCTGCCGTTTCCGCCGCGCGTGTTCGCAAAGGATTATCTCGCGCTCAACCCGCTCGGCACGATTCCTTTCCTGATTGATGGCGAGACGCGGATGACGGAGTCTTCCGGCATCTGCTATTACCTCGGCACCAAATATGGCCCGACGCCCCTGGTGGTCGGACCCGACGAGCCGACCTACGGCGCCTTCCTGAACTGGATGTATTTTTCCGACGCAACGCTGACCTTTCCGCAGACCCTGGTGCTACGTTACAGCCAGCTCGAGCCGGAGGAGCGGCGCAATCCGCAGGTCGCCGGCGATTACGCCAAATGGTTCTTCGGCCGCCTGCGCGCGGTTGAGGCCGCGACCGGCAAGGCCGAGACGCTGTGCGCCGGCCGTTTCACCGCCGCCGATATCGCCATCGGCTATGCGCTGCGGCTCGCCGACAATATCGGCCTCGCCAAGGATTTCGGTCCCAATGTCGCAGCCTATTGGGCAAGGTTGCAGCAGCGCGAGGCATACCAGCGGGCGGTCGCGGCGGAACGCAAGGCCGGCGTCGAGCAAAACGTCGCGCCGCGGGTGCGGTCGTAGTCCATGCTGAGAACAGGTCGAATTGTACCCGCGATGGACGCTGCGCTCCCTCTCCCGCTTGCGGGCAGGGGAATCGCATATGGATTTGCGGCGGCTATTGCATTGGAATGCAAGAAGGATTCTGAAGACGGCTC
>NZ_AUEZ01000211.1 GCF_000426245.1 Bradyrhizobium sp. Ai1a-2 | reverse complement strand
CGCAGGAGCTTCCATTCCCAGGGCAGCAGTTCGTGCAGACGCGATGCGGGAAGATCGGCGATACGGGCGAGGACGTCGGCGAGCCAGGCCTTGGGATCGACGTCGTTGAGGCGACAGGTCGTGATCATCGTCAGCATGATGGCGGCACGGTCGGCGCCACGCTGGCTGCCGGCGAAGGTCCAGTTGCGCCTTCCCAATGCGATGCCTCTCAATGCACGCTCAGCACAATTGTTGGTCAAGCAGATCCTGCCATCGTCGAGGAAGCGGGCGAAGTCGTCCCAGCGCCTGAGCATGTAGTTGACCGGCTTTAGGACCTCGGAGGAGCGCGAGAGGGTTTCGCGCTCACGCAGCAACCAGGCGTGCATGTCCTCGAGAAGCGGCTTGCTCTTTTCCTGGCGCACGGCACGCCGCTCGTCGGCGCCGCGGCCGTTGATGGCGCGCTCGATCTCGAACAACGCATCGAGGCGTCTGACCGCCTCCAGCGCGATCGGAGAGACCGGTTTGCCCTTCTTACCTTCCCGAGCATTTTTCTCGATGTCAGCCAGCTCGAAGAAGCCGCGCCGCGCATGGGCAAAGCAAAACGCCGGCGTAATCGGCAGCACCTTCTTCTGCGGGTCGAACAGCGGCTCGAAGCCGTTGTAGCAATCGGCTTGCAAGATACCGGCGAAGGCGGCCAGATGCTTCTGGGGATGCTCGCCTCGTCGGTCGCTCGAGGCGTAACAGACCGCCGCCGGCGGCGCAGGCCCGGCGAAGGGCCGGTCATCCCGCACATAAGTCCAGATCCGCCCGGTCGTGCACTTGCCCTTCGCCAGGATACGGATGGTGGTGTCGTCGCCATGAAGGCGCTCGGCCGCGAGCACGTGGCGTTCGATCAAGTGGAAGAGCGGCATGACGGCGAAGGTCCCGTGGCCGACCTGGTCGGCCAGCGTCGACAACGGCAGGTCGATCCCCTCGGCCTTAAAGCGCGCACCCTGGCGGTTGAGCGGGATATGCATGCCGAACTTGTCGAACAGGACCGTCGCCAGCAATTGTGGGCCGATGAAGCCGCGCGGCGTGGCATGGAACGGCGCGGGCGGCTGGCTGATCTTCTCGCAATCGCGGCAGGTGAACTTCTCGCGTACCGTCTCGATCAGCTTGAAGCGGCGCGGGATCTCCTCCAGCGTCTTGGTCACATCCTCACCGATCTTCGCCAGCCGCGATCCACCGCAGCAGGCACAGCTCGTTGGAGCCTCAATGACGACGCGCTCGCGTTCGATGTCATCCGGCCATGGCTTGCGCACCGGCCGCTTGCGCATGAAGGGGCGGACGTTCTGCGTCTTCGCCGCTGCGGCCTGCGCGGCAAGCTCATCCTCGCTCGCCGTGGTGACGAGTTCTTCGAGCTCCAACTCCAGCTGCTCGAGCAGCCGTGCCGTGCGCTCGGAGCGCTGCCCGTACAGTTCGCGTTTGAACTTCTCGATCCGCAGCTCGAGATGCGCGATCAGCGCTTCGTTGTCCGACAGCTCCGCCCGCGCACTGGCGGCCACCGCCTCGGCTCGCAGCCGCGCCTCACGCTCGGCCTGCAGCGCCGCCAGGGCACTGACAAGGTCCGATGGAAGATCGTCCGGCTTCGATATCATGAAGCCATTGAATCAGATCAAGCCGCAGATGCAAACCGTAAAAAAGGCTATCCGACCCGCGTCGGCCGCTGGGTTTCTTGTGGGTGCCTCCAGTCGATGCCGGACAGCAAGTAAGACAACTGCGCCGGCGAGATCGATACCGCGCCATCCGCCGCCGAAGGCCAAATAAATCGCCCCCGCTCCAAACGTTTCGTAAATAGGCAGGCCCCCTGGGAGTCGTGCCAAATCACCTTCAGCAGGTCACCTCTGCGACCGCGGAAGCAAAATAAATGGCCGCCCAGCGGGTCCTTGCCAAGCACTTCCTGAACCTGCAGCGCCAAGGAGGGGAATCCTCTGCGCATATCCGTGTGGCCGGTCGCCAGCCACACCCGCACGCCCGTCGGGATCGCGATCATCGGCGCTCCAGTCCGCGAGCAATTCGAATCACCGTCTCGACGTCCGCGCCGGGACCGAAGACCACGCGCAGCCCTTTCGGGCTCACGATCTCGATCTGGCCTGCCTCGACAGCTTCCGTCGTTGGGGGCGTGCTCGGCACAACTATCGCAGGGACGAATGTCGGGCCGATCGAACCCTCTCCAGCCCGATGATTGGAGGCCAAAGTTTT
>NZ_AUEZ01000210.1 GCF_000426245.1 Bradyrhizobium sp. Ai1a-2 | reverse complement strand
TTCCAGGGACGTTGTCCACTTTGTTGTGATCGGTCATAGTTCAATCCCGCCGCAGCGGCATGCGGGCCGCCTCATCAAACTCAACCTTATTGCGGGGCCAAAGAGCGTAGGTCACGATAAGAACGAAGATCGCGACGAAGATCGGGGTCCAGAACGTTGTCACGAGCTCGGACGCAACGTTCTGGATGGTGATGATGGCTTTCATCGGCTAACCTCAACGCAGGTTGGCTTTTTCGTTGTAGAGCTTGAAGTCGACAAGAGTGCCGAGTATCTGCAAGTAAGCAATCAGTGCGTCCATCTCCGTCGGTGCGCCCCCATTGCCGTCGAAATTGCGCGCATTCGCCTTGGCATAGCGCGCGGCAAATGCCTCAGCGCCCGGGCTGTCCGGGTCGGCTTGCGCCTTCAAGTCGGCAATCGCGTTGGCGATCTGCTCATCGGTGTAGGGCACGCCCACAGCGCGGAGCGTGCGCAGGTTATCAGCGGTCGTAATGGTATCGATTTCGGTTTTGGCTAGGAACGCATATCGCGGCATCACCGATTGCGGGACGATCGAGCGGGGATCGGTGAGATGCCGCACGTGCCAGTCGTCGGAATATTTTGCACCGACGCGCGCCAGGTCAGGCCCGGTTCGCTTCGATCCCCACTGGAACGGATGGTCGTACATGCTCTCGGCCGCGAGCGAGAAGTGGCCGTAGCGCTCCACCTCGTCACGTAACGGGCGGACCATCTGCGAATGGCAGAGGTAACAGCCCTCACGCACGTAGATGTTGCGACCCGTAAGCTCGAGCGGCGTATAGGGGTCGCATCCCATCGATCACCTCAATGGTGCTCTTCAGATAGAACAAGGGAGTGATCTCAACCAGTCCGCCGTTCGCGATCACCGCGAGAATGCCCCCGATCAGGATGATCGAGTTCTTCTCGAAAATCTGATGTCGCGCCCAGAAAGACATTGACGAGCTCCTCATTCCGCCGGCTGAAGAGCAGCGACCGGCGCCTCGGCCTCGCCCACCCGCACGGTCATCCAGAGATTGTATGCCATGATCAACGAGCCGACCAGGAACAGCGCGCCGCCGGCGGCACGAATGATGTAGAAGGGATGCATCGCTTCTACGCTCTCGATGAAGGAATATTCGAGGAAGCCGAGCGAGGTGTAGGACCGCCACATCAACCCCTGCAGGATTCCGGACACCCACATCGCGGAGATGTAGAGCACGATGCCCAGCGTCGCGATCCAGAAGTGCCAGTTGACGAGCTTGAGGCTGTACAGGCCCTTGCGATTCCAGATCCAGGGCACGAGGCAATACAGCGCGCCGAACGAGACGAAGCCGACCCAGCCCAACGCACCGGAGTGGACGTGACCGATGGTCCAGTCGGTGTAGTGGCTGAGCGAGTTGACCACCTTGGCCGACATTATCGGGCCTTCGAAGGTCGACATGCTGTAGAAGGCGACCGATACCACCAGCATGCGCAGGACGGGGTCCGTGCGAAGCTTGTCCCAGGCACCCGAGAGCGTCATCAGGCCGTTGATCATGCCGCCCCATGAAGGCATCCAGAGCATAATCGAGAAAGTCATGCCAAGCGTCTGCGCACAGTCCGGCAGCGCCGTGTAGTGCAGATGATGCGGGTCGGCCCAGATGTAGAGAAAGATCAGCGCCCAAAAATGAATGATCGACAGTCGGTACGAATAGATCGGCCGCTCAGCGCGCTTTGGAATGAAATAGTACATGATCGCCAGGAAGCCTGGCGGTGAGGAAGAAGCCGACCGCGTTATGGCCGTACCACCACTGAAACATCGCGTCCTGCACGCCGCCCCAGACGATGTACGATTTGGAGCCGAACACCGACACTGGCAGCGCGGGATTATTGCCGAGATGCAACACTGCGATTGT
The DNA here is from genome assembly GCF_000426245.1 of Bradyrhizobium sp. Ai1a-2. Taxonomy (GTDB): domain Bacteria; phylum Pseudomonadota; class Alphaproteobacteria; order Rhizobiales; family Xanthobacteraceae; genus Bradyrhizobium. The sequence goes on along the minus strand of NZ_AUEZ01000210.1, from coordinate 419 downwards.
GGCGATGAAAGCGAGATAGAACCAGTTGGCGACGAAGATGTGCGGCTCCTTGCGCTTGATGATCGTTAACAGAAAAACCAGGAAATACGTCACCCAGACGATGGCCAGCCAGAGATCGCAGTACCATTCGGGCTCCGCATACTCCTTGCTCTACGTGATCCCGCGCAGATAACCCGTGCCGGCGATGAGAATGAAGAAATTGTCAGCCGAGCACCACGAACCAGGGCGCGAGATCGCCGGCCAGTCGCGTGCGGCAGGTCTTCTGCACCACGTAAAACGAGGACGCGATCAGCACGTTGCCGCCGAACGCGAAGATCGCGGAGGAGGTGTGCAGCGGCCGCAAGCGGCCAAAGCTCATCCAGGGCAGATCAAGATTGAGTGCAGGCCAGGCAAGCTGCGAAGCGATCACAAGGCCGACC
>NZ_AUEZ01000209.1 GCF_000426245.1 Bradyrhizobium sp. Ai1a-2 | reverse complement strand
AACCTCGTGAAGCTCGCTAACCTCGCAAGGCCCCCATGAGCGGGATTTCGTGTCGAAATGCGCCAACCAGAAAGCTATCTGGACGGGCTCCTAGCTCCATCCTTACTTTACCTAGCATCAAACGCTCTCCCCTCAACCATACTCTTGCCTAACATCACAAAAACGCGGCGCGATGAATGGGGCACTTGCGATCGCGGCGGCAGCTGGCGCGCTCGTGGCGCTGGTCAGCGGCCTTTCTGTCATAGCCGCTTTGCTGATCTTGACCGCGCTCGGTCTTGCTATCGTGCGTGACTAGATGCTTCTCGAAGCACGATCAAGGTTCTCTCCACTTCTCTCTTAAAGCTACCCCAGACGACCTGGCGCGTATTTGTGTTGTTGTGTGCCGTTTTTACTTTGTTTTATGTAGGTTTGGCTTGTAAGCGTTTACTATTATCGTTGTTTGTTACGCTTTTGCGCCCACGGCGCCATGTTGTTGTACTGTTTCCTGTTTCACTGAATTCAATTAAAGGCCAGGCGAGTCTGTACGTGTCTATCTTCTTCTGCATTGCATTTTATGATGAATGGGATACACGCACTGTCATGCGCGCGGCCTTTGTCATCCTTGCAACCATCCGGATCTGGATTAGGTTTGTCCACGCGACCTAGCGTTGCAGTAGAGACTATATTAGGGTTACGAAAGAAGTGGTGCTTTTTTTCGCCTATTCCATGATAGGTATCTATTCATCCTGAAATGGCTCAATGCAAAATGAAAGAAGATAGACGCACAAACTTTCCTGGCATTTTAATTGAATTCAGTGAACAGTACAACAACATGACGCCGGGGGCGTAAAAGCAGAAATAACGAGAACAACAACAAACGCTTACAAACCAAAGCAAAATAAAACAAGTCACGCGGACTGAACAAAAAGCCAAGACAACAAATACGCGCCAGGCCGTCTGGGACGGCCCCATGCCAGGAAACTACAACAATATCGGATCACTATTAGTCATCCCAACCAGACGCAGTCGGCCAGTCGGTGGGGGGCATAGGGGGAGGCCAATTCATCTGTCCATGGGCCACGATGTCGAACCGTCCTCTCGTCGTATCGCGAGTCCATACTCCGTTGTCCACGAAGTTGAAGCGGTCGGTCTGAACGATAGCGAGGAAATACTGCATCTCTTCGCGCTCGACGAAAGTGCACCATCGGCTGTGGTACTTACCCGATATATAGCTAGCAGAGATGACGGGATCATATGGCCGGCAGTTCATTGCAATCACCACCCCGGGGCAATATATAGATGGGACTGCTTGGAAACTCCTGTTTTCAACACAGGATTGTGCAACGCCAGTAGGCAAATAGACATACAAGAGGGGGGGGGGTCTGAAGCATCAACCGAGAGGTTGTCAACTTCGATGGGCTCATTGGCGCCACCGAGTGGGGATTCTGTCATACAGGGCTGGGTTTCGAACGCCCCAAAATTCCGCGGAAGAAGGCCCGCAGCTTGTTCATAAGCCCGCGCCGCAGCCACCCACTTGCGCTGGGCTTTCTGGACTTTGGGGAGGTGCTTATTACGGTATGTTTTTAATGCCTTCTTGAGCGCCTTGCGAAGCTTGTCTCCGGTCTTACCCGTTAGGTCGACGCTCTCAAATTGAGGGCGATCGTAGGCTGGATAATTGTCTTCCATAGTGATGGGCGATGTCTAGGACAGATGCTGTGAGGCTCGCTGTGTGGCGGACTACAAGAGTGGGACGTTTATATAGAGGTGATTAGTTTTTTGGTAGTGAACCGTCAGTTGTGCCCTTGCGGTGGAATAAAGGGACATCTTTTGGATGTGTCCCTAAGGTCGCGTAGAGTTGCAGCTTCTGGCGAGAACGACCAACTGTCCACACCGCTCCAATGACAATGACCTGAAATGTTACGTGGCTTCTTAGGCAAGCGCACAGGTATTGTGCTTTTCATAATCGAAACGATACGGCCCTTAGCGAGGCCCAAGCATATTTTACTGTTGGACAGCGGCAGAAAGTGGTCCCTACGGTCATTCTTATTGGACTTGGGTTTAGACGGTGACATTTGATGGCTTTTCGCAGAAGGCAAGAGACCTTTGATATCGACCCGCGGTGACCCACCACCAAGAGTGTGATCTTCCTCCCAAACTGATCTGTCGGTGACAACAGGTCCCTGTCACTTTCTGTCATTGTTGTCAGTGAGCGGCACCACTCTGGCTCTTCTAGAAGTCGCCGTGGTGACATTGCTCTTGGAAAGAATGTGACGTTTGTTGACCTATGCTGCCTGCCAAAGGCCAAAAAGAAGCTGCAACTCTCCGCGACCTAAGGGACCGTCCAA
>NZ_AUEZ01000208.1 GCF_000426245.1 Bradyrhizobium sp. Ai1a-2 | reverse complement strand
TATAGCGCGACAATCTGGGTGGGGAGCGCGCGACAATCAGGATGGCGAGTCAGTGTCGCGGCGAGATGATGATTGCTGCGAAGATTGTCGCGCGCAAGAGTTTTGTTCGCTTTGATTGTCGCGGAGCGTCAATCAGCGAGGGTTTTGGTTGTCGCGTGCGATGGCGGCCGTCCCGGGCCACGCTTTCGTTCGAGCGCAGTGCGCCTGCGATAGCTCTCGACGTTCATCTCGACGATGGTGGCATGGTGGACGAGGCGATCGATGGCGGCGAGGGTCATGGCGGGGTCCGGGAAGACCCTGTTCCATTCGCCGAAGGGCTGATTGGCGGTGATCAGCATGGAGCGCCGTTCGTAGCGTGCGCTGATGAGCTCGAACAGTACGCTGGTCTCGGCCTGGTCCTTGGTGACGTAGGCAAGATCATCGCAGATCAGCAGGTCGAAGCGATCGAGGCGGTTGATGGCGGCCTCGAGATTGAGCTCGCGCCGCGCCACCTGGAGCTTCTGGACGAGATCGGTGGTGCGGGTGAAGAGGACGCGCCATCCGTTCTCGATGAGGGCCATGCCGATGGCTGCCGCCAAGTGACTCTTTCCGCCGCCGGGCGGACCGAACAGCAGCAAATTGGCGCCCTTGCCGAGCCAACCATCGCCAGCGGCGAGCGCGGTCACCTGCGCCTTTGAGATCATCGGCACAGCTTCGAAGTCGAAGTTGTCGAAGGTCTTTCCGGCGGGCAGCCGCGCCTCGACGAGATGACGCTCGACGCGACGGCGGCCACGTTCGGCGATCTCGTGCTCGGCGATGATGGCGAGGAAGCGGGCCGCTGGCCAACCTTCCTTGTCGGACTGTTCGGCGAACTGTGGCCATAGCACCTTGATGGCGGGTAGCCGCAGCTCGTTGAGCAACAGGTTGAGGCGGGCGGTGTCGACGGTGTTGGCCGTGTTCATGCGGCGTCTCCGATCTGGCCGGCGCCGACGAGGCACTCATAGCTGGCGAGCGGGGCAAGCTGCACCATGACCTGCGGCACGCAGGCTGGATCGGGGGCGAAGTGGGTGCGCAACCGTCCGAGGTCGGGCAGTTGGCCGGCGTCCAGGTCGGCCGCAAGCTGCTTGGCGAGTTCGGCCTCGCAACCGCGCTCGTGCGCCAGCGCAAGCAGATCGACCATGAGCCGGCAGGCTTTCCTGTCCGGCAATCGTTCGCGCAAGCGATCGAAGGTTTGGCGATAGGCATCGCGCGGGAACAGCCGATCACGGTAGACCAGATTGAGCAGCGCCATTGGCTTGCGCCGCAAGGAATGGATCACGTGGCGATAATCGACGACCTGGTCGTGCTTGCCGTTGGGATGCGGCCGTCCACGCGGCAGGGTGACGAGATGGGTGCCGCCGACGAACACGTCGAGACGATCGTCGCAAAGGCGCACCCGTAGCCGGTGGCCGATCAGGCGGGACGGAACTGTGTAGAACACCTTGCGCAAGGTGAAGCCGCCGCTTGACGTCACGCGGACAATCACCTCCTCGTAGTCCGAGGTGCGGCGATCCGGCAACGCCTGCAGGGCGGCGCGCTCGTGGTCGATCCGCTTGGCGTTGCGGGCATTGCGGCGGCTGACGATCTCGTCGATGAAGCCGCGATAGGCGGCGAGATCATCGAAGTCGGCGGTGCCGCGCAACAGCAGCGCATCGGCGATCGTCCGCTTGAGATGGCCATGCGAGCTCTCGATCGCCCCGTTCTCGTGGGCGATGCCGCGATTGTTGCGGGAAGGCCGCATGCCGTAATGGGTGCAGAGGTCCTCGTACCGCCGGGTGAGATCAGCCCTCGCATTGCGATCGAGATTGCAGAAGGCGGCCGACAGGCTGTCGGTCCGATGCTCCCGTGGTGCCCCACCGAGCGACCACAGGGCATTCTGCAGCCCTTCCGCCAAAGCGACGAAGCTCTCGCCACCGAGCACGACATGGGCGTGCTCAAACCCACAATAGGCCAACCGGAAGTGATAGAGGCGATGATCGAGCGGCACGCCAGCGATGGTGACCCCAAGCTCGCCCATGTCGGTGAAGTCGGACAGGCCGACTTGGCCCACTTCGTGGGTCTGGCGGAAGATGACCTCCTGCTCCTCGCCGTGGATCGCCCGCCAGGCGCGGATCCGGCGCTCCAGCGTGCGGCGGATTCCAGCTCCGAGCTCAGGATGGCGCCGTAACATCTCCTCGAAGATCGCAACCGGCCGCACGCCGGGGGCTGCCTTGAGCATCGGCACCACTTCTGTCTCAAACACATCGGTCAACGGGTCCGGCCGGCGACGGCCGCGCCCACCCTTCTTCTGCGATGGCAGGCGGGGATCCTTCTCGATCCGATACGCGGTTGACGGACTGAACGACGCCTTGGCGGCCGCCACT
>NZ_AUEZ01000207.1 GCF_000426245.1 Bradyrhizobium sp. Ai1a-2 | reverse complement strand
TGGCTGGAGCTTTTGTTGCACCAAATCCTGGTCAGGCTCATCCTCCGATTTCAGCTCGTCCCAAGCTGAAATCAGACTTCTTCACGGGCGACTAGTTCGGCTTTCAACATTTCAAACGGCGTGAGCGTTGCGCAACTCAGCGCCCGATCCGGGAAATTCAGGCGCAGGCGACCTCCGCGATGCCGCCTTTAACCTCTCGAGTGGGCGTGACCTCCGCGGTGTGAACCTGGGGCAGATCATCCCAATGCATGTCCTTGTAATTGAAGTCGCGCGCGAGCGTAGGCTTGACCACCATGAAGTAGGGCGAAATATCGAAATCGCGCGGCACATAAAGTGACGAGTGACGGATCTCGGCGATTTCATGCCGCGCCGTCTGGCTCTCGACGTGCCTTATCTTTGGCAGGATCGGGTAACGCACGGCATCGAATGCTTGCGCAATCAGCGAAGAACAGACGATGCGGCTGGCGTCGCCGGACCCGAGTGCAATCGATCGGCGGCGCCAACGCTGCGTCACCGACCATAGCAATAGATAGCGCATCAGGTCAACGACATTCTTGTAATCGTAGCCGAGACCAATGCGTTCGGTGGCGTAACGGCAGACCTTTCCGCAGTCCGTTTCGCTCAGGCCCACCGGCCGGCAGATGCGGGTTTGACAATGCAGATACTTCGACAGTGGCGCCGACACGACACCTTCGTCAATATTGGCTTCGATCAAGACGTGGGGCTCGCCGTCAGTTGCGGCGCCGGCAATCGGACCGACGTACAATGCCGAATGCGACCAGGTCGATTGAGTTAGATACTTGATGCTGCCGGAAATACGACCTTTGCCCTCGACCAGCAAAACGTCGCCGGGTCGAAGAGCATCGCGCAGGGACCTCAAACCATTCGCAGCGAACGGCTCACAGTGCTTGGTCGGTCTGTGGAGCCGGGCAATCAAACGTCCAACATTGTCGAACATCCAGCCCACGAATCGTTCCTCACCCTTTTGGTGGTTTCCGATATGGCAGTTACAGACAGCTTTCCTGCCCTTCCTTTACTCAAGTTACAAGCCAAGCGTAATCAAAGGGAGATGGACCGGACCATTGCACGAAAGTTGATCCGTGCATCCCATTGGTTTGGGAAGCACATACCCAAGTTTGGGTCGACGACCTCGCCGTTGCCCCCGATGAGAGCATCGCATTCGTTCTAGAGTGGGTAGCTCGCGAGAGCGGTCGATCTGCTGGGTAGCGCTTTTGTTCACCAAGTGCGCTCGCGTGGTCGCAACGCCCTGCCGAGCGACGAATCGAACGTGACACGGAAGATGCTTGGCGTGTCTACCGGCTTAGCGGGCGGACAGAGTTCAGATTTTGTGAAGGGTTTCGGATGCCGGCCGCTTGAGGGACGGCGCCGCGTGTTCGGCGGCCGGCGTCCGAAAGCCTCCAAGGGAGGAAACCGCGCTTGGGGAACGTAAAGTGGTGCGGCAAGCGCTATGGGGTTTTGAGTGCCGCGGGCGCGCTGGCTGATTTGGATCGAGCCGATGCAACGAGTTGTGCGACGGTGAAGCGGTTGGTGGATGAGCGGCTGGCGGTACGGAACTCGATAAATTGAGTGACGGTTTGTGACGGCAGGGGGATATCTGGACGTGCTCTGCCGTGGCCGGTCGAGAGGCAGCGAGCACAACAAGCAGATTGGCGGGATTGTGATGCGGTCATGAGGTGTCAATCCTGATGCGGTTCGTTGGAGCTGCCGGCTGATGCCGTGGCGTTGCGCCGCGCGCGAAGACCTCGATGATGATCATGCGACCGCCGCAGCATGGACAAGCCGGTTTGCTGGAATCTGCAGCGGCACTGGTGGGCTCGCTCTGGGCGTTTGAAGCAGCAATCAGCTCCCGCGCGCGGGCGATGTTATCGGCGCAAGCGCCTTTGGCGAACAGGCCGTAGTGGCGGATGCGATGCAAGCCTTTGGGCAGCACGTGGATGAGGAAGCGGCGGATGAACTCGTCAGTGGCGAGCGTCATCCGCTTGTAGCGATCGCGGCCCTCGCTGCGATAGTCCTTCCACTTGAAGGTGACGCCCTGCTCATCGAAGGCGATCAGGCGGCTGTTGGCGATGGCCACGCGGTGGGTGTAGCGCGACAGATAAGCCAGCACCGCCTCGGGTCCGCCGAACGGACGCTTTGCGTAGACGACCCATTCGGTCCTGCGCAGCGGTGCGAGATAAGCCGTGAAGGATTGCGCCTCGGCGAGCTGGCTGTTGTTGCCAAAGAAGCTCAGGCGGCCGGCCTGGTGCGCGGCGACGAGCTTCTCCAGGAACAGGCGCCGGAACAGCCGGGAGAGCACGCGCACGGGGAGGAAGAAGCCGGGTCGGCACGACATCCAGCGCTGGCCATCCAGCGAGATGCCGCCGCCGGGCACGATCATGTG
>NZ_AUEZ01000206.1 GCF_000426245.1 Bradyrhizobium sp. Ai1a-2 | reverse complement strand
ATGCGGCGCCTATTGTCGACCGCGAAGACAACCATGCACCCGGCAGTCCCTCAAGGAGATTATTTCCTTGACGTTTCAGCAGCGATTAGACAACCTCATCAACTACGCCACCCATAAGACACCCAAGATCAAAGCGTGGCTCGCTCGCCGGCCGCACTATCATGTCCACTTCACGCCGACTTCCGCGTCATGGATCAATCAGATCGAGCGCTGGTTCGCTGAACTCACCAGAAAGCAAATCCAGCGAGGTGTTCACACCTCCGTCAGGCAGCTCGAGGCCGACATCCGTACCTTCATCGAACTGCACAACAACAACCCGAAGCCCTTCAAATGGACCAAGTCCGCAGACCAGATCTTGGCCTCTGTCAAACGTTTCTGTCACAAGGCTCAGCAGACATTATGTGGTGAACTTTAGATTCACGTGACTAGGGTCTGTACTCAATAAGGATTGGACGAACCACGCCAAGGCCGCGCCGTTCAAGCGCAATGACGCAATGATTCACAAGTTGCCCATCGGGGTAATGGACTTCCCAGGCACGGGTATTCAGGACAATCTCGCCGACAAGGCGAAGAAACTTGGCATTTCGGTCTGGAAGTTCGGCGGCGCCTAAGCGCCGTCTTCGTTAAGACGTAGTGGCGTTAAACCAGAAAGGCGGATTGCCGACGTTCCGCAAAGCCGCTGTTCAATCCAATCACCCCGTCACGGCAACCCTTCTACCGCGGACATAATAAGCCAGCTCCGTAGGTGCCCACCGGCCTCGCTCAATGCCGCTGATTGTGCGACGAGCTGCGGCCCCCACGCGTCGGCCGCAGCCTTCGACCGGGTTCGCTCAAATCTTCGTTCAGATCAAAATTTCGAATAAGACTCCCATTCACGTCCCCGCCCGCGGTCCTGATCAGTCCTCTGACCTTAAGGGCGGTGTTGGCGATCTTCCATCCTTGAAGGCCGGACGTCTGTCGCACTTCCTCATCGGTCGCGGCAAGGATTTCCTCGCTCAGCGCTTCGAGCAGGCGGGCCAGATCGAGACTTGGGTGCCAGCGTGTCATCACTTGCTCCAGTTCCGTTGATCGCGCAGCAGAGTGCGTCGCATCCGCCGTCGCGTCGTGTCGTAGTCGAGCTCGGACATCTGGTGGACCTTGCAGATCTCTCTGGCCGCCAGACCGCCGGCCATGCCCGCGATGATCTTCAGCGCCAGCGGATCGGCCTCAAACAGCCGATAGACGTTGGCCAGCATCTGCGCGGCGGCCAGAATCCGCTCCGGATCGGGGCACGTCGTCGGCCTCATCGCTAGGCCAGCTTCGCTGGTCCGGATCGTCGCGGCTCACAAGCAGCCTTTGCTCGTGCCGCGCACGCCGCCAATGGTCGTTGCAGATGCTGCGCATGACGCCCGACAGGAACGCCAGGATGGGCACGCCGGCGGGCCAGGGTCGCGAGTCGTCGAGGACGCGAGCAATCGCCTCGTGGAGGATGTCGCTCCAGCCGAGTCCTCCCGGCAGGCCGCGACTCCACAACCGCGCCAGAGCTTTGAGCCGTACGAGATCGATTTCTGACAGCGCATTGATGGCAGACGCAACATCGGTAGCGCGGGCAACCACGTCATCAGGCTTGGGAGGTGTTGTCAATCTTTCCATGACCACACCAATATGCGCTTCGCCGAGCCTGACGCGGACAGCGGATCAGAATTTTTTTGACGTGTCCGCGCGCGCGGACCGCAGGCGCATCGTCTGCACCGCAACAGGAGAGCCTCATGGACGACACGTTGGCAGTAGCCCGCCGCTGGTATGCCGAAGACCTACGATACAAGACGCCGGTCCTACGTAACCCTCAGCTGATCGAGGCATTTGCGTTCGTTCCACGCGAGCAATTCGTCGGCCACGGACCGTGGCGCATCATCTCGGACCCGTACAACGAGGCATTCCTGACCCCGGATACGGACCCGCGCTGGCTGTATCATGACGTTCTGGTGACGATCGATGCAAGCCGCAACCTCAACAATGGGATGCCCAGCTTCTAGGCGCGCAATTTTGAACATCTCGACATCGCGCGCGGCGAACGCGTGCTCCAGGTCGGCGCCGGAACCGGATACTATTCGGCGGTGCTGGCTGAGATTGTCGGACCCGCTGGTCGCGTGACGGCAGTTGAAACCGACCCTGTGCTGGCATCGCAGGCCCGAGCAAATCTCGCGAGCTGGCCGCAGGTCGATGTCGTCTCAGGCGACGGCCGGACCGTGGACGTTGGTGAGCTTGACGTCGTAATCGTGTTCGCCGGATCCACCCACCCATTCCGTCTGTGGCTCGATCGCCTTGTCCAGGGCGGCCGGCTTCTGATGCCGCTGACCGACGAATTCTGGTAAGCGCTCCTTTCTACGCACCTATGCAGTTGAGCGCGGGGATGGGATGAGG
>NZ_AUEZ01000205.1 GCF_000426245.1 Bradyrhizobium sp. Ai1a-2 | reverse complement strand
CCGCTCTACACGCTCGTTTCCCGGCAAATCCGATCGCCGCAAAACGCCGCTTCTGGATTCCAAATCAATGGCTTGGGATTTCTTCACGGTCGACTGATGAGATCGCCTTTCGACCTTGTATGCCAGTCCTTACAAAAGGGAAATGGCCGGCACACCACCACAGGCATTACGCGCCTCGAAATCGCGCAGCTAGTGCGAGAATTCCACCCTCAAATAGGAGATAAATTCCGTTAATAGTTCTACTTCCGAAGCTCATGGGCTTTTCCGAGTTGACGATCTCGGCCTCGAACATTCCGCTCTGGTCGTTCGTCCTTACACTGACATCTTGAAAATCTAAAAATTCGCCGGTTGCCGGCCCATATGATTTGTATACGGCTTCCTTTATTATGAAGATTAGTTTCGGGCCGACTCGACTGCCAGACCACTCGCTAAGCTCTATCTCCGCAGGGGTGCATATGATCGGCAGAAGGTCCGCTCCGAGTGGTTCTTCATCTTCAATGTCCAATCTCAAAGCGAGCACGTCGCTGGAGCGTCCGACAACGGCTCCGCAATCAGACGAAGAGTGGGAAATACTCCCAATGGCTCCCAAAGGCCAAACAGGAGCCCGATCCGCTCTTGACAAGATCGGAACAGGAGCAAAGCCCAGACGAACCAACGCCTCACGAGCGTGATGCCGTCCCCAAGCGAACTCACGCCGACGACGCAGCACGACGCTCCCCAACATTTCAGCCTCAGCGGGAAATGGGGGGGGACGGGGTCACGTATTGGTCCGCCCGAAAAGCTGATGTCATGCCCCAAAGCTGCACCGATAGCAGTCCCTAACGCCGCAAGCGTTTTCAGTTCGAGTAAGCCCCTATTGTTGGAATGTGAAGCCGCAAATTTGAACTAGCTGCTCGGTAGGTAGCCTGAGATCGCAGGCAACTCAAGGCACAGCGTCGGCGACGAGTCGTCCCCGATCGCAATGTTTCGACGATAGCATCGGATCAATAGACTGTGTGTGACGGACGACTCGATGGGGGTGGACCCGGTCGGCCGCCTAGTCATCTAGTCACAAACGTTTAGACCGCTTCGCTGGGGCCTGCCCGTGGACGTCTAATGCTCGTTCCCGTGGTTGAAGTAGAAGAATTTTCTCAATTTCTGAAGGTCGCTTGTTGTGAAATCGAACGAGACGTCATTCGAACTGTCGATTTGGACTGCAGATTCCACGCTGTGACCATTCCAGCCGCTGGAAATCTGTTTGCTGAGTCATTAAGAAGAGCTCCTGTGCTCGCTGCAGTGGTGTTACGAACAATGAAGGTACAGATATTCTCATTGCGGGAACGACCAGATCTGATCCCCTTGGTCTTTTCGAATGATTTGGAGAACGTATGGCCCGAGTTCATGCGACATGACGCGACGGCAAAGCTCTATTTTGGGCAATCTGCATTTTTCGATTACCTCGACTACGCCTTTGGAGCACTTCTCGATGGCGAGATCGTCGGGCGCGCCTTCGGTGTTCCATTTGCCTTCAACATCGAGGGTCGTACCGAATTGCCAGACGGCGGCTGGGACCAGGTTATCCGCTGGGCTCACGAAGACAGGCTTGTTGGGCGCAGGCCGACGACGATAAGCGCGCTGGAAATCGCACTTGTCCCCAAGGCGAGGGGCATTGGCAATGCTCTAGCAATGTTGGATTCTTTGAAGGCATGCGCGAAGAAGATGGGCTTTGCAGAAATGTTTGCGCCTGTCCGGCCCAGCCAAAAGCGACTCGGCTCGCGGATGGCGATGCGCGAGTATATCACATTGCAACGTGCTGACGGTTTGCCAACGGACTCGTGGTTGCGAACCCACGTTAACGTCGGAGGCAAAATAGTGAAGATCGCTCCCTACTCCATGACCATCGTTGGGACCATCGCCGAGTGGTCACAATGGACGGGGGCAGCCTTCGATCGTTCAGGCCCGACAGAGGTCGAAGGCGCATTGGTACCGGTGCTTGTGTCGGTTGAGCAGAATTATGGAGTTTACGTGGAGCCGAATGTGTGGATCCAACACGCATTATGATATCGATCGCATCCAACGGGGAGCGGGTTACGTCATTCGGCCCTTTAACTGCGGTTGCTTGTCAAGGGATCCTTTTGGTTTAGCCTCTGGGACGACGGTAGCGCTCGCGCCGTCGGAACTGGCCAGGGTTGCGGAGACGGCACAGACCAAGCGCTGCACGCGCCCCGCTTGCTGATGCCGTCGCTGGGGTCATGGTCCTTTCCGAGGTCGCGTAGCGCCTCATGATGAGGTCCGGGGCAGACGCCTCAACGTCTGCAGCGGAGTGCGCTCGAGGCGCCACCAGCCGAATGAACGAGGTCGTCACAACCACCGTCCCAGCGGGACATCGACCTGGTTGATCAAATCTGACATTTGAATCCCGGAAGGGATTCCGTTGACGCCGATTGCATGCGACTCTGGCGTATGCGCACCGGTCTTTC
>NZ_AUEZ01000204.1 GCF_000426245.1 Bradyrhizobium sp. Ai1a-2 | reverse complement strand
TTGCTCACGATCCCGCGAAATCCATGCTCACGATCGTCTGAAATCTCTGCTCACGATGCTCTGAAATCCGTGCTCACGATCCCGCGAAACATGCATGGCATCGTAGTCCCTCCTCATCTAGGCCAGTCATGTCGGGTTATGAGAAGGCCAGCGGGGTTTCGCTGTGATGTCAGCAGGGACGAGGCTAGTTACGTCAGTAATGGCCCCGGTGAAAACGTCCATAGACCTGGGGCTCCTCGTTAATGTCATAAGCGGCCACACCGGGTCTGAATTTGCGCCCCTCCAAATCCAAGACTGCGCTCGTATCGAATGGGAACGATTGGTTTGGCGATACTTCCATCACTCCATTGCAGTCCATCGTGATCGGCCTCTAGTCGGAGTCGTCTGGCAGCACGCCTCCGGATGGGCTTGTTGCTGTCGCTGCGGCATCGCTCAAAGAAAGAGCCGCCGCGAAGGGCAACTCGAATACAGCCGTAAGACAAAGAAGGGCGATCGACAGGCTGTAGATCGTAATGTTCCCATCGCATTGTGATCGCTTGTCGTACTCGAAAAACATGGTCGACCTTAGGGAGAGGGGATGGAGATGCAGGTCGCGATAGGTTCGTCGGCATTGATGCAAACCCACGGTGATGGGTGCGTCGCGCCGACGATCGCGCTGGCGATCAGGACGAGCCAGAACAAGACCTCACCGAGGCGGGACATTGCAGCAGCCATCCATCATCGCTCTCACAAGCAGCATCACCCTTCCGGGGCTGGAGCTGGAGTTGGATGGGATTCTGTAGTCCTCTGGCCGGACGCGGCTTGCGTGAGAAGCTCTTGACCAGCGCGCGTTCACCAGCAAGGCAAGCAGAAGCACCAGCGCTACACAAACCAGGTTGGAACGGTCCCGTTCTTCCAAGTGACGAGGCATTTCAGAACAGTTTGCTCGCGGGATTGCAGCGAGCGATGACTAGCCACTGATGATCTTGTTGCTTCACTTGATCGCGAGACGGCAAGGTCGATAGGATCAGCTCTCCCGAAATCCGGTCTATCGTTCCTAAAGATAAGGAACCCTCATCCCTTCTGCCGAAGTTGATTACGGTGTCACCGATGTATGAAATGACGAAGTCGGCAATCGGCGTTGAAAGGGAGAACGAATAGTTCTCCAAGTCGAGGATCGCGCTTCCTTGCCAGGCGACGAGGGTATTCTTGTCTTCGTAAGTTGAGCTTCCCCTGCACATCATGGCGACGGGTTTCGCCTCGGCGGCGGGGACAAGGAACGATGCGGCTGAGATGAGTGCAGCAAGAATTCGAACGTGCATCACTGCTTAACCCCTGATCGTCATCCGGACGATAGATTTGAAATGAACCCCCGAGGTCGGGTTTGGTGCACTTGCCGTCGATGTTCAGGCCGCCGCTGATTGTCCCGGCGACTAGAATTTGGGGCGCAGTCTCTGCGATTGCGCGTTGGCCGTTGCTTACGTCCCTCACGATATACGATGCAGCCGTTCTCACTTGAACCGCACATTCGCTACTCTCCTTCCGAAGTGATTTCGTGGGCCGCCATTCTTGAACAGCTATGAGGACAGCCCACGTGGTGGGCTGCAGGATAGCTTTCTGAAAAGTCGATCCACACGCAGAGCGACAGGGGATCCCGTCGCTGATTTCCCCAACGGGATCGGTTACCGCGGTCGCATTTGAACTGACGGCTTCAGCGGCTTGAGCGTAGCGAGCTATTCAAATCGGAATGCTGCATAAAACATAGTAGGGTTACAGTTGTTATGCGCTTCGTCCGCGGTGAAATCACACCGTAACCCCCTTGTGCCCCTTTATATACCGCGACATCACTGCGCGGATTGGGAGAGGACTGCGATGGCAGGCAAAACGATCGGTAAACAGCCCGTAGCGATCGGCGCCGGCATTAGGGGCTTGACCGCAGCCGGTGCGCTGGCCGATCACTTCGAGCGGGTGATCGCGCCGCAGCACGACCGCCAGCCGAATCGAGCGTTACGGCGAGGCAGGGTGCAGCCCCAGCATCTGCGCGTCTTGTTGCGAGGTAGCCGGCGGGCATTGACCGCTCTGTTTCCACCTTTCGCGCGAGACCTGACAAATACCGGCTCGATGCCGCTTCGAACTGCATGCGACATACATACAGAGATCCCGGGTCTCGGTTCACTCCCGCCACGCGATTTCGGCTGGTTCATCTATTGCGCGTCCCGTCCGCCGATCGAACCAATTACGCGCCGACAGCCGGTCATAAGCCTCATCGCATGCATACTGCTTGTTCATCTGAGCAAGGTACGCCAGTCCTTTGCGAGACTGCCTTCGATGTCCTTCCAATAGCGGTGCATGATTGGATTGCGCGTCTCGCCGGCGGAGTGACAGAGATGCCGTATCTATGAACTATAGCGCGACAATCTGGGTGGGGAGCGCGCGACAATCAGGATGGCGAGTCAGTGTCGCGGCGAGATGATGATTGCTGCGAAGATTGTCGCGC
>NZ_AUEZ01000203.1 GCF_000426245.1 Bradyrhizobium sp. Ai1a-2 | reverse complement strand
CATCTGGCCCTCCACGTGCCAAATATTGAATCTCTTCAATTACTTGATTCTCAGCCCCAAAAGACCGCGACCGCTTGACTCAGTAGTGCTAACCCACCCTACGATTCTCGCGATCACGCACCATCCACCCACCCGATCTTCTCCCTCAAGAACCCGAGCCCCAGCGCCGTGAACGCGGCGCGTTCCTTGTTGTCCTTGCCATAGCCGTGGCCGCCGGCAGCGGGCTCGTAGAGATAGGCTTCATATCCCATTGCCTGCAGCTTGGCGGCCATCTTGCGCGCGTGGCCCGGATGCACGCGGTCGTCGCGGCGCGTGGTCGCGATCAGGATCGGTGGATATTTCTGGCCTGGCTTTGCCGTGTGATAGGCGGAGTAGGTTTGCAGCCAGGCCCACTCCTCCGGCTTGTCGGGATCGCCATATTCGGCGATCCAGCTCGCGCCGGCGAGCAGCCTGGTGTAGCGGCGCATGTCGATCAGCGGGACGGTGCAGAACAGCGCGCCGAATCGTTCAGGATAGCGCACCAGCATGTTGGTGATCAGGATGCCGCCATTCGATCCGCCTTCGGCCGCGATCCGTTCGGGCCGCGTGACGCCACGCTTCACCAGATCGGCGGCGACGGCGGCGAAGTCATCATGCGCCAATCGCTTGCCCGCATAGCGGCCGGCATCGTGCCAGCGCGTGCCGAATTCGCCGCCGCCGCGGATATTGGCCTCCACGATGGTGCCGCCGCGCTCCAGCCACAGCTTGCCGAGCGCCGGGTTGTAGTACGGCTTCATCGCAAGACCGAAGCCGCCATAGGCGGTCAGATGGACCGGCGCATCGCCGGTCTCCGTCGCCGGGCCTGTCTGCACATAGGGGATGCGTTCGCCGTCGATGGAGATCGCCTCATGCTGGGTTACGACCAGTCCATCCGCGCTAAACGTCCGCGGCGCCTGCTTCAGCACCGTGGGGGCCCCGACCTTCTCCATCAGCATGAGCGACGACGGCGTCAGCGGGTCCTGCACATTGGCGAGGAGGTCACCGTTGCTTTCGGATATATGGCTGTCGAGGCGCCAGATATCGACGACGCCGATCTCGGGCAGCCCTTCGAGCCGCTCGCGCGTCCAGCCGCCAGCCGATGGCGTGCAGATCTCGAACACTGGCCGCAGTTCATCGAGAATCGATAGCACCAGCCGGCCCGCGGTCCAGAAGAACCCTTGCAACGCCCGCCGCGGCTCCGGCTGGAACACGACGGTGAAGTCGCGGCTGCCTGCGAGGAAGGCCGACAGCGACAGGCCGAGCACCGTATCGGGTGCATAGGTCTTGCCGCCAACCGTCCACGCCTCGCGCAACTTGACGACGAACCAGTCCTGATAGGCGAGCAGCCAGATGCTGGTGGGCAGATCGAGCTTCGTCTTCGCAGCCCGCTCGTCGCCGAGCCAGGCATTCAGGTTGAAGAAATCGAGCCGGTCGACGAACCACACCCGTGGGACCGGTCCGGAATCGTCGACCTGAGTGGACGCGCTCATATGGTTGGCCTGCACGTCGAACACCACTGGGGCGCGCTCCACGGCCTCGCCGCGGCGCCACAACCTGACAGTCCGGGCATAGCCCGAAGTGGTCGCCATGCCCTCGCCATAGGCGCTCGACAGCAGCAGCGTGTCGTCGTCGACCCAATCGACACCGCTCTTGGCTTCCGGCAGCGCGAAGCCGTCGGTGATGAAGCGCTTCGCATCCATGTCGAACTCGCGCAGCGTCACCGCGTCGCTGCCGCCGCGCGACAGGCCGAGCATCGCGCGCCGATCATTTCCGACGGGCATCTGCGTCCAGTTCAGGAGCCAATCCTCGCCCTCGTCGGCGGCAAGCCGGTCGACGTCCAGGAGGATTTCCCAGTTGGGATAGGCCTTGCGGAATTCGTCGAGCGTCGTGCGCCGCCACAGGCCGCGCGGATTCTGCGCATCCTTCCAGAGATTGTAGAGCAGCCCGCCGCGCCTGGTGACATAGGGAATGTTGTCCGGCCGGTCGAAGATCGCCACCAGCGCGTCGCGATCGGCGGCAAACGACGCGCCGGCGAATTTCTCCAGCGTCAGCCGGTTCTGCCGCTCCACGAATTCCAGCGCCCGCGCGCCTTCGATCTCCTCCAGCCAGAGATAGGGATCGTCATCGGGCGCAGCGATGGTAGGCCTGTCGTCGATGGTCATCGTGAAAACTCCGAGGATCACAGACCCATCGATGTAGGTGCTCGCTCCTGCGCTGTCCAATGGGCCGCGAGACTTGCGCCAGCAACGCCGTCGTCATTTCCGGGCGCGCGCTAGCGCGAGCCCGGAATCCATTCGTCCACTTGTGCAGGTCGTGAAATGGATTCCGGGCTCGATGCTTCGCATCGCCCCGGAATGACTCCCCCGTCATTGCGAGCGAAGCGAAGCAATCCATGCCTCCACGTGTGGCGCTATGGATTGCTTCGCTGCGCTTGCAATGACGATGTGGAGACAACGGGTGCGACATAACAACTCGACGGGCAAATCACCAAAAGTCTGTCCACCCCTCGCAGAAAAAACATTCCGCTTCCGTCGTCGGGCAAATCAG
>NZ_AUEZ01000202.1 GCF_000426245.1 Bradyrhizobium sp. Ai1a-2 | reverse complement strand
ACCTCCCCTTCGCATGCATCATGCTCAAAAACGTCGCTAAACAGTCTCTAGGAGTACCGGTCCTACAGGATGGCGTTAGGCCTCGCCTGTTCCCTGCTACGTCCGCGTTTTTTCACACTCTATTGGCCACACGGAATCGATGATAGCTTCACAACCTGCGAGCCGTGATCATCCAAGCGCCATGACCGACCTCTCTGCCCTCAAGCCCACAGCAAAGCGCTTGGTTATCGACTTGGTCAAGGAGGCCGGAGTCGATGTGAGCGAATGGAGCGACTTCAAAGGCTCCAATCCCGCAATGAACCCGAGTACTGCTACAACTGGTCGTTCCGAAAACCGGGCGGGCTGGTCGCGGCGCTTTTCTTCCATGATGATCTGACCGTAGTCGACGGCGAGATTGTGCACGACCAGAACATCCGCCTCCGGGACGGAAGGCTTGGCGGCAAAGGTGCTGCTCAGTGGAAGAAGCGAGCAAACGAGCTCGATAAGAACCTGCTGACTGCCTATCGGGAAGGCCTTCCGATACGAGCCATTAATCATTTGGACGCGGAGTCTGAGCCGTCTGCCGTCGAGAAGCGGCTCCTTGATCCCGTGCCCTGGGCGGTCACTAGCTACGACATGGCGAGCGGCAACTGCATCCTTACACGCGGCGCCTTACCGACAATGCTCGACCGTCCAAGACGATCCCGAGATGGTGGGGTTTGAGGGCGAACTGCGCAGACGGTACATCTTACACCGCAGGCGTGAAGCAAATGCACCGGAAAAGAAGATCAAAGCTGCGCTCTGAGAGAATAAAGGCGTCCTGAGATGCGAGGTGCCGCGCTGCGGCTTTGATTTCAGGGCCACATACGGAGAGCTTGGAAAAGAGTTTGCGCACGTCCATCACCTCAATCCGCTCACTGATGCTCCTGCGGAAGGACGGCCGGTCAAACTGAACGAACTCGCCATCGTCTGCGCCAACTGCCACGCCATGATCCATCGTGGCGGACAGTGCAGGCCCCTTATCGGTCTCATACCTCTTGCTTTTTTAGCGACTTAGCCTAGCGTGATGGTGAACGGCGATTGCGCCAATGATTCATGCGCGCCGCAAGACGGATATCCATTATTTAACCACGTCAGCAGCGTTAGGGCGAAATTCAGTCCTGCTGACAGCGGCGCTCGCTATTCAGCGTCACAAGCAGCTCTTCATGCTTGTGACCATGCTCGAGAGCGACGACGTACGCCTTCAACGCTCGTTGTCGGACGTTAGCAGGCGCAGTTTGAGATCGACCTCACGTTCAAGCGTCGTTCGACGCTTCGGATTGGAAAAGCGGTGGCTCTGAAACGACACGATCGCCTAATCTCCTTATCTACCCCTCTTACTCTTCTCTTCAAAGAAGTCGCGGATAGCTACTCCGAGCGCTTTAGAGAGGTGCCATACCGTAACGACGGTAGGATTTCGCTCGCCCTTTTCTAGTCCGCTAATGTACGATCGATCGACGCCCATTCTCTCAGCCAATTTCGCCTGAGAGATACCGGAGGCTAATCTAAGCCTTCGGACATTTTCGCCCACCATGCGCCGCACGTCTTCCGACACGCGGATATTGCGCCATATTGTTGTACTTTATTGCGACGTACTATAATACAACATTCCTTCGGTCGCCGCTTCCGCGGCCAACTACTGAGATGTTCAGGTATGTCTGATATCGAGCCGTTTGCGGAGAAGTGGCGGTCCGCCGAAAATCACCTTGGCACGGCTCAATACCGGGTTGGGTACCGGCTTTCGACGAATCAGGCCGTTCTCGCACACGTCGAGATACCCGCAGAAGCGGTCGAACGTGCAGTCTTGACCGAGTTATCAATAGCTCCGAGAATTAGCTCAGATGGAAGAGTCACGGCGGACGTTTTGATTAAGAACGATGTTGCGAGTCGGGCTCACGTTGATGTGACGACCACGCCAATCGATCAACTAGTCATTAGAGTGACGGCTTCAGAGACCCTTCGAGTGGAAGAAACACAAGCTTCCGAGTTGCGAGTGCTCCTTGATTTGCTTGAACGATCAGTATCCGCGGTACGAGCAGCCTTGGCGACTTTCGCCGAGAGGACCTAGATTTACGATCCAGAGCCATCTGTCCGTTCGCCTTAATCTAACGAGCTGCCCATTCGGATGAGCCTTTTCCGTTTGCAAACCTTCTGCTTCGCTTTGTAGCCCGCGTCGCTGTCGGGAAATGCCTCAAGGATGAAGGGTATGAGCTCAGCGACCTCCTCCCGGCTGCCGTAGGTCTCCGCATAGAAGTCAGCGTATTCGCGCAGCCGTTTGGCAAGGCTCGGCGCCAGCACGACATTCATCTTGACGGGTGTCCGGTCAGGTAGCGTCCCAAGCTTCATACCGGCATCTGCCCTTCGCCGCAGATTGAACGTCTTGGTAAGGCTTCAGCATTAGAGGCTGTTAGGAACCAGCAGCGAGTTTAGCGACGTTTTTGAGCATGATGCGTGCGAAAGGGAGGTCGGCGAGGGTCTGAGCGCATCGCTCGTAGTCTTTAACAAGTCTTCGGAAGCGTGTGGCCCACGCGAAGGATCGTTCGACGACCCATCGCCTTGGGAGCAGCACGAAGCCTCGTTTGGCCTCCGACAGCTT
>NZ_AUEZ01000201.1 GCF_000426245.1 Bradyrhizobium sp. Ai1a-2 | reverse complement strand
GTTTCCATCCCCCAGGACTTAGCGCCAGCGTCGGGGCGCCAGGACCACACGTCTATATTTTGAGACCCGCTGACACCCGCTGACACTAAGAAAACCCTTCAAAACAAGCGCTTTCCGCGTAACCTGTTGACGGGGCTATCTCGCGGACTCGGTCAGAACTAGGGCCAGGCCCCAAGCGACGGCACCCGGATGGCAACCTGACGCCAACGCTTCACAAGCCCGGCCCTATAGGTCTCAAACCCTCTAGGAGCAAGAAACCATGAGCCATCTTACCACAACCGCCGCGAGCCCCAAGCGCAAGGGCGGCCCAACGATCCTCACCGACCGGACCTGCGAGAAGCGGGTCACCAAACGGATCAAAGTCTACGACCGGAAATGCCCCGGCCTATACGTCAGCATTACGCCGTCCGGAGTCGCCAGCTTCTCGTTCAAGTTCACCGACCCGGAAACCGGCAAGCAGCGCTGCGGCTGGCTCGGCGTCTACAACAGCGAGACCTTTAACGTCGATACGGCGCGCAGCACAGTCTATGCCCTGAAGGCGGTCGGCAATGCCGCGATCGTCGAGACCTTCCACTCGCGGAAGGCACAGAAGTCAAGAGCCGGCAAGACGGTCGATGAGATCATCGAGGAGCGGATCGAATGGATGGAAACGCCGGTCAAGAAACCGGACGGCGAGATGCGCCCGCGCATCGAGACATGGGAGAACGTCGCCAGCCACCTGCGGCGCTTGCTGTCACCGCGCCTCGGCAAAAAGCTGGCGCGTGATGTCACCAAGCACGACATCGCCACCCTGTCCAACGACATCGTCGCCGGCCGGCATGGCGGCACGCCCTCGGTCGCCAACGCCCGCCACATGCGCCGCGCGGCGAGCGGCCTGTTCAACTGGGCGGCGGAAGCCGGGCGCGAGTACGTCACCGCGAGCCCGTGCGTCAACCTGCCGAAGCTGGACGCCGAGCATCCGCGCCAGCGCGTCCTGTCGGCCGACGAGATCAGGATTTTCTGGCACGGCCTCGACCGCGAGGACCTGCCGTGGGATCGCCGGACCCGGCTGGCGCTCAAGTTCGAGCTGGTGACCATGCTGCGCTCGGGCGAGCTGCTGGCTGCCGCGCGCTCCGAGCTGCACGATCTCGATGGCGACAATCCGCGCTTCGTGGTCCCGCTCAAGCGGGTCAAGAAACGGCGCGACATCATCCAGCCGCTCTCAAGCCTTGCGGTCGAGATCATCTGCGAGGCGCTGACGAACGTGCAGCAACAGCACGTGTTCGCCAGCCCGCGCGGCGACCAGCCGCTTGAGCGCAAGGCAATGGCAACGGCGCTGCGCGGCACCAAGCGCAAGGGTGGGGAGGTCAGGACGCCCGGCATCTGCGCGCTGCTCGGGTTGAAGCCGTTCACGCCGCACGACCTGCGCCGCACCGCCGCGACCTTGGCCGGCGATCTCGGCTTTGACGAGGCAGCGATTGCGCGGTGCCTCGACCATGCTGTGACGAAAAAGCAGGACGTCATCATCCCGACCGTCACCGGGAAGGTCTACAACCATTCCAAGCGGCTGAAGCAGAAGCGCGCGGTGCTGGACGGGGTCGCCGCCGAACTGCGCAGGATCATCGAAGCGGCGGTATCGATGAAACAGGCTGAGACCGAACTGCTACTCGCCGCCTAGCCTGAGCCGGGCTCCCGCGCATGCGACGGCGGCCTCCGGGCCGCCGCACTGGTTCCATATCCGGACAAATCCGGTGGAGCTCGATCAGCAGCTTCCGCGACCTCTTGCTTCCGCTAGAATAAGTATGGAGTGAGTCGTTGATAAATTCTTAGAGCGGAGCAGTCCCACAGGAAATGGCGAAGTCCTCAAAGCTAGTGGCCTCGAAGCGAGGTCGCGTACTTCTTGTCAGACGACGGCGTGACAGGCTGTGGATGTTTCCCGGCGGACGCAAGCGCGGAAGCGAAACCGAGAAACAGTGCTTGCGACGCGAAATCAAGGAAGAATTGCCAAAGCTAAAGGTTGGACAGCTAAAGCTTTGGAAAGAGGTGAAGGCAAAGAACCGCCGCTCCGGTCGTAAGATGAGCGACGCGATCTTTATCGCCGATAACGCTTCGGGCTCTCTCACAATTGGCGACAAGTACGAGATCGATCGCGCGATATGGCGTAAACCGCGCGGCGTACGGCTGACGCCGACCTCGCGCTACATCCGCGACAAGCTATTTCCGAAGTGATCGCAAGGTCGAGATTGGGTGCCGCCGGACAGGATTGGCACGCAGCATCGCGGCCAAAGCTTCGGCGGATTATGGGCGAGCCCGCAACACAAGCCAAAACCGAACTGCTTCTCGCCGCCTGATCAATTTCCGGGTCGGGCTTCGTTCGCGACCCACGCTTATGCGCCTTTCGGCAGGCACGTACGGCCGCGCCCTGCGCGCAACCGTTCGTTGTGTGCTACACTGTCGTCGCCGGGAAACCGGCATATCCAAACGTCGGCCAAGTCGGCGCATCGGCTTCACGCGGGCCGGTGCGTCGATTTTTGTTTGTCAGCACGAGTCCCGCACGCGCAATGGTGTTTCCCGCCCTGCCGTTTTCGGTCTATGCTCACCATGCCACCCAAAAGGAGATCAAGGAGACCTAACCCGCGCCTTGCCGCCGGGCGCAATGA
>NZ_AUEZ01000200.1 GCF_000426245.1 Bradyrhizobium sp. Ai1a-2 | reverse complement strand
CGTTGTCCGACACATGGAAACCGCGGCGACGCGCCACGCGAACAAAATAGGCGTCAAGCGCCATTCAAGAGGGCCGCAGAGCTCCGCTTACGATGAACCGGCAGGCCGACGAATTTCTCTTCGTTCGGTTCATGGGAAATACTTAATCCGACTGCTTGACAAGGGTCAAAGCGACGAAGCTAAAGAGATTGGTCCTCATGGCACAAAAATTGTCCTTAAGATTAGGGCAAGCGCCAAGAATGTAGACGTACTGCGTGCTCTGGAAGCTTGGATTCTGTTTCCGCGTTGTGAGATATTTGCGCGGATTGACTCGGCTCCAGCAGTCAGAATCGGCTTTAGGTCGCCAAAGGAAGCTATCGAGCAATATTTATCGAAGACTCAGTCCGGCGTTAGTCGAAGCTTGATTGAAGTCCATCAGCGCCAAGTCGGCGGAACGACGATTGCATTTGCAACGTTCTACAACAGCCATTTTCGCGACCGAAGCTTTCTTCAGTACTCGGAGGCAAGTCAGCAGAGAACGAAGGCTATCCCTCCGCTTGGTATATGCGTCGAAGGAATACGCGTTGAATTCGAGCCGCCGCGGCGGCCGCAGCACACTTCCATCCTGTGTATTGTTAATTGTACTGGAAAGGATGCGCCGAAAACAAACGTGGCGCGATCGTCCTTAGAATCGGAAGCGAACAAGGTCGATCTGTCATCGACAATCTTCAATGCTTACCTGGAACAAGTGAAGACCGAGATGAAGCGCCTTCAAGACCAAGAAGGCTTCTCGTTGAGCTATGCCGTTAGCCAATTCCCATTTGTCGCCGGTCCGCTGTATTCGTTGCCGATAAGCGGCGCACAACTAGAATCCTTTCGTGATTTTCCCTTAATTATGGTGGAAGATGACAAAGGACGTCGAGCGGCTTCTGCAAGTGACCTCTACAGTGAAGGGAGCTTTTGGACTGTTGAATCGCGAGCATTCTCGTCACTGGTGGACCTCTTAACTGATACTCCAGCCCACATTACGTGTAAGCAGGTTGCCGAGTTTTCGAAGTTCAAGGGGGCGGCTCTTCCTTCGGGGAACCTAGTTACTAGCATGGCAAGCTCAGCTCTGTCGCGCGAGTTGCTAGAAACGAACTTTGAATTAGCCGAAATACGAGCCTCACTGGTCGATCGACGGATTGACGCGCGATGGCTCCCGTCCACCCCAAAGGATAAGAGATGGATCAACGCCGTCGAAGTTGAACGTAGCGCTTTGAAAGAAATGCAAGATGAGCTTCGGCATTTTCGACGAGCTAGAGAAGAAAGACGTAGGCGATTTGGAAGGGGGCACTCGGTTTTCTTACCAGTCCAGACATTTCCAACGTCAGGTTTGGAGGATTATTTCGGCGTTGTTTCGATGGGAGCTCCTCGCCTACTTCCCGGCAGTCCAATAGTTAACTTTTTGGTTGAGCTAAATTGCGAAAACACGCCTGAGAATATCCTGCAATTTCTGGTCTTTATCGACGCGATTTCCACGAGTCTTGTCTATACCCACCAGGATCGGGACGTAGTTAAGTCGGAGCTTGAGTACACTCTTAAGGAATCGACCGCGCGATTGGATGGTTTCGCTAAGATTGACACGGCGGGGTTCTTGAATGCCTTGGCGCGGACCGAAAGACTAACGATGTTTGATCCTTGGAGCTGGAGACGGAATGAACAACAACACGAAGATTTTGACGAAGATATTCGATTTTAAAAGTAGATCGTCAATTATGCGCTCTCGCGATCGCCTAGCCTGGACGATCAGGCATTCTCGCCAAGATGCTCATGTCTCGTGCGGCCAGGCACTTTGGAGTTCAACGAGAAGGCCAAAAAGAGCGATCCAAATCTAAAATCGCTCGCAATCATATAGGAGAACACACGGGCGGCGAGGATGTCTGCGCGCCCGTGATCTGCGGCCACCCCAAATCACCTAGCGCTTCCGATGGAGTCTAGCACCTGCGAACGGGCGCTGGTTAGGCCGTAGTTGGCGACGAGGCGGTCGCCGGCCGCGATTTAGCTGCCGTTAAGGCGGAACACTACCAGGATCAGTTGCGCCACCGCGTCGGTTTCGCGGTCGGGCGAAGGGGCTTGCAGCAAGTCAACATGCATTCATACTGACTCAGGAAGGCGCGTCGGCTTTGCTGTGGAGGAACAATGGTGGCCGGACTGTTCGCCCTTGTCACCGCGGCGGCGTTTGCCGGGACGGCGTTCTATATCAACGTTGCCGAGCAGCCGGCGCGGCTTTTGCTCGACGATGCGAGCCTGCTGCGGCAGTGGAAGCCGAGTTATGCGCGCGGCTTTGCGATGCAGGCGAGCCTTGCCGTCATCTCGGCGCTGCTTGGGTTTCTTGCGAGCTGGCAGTTGCAGGATTGGCGGTGGTCGGTCGCGGCGGTGCTGATGCTGGCGAACTGGCCCTACACGCTGCTGGTGATGCTGCCGACCAACAAGCGGATCGAGGCGTGGCCGCCCGAGCAGGCCAATAGCGCGTCGCGTGCGCTCGTCGTCTCCTGGGGCGGGATGCATGCGGTGCGCACTGCGCTGGGTCTGGTTGCAACCGCGATCTATCTGGCGCTGGCGATTGGCGCCTAGAGCTTCGGTTCTGATTGAATCAGAACCGAAGCTCTAGGAGCCCGTCCAGATAGCTTTCTGGTTGGCGCATTTCGACACGAAATCCCGCTCATGGGGGCCTTGCGAGGTTAGCGAGCTTCACGAGGTT
>NZ_AUEZ01000199.1 GCF_000426245.1 Bradyrhizobium sp. Ai1a-2 | reverse complement strand
AATGGATGTTCACAATCGAAAAAGCTCGCGCCAAAATGGGACGCGCCTACCCAAACCCTTCCAAAGAGTCATAATCACCGTGCAGAGCAACTAGCGCGTGGCGAAGGTTAGCAAGATCGTTGCGATTGAGCGTCTCGCCCCCGAGATTGGCGCGAACGTTGAAGGAGGCCGTGCTGATCTTCCGCACCGCCTCGCGAATGTCGCGTGCATAGGCTTCGCCGGCGGCGGTCAGGCGGATCGTCTGGTGCTCACGCAGCGAAGAGCGATCTCAAGCTGCGCCTCCAAGCTCTTGATGTGCCGGCTGACCGCGCTCTGTGTAAGGCTGAGCTCCCTGGCCGCCAGGGTTACGCTGTCTGTTCTGGCGCCGGCCTCAAAAACTGCCAGCCTCGCGGTCGACGGAAGGAATCGGCGGGGTGTTTGCATTCTACTCCGTACGGAGATTGATCTCTTTAGCATCGATCGTTTGATTGCGTTGAAAAAAGAACTATCTGCGGCGGTACACACCGAAAGGTATGATGCAATCCGCCGCGCTCGGCAAGGTCGAGGCGGCTTCGAGTCAACAGTGTATCGGTCACGAGTTGCACCCTCATGAAGACATCCATCGACCAATCCACCCGTACAAGAACAGTCGATCACCGCCGCCACATAGAGCCCCCTCGGGCCGTCCAGAGATGCGCGAAGTCGGCGATCGACCTCTGGTTCGGAGTCTCGAGTTCCAACCCCTCCTAGTGAAATCTGCGGTCGTGCAGTTGCATTTCGAGAGTCGTTATTGGATACACTGAAGGCTCCCTATGGTGGTCGAGCAAGTGCCAGAGAGCTATCTATTCTTGACCTTGCTGTTGCCGCTGCGGCAACGACCGGAGGTTCGTAAACTACTGACATGAGTGCTCGAATGTTCATCAGGCTTGAAAGCGGTGTTTCTCACGCCGACGTTTGTCTGCATGGTGGTGAGCTGCACAGCTGGGTCGCCGGCGGCCACAAACTACTTTGGCACCGGGACCCTGTCTGGTGGGACCAATCATCGCCAATATTGTTTCCGATTGTCGGGTGGGCGAACAGGGGTTGCATTCGTGTTGATGGCCACTCCCGTCGATTGAGCGCTCATGGATTCGCAAGGCAACGTGAATTCACTGTATCGAGCCGGAACACCTCAAGCGTTACACTTGCGCTAACGAACAGTCCGGACACCTTGAAGGTTTTTCCGTTCTTATTTCGGCTGTCCGTGACGTATACACTCCGGGATACGGCATTGGCCGTCGAGTTTATGATCGAGAATTTGGATCGCCGAAGCATGCCTTATGCACTTGGCTTTCACCCGGCCTTTTGCTGGCCATTTAACAGTGTGGTCCGGGACGACTACACAATCGTGTTTGAAGCCGAAGAGAGTTCCATCATTCCCGTGATCACAAGCAATGGACTCATATCGTCGCGGACACGTCAAATACCGATGAAGGGAAGGACGCTTAATTTGACCGACGAGCTCTTCGCATCCGATGCACTTTGCTTCCTGAGCGCCAAGAGCCGCTCGTTCAGTTTGAATGCCGGCCACGAGGGCTCCAGCATCGTGCTGGAAGCGTCCGGCTTCCCACATCTGGCGCTGTGGTCCCGGCCCCGAGCACCCTTTGTCTCCATGGAAGCGTGGACGGGCCACAGCGACCCCGAGGGCTTTGCGGGGGACCTATCCGAGAAGCCTTCGATGCGCATCCTCGCCTCGGGCGAAACTGCAAGTCACTCCGTTCGCCTTCTGTTTCGTGAGGCAAGCTGATGGTCCCGCGCAAGCACCACGTAAGCAAGTGGTAGGAAATCGGGGCGAACAGCAGGATAGGCGCAGCGCGCCGTCGAATCCAGTTTCCATAATGAGTCGTCCGTTAAGAAACCCATTTGAGAACGGCCGGGACGGCGAACAAGCGCCAGAGCGCGATCAGAATTAGGCGCAGCAAAATCCTCAGCCAGGAGAACGAGGCGGAGATTGTGGCCGACGGAGGTCAAGGGCGACGTTGGCCGCATCGCCCTCGTGGCCCTTGAGATGACAGCGGCCGAGGTGTCCGTCGGTCTTCGAGCCAGGTCGGCCGTCTTCGGCCCAGCCTCATCCTCCTTCAACACCGCGATAATCTGCTCTTCCGTGAACCTTGCTCGCTTCATCTGTCCGTCCTTCTTCAGGCCGGACTCTAACTCTATCTGGAGGAAATACGCCCGGGCAGGTCAGGATCATTCTATGGACCAGGCGCGCGTTGAAAGCGATTTGACGAAGGAGTCTATGGCGCCCGCAATCTCCGGCGGTCACGGCGATCAAGATCGGTATATTTACCCGTTAGAATGCATCTATGGAACCGATCCATCGTGTGGGTGTCGTCCATCAAAGCAATTGATTTTATGGATGATGAGAATGGCGAATACTTGAGCCTCGGACGAGGTCAGAATAATTAGCTACCTTTGTCCTGTCTGCGAAAAAGAAGTGGAGACGGAGTATCAGCCGAGGCCCGTCTCCGCTCGAATCGGCTTGTTCAGCATTCTGCGCAAGCTGCTTTGCGCCGGGGCAACGTCACAAGTCTCGCGTGCTTCGTACCGGCGTCGTGTGTCGACAAACCTTGGTGTAGGTTTTTCAACCGGTTCTATATCGCCTGCTTACCTCTGTAGAGTTGAGTCACCCGTCGAGTTGTTTGTGCTTTCGACGTCGCAGCTGGACCATTTGAAGACAAACGTAACCGGCATGAGCTCCCACGTCTGCAGTGATCAACGCGTGCGAGCATAGCGGGTCGGCATCCAGTACTGGCGCATGGCCTCGACGACG
>NZ_AUEZ01000198.1 GCF_000426245.1 Bradyrhizobium sp. Ai1a-2 | reverse complement strand
CCAAAGAGTCATAATCACCGTGCAGAGCAACTAGGTCGTGCATGCATTGGGCATAGTCTTTTGCCGTTCGCCGCTCGGTGAGCTTGACCTTCCGCCAGGGGCGATGCACGTCGAAAAGAACAAAGAGATTGACCGTCCCATTGCGACGATATTCGTAGTCGTAACGTTCGAGCCGGTCCGGCCTTGGCGGAATTGGCTGACGGACCTCGCCATCAGTTGCACGGGGCTTTCGTCGAAGCACACCACCGGCCTGCTCGGATCGGGTGCCTCGGCATGGAGATCGAGCACGTTCTCCATACGGGCGACGTATTCGCCATCGACCTGCGGAATGCACCACATGTCCTTGCGCCAGGGTTTGAGGTCATTCTCAGCCAGACGTCGCCGGACCGTCTCGCGCGATAGGCTTTTGTGTTCGGTGAGCTTGACGAGCGTCCCCGCCAGCAGTTCGAGCGTCCAGCGCGAGCGGCCCTTTGGAGGGGCCGCACAGGCGGTCGCCACCAGCAAGGCTTCTTCCTTGCCGGTCAGCTTGCGTTCCGCTCCGGGTCGCGACTCCTCGCTCAGCGCCCGTTCCAGATTGCCTTCCACGAAGCGGCGCTTGGTCCGGTACACGGTCGAGCCGCTCACACCGACGCTCCTGGCGATCTCTTCGTCGCCCACCCTGGCATCAGCAGCCAGCAAAATCTGGGCGCGCTTGAGCTTGCGAGAGGCGTGCTTGCCTCCGCTGAGCAGCGCCTTGAGTTCGCCGCGCTCGACTTGGCTGAGTTCGACCCGATAGCGTACATTCATGCTGGCCTCCCTGAGAGGCTGGCACGAACAACTGAATCGGATGGCCGGCGTGAGTCCTTCGGCAAAAAACTTCATGCCCAAGCAGGGGCAATACCTAGCCTGTGGATCCTCAACAGGTTGCTCCCGGTTAGACCGAGGCTGCGGATCGGTGGCTTTGAGTCGAGACTGCCATGAGGTCGGTGCCAGTTGTATCGGTGAAGCCATCTTGGCAACTCGGCGGCACGTTCTTTTGAGGTGCTGTAAGCCTGGGCATAAGCCATTCGCGCAAGCTGGTTTGGATGAAGCGTTCGGCCTTGCCGTTGGTCTTGGGCGTATAAGGCTTGGTGCGGATGTGCTTGAGGCGCAGATGGTTGCAGGCTCTACGGAAGGCTATGGATTTGTAGCAGGCGCCGTTGTCGGTCATGACACGCTCGACCGTTACCCCGAGGCTCGCATAGTAGGCAACAGCCGCCTTGAGGAAGGCGACAGCACACCCCTTTTTCTCGTTCTTCATGACCTGACTGAAGGCGATCCGGGACGCATCGTCGATGCAGACATGGACGTACTCCCAGCCCGGCCCCTTGCCACGGGAGCGCTGGTTGCTCTGGCGGGTTCGATCGCCGGTGATGCGATGGCCGATCCGGTTGCATTTGCCGAGCTTTTTGATGTCGATGTGAATCATCTCACCCGGGTTCGCGCGGTGATAGCGTCGGATCGGATCGGCCGGCTCCAGCGCCGAGACCGAGAGCCGGTTGAGGCCCAACCGCCGCAGGATCCGGCTGACGGTCGCTGCCGATACACCGACCTCGACGGCGATCTGCTTGCCGGTGTGGCGCTGCCGGCGCAACACCTCGACTGCTGCGCACGTGGCAGGCAGGGTTTGGCCTGGCAATGAAAGAGGTCTGGAGGAGCGATCTCGCAATCCATCCATACCTTCCGCGCGGAACCGTTCGCCCCATTTGGCGACCGTTTTCGTTGTGGTGTTGAATTGAATTGCGGCCGCGGCCTCGTCACGCCGCCTTCGATCACGCTCCGCACCATTGCCTCTCGACCTTTCGGCGTCAGAGGCGCATTCTTATGGGTATCCATTCGGTTCTCCCCTCGGAATCTGAAGCTTCGGCAACCTCAGCTTCCTCGGTCAGGGCCGAATGGACAACCTCCTGAAAGCTCACACCTAGCAACAGCGACGAGAAGGGCCTCATCATCGTCAATACCGACGCGGGCAAGGGAAGATCCTCCTCGGCCTTTGGCATGATCCTGCGGTGCATCGCTTTCGCGGCGTGGTCGTGCAACTCATCGAATGGTGCGTGGGACACTAAAGCGGGATGAGGCTAGCTTGAACCGGTTTGGGACTCCCAAATCAACGTGTATCTGATTCACCATGCTGGCTGGAAGGAGGTCAGCATGGATGGGCACGCCTTACTCTCTGGATCTTCGCAAGCGTGTTGTAGCCGCGGTCGAGGGCGGGATGTCGCGCAATCAGGCAGCCAAAGCGTGGTGGCTGGTCTTCATCGATGAGGCCTGGACGCGGACCGATATGGCGCCCTTGCGGGGATGGGCGCCGCGCGGGCGCAGACTTCCTGCCAAGGTTCCCCACAGGCGCTGGAAGACCATGACCTTTCTGGCCGCCCTGCGCCATGACCGGATTGATGCACCATGGTTCATCGAAGGACCGATCGATGGAGAGTGCTTTCGGACCTATGTCGAGAAGGTTCTCCTGCCGACCCTTCGTCCCGGCGATATCGTCGTCATGGACAATCTCGGCAGCCACAAAAGCAAGATCGTGCGTCGGCTTATCCGTTCCGCCGGTGCCAAGCTGTTCTTCTTGCCAAAATACTCACCAGACCTGAACCCGATCGAACAGGTCTTTGCCGAGCTCAAACATCTGCTCCGAAAGGCCACCGTGCGGACCGTCGATACGGTCTGCGGCGCCATCGGTGAAGTTCTGACAGCATTCAATCCTGTAGAATGCGCAAACTACCTCAAAAATGCAGGCTATCGAACCTAGTGTCATCATGCTTTAGCGCGCGGTTGATTCAGCTAAAAGGAGTCCCCCGCGCCGAGGAGAATTAGTCGCCCGTGAAGAAGTCTGATTTCAGCTTGGGACGAGCTGAAATCGGAGGATGAGCCTGACCAGGATTTGGTGCAACAAAAGCTCCAG
>NZ_AUEZ01000197.1 GCF_000426245.1 Bradyrhizobium sp. Ai1a-2 | reverse complement strand
CATCGCGGAGATCTCTAGCTACCATAGCATCCAATCGGCGACCTGACGTGCCACAGAGCCGCCGCTGCCAGTTGAGCTGCCGCAATGTGTTCTGCTTCGACCTCGCGATTCCTATTCCGTCGAATCGAGCGATAAGGACATGCGAAGCGAGCTTGTGTACCAATATGGACAGGAGCGCCTACCGCGCTACACGAGCTATCCGAGCACGTCGCACTTCTCTCCTGCCGTCGACGGCAAGACCTATGTCGATTGGCTGCACGCCATGCCCGCTTTCCGTGCGGCGTCCCTCTATCTGCACGTTCCGTTCTGCCAATCGATGTGCTGGTATTGCGGCTGCCATACCTCTGTGACAGAACGTGACGAGTTTATCGCCGAGTATGCGGCGGCGGTTCGCTGCGAGATGCAGCTTTTGACCAACACGCTCCAGCATCGCCTGCCCTTCGCACATCCACTTCGGTGGCGGGACGCCGACGATCATGGCGCCTAAGCTCTTTGCCGATCTCGTCGGCGCGATGCGCAGCTTCTTTCTCGTACTTTCGGATGCCGAGATCGCCGTTGAGGTCGACCCGCGAACTTTGACGGAGCCGATGACAAAGACCATGGCTCATTGCGGAGTGACGCGCGCCAGCTTGGGTGTCCAGAGCTTTGATCCGATGGTACTACGCTCGATCAATCGAATTTAAACATGTGAACAAACCGCAGCTACGGTGGACCGCCTACGGGAGGCGGGCTTCAGCTGCATCAATTTTGATCTGCTCTATGGCTTGGCCGCACCAAACCATCGAGTCCTGTCTCGATACGGTCGAGAAGTGCATTGAACTCCGGCCTGATCGGCTCGCGGTCTTCGGTTATGCCCATGTGCCAACCTTCAATCATCAGCGGCGGATTACCGAAAACACGCCGCCCGACAGCCTCGAACGTCAATCACAGTCGGAAGCCATCTCGGACGCGCTGCAGTGCGCGGGCTACATTCGGATCGGCCTGGACCATTTCGCGCTTCCCAGCGACCGCCTCGCGATTGCGCAGCGCGAAGGACGATTGCACAGGAACTTCCAGGGATATACGGATCATCACGAGAACGTGCTGATCGGCCTTGGCGCAAGCGCCATCGGACGGCTGCCGCAAGAGTTTGTTCAGAACACCCTGGCGACCCGCGACTATCTTCAGTGCGTCGCCACAGGACAATTCGCAACGGCCAAGGGCTACGCCTTCTCTGCCGACGACCGCTTTCGCGCAGAGATTGTCGAACGCATCATGCGCGATCTCGCCGTCGATCTATCGCGGGTTTCTCATGTTCGTGGCAGGACTCTTGAGGAGATAATCATCGACCACGACCGCTTCGAACGACTGCGGGCCGATGGCGTGATCACGGTCGAGGCGAACGGGCTGCGCGTAGCTAAGGGTTCCCGATTCCTGGTGCGGAGCGTGGCCTCCACGTTCGATGCGCATTTGGCGAAACGGGTCGGGATCTATAGCCGAGCCGCCTGACGGAGGTAGACACGAAAGTCGCGGCGGGTAGTAGCGGGGAACGCTACCGCTTTCCCTAGGACCAACTGAACCAGCGATATCTGCTTCGATCCTCCGCATGAGCATGAGCGAACCCACCTCTTACGCTTCCGAAACTGGATGTCGAAGGCCATGGGCTTGGAGGCCAACAATGTAGCACAAGATCGAAGGCAAACGAGGCTTCGGCAGCACGTACCTGCATCATGGCGTTCGGCGGCAGGCGCAGCGCCGACGAAATTCGGCTGGTATGGCTCAAAAAAGGCGCGTTTCGATGAGCCTGGGCGGTGCGTCGAGATACATTATGGTGCTCCCTTCAGGCTGCGTCTCGGCTGGCCCTCATATTTGTATTCAAACTGCTTGGGCATAGGTCCTTTATTGCGGTCCTTGCGTCCGGTCTGCTCCCATGCGTGCGCCAGGATCCCGACCGCGCGCGACAGGCAGAAGATGCCTCGGGCAAGCGGCGCGGCAAAGCCCAGCTCCCCATAGATCACCGCGGCGGCTCCATCGATGTTCATCGGGATGAGCTTGCCCTTTCGCTCTTGCAAGACGCGCTCGATCGCACGCGCAGCGTTGGCATAGCGACCACTGACAGCACCCTCACTTACCGCTGCATCGACCAATGCGAGTATCGGTTCGGCACGCGGGTCAACGGGATGAAACCGGTGACCGAAGCCCGGCAGATATTTGCTACGCGTGCTGGTGAAATGATCGATGGCATCACCCGCAGCCCGATCAATGCTCCCAACCTCGCCCCGTTGCAAAACATCTTCATAGAGCTCGATCGCTTCCTCTCCAGCCCCGCCATGAACGTCATCGAGCGTATTGATTGCAGACGCAATCGCCCCGTTCAGCGGCAGCCCGCAACTGACCGCCATTTGCGCAATGGCGATGGACGGTGCGTGCGGACCGTGATCTACCGAAGCGACCGGCGCAGCCTGCAACAGGCGTTCCCGCGCCGGCGTGGGCAACTCGCCGCGCAGCATCAACCAGACCATAGCGGGAAAGGAAATCCGTCCGATCAATTCTTCAATCGGATATCCGCGATAGGCGATGCGGCCTGGGGCTATGTCGCATATCGAAGTCCGCCACCAATGGGCGGCCTGTTCTCGCAGCTCAGTTTCGCTCATTCTGGTTTCCGATCTCGTTAACCTGCGGCCGAGTTAGGCGGGGATGCGCACAACTCCCTCTCCGTGTCTTGCGTTGCTCCGTCGCTGGCCGCGCGGTCTAGTGGAAAATGCGCCTCTCCCTGGCGAGGTGTTCCGGCGGCACCGCACGAGATGAGTCGCTCAATTTCCGGATAGGTGTAACCGAGCCGCGCCAGCCATCGCTCAGTGTCCTCACCAACCGATGGAGGAAGTGAGGGGGTGGAAAACTCTTCGTCCAGCCGAAAGCCAGGGCGCGTGATTCGCAACGGCTGTTCGCCCCTTCTTTCGCTCGGCAGGCTCTCGACAAAGTTGCGTTTGAGCAATTGCGGCTGGTTCAACACTTGCGGACCGGTCAGCACGCAGCCGGCGGGAACGCCAGCCGCATTCAACT
>NZ_AUEZ01000196.1 GCF_000426245.1 Bradyrhizobium sp. Ai1a-2 | reverse complement strand
GTTGTCCGACACATGGAAACCGCGGCGACGCGCCACGCGAACAAAATAGGCGTCAAGCGCCATTCAAGAGGGCCGCAGAGCTCCGCTTACGTTCTATCTTTATCCAGGCCGGCTTCTCGGCAACACCGGCTATGGCTCAGCCGAGATGCTCGGCTGGTTGGTCTGCGAGCATGGGATTGAGCCGCATGTTACCGTGTTCGACAAGTCGGTCCGCACGGATGGGACCTACTCGCGCCACGACTTCAGCTATGACCACGCGGGTGATGTCTACCGCTGTCCCGGCGGCAAGGTCCTCACCACGACCCGAGCGTTGATGAACGATGGCGCCACGATGCTTTACGTCGCCAGCAAGCGCGATTGCGATCGGTGCGCCCTCAAGTCCCGATGCTGCCCAAGCAGGCATCGCGGAAAGTACCGCGCTCGATCTACGAGGGCGCTCGCGACATGGCGCGCCAGATCGCAAGCTCTTGGGAGGGCCGCACTTCGCGTCGGCTCCGCAAGAAGATTGAGATGCTGTTCGCGTACCTCAAGCGCATTCTCGCGCTCGACCGTTTACGGCTACGATGCCCAAACGGTGCGCGCGACGAGCTCACTCTCGTAGCCATCGCTCAGAATCTTCGCAAGATGGCCAAGCCGATCCCGATGCAAACCCTCAGCCGGCGTAAAGGCCAGTACAGCCGTTCGGCCCCATCGGCACTGGCGCTAATACATCCGAAACGCCATCATGCGGCGGCTCCTGTAGAGACGAACGCGGAAAGAACCATGAACCCGGCAGTGGATCACAGTTGTCTATCGGGGTTGACACCGTGCCCGCGATTAAAGAACGGACGACTACGCCTCCAGGATGTGGCTCGTCTCATCGCAGCTTCTGGGAGCCGTGAGTCTGGACATATGCACGCGACGAGCTCTCGAAACGCCTTGAGTCACACCTAGCGTCAGGTTGTACGATCTCGAAGTGGACGGCAACCGTCTCTGGCCCGACAAAGCGCTATCCAACAAGCAATCGAGGTTGCGAATGTCTCAACTCTTTGGCTCGTGCAACAAGAGCTTCATTATCAGCATCAGGGGCGGTTTGGCGCTGTCCACATTTTCGTCCGCGAGATTGAATTCGAAGCCTGCGCGGACTCAAAGCCTACACGATTAAGAGGCCTATGCCATTGAGCGCTTGGCTATCGTCCATTAGTCGACCTGCCGAGATTTCGAATTCGGATCTCCGAATTTAAAAGGATCGCGCTCTAACCCGTTGAGATACGAGTTCCTGATGGATGTTTATCGAGAGCGGCTTCAAACCGTCGCCCATTGGGGGACAGGAGTTCGCGTGCGCATCGCTGTCACTTTCCAAAACTGGATGTCGGCGCAATCGTGCGACATTGCGAACCAGCGCGGGAAAGTGAATCCTTTCCGTGCAGGTAGAGTTCGGATTGCTTCATCAGAAGCAACGGGGCGGCATCTCTATGGATAAAATAGCGGAAACAAAACCGGTGTCATCTGCGCGACACGGACCGCTGAGACGGGCAGCTGACCATCATTTCGCTGCTGAACTCAACGAAACCGCGAAACTCGCGTTGCCAATGGTGCTGACGCAGCTTGGGCAGATCGCTATGATTACGACCGATCTCGCATTCATCGGGCGCATCGGTCCCGAGGCGGTTGCGGCGGCAGCGCTAGGGGGCACGGCCTTATCCGTCGGCCTCACCTTCGGTGCGGGCTTGGTGTCGGCGGTGGCGCCGCTTGCGGCGCAGGCTTTTGGTGCCGCCAATCCGGCCCTGGTGCAGCGCACGCTACGGATGGGCCTCTGGGCCGCGTTTCTTCTGTGGGTGCCAATGATGGCCTTTTCGCTGCGCGGCGAACAAATTCTGCTGGCGCTCGGCTATGGTCCGGCAACAGTTCGGCTTGCTCAGCAATATCTGTTCGGGCTTGGCTGGGGTATGTTACCGGCACTGTGGTTCTCGGCCATTCGCAGTTTCATGTCGTCGGTCAGCCGGGCCGAGCCGGTCCTATGGATCACGCTCGTGGCCATTCCCATCAATGCAATGCTGGTCTATCTCTTGATCTGTGGCAAGTTCGGCCTGCCGCGGCTGGAACTGTTCGGCGCGGGTCTTGCCACGACGCTGGTAAACTGCGCGACGTTTTTAGCCAGCTTATGGTTCGCCACAATGCGTCGCCCTTTCCGTGACTACCACGTGCTTGCAGATCTTTGGCGCTTCGATTGGGCATTGATGCGGCAGCTGATCGTGGTCGGGACGCCGATCTCCATCGCCATTCTAATGGAGTCGGGATTTTTTTCTGCCGCGGCGCTCTTGATAGGAGAGATCAGCACCACGGCGGTAGCGGCCCACCAGATCGCGTTCCAGGTCAGCACGGTCCTGTTCATGATTCCTTTCGGCATCGGTCTAGCGGCGAGCGTGCGGGTTGGGTACGCAGTAGGCCGCAACGACATCTCTGGCGTAAAATGGGCAGGTCTGGCGGCGATGTTGCTCGGTGTCGCGATTACTGCAATTCTGACGCTTGCCGTGATCGCCACGCGTTTTGAGATAGCCGAGTTGTTTGTGGACGAATCGGCCAGCAATGCCGGTGCGACGACCGAGCTCGCTGCGAAGCTCCTTTTGGTCGGCGCGAGCTTCTATATCACTGATGCCGTGCAAAGCATTGCGGTGGGCAGCTTGCACGGATTGAGGGACACGCAAGTGCCGCTTCTGTTCGCCGGCATCGCTTATTGGCTGATCGGCGCTTCCCTCAGCTACGTGCTCGGTTTCAAAATCGGCCTAGGCGCCATTGGTATCTGGATTGGCTTATCAATCGGGACGGCCGTCTACGCGGCCCTTCTCGTCATGCGTTTCCAGTTGCTGGTGCGCATTTCGCGAAAACGGGACAGCGGTTTCACTAACTGATGGACAGCAGTTTTGCTAAATCGCGGATAGCGTGGTAGTGCTAGTGGATCAAATCTAACATTTGAATCCCGGAAGGGATTCCGTTGACGCCGATTGCATGCGACTCCGGCGTATGCGCACCGGTATTTCCATCACTGTTACACCGTGCGATCGCCAC
>NZ_AUEZ01000195.1 GCF_000426245.1 Bradyrhizobium sp. Ai1a-2 | reverse complement strand
GCGCGGTGCGCTCGCAGTGACGGCAGGCATATTTGCGAGCCAGCACCGGCACATAGTGCCAGGGATCGTAGGTCGTCTCGCCGCGGCCAAAGGATCGCGGATGCTCGGCGACGATCCTGCCGTCCTGGCGGATCACGATGCGGTCGGCATAGGCTTTGACCTCGACCGGGCGTCCGACTGCGCTGGCTGCGACCGAGTACTTGTTGTTGTCGGAGCGCACCAAACAGGTCTTGGAGATCGAGGCAGGCACGGCATGGAAGCAGTCGAAGCGGCCGGCATACGAAACGAGCTTTGGTCGCTCGGCTTCGAAGACTTCCCAGACGGTTTGGTCCGAAAACTCCGGATGCCGAAGCGGGTGCTCAACTGGTAGAATACCTGATCGTCGACTCCACCATCGTCCGCGCACCAGCATGCCAGAGGTGCAAAAGGGGGGCTCAAGATCAGGCCATCGAACGCTCGCGCGGCGGCCTGAGCACCAAGATCCACCTCGCGGTGCGCGGGCTGGGATGTCCCGTCCGCTTCATCGTCACTGCCGGTCAGAAAGGCGACGCTCCGCAGGCCGCAGCCCTGCTCGAGGGCGCGCCCGCCGAGTTTGTCATCGCCGATGCCGCTTACGACGCCGATCACATCCGCGAAGCGGCCGCAGAGGTCGCTCCTGCTTCATTGGCCATCCACTCAACCTGCCCCAGGCTTCCGGCCGTCAGTTTGTAGGACCGCCAGGTTAAAGCGGCATTTCCGGCCATGCCGGTGGAGACCGATCGGAACGGCGCACCGTGGGATCGCGCAGGTGGTGAGCACGGGATGATTCAAGCCTGTTCACGTCAAGAGCGTCGCCAGCCAAACGGCGCGGACCTTGGCGGCTGCTCGCAAGCATAACGTCCGCTCCATCGCTGCCGCGGACCGGGTCATCCGAGGACTTCTGCGGCCGCCCGGTCTCAATGTCGGAGTCGTCTCGTGGACTCTGTCGACGCCATGCCGGAGGCGATCATGAATTCACTGCTCGCCGGACGCGAAGCGCTGATGCATGAGTACGCCCGGATGTCGTCTAGTTCTGAAGCCCGTGCGCAGCGACCCAGCATGTAGGCTCTTGATGACGATGCCTCTCGTAAGATCGCCCCTATTTGCGGGCTGCCCGCCGAGCCCCACTTACATCCAACAGGGAATTACCATCGAACGTTCGTGAAACCGCTCCCCCACAAGTTCGGGTTGGAGGCCAACAGCGGGCAATACGGCTCCACTTTTGGTTGTTCGGCGACGACGAAGAAGAATTCAGGCAGGTAACTTACGCAATTGCAGTGGCTGATCGAACCCAAGCCGTGAAGCTTGGCCCTGGAATACTGCGGCGCCCGAGGCAAGCAATACTAAACTGCCCGCTTGAAGAGGAGCCGTTGCAAAGGCTCGACTTTGGAACAAGGTAAGCTGATCGTTATGCACGATGACGAGATTGATCATTTACCTCACGCCCCGCCGTCATTAGCACTGCTTCACGTCTGATCTCGTTCAACCGTGTCCAGTTGATGACATGTATGTCCGGAAGCCGCACAAGTATTGGCGCGGGGGTAACGTCGCGCCGTTTTTCCTCTCATGCACTCTGTTACTATTTGGCATGCCGGTTGCTGAGAGATGCACCGAATTGCGCAGGGTTACTGTTGATGCCTTGACTCGAATGACTG
This sequence comes from Bradyrhizobium sp. Ai1a-2, assembly GCF_000426245.1. Lineage (GTDB taxonomy): Bacteria > Pseudomonadota > Alphaproteobacteria > Rhizobiales > Xanthobacteraceae > Bradyrhizobium. Next base: position 1,610 of record NZ_AUEZ01000195.1, on the reverse strand, counting down.
TGTGTCTCCCGAGACTCGTCCCGGTTTAGCCGCGCTCTCGCGGCCGGCGAGCCACCGAGAGTCTATGCAATGACCGCAAGTGTTATGGGAGACAGTATATGCATAGGAGCACCAATTCTGCGGTGCACGAACCGACCAACGCGCTCCGGCTGGTCACACAGGCGTATATGAGCCTTCTCCTCATCGCCTTCGCCCTGGTGCCCGCCCAGTTCATCGCCTACCTGTATTTCCAGCAGGATCCCACACTAACATTCGAAAATCACCTGTTCCACGAACTCGCGATTGGCGTTGCCACCCTCGAAGGGCTGTTCGTCACCTATGTGACGTGGTGTTGCTACCAGTCTTCAGGTGAACCTCTGTTGCGTTGGTTGACGCTGGGTTTTCTCGGCTTCGTGCTGATCTATTCGCCGCACGGCGCCTTCACCGGGATGGCACACCGCAATATTTGGCTGTTTCTGCTCTATGGGCCGGCGTCGCGTCTCGCGATGTCGATTCTGCTCTTCGTTGGGCTGCTCAGCTATAACCAGCCGTCAGACGAGGTCGAGAAGCGTTCGGATGCGCGCGCATGGCTGATGTGGATCGGCGTGTTCTTGACGATGGACATAGCCGTCGCCCTGATCGCCTACTCACCCTATGCGGGACACCCCGCGGTACGCTTGTCCATGGAGGGCGGCGCACTGGTGTTCAGCGCGCTGAACGTCGCGGCCATGCTTATGCGACGGATTCACTCGCCGCTCATGCTTATTTTCGGCATTTCGGTCGCGTGGTTTGCGCTATCGTCGCTCGCATTCATTCTGGCGGCGCCCTGGAATCATATGTGGTGGCTCGCCCACGCGATCTTTGCTGGCGGGTTCTTCCTGCTTAGCTATGGCGTTGTCCAGGCGTTCCGAACGACGCAATCATTCTCGACCATCTATAGCCAGGAAGAAATGACGGCCCGCCTGGCCGAATCGATGGCCGAGACCCAAAGGGCGTTACAGCAACTGCAACTGAGTAATCGAAGGTTGGAACGCCTTGCCGCCACCGACCCACTGACCGGTGCCGGAAATCGGCGCCACTTCATCGAGCATATCGGCGACGAGATCGCGCGGGCCAAACGAACCGGTGCTCCATTATCTCTGCTGTCGATCGACCTCGATCATTTCAAGAATATCAATGACTCACGTGGTCACAATGTCGGCGATGAGGTCCTCCGCGCATTCGTGCGAAAGTGTCTGGAGGCGATCCGCCCTTACGACTCTGTCGCGCGCGTGGGCGGTGAAGAATTTATGGTGCTGCTGCCGGGGGCGACGCTCGACACGGCTTGCGCGGTAGCCGAGCGCCTTCGAGCGACCATTGAAGGCGCTGCATTCGAGGTCGGAGCCCAGCCGTCGGTGGGCATCACCATCAGTGTTGGGGTGTCGGAGTTCGGGCGCGATGGAGATACGCTTGACGGATTCCTGAATGTCGCCGATCAGCGGCTCTATCGCGCAAAATTTGAAGGCCGCAATCGTGTGATTGTCGCGTAGGCCTTCGTTCGTCGCCCGTGAAGAAGTCTGATTTCAGCTTGGGACGAGCTGAAATCGGAGGATGAGCCTGACCAGGATTTGGTGCAACAAAAGCTCCAGCCA
>NZ_AUEZ01000194.1 GCF_000426245.1 Bradyrhizobium sp. Ai1a-2 | reverse complement strand
CTCCACGTGCCAAATATTGAATCTCTTCAATTACTTGATTCTCAGCCCCAAAAGACCGCGACCGCTTGACTCAGTAGTGCTAATCCGCCCTACGATCGACCGCCGGAATCCTGTAAACTCTCCACCCATGGAATGGACCGACGAAGGCATCGTGCTCGGGGTGCGGCGGCATGGCGAATCCTCCGCCATTGTCGAGCTCCTGACGCGCGAGCACGGCCGCCATCTCGGCCTGGTGCGCGGCGGGGCCAGCGCGCGGATGCGGCCGCTGCTGCAGCCCGGCAACAGCGTCACCGCGATGTGGCGGGCGCGGCTCGACGAGCATCTCGGCTATTACCAGCTCGACGGCACGCGGCTGCGCGCAGCTAACTTGCTTGCTTCGTCGCACGCCGTCTATGGCGTCACCCATCTGGCTTCGCTCGCGCGTTTGTTGCCCGAGCGTGATCCGCATCAGGACATCTACGAGATGCTGGAGCAGACGCTGGATGATTTCGAGGATGCCGGCGCTGCCGCTATCCACCTCATCCGCTTCGAACTGGCGATGCTGGCCGAGCTCGGCTTCGGGCTCGACCTCTCGAACTGCGCGGCGACCGGCGCGACCTCCGAACTGGTCTACGTCTCGCCGAAATCGGGCGGGGCGGTATCGCGCGCCGCCGGCGAGCCCTGGCGCGACCGCCTGATGCCGCTGCCGCCCTTCCTGCGCGAGGAGGACGACGGCGCGGGCAGCTGGTCGGATCAGGACCTGCTCGACGGCTTCGCGCTCACCGGCCGCTTCCTCCTCCGCAACGTGCTGGAGCCGCGCGGACAGGGGCATTCCGACGCGAGGGGCGGGTTCATCAACGCGGTAACAAGACGACGGACACGGGCGGCAGTTCCGTAAGTCCGATTCGCAGCCTAAATTGCCGTTGATTCGTGTCTTGCCCGATTCAGCGTCACGGTTTAACGCCTCCCCATGGGAAAACGACAGCTACCGCCGGAAGAGCCGGCCGAAATCCACGAGGTACCGCTGCGCGATGCGCTGGAAGAGCGCTATCTCGCTTACGCGCTCTCGACCATCATGCATCGCGCGCTGCCGGACGCCCGGGACGGGCTGAAGCCGGTGCACCGGCGCATCCTGTACGGGATGCGGCTACTAAACCTCAATCCCAACTCGCCCTTCAAGAAGTCGGCCAAAATCGTCGGCGACGTGATGGGCTCGTTCCATCCGCACGGCGACCAGGCGATCTACGACGCCATGGTGCGCCTGGCGCAGGATTTCGCCTCGCGCTACCCGCTGGTCGATGGCCAGGGCAATTTCGGCAATATCGACGGCGACAACCCGGCCGCCTACCGATACACCGAAGCGCGCATGACCGATGTCGCGCGGCTGCTGCTCGAGGGCATCGACGAGGACGGCGTCGAGTTCCGCGCCAACTACGACGGCCAGTCGAAGGAGCCGGTGGTTCTGCCCGGCGGCTTCCCGAACCTGCTCGCCAATGGCTCGCAGGGCATCGCGGTGGGCATGGCCACCTCGATCCCGCCGCACAATGCGGCCGAGCTCTGCGATGCCGCGCTGCATCTGATCGAGAAGCCCGACGCCAAGTCGAAGGCGCTGTTGAAGTGGGTCAAGGGACCGGATTTTCCGACCGGCGGCATCGTCGTCGATTCCAAGGAAGCGATCATCGAGGCCTACACCACCGGCCGCGGCGCGTTTCGCACGCGCGCGCGGTGGACGCAGGAAGAGGGTGCGCGTGGCACCTGGGTGATCGTGGTCACCGAAATCCCCTGGCTGGTGCAGAAGTCGCGCCTGGTCGAGAAGATCTCCGAGCTCATCGACCAGAAGAAGCTGCCGCTGGTCGGCGATGTCCGCGACGAATCGGCCGAGGACATCCGGCTCGTGATCGAGCCGAAGTCGCGCAATGTCGATCCTGAACTGATGATGGAATCGCTGTTCCGGCTGACCGAGCTGGAAAGCAAGATTTCGCTGAACCTCAACGTGCTGGTGAAGGGAAAAATCCCGAAGGTCGTCGGCCTTGCCGAGTGCCTTCGCGAATGGCTCGATCACCTGCGCGACGTGCTGGTGCGCCGCTCCAACTATCGCAAGGGGCAGATCGAGAACCGGCTGGAGATCCTCGGCGGCTACCTGATCGCCTATCTGAACATCGACAAGGTGATCAAGATCATCCGCACCGAGGACGAGCCGAAGCCGGTGCTGATGAAGACGTTCAAGCTCACCGAGGTCCAGGCCGACGCCATCCTCAACATGCGCCTGCGTTCTCTGCGCAGGCTCGAGGAGATGGAGATCCGGACCGAGGACAAGGACCTCCGCAAGGAGCTGAAGGGCATCGAGGCGCTGCTCCGCTCCGAGACCGAGCAATGGGCCAAGGTCGGCGAGCAGGTGCGCAAGGTCCGCGACATGTTCGGGCCGAAGACGCCGCTCGGCAAGCGGCGCACCACGTTTGCAGATGCGCCCGAGCACGATCTCGCCGCGATCGAGGAGGCTTTCGTCGAGCGCGAGCCGGTCACCGTCGTGATCTCGGAGAAGGGCTGGGTGCGCACGCTCAAGGGCCATGTCGCCGATCTCTCAGGCCTTGCCTTCAAGACCGACGACAAGCTCGATCACGCATTCTTTGCCGAGACCACGTCGAAGCTGCTGCTGTTCGCAACCAATGGCAAATTCTACTCGCTCGATGTCGCGAAACTGCCGGGTGGCCGCGGCCATGGCGAGCCGATCCGCATGTTCATCGACATGGAGCAGGATGCCGCGATCGTGTCGCTGTTCGTCAACAAGGGCGGCCGCAAGTTCCTGATCGCGAGCAGCGAGGGGCAGGGCTTCGTCGTCAACGAGGACGACTGCGTCGGCACCACCCGCAAGGGCAAGCAGGTGCTCAACGTCGACATGCCGAACGAGGCGCGCGCGATCACAACCGTGGCAGGCGACACCGTCGCGGTCATCGGCACCAACCACAAGATGGTGCTGTTCCCGCTCGATCAGGTGCCGGAGATGGCCCGCGGCCGCGGTGTGCGGTTGCAGAAATACACCAGCGCCGAGCTGTCCGATGTCGCGGTGTTCGAGTCCAAGGCGGGCCTGACCTGGAAGGATTCCGCCGGCCGCGACCACGGCATGAGCATGAAGGAGCTCTCCGACTGGCGCGGCAGCCGCGCCGATGCCGGCCGCCTCGCGCACGGCCTGCCGAAGTCGAACAAGTTCAACCGCGGGCTGGAGTAGTTGCGTAGGGCGGATTAGTCTTACTGCGTCATGGGTTTTCTTCGTCCCTTTGAAGCAGCGACGCCGCCGCAACAAGGACATCGCGGTAAGGTTTTGATGAGCGCCTGGA
>NZ_AUEZ01000193.1 GCF_000426245.1 Bradyrhizobium sp. Ai1a-2 | reverse complement strand
GGCGTCAAACCCCGAAAGCTTGCAATCTCAAACCCCCTCACGACCGAAAAATCGACTCCACATCAATGGCTTGGGCGATTCTTCACGGACGACGGATTAGGCGGGCTCGACCTTCGGATCTGCGCCAACTTCAAACGTGAAGCGGAGAGTTCGATCTTTCCGGACATTGCCCACAACTGCGGGGCGGAAGCACGCAATGCAGGTGCCGCCCTCATGGCGAACGCTCGGGTATACGAGTCCCAGGGAGTTTTCGCTAAGCAGCTGCTGCGATAGGCGCTGAGACTCGATGTAGCTTTCGGGATCGAGGCAAGCGGTGAACGCGGCGGCTCCCCGCAGATCGTGAAAACTGCCGGTGAAATCAGCCAGATAATCGTCGTAGGTCACTGACACAGGCTTCGTCCAAGAGACCTCGGCAAGCTCGACCCGCTTGTGAAAGCCGACTTCCGCGATCGATGTTTCGATCTCGAAGCCACCATACCAGGCACCTCGATCGGGGCCGTTGAAACGGCTGCCATGAGGATGAGCATGACAGAAGGCCGCATTGATGATGCGGTAGTAAGGAACACCGAAGACAAGCTCGCCAAGCCCGATGCCCGGCAAGCGATCATTCTCGGCCAAGAGGCGATCGTTCGTCGCGTGATCGAGATCGAAAATATCCTTGAGGTGCGCATCGTCGTCAGAAATGCGCGTGAGCACGCTGTCATTGTTGTCGCTGTATTTCGACGGGATCAGTCGATGCGTGTCGAATTGACGGACGAGCGAAACCGGCGGGGAGACCGTCAATGTCCACCCCGCCGTGAGTCGACCAACCGTCTAACAGTCCACATCGCGGCCAGTCCGCCCTGGATCATGTACGACAAGGGCGTTCCGCCACTGAAGAGACGGTTATTGTTCGGCAGCGTCACCCAGGCATCGGCCAGATCTTCTGGGTAGAGGATATTGAGGCTCTTGAAGATGCCGATGAGCAGCGAGATCCGTGCGAGCCGATCCGTATCAAGAACCCGGTCCGGGTTTTTCTTCATCTCGTAGAACACGCCGTTCGAAACGCCGCCCAACAGATCGCGAGCGTCCGCGTCCCTGATCGCCCACTTCTCCATGATGCTGAAGAAGGCTTTGATGGCGGACGGGCTTAAACGCTCCCGCTCCGTCTGATCGTTCAAGTTGATCAGCGGCGAAGGCTCGTAACCGGCCTTTGGGTAGGTGAGCTGGGCTTGCATGATGTCCTCCGAATTAGGAGTGATGATACTCCAAAAACGGAGAATTGCAAGGGCCCATCGCGAGTAGATCGCCCGTCGCCAGGAACGTCTCGGCGGCACAGGAACAGTCAATTTAATCAGCAGCTTGCGCCGGATTTCCCGGTGGAGCGCGAACTTCTCTGCCTCCCGGTCACGCGGGATGCCCGACCCACACCCTTCACACTGAGAAAGGAGACCCTGTGTTTCGCCGTGGGGTCTCGAGCATGATCGGCGTAGGGGTCGCGTCATCTCAAATCAATGAAATCAACGGCCTGAAAGGGTCTCGACGACGCCGATGGGGGGGCAATGTTCGATTAGCATTCACAGGATGGAACTTCGACGCTCCAGAAATCCGAGCCTCGCCAGCGGATCTCCTGAGCATAGTGAGCCCGGACCCGCTGTCGGTAAATCCGTCGCGCTTCAGCTACCTGCGCCGCGTACGCGCCCATCTGATCCGTATCGCCTTCGAGAGCATGCGCGACGGCGTCCGCCGCCGCCATTCCCCCCTTTAGGGCGGACAACAGGCCCTGGCCCGCACACGGATCGAAGCTCAAGGCAGCGTCGCCGCAGGCAACCCATCCGTCGCCTGCCACCGGCGCTAGCCACGAGCCGCAAGCTTCATATGCGCGCAACGACCCTTCAACAACAGGGTCGGGAAACGCTGGCGCGATGAGATGCGTGGATGCCAAGGCCGATCGCCAAATATGCGGATGCGCGAGGCCGCTCCTAACCTGTATTGGTCGCGTATGGAGCATGAATACCGGGCCGCGGTTAGGCAGCAAGGCTGCGTACCACCAGCCATCTGCCGTGGTCTCAACGAGGTTACGCTCCATGCGATAGCGGGCATCCGCCCTGGCGTGACCAACCAAGGCCACGAGGGGCTCGTCGCGGTGGCGGCGCGCGCCGAGCTGTTGCGAGACGACAGCGCGTCGTCCCGTCGCGTCAATGAGCCAGCGCGCCGAAGTGGTCTCTCCGTGGAGAGACAGGCGCCAGGCCTCACACTCCCGCGACATACGCCTAAAGGCCCACCGCCAGGGTTGCGACACCTGCAGCGCGGGCTGCGGCGATCAAATCCGCCTCGAAAGCCGAACGGTTCAGCCGCCAGCCCGCGCCGTCCGGTTCGGCAAGGAAGTCGCGGTAGACGGGGGGCCGCCCCAGGCGGAAATGTTGCCACCGATCGGCCGATGTGCGCCGCTTTGCGCGGGGGAAGGGAGGCCACATGCGCTCAGGATACGCAGTGCCGCGCCTGGCAACGCATCGCCCGGCTTGGACGCTCCTGTGTTGGCCACGCGTGGATCGAGTAGCAGCACTGATCGGTCGGCGCCCGCCAACCGGTGCGCAGCGACGGAGCCGGCCGGGCCGGCGCCGATCACAGCCACATCGAATGGTATCCGCGCGGTTATGTACGAAACCTCAGTCGCACAGCGGCAAAGGCGTCGCGATGGGCCTCGCTTTCCCAGCCGGCGAGTTGGGCCTCCGTGGGCGGTCCTGGCGGCCTTTCCGCCATCAAAGCAGCGGCGTGGGCCCTCAAGGCTTCGACACGATGCGCTGGAATCGATTCGACCCAGATCACGGCAGGAAAGTCGGGGTCGAAAGGAATGCCCGGCTGCGCCTCGACAACGCCCATCTGCGCGAAGTCCGCCACCATCTTCATCATTGCCGCCGCCACGTCGGTGGGCAGCCCGCGCGTCCAAAATGCGCGTTTATTGAGTGCTGCGAGGCGCTCTTCCCGGGAACGGCTCAAGTCCATGACCACCGCGTAATCCTCGGCTGTGAGCACTTGGTTCGGAACGCGCGCGGGCCAGAAGGTCGGCACGTAGGGGTCGAAGCTGGTTGAGTATCCCGAGTAGCCGGAGCGACAGAAGGCGGTGTCGCCCTGCCAAGGCAGGGCCATCCACCGGCTGATGGTCCCTGGTCCCTGCTCGTAGAGCGGACCGCCGGGTGCCATTGCTATAGCTGGGGTTAGGGCGGAGCCGTAGTCAGACGCCGGCCTCGGGCTGGAGCTATGGCTGATTCTGGGTGACGCGGCCTGATCAGGCGGCGTGGCTTTCAGCGGTCGGAATGACCTCGATGCCGTCAGTAAACTTTACACCG
>NZ_AUEZ01000192.1 GCF_000426245.1 Bradyrhizobium sp. Ai1a-2 | reverse complement strand
GCGCGACAATCTTCGCAGCAATCATCATCTCGCCGCGACACTGACTCGCCATCCTGATTGTCGCGCGCTCCCCACCCAGATTGTCGCGCTATAGTGCTGAAAGATCTCGGCGAAACGCAAGTGGAATGCTTGTTGTCTAGCGACGATGAGGCTTTCACTTACAATAAGAGGATAAGCCGATTGTCAGCTATTCAGGAACACCGAATGATAGCGAAGGCGATAGAACGCAATGTTCCAAAGGAGAAGATCGCCCGGGCGCTCGACATCAACGTTCGTAGCTTAGTCCGCAAGGCAACGCTGATCGAAGGCATCTGCGAAGAGGCCGTGGCGCTGCTCAAAGATAAGATGTGCCCGATGGCGGTCTTCGACGTATTGCGGAAGATGCTTCCGATACGACAAATCGAGACGGCAGAGCTTCTGATCAACGCAAACAACTATTCGGTGGGATACGCCTCGGCCATACTTGCCGGCACACCTCAAGCGCAGCTGGTAAACTCGTCCACGCCAAAGCGAATAAAGGGCATGACTGCGGAAGCTCTTTCACGGATGGAAAGTGAGCTCTCGAGGCTTCAGCAGGCGATATCATCGATCCAGGACACCTACGGCCAAGACCACCTGCACCTTACGGTGCTTAGAGGTTACTTGGCCAAACTCGTCGGCAACACGAAGATCGCAAAATATCTGGAGAGGCACCACCCCGAATTCTTTAGCGAATTCAAGAGTATCGTTGAGACGACGGCATGACGGCGGAGACATGTTGAGATCTCGTTTTCCGTCTAAGGGGACCCGGACCCTATAAGCGCGGGGACCACGGGAGAAGCCGCACTTGGAGGCGGAGCAATCGTGGTGATGGGGATGGCGGCGAACCCGCGCGGAGCCCATCATGCCGGCGAGCTTTCGCTGGCTCAGCAACCAGATCGAGGTGCCGACTTAAGGTCGGCACTCCGTCTAAAGCAAGTCAGATAGACCATGGCTCTGGCAGAGCGCTCTGCCGCGGAATTCTCCTTCTAAGTCAATGCCCTTGCTTCTGCGGTCTAGCCGCTTCACGATCCGTCACAATGGCGGCGCAGCCGATGGACCGCTGCCCTCTGAAGCTGAAACGTCGCGGGGCACAATTCCAGAAAAATCGAGCTCGTTGCAGCGATCGGTGGGTCGCTTTCGTATCAAAGGCACAAGCGGGCCATTCATTCTCGTCGAAATCTTCCCTGATCGTTTAAGGCACCCGATCTGCCGAGCCGCAGCACTTAAAATCATGCGCGGCTGTGCCAGTGTTGAGATCTCAAATCGCCAGCCATGCTACGAATTGTATCGATACGCCGCATCTTAAGAGGCTTGTTTGGTGCGATGAGCTGCCCATTCTGCTCGATTGATTAAAGTCGAATTGCGTTTTCAAATAAAGCCGTGATCGCCCCGAGATGGATTTTCGATCAGTCCGCACCATCTTCTGATTATTCCCCGCCGTCAGGTATCGGCCTGGTCGGGCCTGAACTCTGACGAAAAGTCGGTAATCTGTTCGACCATCGACGATGGTCAGATGGGCATTGACGAACGTTTTCTTCCGGACGGCTTCAATGAAAGTTCAGCAGCCGGTCAAAACGTCCTCCACTTCCACCTGCACGCTGGCGTGCGGAGATCGGGCCAGGATACTCGTCGGGACTCTCTAGATGTCACGGAGCCGGCGTCTCTCCGCCCGTCTCAACGATCTTTCGGGTGAGGGTCGGGTTCCCCCGTTCCTGAGCGGGTTAGATGCGATCTGGTGAGTAGAAACCATCAGTTGAGCAAGTCCAGAAACACGCTACTATGCACCCGAGAACCAAACCAACTATGCGTGATATGATGCGCGCTCACGTTCCAGTGATTTTTAATGTTGTCATAATTGTCCTGTCATTCCTTTGCTGTGGGACAGCCCACGCGCAGCTGTTTGAGTCCTTTTATACCGCCCCCGAAATCTTCCTCAACGCAATACAGAAAGAAAAGATATCTCCTCCTGTCGGCGTCGAGATCCACGGAATAACAGTGCCCCATCATTTGGTCGCTGCGGATCTGATCGCACGCGGATTCTGGGTGGCGAGCGGTAACAATTATGATCGAATTATCGTGCTATCCCCGGATCATTTTAAGGGCGGGCATCGCTTGTTGGCGACGACGGCCCGTTCATTCGACACCGTATTGGGCCAGATCAACACAGACATCAGCGCCGCAGAGCTTCTTTTTAAGTCTGAGCTTGTCGAAAGCTCCAACCTCTTTGAACGTGAGCACGGCATAGCAGCAATACTACCTTTCATTCGATACTTCTTCGGGGAGACCCCGGTATTGGCGGTAACGATTTCAACCAGTTCCTCCGAGGCCGAGTGGAGGGAAGCAGTTGAAGTGTTGTCCAAAGTAGTCACTAAACGCACACTGATCATTCAATCTACGGATTTCTCGCACTACTTGCCAGCGCACGTTGCTGCGTCGCGCGATCAGGAGACCTTAAACATTATAGCGGAGGGAGATCCGGCACGAGTTTCGGAGCTGCATCAATCCAACCATTTGGATTCGAAGGCAGCACAGTTCACGCAGATGAGCCTACAGAGATCCGTGTTTAACTCGGAGCCGACCGTCATAGCCAATCGGAATCAAGCCGAATACGGGCCGAGAATCGCAGCTACAACGAGCTACATCGTAGAAGTTTATACCCGAAACGACAGCGCAGCGCTCCTGCCGCAGTATAACGATCAAGAGGTGTTCTATTTTGGAGGAGATGTGTTCCCGGGGAGATGGCTGACGCTACCTCTCCAGAAGCCAGAAAATAGATCCAAGCTGATCGAGATGGTGCAATCCTTCACGGGTGGACGGCCGTTGATCATCAATCTCGAAGGAGCGCTACTACCTGAAGACCTTTCGATATCTAAGCCTGACCTACATGCAATCGACAGGGCGATCGCCGCTCCTATTCTCCGCGGTCTCAATGTCGTCGTAGCGGGTCTCGCCAACAATCATTCGTTTGATTTCGGGCCAAACGGTCTCAAGGAAACGACCTCCGAGTTGAGGCGGCTTGGCATCAAGTCTGCACGGCACATGAGCGTTGTGGACCTCGGCGCCTTTAGAATGGTCGCAATAAACTTTATCCGCGGAAGAACAGTGGCCGGATATCCTTTTGCTGGGATGAACGATATTCAGCAGCTCTGCCGGCGGCCCACGCCCCCCCCCTCTTATTGCCTTCGTTCATTGGGGAGAGGAATACACTTCGATCCTCCCATCCGATCTCATGCGGATTAGCGAAGCGTTGCACGATTGCGGAGTGTCATTGATCATTGGTGCACACAGCCATCAAGCGTCTGCTCGTCCCATTTCCGTAGATGCTGAGCAAGTCCAAGTAGTTTTCTCGTTGGGCAACTTGCTCTTCGATCAGCGCTCCTCGTTGACCTCTGGTGCGATACTTGAACGTAAGCGCGATTTTCCCCGCACGTTGACGCCGGCGGTTTTGATGGATTGCCCTAGTATCGGGGCGATACCGGTCCGTTCAGGCAGTGGCGGCT
>NZ_AUEZ01000191.1 GCF_000426245.1 Bradyrhizobium sp. Ai1a-2 | reverse complement strand
CAGTATCGAGGTCCTCGTCGATCCCAAGTGTCTGCCGGAACTTATCTGACCACCTCAATCCAATCCGTCAAAATCACTGTGCGGAGCCACTAGATGGCGCCTATCAGCCGGGCTTGCAGGAGGTCGATCTTCGCCCGTCCATACATCTGGCGTTTTACGAGCTTTAGTTTAGTGATCTGCCCTTCTGTCTGGCCATCGGACCAAGGCTCGGTGATGGCGGCACGGACGGCGGCTTTGTCCCTGATGATGCCACTCGCAAAAGAGGCGATCAGGCTCAAGCTGGCGGTGGCGATCCACGGATCGAGATCTGCGAAGAGCTTCTTGCGTACTATGGCCTGAAAGCTTTCGACGAGTATGCGGGCTTCGACGAGTGTGGGAACGCGCGCCTCGATGGCGGCGATGGTGATCGTATCTGCTTTGCTGAGATTGTCGCGCGCCCTGGTCATCAATCGTGAGATTGTTCTCGCGGATGGAACTTTTTGCAGTTGTTGATTGGTCGCCTTCTCGGCCCGTCGTCGCCGTGTCGTCCACTCACTGACTACACGCAAGGAGCCTCGGAAGCCTTACCCTTGCAAACGACGCCAGAGCTCTGCGCCGTTACGGCAGCCCTCGCTCCATTGCGCATCCAGAAAGGGCAAGTGGGCATCGAGCGTGCTTTGCCGTGTCCGGAAGACATCCGTACTCTCGCCGCGACTGACTTGGCGAACGAGTTTACGGCTGTGTCCTGTTCGACGGACAATCTCCTTGAGTGGCACTGCTTCTCTGACGAGCGCCATGATGGCAGCATTCGTCTGCTTGCGCCGGCGATACCCTTCATACTGCAGCCTTTCCGCGCAAGTGAGCAGTTTTGGATTGATCGTCGTCGCACCGATTGCGGTGCGGATCACCCGCATGGAACGGCGTACCGCGTTGAGGAAGGCCGCGCTTGCGTTCTCCATCAGGTGCCATCGGTCGGCGACCTGGACGGCGTCGGGCAGCGCCTTTGCCGCGGCCTCACCGTAGCCGCCGCCACGGTCGCGCGATACGACCCTGATCTCCGGATGGTCGGAAAGCCAAGCCCGCACCGTTGCAATCTCGCGATCTGGAAGCAGGGTTACGATCCGCCGCCTCTCCAGATCGCACACGATTGTTCCGTAGCGATGGTTCTTGCGAAAAGCCCAGTCGTCAATGCCGGCGACGATTCAGAGGCTCCGTTCGCGGGCGGGTTCGTCGCCTGACAACCCGAAGCAACGTATCGGAGCTGACCGGCAGCATCAGCCGTTTAGCGAAGCTCGCCGCTGGTCTGCCGCCGAGTGCCAGCCCCAGATGGTGGACGATACATTTCAGCCGTGCCGTCCGGCGCGACCGGGTCGGGAGAATATCGTCCCCGAACCGTTCAGCGAAAATCCGTCGCCGACACTGAGGCACCTCGCAAACGAAGCGCCGCGTGATCACGCGGAGTCGTATTTCCTTCCCGGGACACGGCAAACTATCATGTTCCAGCCACACCCTATGAACGAGCACTGGCGCATCCGAGGTTGATCAAGGTCGTCAAACGGCGTCTTCGAGATCTCTATCGCACGCTCCATCCCGTGGCCCTGCTGGCCGAGATGAGAGACGCCCAGGCGGAGCTCGGCACGCGCGTCGACGCCCGATCGGGCAGGCTCGCGACAGCAACCAGCCCACCGGCGCCGACAAAGAACGCAGCAGCCTTCGCGAAGGGGCTCGGCAATGACGTGCATCTAGGGGAGCAGCGCATCATCCATCGGCGCATGCGCAAGCCATACAAAAAGCGCATGAGAATGCCATCAATGCTCGATCCGCACCTCGCCGACATCGAGCGCTGGGTGGCGGCCGAGCCCGTCTGACCGCGCTGGCAATTGTCGGTCGCCTCGCTGAACAACGCCCCAAACAGTTCGGTCCGCCGCAGCACACCATCGTGCAGCGCTTGTTGCGGTCGCTCAGACGCAAAGCAGCCGAGACGATCATCCCGCGCACGGCTGAGGGTGCGGCACTGGCCGGTGATCCCGGGACTGGGGCCGCCGCTGCGTGTGATGGGCACTCCGCGACGTCCCCAGTCCCTCCGATCCTGCGAGCAATGACGCAACCTCGGACCGGCCGACAGTCGGGGCTACATCCGTCAAGCGAAAGTAACATCGAGCTAAGCGGGATTTTGGGTGATGAGATGATCAGGCGGCGTGGTTTGCCGGCACTTGGATGACCTCGATGCCGTCATTGAATCTGACACCTGCGATGACCTTCGGCAACTGATTTGTGCCCTTGAGCCGCCGCCAGGTCTTTGATGCGGCGATCACCAGCTTGAACACCATCAGCTTGGCGGTGGTCGGCGACAACGAACCCTTGGTGCGCACCGTCCGGTGCCGCACGGTGGCGAACACGCTCTCGATCGGATTGCTGGTGCGCAGGTGATCCCAATGCTCGGCAGGAAAGTCGTAGAAGGCCAGCAGCGCGTCGCGATCCTTGACCAGACATTCGACCGCCCGACCGTATTTGGCGCGGTATTTCTCGGCAAAGACGTCGATCGCCGCTTCGGCAGACGCCCGGTTCGGCGCCCAATAAACCTCGCGCAGATCCTTCTTTATGGTGGCCTGCACCGAGAGCGGGACCTTGTTCAGGACATTCACGGTCTTGTGCACCCAGCATCGCTGGTGCCGTGTGCCGGGAAAGACCTCGTCGAGCGCCTTCCAGAAGCCGAGCGCGCCGTCGCCGACGGCAATTTCGGGCGCGATCTGCAATCCGCGCTGTTTGACGTCGATCAGCAGCTCACGCCAGCTCTGCGCGCTCTCTCGCACGCCGACCTGGAAGCCGATCAGTTCCTTCTTGCCTTCCGGCGTCGCGCCGATCAGCACCAGCATGCACTCGCCGTGGTCTTCCATGCGGGCCTGCAGGAAGACGCCATCGGCCCACACATACGCGTAGCGGCGCGCCGACAGATCGCGCCTCTGCCAGCGCTCGTACTCGCCTTGCCACTCGGCCGTCAGCCGGGAAATCACCGCGGGCGACAGGTTCGGCGCGTCCTTGCCCAGCAAGGCCGTCAGCGCCTCCTGGAAATCGCCGGTCGAGATGCCGCGCAGGTAAAGGATCGGCAGCAGGGCATCCAGACTCTTCGTCCGCCGCGCCCACAGCGGCAGGATCGCCGAGCTGAACCGGATCCGCTCGCCATCGCCGGCCGCCCCGCGGTCCCGGATCTTCGCCCGCGCCACCTCGACCGGCCCGATGCCGGTCTGGATCGTTCGCGCCGGGCCATAACCATGCCGCACGACACGGGCGCGTCCGTCGGCAAGCTTCAAGTCCTTCACCGTGGCAGGAAATGTCTCGACTTCGACCTCGACGGCCTGCGCTAAAAGCTGCCGCGCACCAGCGCGCAGCACATTGGTCAGTGGATCGTCGATCTCGTCCGGCTGACGAAGCGGGACAATGTTGCTAGTCTCGTTCATGGCGTATCGCTCTCCTTGAGAGGTTCTGGCAGGCTCGACACCCGCCTCGATACGCCGCCTATCTCGTCGCCCGTGAAGAAGTCTGATTTCAGCTTGGGACGAGCTGAAATCGGAGGATGAGCCTGACCAGGATTTGGTGCAACAAAAGCTCCAGCCAG
>NZ_AUEZ01000190.1 GCF_000426245.1 Bradyrhizobium sp. Ai1a-2 | reverse complement strand
GCATCTCGCGATGCAGCCTGGTGAACTCGTTCCACAATGCCATCCTCGCAGCGAGCATCGCGCCAATCACCGTTTCCAGGGTCACGTGCCCCGCTCTTTGGTGATTAACGCGACGCGTTGGTCGAGATAGCGCCAGTCCTCGGACAAGTCCTGGATGAGCCGAACCACCCGAGGTGACAGGCTTTCCGAAGGTGTCGAGAAGATTTGGGGGAGCGCCAATCGGAGTGCTGCCGCTCCCTGCCGCACTGGTAGTCCTCGCTCAAGCAAAAAGCCCCGGATTTGATTGATGATCGCCGTTCTCTGCGTCACCAATCGACTGCGAACTCTGTGAAGTGCCTGTAAATCGAGTTGTTCGGCCGACTTCACTGGGACGAACGCATTGTCGGCCGCTGAACGGCCTCGGCGATCGCTTCAGCATCCCGAAAATCATTCTTGTGACCCTTGAGGTATGGCTTGACGTACTGTGCCGGCAAGAGCCGCACTTGATGGCCTAATTTCTCGAGCTTGCGACCTAGATGATGTGCGCCTGCACACGCCTCCATTCCGATCAGACAACGCGGAACATTGGCCAGCGACTGGTCAAGCTGATTTCTCGACCGCTTCTTGCGTAGCGTGATTGCGCCTGTGGCATCGAAACCAACAACATGGAATGTGTTCTTCCCGAGATCGATTCCGATCGTGACAATGTTCGTATTCGACATGGCTTGCGCTCCTGCTGCTGCCCCGCCGGGGCTCCACGTTGCCGCTGAGAGCGGGCGTGGTCCATGCCATTAACTCGTAAGGTGCAGCGGCCTTGCCCTTGCCGATGCACTCCACCTCCGGGGCATGGAAAGAATAGAGCTTCCAGCCGCGCTGGCGCTGCGAGTGGATCTGCAAGGCTCGACCAAGCGGGAGAGCGAACGCGTTTTCCAGTGCTGGCTGGTCCTCGATCTTGCGCTGCTCGAGGAGATGGGCGAGCCGCTGCTCGACGAGTTGAACCGCATCTTCAACCTCCAACCGGGTCCGACGCTCCGCCACGACGTGGCTCACGGGCCGCTGTCGGAGGGGCAGTGCTGCTCCGCCGATGTCATCTACGCCTGTTGGCTGCTCTATCGCGTGTGCTGTCTGCCACTTTTGACCCGATGGGATGAGTTCGTACGTCCCGGCCTTGCGATCGAGGAGCCGGGGCGGTAGCGCCTCCAAGGGAGCAATTTTACGTGAGGCCACGGGTCAGCATCCGGTAACAATTAAGGCGAGGCAATGCGATGGGCCGTTAGCCGAGCCCTTGCAGCACCAGCCGGTTCAGCTTCGCGGCAAACGCCGCCGGGTCTTCCGGCAATTCGCCGTCCAGAATCTGCGCCTGTTCGAGCAGCAGCAGGCTGAGGTCGTCGACCGTTGTTGAGTCGGCCTGGGCCCTGGTGATCGCCGCCACCATCGGATGGCGCAGGTTAATCTCGAGGATCGGCTTGGTGCGCATGCCGCGGTTCTGCTGCGCCAGGATGCGTTCGAGCTCGCGGCTCGGGCCCTCGGTGCTTGCAACGAGGCAGGACGCGGAGCTGGTGAGGCGGGTCGAGGCCTTGACGTCCCTGACGCGCTTGCCGAGCGAGACCTTGATCACGGCGATGGTCGAAGCCTCATCGGCGGCCGGCTCGTCCTTCCTCGCCTCGTCCTTCTCGTCGAGCCGCGGGATCAGGTCGAAATTGAGATCGCCCTGGCCCAGCGACTTCAGCGGCTTGCCGTCGAACGACATCGGCATCGAGGTCCAGAAGGCATCGACGGGATCGGTGAGCAACAGCACCTCGATGCCGCGGGCAGCCGCCGCCTCCAGGCGTGGACTGGACTTCAGCCGCTCGATGCTGTCGCCGACGAGATAATAGATTTCGGTCTGGTTCGGCTTGAAGTCGGCGACGACGTCCTTCAGCGAGCGCTTCTCGCCCGAGGTCGTCGTGAAGCGCGACAGCGCCAAGAGCTTCTCGCGGCGCTCGAAGTCCTCGTAAATGCCTTCCTTGAGGACGGCGCCGAAGGCCGCCCAGATTTTCGCAAAGTTCTCCGCGTCCTTCTCGGCGAGGCTTTCGAGCTCCGAGACGACGCGGGTGGCAACCGCTTTGCGGATCTGCGCGAGCTGCGGGTTGTTCTGCAGCATCTCGCGGGAAATGTTGAGCGGCAGGTCCTCGCTGTCGACGACGCCGCGGATGAAGCGCAAGTACCCCGGCAACAGATCGGCATCGTCGGTGATGAAGACGCGCCGGACATAAAGCTTCACCCTTCCCTTGCGCGACGGCTCGAACACGTCGAACGGTTTCGTCGACGGCGCGAACAGGAGCACGGCGTAGGAATAGCGGCCCTCGGCGCGATAGTGCAGCGTCATCGCGGGATCGTCGAAGGCGGTGGCGATCTGCTGATAGGCCTTCTTGTAGTCCTCGGCCGTTAGCTCGGATTTCGACCGCTGCCACAGCGCGCTCGCCGAATTGATCTGGCGCGGCTCGCCTTCTGCCGGCACGAGCTCGATGGGAAAGAGGATGTTGTCGGAATAGGCGGAGACGATGCGCTGGATCTCGTAGTCTTCGAGATATTTCTTCGCATCCTCCTTCAGGTGCAGCACGATCTCCGTGCCACGGCTCATGCGCGCGGCATCTTCGTCGCTCGCCCGCGCGATTTCGAAACCGGAGCCGCCCGACGAGGCCCAGGTCCAGACGTTGCTCTCGCCGGCCCTGCGGCTGATGACGAGGATCCTGTCGGCAACCATGAAGGCGGAATAGAAGCCGACGCCGAACTGGCCGATCAGGCCGAGCCCGTCCTTGGCCTCCCTCAGCTTCGCCACGAAAGCCTTGGTGCCCGAGCGGGCAATGGTGCCGAGATGGTCGATCAG
Organism: Bradyrhizobium sp. Ai1a-2; assembly: GCF_000426245.1. GTDB lineage: Bacteria > Pseudomonadota > Alphaproteobacteria > Rhizobiales > Xanthobacteraceae > Bradyrhizobium. The sequence goes on along the minus strand of NZ_AUEZ01000190.1, from coordinate 762 downwards.
CTCCTGCCGCTCCATGCCGATGCCGTTGTCGGCGATCGTGAGCGTCTGGGCCGCCTTGTTCGGAATGATGCGGATCTTGAGCGCGTCGCCCTCACCCAGCAGCGCCGGATTGGCGATCGCCTCGTAGCGGAGCTTGTCGCAGGCGTCCGAGGCGTTGGAGACGAACTCGCGCAGGAAGATATCGGTTTCCGAATAGACCGAGTGCACCATCAGGTGCAGGAGCTCGGAAACCTCGGCCTGGAAGGGCAGCGTGTGCACAGCCGTATCTGTGGTCGTCATGCGTTCACCCGGTTTATCGAAGAGGAAGAAACCCGGATATAGCGCGAGGAGCCAGAGGATCAAGGGGATGTGATGGGGCGGCCCCAATTTCGAGACGCCGCCCACCGCAACCTCCCCATCTCCTAGTCTTACTGCGTCACGAATTTCGATGGCAACTTTGACTTGAGATTGCCCTGATGCAACAAGGGGATCGAGATAGTGTCGCGACGAGAGCTGCGCTCAATCTTCGTCGGACGGTCGCAATCGAATTTGGAACGTGCCGTTCAGGCCGCAATGGCGGATCCCCTCGGCCGATAATTTTCGGGAATAGCAGTTTCCTTGAAGATTTTGGTGGAGGCTGTTGCTGAGGGGGAAATCGTTTCTCGCTCCGAGACCAGGAATCCATTAACATTACAGTTGGATTTTTCCGGAAGTTCTGAATCCATGGGCAACCATGATTCGAAGATCGTGGACGCAGGCAGCGTCGGTTGAAGAGACGCTTGC
>NZ_AUEZ01000189.1 GCF_000426245.1 Bradyrhizobium sp. Ai1a-2 | reverse complement strand
ATCAATCTTCCAGAGGCGAAAATACTTGCTCATCGCCGCCAATAAAATCAGACTCCCACCCAATTGAACAGGGACTACTCGGACAGGCTCCTAGGCAACGTGGTGGATGCGTTCGTCAGGCCGGGTCCGTTGCCCGGCTCATCGAAAGGAAGTTTGGAGGAGAATATCGGAAAGCTTGAAGGGATTGATCACTGATCCAGCCCACTCCACATGATGCAGTTCTTTTCTGGACGGAAGGTGTGTTCGAGCTGACGAGCGAAACTACGCAACTGTCATTCGCATAATTCGTTATGGAATATCGTGCCCTGATCCGAGTGATGCCCACCGAAGGTAGATGATCGCTTCATATACATCGGTTTCGTCGTTTTTCCAGTCAGACGACATTGCATGCCCTTACAATTGGGCTGTTTCGTACTGGCGGCCCCATTATCTCGCTGGTCGATCAGCAGAGCGCGTTGAGCACTTTAGCAAATTCGCGATGCATTGGATTTGAGGCCTTGGCAGATTACGAATGTAACGCAATATCGATTCATCTGGCCCCGCTTACATTGTAGCTTAGGTTCGTAGAAAACAGCACGTGAGTCTGATCAATGGATCGAGATAGGCAGCAGGCGGGCGAACCTGAAAGCTCAGCTCGTGATGGCGGCACTGCCACACGAATAAATGACTTGCCGCGCGAGGTGATGGACGAAGTGGCAAAAGGTTTAACCACCGACGATCCGGTTGAAACAGCAAACAACCTTACGAACTTTAAACTCATCGACCGCTCAACACGAGACGCGCTTCAAACAGGCCCAGTTGGGGTATTTCACGCGCGGCTCAACCGGCTCGGTACCTCGGCCAAGGCCTTGTATGACGCCGAAAAGCCCGACAATGGATTGCCTCCAGCTCATCCCCTCGACGACGCATTTCATCGGGCTGACGCTATCGCGCCAATACTTAAATTCCAATCTGCTACGCGGAAATCTGCCACAGTCGATCACATTCTCAACGTATCTCATGCAAGTAGTAACCCTGGGGCGATCCTAGCCTTAGCTCGTCACCTTGGTGACCTTGACCACGTCAATAGAAGGCGCCTCCTTGACCAAGCGATCGACTCGTTCAAACAGGATCATCCATCATACGATTCTGCAGGTCACCGCAACGCAGCCATGGTCCTTATATCGGCACATGATCACTTGGATGCAGAGCAAAAAGTGCGGATTTATGATGCATTGATAGATCATCCGGAACTTAATAACCTCCTTGCTGGGTATGGCGAACATCTTGGGCCCATCCGGAATGGCCCTCCATCCATGAATGTGGTGCAGCAAGGTTCAGATTTGGACAGGAGCATCGATGCAATTGAGGAAGCATCGCATAGGCTGCCGCCAAACAGCGCAAACGATCTCGCGGCGGGCGTGCAGCGTGTATGGGCGATTCGTAAAATCGGAACGTCCATGACGGACGCCTACAGTGGCGCGCGAGCGGAATTAATTGGTTCTGTCAGGAGCAGAGGACACGACGTCGGCCGGTGAACCTCGTCCTAGACGCTGTCCGAGATGTCGTTACCATCTAAAGCAGCGGAGTCACTGCAAGCCTCCAAACAGAGCGGCATTGCGGTTCCGATCGGCGTTTGGTTGCGGCGGCGGCGCGGCGATATGGCCTGTCCCGCGCTCTGCCGGTGACGATTGGGCGAAGAGTCTTCGCAGCGAACCGGACCCAATCCGAGGTTGGCCTTGTCAGAGTAGTTGTGACCGAGGACGGGTTGAAATGGACCCCGGTTTTGGGACCAGAGGCTAATAAGACCCAGATAGGCGCCGACGCTTGATGCCGATCGGAAGCGCGATGGATCATCGATCGTATGCCGGAACGTCAAGGCAGTCACCACGCCAACACCAGGAACGGTCATTAGGCGACGCGTCGTCTCATCCGACTTCGCCAAGCGGCGGACTTCATTGTCGAATGTGCCCTGCTGCTTGCAGATCTGCTCATGGATCGACAGAAGCGGTGCGATCGCGCTGACGAGCTGATGATCTTCACCCAATAGCTCGCGAACCTGATTGCGGAATTGCAGTCCGATCGCACGGGGGAACAGCAAGCCGTATTCTTTGATGAGACTGCGGACCTGGTTCTCGATATCTCGACGAATGGCCACGACCCGCAGACGACGCGCTGAAAAGGCCGACGCCCAGAATCTTAAGCGGATTCCGTCGGCCAGAACGATCGCGCGCCTCATGACAATCGGGCGGGACGTACTCACAAAAGCGGAGACCGTCACGGTCGCGGCGATCGAGGCTGGCGTGCCAAACCTGGTCGACGCACGCGAAATCATCGCCGAATTCCACTTGATCATCCGGCGCAAGGCGGAGGCGCGACTCGCGCCATGGATCGAGCGCGCTCGCGCCAGTCTCGTAGCCTCGTTCGCCAACGGAGTCGTCAAGGATGAAGCCGCCGTTCGGGCAGCAATCACTTCGCCGTGGTCGAACGGGCAGACTGAAGGTCAGATCACGCGCCTCAAGCTCGTCAGACGTCAAATGTACGGCCGCGGGAAAATCGATCTGCTTCAAGCCAGACTAACTGGTGCAGAATAATCAGAGCTGCACCAAGATTGCAACCACACCTTGCGTAAAAACGGTGCTAAGAAACGTTCTTCACAAACGACTACCAAGTCAACGTGCGATTGACCGTGCGACGAGGGGCGAAAGATGTTACTGAAAATCACGGACACTCAGCGAGCAGAAGAAGATTGTTGGGTTGAATGTCGTCCGCCGACGTTTTGATGTACTTGTGTCCCTCGTGCGTGGCCCGGACCACATCAACCCTGCGGCCGTTTTCTTCGACATAGAACTCCCATTCGTCGCTCTCGATATCTTTGATAGCCTGATCGATGGATCGCTTCCACGGCGTCCCGTCGGGGTTTGCTCCCCCAACATGTGTGATTCTTTCGTGAGGGCTCTTTCTATCCGTCTTGTTGACGTAGCGAATGCGTGCGCGTTTAGACATGCTAGTCTCTCCTATATCTGCAAGGCTAAGTGACAGCTTAGACTTCGGCCTGGACAAGGCAGCCCACCAATCCTGGTGGGTGCTTGGGAGCCCTTTCGCCAATACAGCTTCGAGGGCACGCCCATGGACCACCTCAGAGCGGGCCGTGCCGGTCAGCTTTGCCATTCAAGGTGGCAAGGTTGGCCACCAAAGTTAGCGGCGCGTGGCAGGGACAGCGCTGGCGTGCTCGCGACGCCCCAAGCGCCGAGTCACATTGCTGCTAACTTCACTGGCAGCGCGAGCGCGGTAGGGACAGCGTCGGCTACGACGACCCCCGGTCGACGCCGAGTCGCGCTCGCGCTGCTTCAATTGCGAGGATAGCTCATTGTGGGCGAGCTATTTGGCTCTGCTGAACAAGCGATCTAATACGGCGCCTGGGTCGCTAAGGATATCGCCAGCGATCCCGATTACGACCGTGGTGCGGGCACGGTCGTAATCGTGGTTGACGCCTCCGGTGCAGAGATCGCGGCGCTGGCGGAGGAGGGGCGGGCGGAAGTGGTGGAGGTGAGGGGATAGCGGGATGTCGTCTGCATCAATGAAAGCTAACTGCATATTTCACTGATGATGAGCAGCGATTTCGCGCGATCATGAGCGCTGAATTCAGACGATCGTGAGCAACTCGCTCCGGCCGAGGCGGTGAT
>NZ_AUEZ01000188.1 GCF_000426245.1 Bradyrhizobium sp. Ai1a-2 | reverse complement strand
TGGAGTGATCATCGATGGTGTCCACCTCGCTCATGGTGGACGCCTCATCCCATCCCCGCGCTCAACTGCATAGGTGCGTAGAAAGGAGCGCTTACGGTCATGCGCCTTCAGCAGCCGATAGACCGACGCCTCGGAGACAAAGTATTTTCGTTCGTCGGTGAAGCGCACGGCCAGCTCGCGCGGCGACAGCTCCGGAAGCTCCAGTGCCAGATCGATGATCTGGCCTCGCACATCGTCTGGGATCCGATTCCAGACCCGGTTTGGTCGGGACCGGTGGTCCGCCAACGCCTCAACACCGCCGTCTTGATAACGATCGTACCAACGATAAAACGTGGCTCGCGGGATACCGAGCATGTCCAGCGTGCGTTTGGCCGGGAGATGCGATTGCTCGACCAACTCGATGATCTCGGCCTTCTCTGAGGCGGGATACCTCATGCCTCTTCCTCCCCAGCCCCATTGATGCTTTTTGAGCAGGCGGTTCTCCAGGGTCAGATCGGCCACGGCCTCCTTCAAGGCGGCGGCCTCCCGGCGGAGATCCTTCACCTCGCCGGAGGTTGCCGCCCGCGCCGTGTCGCCCGCCAGGCGACGCTTACCGGCCTCGAGGAACTCCTTGGACCAGCCGTAATACATCGAGGCGGCAATGCCCTCGCGGCGACACAGCTCGGAGATGTTCTCCTCGCCGCGCAATCCTTCCAACACGATGCGGATCTTCTCTTCCGCCGAATAGTGCCGGCGGGTCTGCCGCCGAATGTCTTTCAGTACCTGTTCTGCCGGCGCTTTGCCCGGTCCGGATTTCTGCTTCATCTTCGCTCCTGGTGGCTACGATGAACCAGAAATCCTCCCTCCACAAAACCATTCAATTTGTCTCACAGGCCATGACGGCGAACAATGTCGCCCAGGATTGAACGAACCCGCTACGCGGGAGTGGGGGCAAGCCTGCTGTACTGAGGTGTCCTGTCTGAGAGGATGTTGGTCTTCGCACCACCCCTCTCAAGACAGGAGACCCAGATGGCTACGATGAGCCCTCTTCGGCAGAGTATGATCGAGGACATGACGGTCCGCAATCTGTCGCCGTCGACTCAGAAATCCTATATCTATGCGATCGCAAAGTTTAGCCGCCATTTCGGCTACGCCCCGGACCGGTTGAGTTTCGAGCAGGTCCGTGCCTACCAACTGCACCTCATCGGCCAAAAGCGTTCGTGGTCCCACATCAATCAGGTGGCCTGCGCGCTGCGGTTCTTCTACGGCGTCACACTCGGGCAGACGGAGGCATTCGAGCGGATCATCGGTGGCCAGAAGCCCGACAAGCTCCCCCTCGTGCTTAGTGCCGAAGAGATCGAGCGCTTTCTGGACGCGGTTACAGGGGTGCGCAACCGCGTCGTGCTGGCGACGGCTTATGCGGCTGGCTTACGGGTTAGCGAGGTCGTACGCCTGAAGGTGAGCTCGATCGACAGCAAGCGAATGTTGATCCACATCGAGAACGGCAAGGGCGGCAGAGATCGTTACGCGATGCTTTCTCCTCGGCTGCTGGATATTCTGCGTGCGTACTGGACGCGAACACGGCCGGGGCTGTGGCTATTTCCAGGCCAAGACCCAAGTGAACATGTCAGCGTCCGCTGCGTCCAGGCGGCCTGCCGCGCCGCCCGCCGACGCGCTCGGATTGCCAAGCCGATCACTGTCCACACGCTCCGGCACTCCTTTGCGACCCATCTCCTGGAAAGCGGGATCGACATCCGCATCATTCAGGTCTTGCTCGGACATGCCGAGCTCGGATCGACCGCCCGCTACGCACAGGTTGCGACCAATCTGCTCGCTCGCACGACCAGCCCATTCGATGGGCTCTCCATCACGGTGATCCTACCCCACTAAGCCGCGCATATGCGCCCCGTGCTTGAGGTGGCGGACATCTTCCGCCGCCACGGCGCTGCGTTCCGTACCGCGCAGGGCTCTCGGCTCCCATCCGACCAGCGCCGTGTGATGGCAGCCATCGAGGCGTGCCGCACAGCGACGCTCGGCGGCCATGTCGAGCGGTGCGACGATTGCGGCCTGGTTCGCGTCGCGCACAACAGCTGTCGCGATCGGCACTGTCCAAAGTGCCAAGGCCTGCGCGCGCCCAATGGCTCGCCGATCGCCAAGCCGATCTGCTGCCGGTCCCTTATTTCCATGTTGTCTTCACCGTGCCGGCGCCAGTAGCCGCTATCGCGCTGCAGAACAAGGCGGTGGTCTACGACATCCTGCTCAAGACGGCGGCCGAGACGATCCGTCTCATCAGCGCCGACCCGAAGCATCTCGGTGCCGAGACTGGGATGATCGCCATGCCCATTGCCTCGTGCCGGGCGGCGGGATTGCCCCTGATGGAAGCTGGGTTGGCTGCCGCCCCGGCTTCTTCCTTCCCGTGCGCGTCCTGTCACGATTGTATCGTCGGCTATTCCTGGAGCGCCTCCAAGCGGTGTTCGATAGCGCCAAGCTCCAGTACTTCGGCCACCTCACAGTGGCTCGAAAGCGCTTGGCCGCCAACTCGCCTTGCGGCACTCTGCTCGCCGCTGGCGCTGGACCGCTACGACACATATGGGTCCTTATTCTCAAGTTCCAGCTTCACCAGATACTTTTGGTGGATCGCGGAGGCTGGCTGCAATCGCTGCTGCCGCCGTTTTCGAAAGCAATTCTGAAGTCGCTCTGACTTTGACATGAGCGTTCAGGTATCCATTTCTGACTGCAAGCAAGAGATCCTTGCTCTCCAGCACCTCCTTCCAAATTCCAAATTGTCAGCCGGGCTATCCGCGAGCTTTTTCAAAGCTGCCAGCTGTAGACCAGAAAGACCGCGCTTGAGGAAGTCCCGTTCAGACGTGGGCCTCTCACCATCGTTGGCCAATCCCGCGTGATAGGGATATAGCGAAACGGCAGCCGCTCAGAACGCCGTATGGGGATCAGGCGCTTTGCTACCACAAACTCCCGGGGCCAGCCGTCGCCTGAGCCGCTACCGAAGCCGTGCCCACTAGTCTAGTCTTGGCTTTGCGCTGCAGCTACTAGCGTTCGTCAAAAACTCATCCAGAACGCGCCGTTTGATCGCTGATGGCTCGCGCTCTCCCCGAGAGGCAAGCCACAGAATGTACTCAGCCATCTCGAGCGCAGAGCGGTTCTTCTGCCGAGTGAACCTGGGGCTAACAAGTACTTCATCAAGGACTCTGCGGAGCATCTGCACCGTAGCCAAATCGTAGGCCATATGCCGATTATCCAGTTGATAAGTCTCTAACTAAGAAAACCTGCGCTCTCGTTCACTCCGAACTTGAAGTCAAGATGACTAGCGTAGCGCGCTATGATTGCAGATTTATGACGCCAACCAATCATATCCGGTGGGCCCAATGACGAGCTCTAATCGCTCACTTTCAGCCCTTCCTCGCCCTCAGCCCGAAGCCGGCGACTCGCGTGAGCGCCTTTGAGCCCATCACTGCTTCTCTGCGGGCGCATTGCCTTCGGCTGATGGGGTTGGCGGTGATGACGACGCTGGCGTGTCCACTGGTGGTGTCGCAGCAACGCAATCACCTGCCCAGATCTTCGTGCCTCTGACCGTCCCTCCTAGTTGCTCTGCACGGTGATTATGACTCTTTGGAAGGGTTTGGGTAGGCGCGTCCCATTTTGGCGCGAGCTTTTTCGATTGTGAACATCC
>NZ_AUEZ01000187.1 GCF_000426245.1 Bradyrhizobium sp. Ai1a-2 | reverse complement strand
TACGAAAAGGCGGCCGACTGCCTCAGCAAGGATCGATACACGCTGCTGGCCTTCTACGACTTCCCGGCCGAGCATTGGAAACACCTGCGGACCACCAACCCCATCGAAAGCACCTTCGCCACCGTGCGCCACCGCACGATCCGGTCGAAGGGCTGCCTGTCGAACAGGACAGCGCTCGCGATGGTCTTCAAACTGGTCGAGGGAGCGCAGAAACGCTGGCGCCGTCTCGATGGTCACAACCAGTTGCCAAAGCTCATTCTCGGTGTAACATTCAACGATGGGATCGAGGTCATCGCCAAGCCGACCGACCGTCAGCCCAAAATCGCCGCCGTCTGACCGGCCCGGTCGTCACCGAGATTTGGCGATAGCTCCTGACCGACTTCACCTGCCTCAAGATCACCGGATGGGGTTGGTACTATCTCTCGACCGTGTTCGATGACTTCTCGCGCTACATCGTCGCTTGGAGGCTTGGTCCCACGATGGCTGCCGCCGATGTCACGGCCACCGTCGCACATCGGCCGAGTTTCTAAGCGACAATGGCTCGAGTTACGTGGCAGACGATCTGGCCAGCTGGAAACAAGGGCATGCAACACGTCCGCGGCGCTCCGTATCAACCCCAGACCCAGGGAAAGATCGAGCGCCGGCACCAGACCTTGAAGAACCGCATTTTGCTTAACAACTACTACCTGCCCGGCGATCTCGAACGGCAGATACGAGCCTTCGTCGAACACTACAATCACGTCCGCTATCACGAGAGCATCGACAACCTCACGCCTGCCGATGCCAACTTCGACAGGGCTGAGGCGATCCTCGCCGAACGAAAATGCGTCAAGTGCAACACCATCGCAAACCGCCGCTTGCAGCATCAGTTGCGAGCAGCTTAAACTCTAACCCCTGATGAGCCAGAGCCTCCCTTCTCGAAAAGCCCGATCAGTCTCATAGTATCTGACGACGGACAGCCGATGCGCTCGGCGTTCATTTGTCCGAGTTCTTTGTTCGGCCGCCAAGACCAGCGCTCCATTGATTGAAGTACCTGCTAATTCTTGCCGCGCGGTTCGATCGGACGCCACGTGCGCGACATCAGCGGATCAGTCCGGTCATCGTATACGGCCACAAGCGCGCCGGCTTTTAATCCGAGGCCCGTCAAGTCTGCTTCGCAAAGTTCGGAATTCGCGGTCGCTACTTCGCCCGTGCTGGCAGCCAATGAGGCCTTCACGGCTTCTGCCGGATCAGCGATTGCGACGGCGTAAGTCACATATCGGACCTTGTCCCCTTTTTGACGACGCCGATCGAAACCATCCATCCTGCTGCCATCTCAGTCCCAGCCTATGACTATGAAGAGAGCTTTTGTTTTTGAGGCGGCTTAGGTGACGGCTTGGTCGCCATAAGCTCCGCGATCGCAGCAAGCACGGCGCTCGTTTCGGCCTTCTCCTCAGACCATTCTCGGAGCACCACTATGGCGTTCTGCAAAGCCTGTTCATGGGTCACGGCATGATCTGCACGAAACTTTGCGCTTTGGAGCCGAGCCCGCGAGATCATCTACGGGCCTCCAGAAAAGACGCGCGGACGGCGGTGAATCGCCGCCGGTGCGAAGTTCCCGGTCAAGACCTGGCTGTCTTCGCGAGGGTCGTCACTAAAGCAGCCAAGCCGCACTACACCAACATCGAGCATGGAATGACGCTGCACCGTTGCTGGTCGACAGCGTGCCAAGGCTGCCCGATCAAGAGCCAATGTACGCCATCCAAGGAGCGCCGCATCACGCGCTGGGAGCATGAGCATGTGGTCGAGGAGGTCCAGAGACGGCTCGATGCCGATCCCGACGCCATGCGGACGCGGCGCGCGAGACGGTCGAGCATCCCTTCCGCACGATCAAAGCCCGTATGGGGGCGACCCACTTCCTGATGAAGCGCCTACCGAATGTCGCTGCTGAGATGGCGCTGCATGTTCTCGCCTATAACCTCACACGTGTGATGAACATCGTCGGCAAACCGAGCCTGATTGCGGCCATCCGCACCGCCTGAAGGCCGGAAAGTGCGTCCAAAGCGCAATATCGCGTCGCGATACCCACTTTGGCCGGTCATTGGACGATCCGACGCGAGAACATCAGCCGCCTGCAATGATTGGCGACCAGGGCCGCGTGCCGACCTATCCGTTTGCACACAACCAAGGCCCGCTGCGGAAGTGGTCGGCTTCAAGGACGAGCGCAATAAACCTTCGTATCGTTCCAGCCCCCCTTTAGATGCCTGACGATTACCTACGTTCAATTGAGCTGCTGATCTTGATCGTCTTAGCTGCATGCGTAGGAAAAGCGCACAGGCCCATGTAGTGCGACGATGGAAAAGGATGATCGACGAAGAGCGACGATAGTACCAAGAGGAGACTACGATGCCCCATTGCTCCGATAATCGTAGATCTGGCAGTGCCGCGCGCTGCGCAGTTTGTAATGGCAAGTTTGGTCTCGTCCGGCACTACACGTGGCGAACCCCGCTTTGTTCCAAAAAGTGCGTCGATCGCTTCAGATGTCGCACGGAAAGTGACCGCAATTGGGTGGGTTGGATCCACGTTGCCTTCAACCAGCGGCCACAGAACCGCGCGAGGGCCTTATGACCGTCCCGATCTCACAACGAGGCAACGCATATTTGGAAACAGCGCGGACTTTGCTCCGCGTTGGCCAGACCATGACTGACGAAGCGATTGCGGGGCAGCTTAAGTCTCTCGCCGACGATTGCCAGCGGCGAGCTGAGAACACTTCGCATGTTGATGCGGCCCGATGGCTTTCCCGCCTGCACAGACATTTCCGGATTGCGTGTGAGATGAACGATCACTGTTGGCATACAGCGCTTGTTGCATTCACCCTCATCGTCCCGATTTCTACAATCGATCACGCACGCGCCCACGATCGTCGGCACCCTGAGTTGAACGGTTGGTATGAACGCTTGCATAGTGGCAAAGGGCCCTGTTGCGATGGCAGTGATGCGATGCGCGTTGATGACGCCGATTGGGAAACTAAGGATGGTCACTATCGCGTACGCATTGATGGTGAGTGGGTTGATGTTCCGAACGACGCTATCGTGGACGGACCGAACCGTGCGGGCCGTACGATGGTCTGGCCTGACAACCTAAATGGTCATCCGACGGTACGCTGCTTCATGCCGGGGAGCATGGGCTGATTTGCGAGCGCATCGTGATCGAAGCGGCAGATCTTCCTCGTCCCGGCGAGGCGACCGACGCTATTGAGCGGGTCAAACGCAGAAAGGTCCCCTTGGCAAAGCAGCAGAAAACTAGTGCTGAACTTGAGGACATGGTCCATCAGAAGCTGTTGATTGGCGGCGCGTATGTGTCGGCTCGCCAAGACCCGCTCCTCGGTTGGCGCGCTACGGTGATTACCGCGCCCAAGCATGCAAAAGCCATTCAGGAACGCGTTGCGACTGTTGCGGCCGAACTTCGCAAAAAATTCACACTGAAAGCTTGACGATCCCTCGATCGACGCAAGCTGGAGAGGCGAGGCATACATGCTTGCGGGAGGAAGCGCGATGAGGGCTAAAGGCCGGGCATGAATGATTGGACGCTTGGGCTTTGCGTGAACGCGCTGCTTTGGGGCGCGATCATCTTTCTTGCGATGGCGCTGGTGTCATGACAGGCGACATTATCGCATGCAAAGTTGATATCTTTAAGTCTGGATTCCGGTTTGCGCCAAAGGACTAAACCGCTCGCGCGGTAGAACAGAGCGGCTGGCGGCACAGCCAAGAGGATAGCACAACGGGGCGTCCTGTCTTGAGATGAGGGGTTCGC
>NZ_AUEZ01000186.1 GCF_000426245.1 Bradyrhizobium sp. Ai1a-2 | reverse complement strand
CTCCGCCGATCGTCCGTTGCTCCACCCGCGCCACTTGGCGTACAAAACTCCGAGACTCTAACCGCCGCTGGATGAAAACTCAGTGGCAGGTCACATGCCGAAGAGCGCGGGACGCCGAAAAACAGAAAGATGATCGATTGGAAGCTGATCACCGATCTGCCTGTTGGTTCTCGCACCGACGCCATTGAGAAGCTCAAATGGTATGCTTTGAGATGGAAGATCGAGGTGTTCCACAAGATCCTCAAATCGGGCTGCAAAGCTGAGGAGTCGAAGCTCAGGACCGCCCAGCGTCTGACCAATCTGATCTCGCTCTTTTGCATCCTGAGTTGGCGAGTCTTCTGGATGACGATGCTCAACCGTTCCGCCCCAGACGTACCGCCAACCCTCGCGTTGACTGCGACTGAAATCGGCGTACTCGATCGCCTCGTCAACGACAAACCAAAAGCAAGACAGAAAACGCTCTCGCACTATCTGATCAAGATCGCCCGGCTCGGCGGTTATCTCGCCCGCGCCAGCGATCCGCCGCCTGGCAATACCGTCATGTGGCGCGGGCTGTCACGTCTCACTGACATCGCGCTGGGCGCCATGGTCGGAGTAGAATTTGCGGGTAATTGAAAGTCGGGGAAGGCCGAGGAGAAAGCAGACTGCAGGCAATTGCTTAATATCCTGGCTCATGATTCCACGCCCTCATGATTGGACAAAGCGACAGGCCGCTGGATAGGCTGCATCCGGCAGAAAGAATAATGGCAGCCGTTAGAGCCGAGACCGCTTAAAACAAGCAAACCACCGCGGTCGGCGAGCAGCGCTTTTGCCGCCGCGCGCCGATCCAGGGAAACCAGGATTGGTCGTCATCACTTCGTCTCTGTCCACTTCCAGCGGCCCGTCGTGCGCTGCGAGGTCAAAACCGCGATCTGCTGATCGCTTTCGAACGCGACCGATGCGGCGGCGGCTTCCGCTCGCCTCAAGCTACAATCCGAGTTATTCACGGTGACCAATTCCTCTGCCTCACCTCGGAGGACGCGTTCCTGCGGCACTGCAGGGGCGGCCGGAGCTTTGCGAGCTCTCTCAAGTCTTCAATACCTTCGCTCTTGGTCCCAGTGTACCGTCTGCAACTCCCTCAATGTCCGATCGCAACTTAGTCGGCCGGTTACGGGTTCTCCCAATAGGCGGAGAGCTGCAGCAGGAGAGAAACAGGGCTCGTTTTAAAGGCTCGTGTTCCTAAGCAATACATCACCCTCGACTTCGCGCGGATATTTTGTCACCACTTCGAATGAAGGCAAAAGATCAAGAATGGCTTGTAGGGAGAGCTGCCCTTCGTAAAGCTCTTTGTCGCTGTATTCCGTGTAGATAAACCGGGTGTTGCCAAGGGTCTGTCTACCGGCCGCGATCACATCTGACTCGGCTCCCTGCACATCCATCCAGATCAAATCGATCTGGTTCAGGTTCGCTTCGCTGCACCAGTCATCCAGCCTTCGAGTTTCAACTGAGATGGGACAATCGAACCGAACCCAGTCATATTCGGCGAGATGATTTTTGGGTCGGCGTATTGAACCAGAGAGGTCCCATTCCTTCGCCTCTCCATCTCCATTGCTTGGATGGAATTCGATGCTGCCATTTCGGTCACTAATCGCGAACTCAAACAGCCTTACATCATCCAGGTAAGCATTCATATCCTGCTTGAACCGAGCAACCGCTCGCGGGTCTGGCTCAAAGCAATAGAGCTGCGCCTTTGGACAGAGCCTCAGAAAACGTTGGCTATCGGCCCCGTCATTGCAGCCGATGTCCAAGATGACCGGATCTGGCTTTCGAATAAGTGAAATGATGTACTCATGTACGTTTAACAAGAGGCAGACTCCCGCATGTGTCCCAGACGCTTCCGCACCGGCCGTTGAATAGACTTCGACCGGCTTTCCTTATCGGACCGCAGTATTTCCATCGCACATTCGTGCTCGCGAATGTATGCCAAATGGAGGTCAGGCGTAGCGCTGGCCCAATTTTGATTGCTCTTATCCTCGGGACGATTTGATTACGATAGACAGACCTTCCTGTTGACCGTGTTGCAGAAGTGTCAGGCACTTGCAATCGACTCGCCCCAATTCGCCGCAAGGCTAATAAGAAGTCGAGGGTTGGCTCAATTGTACGGAGGTAAGCGACCCATATAGAAAGGATTGGGAAAGCTATACGAAAGTTTGGCGGTAACCGGCATGAGCCCCCCACCTGGGCATCGCGCGACTGAGCTGCGATACATCCTGGGGTAATGTGCGGAAGGTTCTGCAAAAGCTGAGAGGCTGAAGCGGTCATGGTAAGTCCGGTGATTGCGAAGATCACCGCTCGTAGAGGAGCTTGGACCCGCCATGACCGTGACGAAGATTAGGACGGACGTCTCTGCAGTCAAAGAGTTGTTGAGGTCGGATAAGGAGTTCCTGAAGCCGCTGATCCAGGGTGCGGTGCAGGAAATTCTCGAAGCCGAGATGACGGAGACGCTGGGTGCGGAGAAAGGCGAGCGCAGCGAGAGACGGCTTGGCTATCGCTCCGGCTACTATCCCCGCTCGCTGATCACCCGGGTCGGCAAGATCGAGCTGAAGGTGCCGCAGGACCGGCAGGGGCGGTTCTCGACCGAGCTGTTCGAGCGCTATCAGCGCTCGGAGAAGGCGCTGGTTGCGGCCTTGGCGGAGATGTACGTGCAAGGCGTCTCGACGCGGAAGGTCAAGCAGGTCACCGAGGAACTCGTGGGGCATGCCTTCTCGGCCTCAGCGATCAGCGCCATTAACAAACGGCTGGATGGATCGCTGAAGGCCTTTTGCGAGCGCAGGCTCAAGGAACCGTTCCCCTATCTGATCCTGGATGCGCGCTATGAGCGGGTGCGCGAGGACGGCATCATTGCGAGCCAGGCGGTGCTGATCGCGATCGGCGTCGACTGGGAAGGCCGGCGTCAGGTGCTCGCGGTCGAGCTTGCCAACCGGGAGAGCCGGTCGAGCTGGAAGGAGTTTTTGGAAGCGTTGAAGGCGCGCGGCCTGCATGGCGTCGAGTTTGTCGTCTCCGACGATCATCCCGGCTTGAAGAAGGCGATCGCCGAAGTGCTCGCCGGCGTGTTCTGGCAGCGCTGTTATGTGCACTTCCTGCGCAACGCGCTCGACTATGTGCCGCGCAAGGTCGACGACGATTGTCTGCTCGAGCTGCGCTGGATGTACGACCGGCGCGATCTTGGCGAGGTGCGGCGCGATCTAGCGGCGTGGCTTGCCAAATGGAGCGGCAAATACCCCAAGCTCACCGGCTGGGTCGAGGACAACATCGAGGAGACGCTCACCTACTTCCGTCTGCCGCTGGGACACCGCAAGCACATGAAGTCGACCAACATGCTGGAGCGCCTCAACGAGGAGATCCGGCGGCGCACCTACGTGGTGCGAATCTTCCCCAACGCCGAGAGCTGCCTAAGGCTGGTGCGGGCGCTGACCGTCGAGCGCCGCGAGGCCTGACTCGAGGACCATCGCTATCTGAACATGGATCTCTTGAAGGAGCACAAGAAGGAGACGCTACGCCGGGCGGCCTGACGATGCTCAGGCCCACCAAAGGGATGGACGCCACCCCTCTCCGCCGCCGTCGCTCGCCAGCGCTGCGCTTGGGGCGAGCGAGCGACGGCGGCTCCGAGGGGATGGCTTGGCCGGATCCCATGATCAATTTTGCTGAACTTGACGCACAGAACTTCCTGGCATAACTGTTTTTTAGAGGTGGGCAATGGCAGATGCCATGCATGAAGCCATGCTCGATGCCAGGCAGGAAGGCGGCTCCTATCGTCGGATCGAGGTGATCACAGGGCAGC
>NZ_AUEZ01000185.1 GCF_000426245.1 Bradyrhizobium sp. Ai1a-2 | reverse complement strand
AACGCGTTGTCCGACACATGGAAACCGCGGCGACGCGCCACGCGAACAAAATAGGCGTCAAGCGCCATTCAAGAGGGCCGCAGAGCTCCGCTTACCTTCTACCCATTCAGCCACGTTGCCGTTCATATCCTTGAGGCCGTATTGGTTGGCTTTTAGCAGTCCCACCTTGTGCGGTTGAGGTGCATCCCTCGTGTTGTCGGCATACCACGCATACTCGTCGATTTTCCCGTCCAGGAAGGAGTAGTTCGTTGGCCGCCCACCTCTGGCGGCAAATTCCCATTCCGCTTCCGAGAGTAGCCGGTATCTTTTTCCCGTTAGTGCCGAAAGCCATTTCACGTAAGCCTTAGCATCTGTCCAGGACACGTTGACGACCGGCTGGTCGCCTCGTCCCCATTCGCCGGCGGTGACAGTCGACCTGCATCCACCGTAGTCAGCGCAGGCGTCCCATTGCGAAAAGGTGACCTCAGTCACTGAGACCGCAAAACTCTGCCTGATCGGGACTTTCGAAAGCGGAGCTTCCCGTTTGACATCGGGACTTCCACTGAGAGGGCCACCGCGGTCGAGCACGCCTTTGAGAACAAAGATCATCGAGGGACAGTCGCGGCATTCATTGAACGGTACGCGATTTTCAAGGAGCGCACGTTCTTCGGCTTGTGACTTGGCGTGGACGTGAAAGAGTCGATAGGAAGCGTTGCGCAGGTGATCGAAATTCAGCGCCACTAGGGCTCCCGTTGCAATGATTGCGACCAGGACTCCGACTATCGTTCGAGAACGACCTTTTGAACGCTTTTCATCTTTCTCGTGTTCCGCACAGGCGGCCAAGTATGCTTGCGCCGAATCAATTTCACGGGCCCAATTGGGGCCACGAAGTGCGAGGGCTTGCGCCTCGGCCAATCGAGTTTCGCGATGAACGAGGAAGTCCGCCTTGCGGGCGGTTGGGGCTTCGGCCCAGTCGGCCGCCGCGAGCCGCACACTATCGAGGAGCAACAGTGCATCTCGATCCTCGCCGAGAATCTCGGTCAGCATTGACCATCGACGAAGCAAGGCTTCGTGAGCAACTTCGATCGTGGTGCCGGATAGACTGTCGCGTCCGTTGGACGCGCGTTGGCCAACATTCTGGTCGCCGGGGCCATCTGCTCGCACGACCAGGAGCCGGTGCTTTGTTAAAGAACCCGCGAGCGGCAGCAAATCGGCCGATAATTCGGCCTGCGATGCTGCATATCGTTGCGCTGATTTGCTGCCGCGATTGATGCGCACCAGCCGCGGCACGAACAGTTTCCTCAACGCCTCACGACGTTCGCTGTCGACGCGGCCCGCATATCCGGCATCGCGGAAAGCCTCGTCCGCTTCCATTTCGATCGCCTTGGCGAGTCCGCCGGATCGGTCGAGCTGCGAAAGTCCGATGACGGGTTCACCGGCATGCTCGAGGATCATCCGCTGGAGCACAAAGGCGAGCAGGGGCAATGCGTCTGCCTCGCCGGCGAAATCGGATTGCAGTTTCTCTATCAGCTGCGCGTCGAACACCGGCGAGTCGGGGCCTACTTTGCGGCGCAGGATTTCCGCCGGCTCGCGAATGATCGTGCTTATTTCGCCTTGCGGAACGGGACCGAGACTGAGCGACGTCAGTTCGACTCCGATCAGCGCCTTGGCGCTCTGCATCGCGCTGTAGGAATCCGAGCGGATAGTCGTAAGGATCAGCGCTTCGCCGGCGTCGCTTGCAGCCCGTGACAACCGCAGCAGCTGCTCGATCTCCGCATTCGTGCCGCTCCCGAAAATCTCCTCGCTTTGATCCAAGCAGAGGACCGGTAAAGGCAATGGCGGTCTCAGCAAAAGCGCACGCTTGGCGGCAGCGTGGCGCAGCTCGATCAGAAGGTCAATGAACGCAGCTTCGTTTCGCAGTCGTTCCCGCAATTCGCTCCGGCTCGTACGCAAGGCGAAACGCTGGTAAACATCCTGCAGGGCTCCCAGCAGGCCCTCCTGGCCTTCTATGGGCCCGCCGAGACCGGCCCTTATCGGCCTGAGCGGCAGCCACTGCGTGTCGTCGCGTACTAGGCGCGGCCACAGTCCCGCGCGCAAGAATGACGATTTGCCGGATCCTGAGGCGCCGAGGATGACCCCGACGCGAGGCGGGTTGCGCGTCGCGAGCCCGCGTAGAGCGTCCATGCCGCGAACCAAATCCGCGTTTCGGCCGAAGAAAACAGCAGCGTCTTCGGGCTCCAGCGCCTCAAGCCCCCGATAAGGCAAGCGCCAGCCGAACAAGCCCCTCTCATCTCGCTGCAGCTCGAAGCTTTCAGGCCCGAGGCCAGCCTTTTGCAAGCCGCTCTTGAGTTGCGCAAGCGCCGCCTTGGCGATGTGGACCGGCCACTGCTGTTGTGTTTGCGGGTGGACGGCGATGAAGCGCTCGGCCGGCTCTCCCTGCAACCGAATGACCTGCCACTGCGCTGTGAGGCCAGCTGGCAAACGCCCGAGCGGAGTGTCGTCGACAATCAGCGCAAACAGTTTTTTGTTGTATTTGTTGGAGATCTGGTACTCGTCCCGACACCAGGTCGAGGCAAGCCAGTCCGTCGAGACAACAAGCAGAACCGCCTCACAACGGGTCGCCGCATCGGCAAAAGCGCGCTGCCATTTTTGGCCAGCGGATATTCCCCGCTCCGGATCGAGATCGAGAAAGATATCGTCCGGCTCGCCCCAGCCTTCGGCTATCAGCCAGTCTCGCAAAGCGATCGCCCAATCGTCGTTGCTACTGGAATGGCTGATGAAAAGTCGCGACACTATCCGCCCGATCGCGTCACCGCAGCTGAAATATATATATGGCAATTCTACCAGAAATTGAAGAGGTGTCGCCTTTGAAATGCGTGGCGCGGCCTGGGCTCTGGCCGTGTCGCGGTACTTGTCGTTAGATTTCCGGCAGTTGACGGCCAGCGTGTTGTGTCAGACGTGCAGCGTGAGCGCGTACGGCCAAGCCGTGTGGTCTCCAGCAACACACCCTTACCATTGGCACTCCGGCGGCGATGCCGATCGGCGCTCGGACCCCACGCTGAGTGACAATTGGCCACATCGACGTCGCGAAGCGAGCGCATGTTCCGCAGCCGATCGAGGTCGGAAGCCAGCCGCGGTCGCGATGCCCCACAGTTGCCGGCGGAGTTGGGCGCCTGTCGGCTTCAACCGAGCGAGGGCGCTGAAGTTGATCTCACCTCTCCTTAGTCTCACCTCTCCTATGGCTCCTTCCTGCCCGGTAAGTTACCCCGATTCAGCAAGTGTCGGGCGCTGCGCGGGGGCAGCTCGCGCACCGAGGCAATGGACTTGTAGTTCGTTTGAACAGATTATAAAGCAATTTCAAATACATAAGAGTTCGCAGTTTTGTTCTGAATGGCGCGCCAAATTTCCACCACTCCCGAACAAAACCGCGAACCCATCGGGATTCGAACGGGGAATTTCGTTGGTGCTTCTTGGACGATATCCGTTTCGGACGCTCAATCTGTTTCGCTGCCTCGATCTTTCCGACGCTCTGCACATAGGACGATCGAAGTCCGCGGGCACCGTCGACGGTGTCGAACGACACTTCTTGAGGCACGTCTTCTTCCGGGACGATCCGGAGGAACTGGCGACTCTTGGCGGCGGGAAGGAAGTCCCGCGAGCCGTTGTGACTACGGCGTAACGGCGGCATACTCGACCGGCGAGTCCCACCTCGGACTCACGCGTATCCTTGGGGACCAGGACGTGGGGACACACGATGACCATGTCCTGCGGCAGGGCGCAGTCCAGCGCGGTCAGCGTGCCCCGGTAGGTCGTCGTCCGTGAAGAATCGCCCAAGCCATTGATGTGGAGTCGATTTTTCGGTCGTGAGGGGGTTTGAGATTGCAAGCTTTCGGGGTTTGACGCC
>NZ_AUEZ01000184.1 GCF_000426245.1 Bradyrhizobium sp. Ai1a-2 | reverse complement strand
ATCACCAGGCCGCCTGACCTTCACGCAACGCCATCATAGAGCTCGCCGTGCCCGCGCGCATGCGTCAATCAGGCGGTCTTCGTCGTATGCGTACGATAGGTTGGGACGGTGCCGCCGTGCTCCTGGCTGTAGCGCACACCCATGCGTTCGCCACACAGGCCACAGACCACGCGACCTTGGAGGAGCGCCGGCCCCTCGCGCGCCGGCCCCGACCGCCGCTCGCCACCGAAGGCACGAGCGTTGTCGGCGAGCCGCCGCTGCTTGGCCTCGAAGCGCTCCCAGTCGATGTAGCCCTGGTGCATCCCCGGCATAACGAACTGCCAATCGGCCCTGGCAACCTTGACGACACCGGTGCCACCATCGGGCCGGTGCCGTATGCGCGTTCGGCCATACGCAAAAGCGCCGGCGTAGCGCGGATTGTGGAGCACCTGCAGAACGCGCGCATGGTGCGGCGCCGCCCACAGGAGGTCGCCCTTGTTCGATCCTGTCCGGAGTCGGCGCGGGAACAGCAAACCTTGCTCCCGGAAGAAGCGGACTGTCTGCATCGCACTTCCGGTCTGCTCGAAGGTATCGAACACGAGACGGATTGCGTTCTGCACCTGGAGGTCGGGATCGAGGCCGATCGTCCGATCGTTCCGGTAAACCAGCCCGACCGGAGGGCACATCTCGAGCTCGCCGCGACGGGCCTTGTTGAGCTGACCACCACGCATGCGTGCTTTGAGGATGTGCAGCTCGGCCTCGCTCATCGTACCTTTGAGGCCGAGCAAGAGGCGATCGTTGAAGCTGGCTGGATCGTAGATACCGTCTTCGTCAAGGATGAGCGTCGCCGTCAATGCGCAAAGCTCGATGAGCCTGTGCCAGTCGGCCGAGTTGCGCGCAAGGCGTGAGACCTCCAGCCCCATAACAATACCGGCCTTGCCGAGCGCCACCTCGCTCACCAGTTGCTGGAAGCCGTCGCGTGCTGTCGTACTTGAACCGGATTTGCCGAGATCGCGATCGATGACGTGAACGCGCTCGACCGGCCCGCCGGCCACAACTGCTCGATCCCGCAACCCATATTGGCGCTCGGTGCTCTCGCCGTGCTCGGCGACTTGGCGAAGAGTCGATTGGCGGACATAGAGGTAAGCGTCGCGCTTGAGATGGTCGGCAGTGACTTTAAGCTCAGGCATGGAAGGGCTCCATTGCGATGGCGACGAGGATGCCGGCGATGAGGCGCGTGACGTCGCTTGTTGCGGGCGACGGATTGTCTGGGGCCGAGTGCGTGAACCGATGGTCGCAGCAGGCCGCCTCGGTATCGACCTCCTGTCCGCGTGCTCGGATCCACGCTGCCAATCCCCGTCGACGAAGAATGGTGAGACCAGGGCAGGCCGTGAACTCGGCACGCAATGCGGCGGCGCGTAGCTTCTCGTAGCTGTCCGCGGCGTCCGCAGGCGCGACGATCAAGCTGGCTTGAGTCGTTTTTTTTGCGCGCCAGCGCCCGCTCCAGGCTGCGTCGGTGCACCTTGACGCCGAACCGCGCCGAGATCGCATCTAGGCAGTGCGACGTCGTCAGTTCGGGTCTTGCAGCTTTGAGAGCGGCGACGAACGCAACGACCTCGGCGGAGACCTTGTGGCCGCCTTTGGGGCCTCGCCGGTTCGGCAACAGGCCGGCAAGCCCGGCGGTCTGCAGGGCGCTCTGCGCCTTGTAGAAGGTCGGGCGCGTCACGCCGAATGTCTCGGCGGCCTCGCTGATCGCAACGCCGTCGACCTGGTGACGTCGCACCATCTCGTAGCGCACTTGCACCAGGTCCTTCGCATCGAAGAATGGGTTGCTGACGAACGAGGGGTCGCGGACGGCTTCCGGATTTGGATTGAGGACGCCGTCTTGCGCCAGCGCCTCGCTCTTCGGATCCCGCTTCTTCGCCCTGGCCATGCTCGGCCTCAATCTTACGTAAATATAAAGACGCCTCTATATGTTGAGCGTCAATGGAGATGTCGCCGCTATATGAAGATTTATCGCCGATACTAGCGCAATAATACGCCGCACCGCGTCGTCGGTATGGCGTTATTATCTTTACACGTGCGGCGTATTTAGATTTACGCATCGCTGGCGCCCATGCTCTCCGCGAGCCGGTCCAGCGCGTCACAAAGCGCCAACAGGTCAACCGCGCAAAAGGCTGCTCTACCCGCAGCGATCAGCAAGAACTCATCGGGTGGATCGATATCGGTCCATGCGCTAGCGATCGTACAAAGTCGACCGTTCTGATCCTCATAGACCACCCGGTCTTCGCCCCAATGACGGCGCCGACAGATCAGCTCGAACTTGCGACCGCAAAACGGATGGAAGGGATGCGTGATCCGCACCTTTTGCTGGGTCGTACCCCCATGACCTGCAGTCGACAACTTTTGCCAAGGCCAAGGTCGAAGTGGGCGTCCAAATCGTCGGGCGATGGATTCTGGCGCGCCTACGCAACCGCCGCTTCTTCTCGATTGCCGCCCTCAACGAGGCGATCCATGCGCTTCTTGTCGATTTGAACGATCGAGCGTTGCGGAGCTGGGGACGAAGCCGGCGTGAGCTGTTCGAGGAACTCGATCGTCCGGCACTCATCCCCTTGCCGGACGAGCCGTACGAGTACGCCGAGTGGAAGCGCTGCCGGGTGAACCTCGATTATCATGTCGAGATTGCCAAGCATTATTACAGCGTTCCCCACAACCTCGTGCATCAGGTGGTCGAGGCGCGGATCACCTTAAGGACCGTCGAGATTTTCCTCCGTGGTAAGCGGGTGGCGTCACATCTGCGCAGTGCCTTGCCGCATCGTCCCACGACGATCTCCGAGCATATGCCAAGCTCGCATCGCCGCTACCGCGACTGGACCCCTGAACGCATCCGTTCCGCGGCCGTCAAGGTGGGGCCCGACGCCGAGACGCTGATCGATGTCATTCTGCGCTCGCGGCCGCATCCGGAACAAGGCTTCCGCTCCGCCATTGGCATTCTCGGGTTGGTCAAGCGCTACGGCCAGGAACGCGTCGACGCCGCCCGCGCCCGGGCGCTTCTGCTCAATGCCCGTTCCTACAAATCGGTCGCTGCCATCCTCAAGAACGCCACCGACAAAACCGCTCCTCCCGCCCAAGAGGCGCCCATCCTCCTCCACGCCAACATCCGCGGCCGCGGCTACTACAACTGATCAGGAGATCATCGTGCTCATTCACCCGACCGTCGAGCGCCTGCGTGCACTCGGCCTCACTGCCATGGCGGACACGCTCATCGAACTGCAGAACAATCCCGAAGCAGCAGAGATGCCGCATCCCGATTGGCTCGGCCTGCTCGTTGATCGCGAGGTCACCGCCCGCGACAACCGTCGCCTCGTGCGCCGCTTGACCAGCGCCAAGCTCCGGCAGGCCGCCACCATCGAGAACGTCGATTATCGCACCGCTCGCGGTCTCGACCGCTCACTTTTCCAGAACCTCGCCACCGGTCAATGGATCCGTGATTGTAACCATCTGGTCATCGTCGGTCCGACCGGCACCGGCAAGTCCTGGCTTGCTTGCGCACTCGGCAACAAGGCTTGCCGCGACGGCTTCTCCGTCCTCTACAAGCGCGCTCCCCGCCTGTTCGCCGATCTCGCTCAGGCGCGCGGCGAAGGCCGTCTTTCTCGCCTGATCGGTGCGCTGGAGCGCGTCAGTTTGCTCATATTGGACGACTGGGGCCACTCACCGCCGACCAGCGTCGCGATCTGCTCGAGATCGTCGACGATCGCTACGACAAAGGATCATTGCTGATCACAAGCCAAGTCCCCGTGTCACAATGGCACGACGTAATTGCGGAGCCGATGACTTCATGATGCCTCCTTCTTCGAACGCTTGGTGCGTCGTACCCGATTGCGAAGCTGACGGATTTGGTCGTCTGAGAGCTCGAT
>NZ_AUEZ01000183.1 GCF_000426245.1 Bradyrhizobium sp. Ai1a-2 | reverse complement strand
ATCAAGCGCGTCGGCAACGGCGGCCGGCCGGGATCATCGTCGTAAATCTCGCCGAACCGCTCCTCCAGGAAGCCCCAATTTACCGTCCGAGCGAGCGTAACCAGCGGATGCTTCATGTCGATGATCTGATCGAGCCGGGAGCGGAACAGATCCTGCTCTCCCGTCTCGCTCCGTTCCCGCGGTCGCATCTCATCCCCTCGCCAAAGCAGTCAATGCCGAGTGAATCACAAATCAAGTTCGCAAGGAATCCCGCTCTACACGCTCGTTTCCCGGCAAATCCGATCGCCGCAAAACGCCGCTTCTGGATTCCAAATCAATGGCTTGGGATTTCTTCACGGTCGACTTCAGATGTTCAGGCCGCAGGCCCATGGCCATTCCGCGAAACGAGACATTTGCTGTTGAGTACGTGAGACCGAGCGCTGAAGGTCCCGAGGGCTTTAGCGGAGTATCACGATATATTTCGCTCGGTGACCTCAGGTGTTGTATTGCATGCCTTCGAGGTGCAACGGCGCATCGTAGAGCTGAGACGGCTGTAGGATCTCAATGCGCTGGCAAACCACCACCATGTCGAAGGTGCGGCCGGCGGGCTGATCCACCGACACTTCCTTCGCCCGCGGTGATGTTGCGCGTTCACGACGGTGGCTCTTGCTGCGTTCACCACGCTGGCGTCACGCCTTTATTGCGCTGATGCCGATGAGGAACGGGAATTTGCGAAAGTCGTCCCAATAGTCCGAGCCGAGGTCCCGAAGCCCATCGGGCGAGATCTCCGCTGGATGCCATTCGACAGTGACCATACCGGCGGCGCGCAAGTTTGATTCGTAGGTGGCCGGCTCCCAGTAGTAGTGGCTGATTTCGAGCGTTGGCGTATCACCCTCGTCTAGATAGATCTGCCCCTTGATTCCGTCCCCGTTGCGCAACGGGTCGTGCAGCGCGAGATTTACGCCATACTTCCGCATTGACGGGGCCGCCGGGCTCATGAAGGGGTTGAATCCGATGCTGACGAAACGGCCGCCCGGCCTCAGATTCACCGCGATTGCCTGGCAGATACCCTGAAACTGTGCAGGCGATGCCGCATAGTTGAACATCAGCTGCGCCGTCACCAAGTCGAACTCGCCGATCTGCCCGAGCCGAGTGATGTCGTCCACACGATACTCAATGCCGAACGGATCCTCACGCTCGCGGAACCGGGCAAAATTGATCAAATTCTCCGAGAGATCGATACCGGTTACGTGCTTGGCGCCCTGCGCCTTCATCTGTCGTGGGTACCAACCCTCTCCACAGGCCAGATCAAGCACTGACATCCCGGTAATATCGCCCAGCATCGCGAAGAAGGTATGCCTCTCAGCATGGGCGCGAATCGGCAATTCATAGTGTCGCTGAAAGACCTGCCCGGCTACGATGTTGTAGGTATCCGACACGAAATGCGTCATGATTGGGTTTCCCGTGCGTCCAAGGCAAGCACTACGTCGGCATCTTTATGCCGCCCGTGGATGTGCCCGCCCTTCAGGACTGGAGCTGTGGCTCGACGTGCTGACCATGATGATGCAGACGGAACATCAGCTCCCGCATGTCCATCGGCTTAGCATAAGTGAGGCGGCTCGAGCTGACCTCCATCCGGATCTGCGCTTGCAGGAAGGTAATGGCTGATCTCGCCGGATTGATCACCGGGGCGGGCCTTCCGGCCGCCGCCAGCGCACTGGCAATGGTCTCCGATACGCCGATCATGCCCGTGCAGCCGAGCACGATGGCCTCAGCACCATCCGTGGCGATCGCCTGCATGCACTGGTCCAGGAGCTTGCGAACGAGCTGCTCCTTGTCGTGCAGCTCGACAACGTGCATGCCTATGTCGCGGATTGACACTGGCTCGATACCGAACGAGGCGGCTAGACCGCGGATGATCGGCGCGACGCTCCTGGTAATAGTGACGATCGAATAGGTTTGCGCCACGAGCTTCGCGGCTAGTACCGCCGGCCGAAACCCGCCGACAACCGGAATCGTCACCAGCTCACGTACGACATCGACCGCGGGCTCACCAAAGCAATTCACGAAGACCCCGCTGAAGCCCTCCCGCTCGGCCGTCTTTGCGAGCTCGATGATCGGTGCGGCATTGACCGCCTCATCGTGGCGACTCTCGATGAACGGGGTACCCTCGGACAGCCGCCGGATCACGAGCTCAAAGTCGGGGGCGACGGCTGATGCCAACTCCTGCATGACATCGTCGCCGTGCCCCGGATTGTTCACCGGCAGTATGACAAGGATCCGCTTGTTCGGCATTGGACGCTCCTGCGGGGGGACCTGGTAGGAACTCTCTTTTGCGCGCATGGTGGCGGCCGCCTGTGCGGTGGCCGCCACCATGCGGAGCGCTTAATCAGCTATTGCGGAACGCCCAGAGCGCGGCCTCGCGCTGCTCGGCATTGAAACCACGTAGCTCCAGCTCTTTGAGCAGAAGCGTCATCACCACGACGCGCTTCTCCCGGCACTCCTGCTCGACTGCCTGAACCTTACGCAGTTCCGCGTGGTACTCATCGAGAAAAGTCCGCAGACTATCGTGCGAAAGTTTGTGTTCCGGAGTGTGTTGAATCTGAGCATGCAGCGACATTCTCTCCTCCGTTTGATAACCGTGGTAGGCACGCCACCTACCCTAGATCAATGCACCGTTCGAAATTTCGATCTTGGTACCAAGCAGTTTGCATTGGCGCAACGGGCCCGATGTACCGCCTGTTGCTATGTCACTTGGTACAAAGCTGGTACTTTCGGACGATGGCTTAAACCATGATATTCGAGCACATTGCCAAGTAGCGTCGAACCGCCACAACGCCTGGCGGCCCTGCTTATCTCTGCCGGGGCTGGGGCCCACCCTGGAGAGACGGTTCACTCATCATCCCTGTCAAAAGCTGAATGCAAGCGGTCGCCAGTAGCTCGAGGATCCAGGCGGCATCGCCATCAGATCTCGGCTTGCCGGCGGGGCTTTCTACCCGTCGAAAATGGGCGAACAGCGGTATCGGAGATCAGGTACACGAATGACCCATCAATAGCATCAAAGTGCGGAGGCAGATCATGTCGGAAAAGAGGAATGAACAAATTCAGGGTTCTCTTGATCTCGCGGCGAAGCGCCGAGGTGCAGTAAAGCAGCTGAAGGCCAGACAGCGCATCGTTTCGATAATCGGACTAATTCGCGAGCTTGGAGGATTTGCTTTTATTCTTATCGGAGTTGCGGGGTGCTTCAACAGCGCGGCAAAGATCGTTGGCTTCGAATCCAATCTCGCGGAAGCAGTATGTTGGGTGCCCCTCTTCGGATTGGTCATTGTTTGGATGACGAAATGCGGTGCCCGGATAGTCAAGAGCGGCAAGTAAATCCTGACATGATCCCGAACGTTGCCTCAACCCTCGGTGCACAGTGCCGGTTCTGCGCTACGCTTGGTCGGCAGAATGGCTCTTTTCGAACCATTGGAAGATCGTCGTCGCAAAAACTTTCGCTGGTTGCTGCCGCGATGCGCTTAATCGCGTGAGAAATACGGACTAGGGTCAGTTGGGATTCGCGCGCTTCCGCGACTAAGCGAGGGCGGATGTCTGGAAGCGACCGTTCGAGGCCGTCTCCGACGATCCTCACATGGAGTACGCCATTGTCGATGCCACCATCGTCAAGAGCCACCGGCCACGGTCAGGGTGCAAAAGGGGGACTCAAAGCCAGGCCATCGGCCGTTCGAAAGGCGGCATGACCACTGAACTTCTGGCACTCACCGATGCGCTCGGCGATCTTGTGCGCCTCATGCTTCTGCCATGATAACGCTTCGGTGTAACCGGCATGAGCCCCCACCTGGGCATAGCGCGACTGAGCTGCGATACATCCTGGCATAACTGTTTTTTGGAGGTGGGCAATGGCAGATGCCATGCATGAAGCCATGCTTGATGCCAGGCAGGAAGGCGGCTCCTATCGTCGGATCGAGGTGATCACAGGGCAGCGTCGACGACGGCAGTGGACAGCGGAGGAGAAGGCTCGGATCGTGGCCGAGAGCTTGGAGGAAGGGGCCAATATTTCCGAGGTCGCTCGGCGTCATGGCGTTGTTCGTGGGCTGCTTACGGTGTGGCGGCGCAAGTTCGCGACGGCAGCGAGCTTTCCGGCGCCAGACTTCGTGCCGGTCCGGCTCG
>NZ_AUEZ01000182.1 GCF_000426245.1 Bradyrhizobium sp. Ai1a-2 | reverse complement strand
ACCGCCCGCTCGTAAGCCCAAACTTCTTTAAGGCTCAATTGTTTTTCGGAGTTGTCCACTAGGTGAGCTCCTGGTCAGTCCGGTGGCGACGAGTACGTCTTTCAACTTCGCAAGCTAGCGTAGGGGCGGCGATGGGATTTCATAAATTGCGAGGCCAAAGCCAATCTGTGTTCAAGGCAGACGGCGTGTTTGAGACGGCAGATCGCGTTCGCTCAACGGCATATTGGCATCGCAAACTCATAGATCACCATTTGAGTGACGACGTCGTTCTGGCGTTCGTCCATTTCTGAAACCGCTCGCCCGTGTTGCGTCAAAACCTCGTCTTTAGGCACCAGCGGCCCAGTAATCTCCATCGGAGCGGGCTTGAAGCCAATCTGCTCTAGCTGCTTCGGGAGCGTCGATGCTGGTGCACATGAAAACCGGATCCGGACGTCATCTGGCGAACTGACAACAACACCGCCACGATTGCGAATAAAGGCGTGGAGAGCGCCCCAAACGGTCCGTTGCTTCTCGCTCAATACGGCCATGACACATCGCCCGCTATTCGGCCGCGACAAGCGAGCACTCTTTCATGCGAATCAGGACCACCAGCGGCTTCAGTTGTGAAATCTTCACAGACGCACAGGACGATCCCGTCACCGCGATCAATATTGCCGTTCAAGACCAGCGCTAACGGTCGAGCTGCTTCATCCAAAGGGATGGTCGGCTTTGGCATATGTGAAACGCTGGCTTCTGGGGTAATGGAGGGCATTCGATCACTCCCGTCACTCGCGCCTGATCCGATCGTTACATTCTGAAAACGCCGTAATATGGCGCCTCGATAGGCGTATTGAGCGATGCGCTCAGGACGATTGCGAGCGCGTTTCTAGTGTCGATGGGATCAAGAATGCCGTCATCCCAAATCTCTGAGGTTGCGTAATAGGCGCTCGATCGCTCCCGATACTCTTCGAGAATCGGTTCTCGAATGGCTACCAACTCCTGCTCCGACAGGCGTCCACCCTCGCGAGCCAATTGCCTTGCCTTGACATGGGTGAGCACGCCGGCCGCTTGCTGCGCACCCATCGCCGAAATCTGGGACTGCGGCCAGGTGAACATAAAGCGCGGATCAAAAGCCCGTCCCGCCATAGCGTACGTTCCCGCCCCGTGGGAGCCGTTGCAAACAACTGTGAATTTGGGCACAGACGCTCCAGAGACAGCCATGATCAGCTTGGCACCGTCTTTGGTGATGCCACGCCGTTCGTATTCGCGGCCGACCATGAAACCTGTGATATTCTGCAAAAAGAGCAGGGGCGTTCGGTTCTTGTCGCACAATTGGATGAAGTGAGCGCCTTTCAGCGCACTGTCGCTGACCAGCACGCCATTGTTTGCAAGGACCCCGATTTGATATCCATGCAGCCGCGCGAAGCCGCACACCAGAGACACACCATAGCGTGGTTGATATTCGTGGAATCGACTGCCATCGACCAGACGGGCGATAATCTCCCGCATATCGAACTGCACTCGAGGATCCCTGGGAATGATGCCGTACAGTTCCGACGCATCATAGGCGGGCAGCTCAGGAGCGACTCGATCGATCGACGTCTTCTCAGGACGATTGAACCGCGCGACGATGTCGCGGGCAATCGCAATCGCATGCATCTCGGAGCTTGCGAAATAGTCACTCGTCCCCGAGACGCTGGTATGCATGTGAGCGCCGCCAAGCTCTTCGACAGACACCTTCTCGCCCGTGGCAGCCTTCACGACCGGCGGGCCGCCGAGAAAAATCGCTCCCGTGCCTTCAACGATAATGTTGTAGTCGCTAAGCGTCGGGACGTAGGCCCCTCCCGCGGTGCAATGGCCCATTGCAATGGCGACCTGCGGCACTCCCATCTTCGAGAGAATGGATTGATTGCGGAAGATTCGACCCGCGTGGTAGCGATCCGCGAAGAACTCCGCCTGCAAAGGCAGGAATCCGCCGGCACAGTCGCACAGATGAACCATCGGAAGGCGATTTTCGATCGCGATGTCCAAGGCCCGCACGATCTTCTTGACAGAAAGCGGATACCATGCGCCGCCCTTCACGCTACCGTCATCAGCGTGAATAATCACCTCGCGACCCGCTACGATGCCAATGCCGACGACCTGTGCTGCGCCGGGCACCTCGCCGTCGTAAGCCTTGTTAGCCGCCAATGTCGAAAGCTCGAGGAACGGAGTTTCTGGATCGAGCAAGGCCTCAATCCGATCACGAACAAACAGCTTGTTTTGCCGCCGCAGGCGCTCAAGGTCCCGTTCGGGACGGTTGAAGCGCGCGGCGCGCTGGCGCTCCTTCAATTCGGCTGCAAGTCGTCGGTTGTGAAGTTCGTTGAGCCGAAACTCTGACGATTTGACATCCGCTACAGAAGCGATCCGCTGCATTTTTAGCGCCCTTCCTCGGAGAGCGTAATCAGCACCGCATCTCGCTCGAAGCTCTCGCCTTCCTTGAAGTGAATTCGGTCGACTACCCCGTCCTCTGGAGAGCGTATGACGGTTTCCAACTTCATGCTCTCAATCATCATCAGCGCCATGCCTGCTGAAACGGGCTGGCCAGGTGAAACCCTGGTCGTGACGACGACGCCCGGCATCGGCGCGCGGGCGACCAGATGACGTGCCTCCTGGTTCGAGGAGGCAAGCGCTCGTAATGGGTCGCGGTAGTGCAAAATGCGCGTCCTGCCGCCGATATGCACGTGAATTGTCTCGCCTTCGATGGCGAACCGGACTGGTTCGCTTTCGCCCGCGATGGTAAGGACCCCGCGACCGTCGGCCTGACGGGAGAAGGCGACGGGGGCAATCACTTTGTCACGCAAGCGAAGACGATAGCCGCGCTTGCAGGGTGAAAGCCACACCTCATAGTCAGCGCCATCAACCTCGAAGGAGTGATTCACGTCAGTTTCTCCAGCTGCCTAGCTCTGCGTGAAGCTCGGGAACGGCATCTGCCGATTCGCGAACCGGCCTTGTCAGGAGAGCGGCTGTCGCCAGGAAGGCCGATAAGTCGGACGCAAGGTCGCCCGCTGCGATCTGCGGATTGTCCTCGAGATATCCGGTATGGACGTGTCCGCTCAGAAATGCCTCATCCTTAAGGATACGCGCGAGGAAGCTTGCGTTTGTCTCGCAGCCGAGAAGCACCAGCTCCCGTATCGCGCGATAGGCCTTTAGCGCGGCCTCAATGCGCGTGGGCGAATGCACAATAATCTTTGCGAGCATGGGGTCAAATGCTGTCGTGATCTGATGGCCTTGCCTGATGCCACTGTCGATCCGTACGCCGTCGCCGTCCGGGTACTCGAGATCAAGTACCTTGCCGGTCGTGGGAATGTATCCGCGTTCCGGCGCTTCCGCATACAGCCTGGCTTCGATCGCGTGTCCTTTCGAGAGGATGTCGGACTGCGAAAAGCCAAGTTCTCGGCCCGCAGCGACATAGACCTGTTCGGCAACTAGATCGATGCCGGTAATCATTTCGGTCACAGGATGCTCAACCTGCAGACGCGCGTTCATCTCGAGAAAATAGAACTCTTCTCCGCCAAAGATGAATTCGACCGTGCCTGCGTTTCGATAGTTGGCGGCGCGCGCGATCCCGGCGGCAGTTTCGCAGATCCGCTGCCGTAGTTGCGGCGACAGGGCTGGCGATGGCGTCTCCTCGATGATCTTCTGGAACCGGCGCTGCACCGAGCACTCGCGTTCGAAGAGGTGGACCATGTTTCCGAACGAGTCGCCAAGCACCTGCACTTCGATATGCCGCGGATTCTCGACATATCGTTCGACATAAAGCCGGCCATCCCCGAAATAGCGCTGCCCCTCACTGCGCGCCTGCTCAATTGCGTCTTCCAGGGTATCAAGATCGCGCACAATCCGCATGCCCTTGCCGCCGCCACCCGCCGATGGTTTCACGAGCAAAGGAGCTCCAATAGCCCGCGCCCTGATGACGAACGTCGCTGCATCCTCTTCTTCGATCGCCGAAGGCGCGACCGGAAAGCCGTTCCGCTGAACGAAGTTGCGGGCCCGGATCTTGTCGCCCATCAGTTCTATGCTCTCGGGAGCGGGCCCGATGAACGCAATGCCCGCCTTTATCACGGCCCTGGCGAATTCCGCATTCTCGGACAGAAATCCATAACCTGGATGGAGCGCGCCGGCGTTCGCCCTGCGGGCGGCCGCGATGATTTGGGCG
>NZ_AUEZ01000181.1 GCF_000426245.1 Bradyrhizobium sp. Ai1a-2 | reverse complement strand
CTGCGGCCCTGATCGAGGGACTGCCTGCCGAGGTCATCATGGCCGATACGGCCTATGACGCCGATCACTTGCGCCAAGCCATCGCCGCCAAGGGAGCGCTGGCCGTCATCCCCAACAACCCGTCACGTGCGCTCAAATATCCGCTCGACAAGCATCTCTATGCCCAGCGTCATCTCGTGGAATGCTGCTTCTCAAAACTCAAGCAGTTCCGTCGCGTCGCAACCCGCTTCGAAAAGACCGCCCGAAATTACCACGCTGTTGTCACCCTCGCAGCCATCGTCTTATGGCTGAGATAAGTGTCCACACCACCTAAACCTCAAACGCAAATCCATGTCAGTTCTCACAACTCCGCGGGCGTCGTGAATTAATCCGCCATTGGCAATAACGTCCCCACGGACGACGTATGAAACTGCGACCGACCCGTGCACTTCGGAAGGCATCTGCGGATCCGAAGCTCTCCCTTGCCGGTTGGTGCCGCCCAGCCGCTTGGTGCAGCGCCGATTCTGAGCGCTATCCACGCTCTCAATACAAATTCAACCAGTCTGGCCACATAGATGACGCATTGGCACTGTTTCAGGCTCGGCGAGCAACGAAAGGCTAAGGTGAGCGGTACTATCTCGAGACGCAGCATCAGATCGGTATAAACGCGGCTTTCGGGACCCATTACCCGCCGAGCTGCTCAAGCACTTCATCAGCCCTGACGCAGAGTACGGCGCAAAGATCCTCGGTGCGCCACTATTGAGGATAGCGATTCCAGAGCAAGCGATGTGAAAAGAAGTGGCACGACGCAGCGACCTCTCTGCTGTACCCATGAGTCTCTGCGGGAAGACGCGATGAGTAGCTGCTTACCGAAAGGCAGCTGGCTCAACGGCGCGCGTTATGTGCCTGCCGCTGGGGCTACCGCGGCACGCTTCGGTCGGGATCAGGGCGTCTCGCACCAGAGGTGGTGGATCCCGAGGGCTCGCGGCCATCGATGAGCACTGTGCGGCGCTGC
Organism: Bradyrhizobium sp. Ai1a-2; assembly: GCF_000426245.1. Taxonomy (GTDB): domain Bacteria; phylum Pseudomonadota; class Alphaproteobacteria; order Rhizobiales; family Xanthobacteraceae; genus Bradyrhizobium. The sequence continues at coordinate 3,294 of NZ_AUEZ01000181.1, read as the reverse complement.
TCTGCGCGGTGGCTGGCAAGGCTCGCGCTGTGATCGAGCCATTCAACATGACTCACTCAAGTTGAGCCACCAGGAGAATGCGGCAAGACGCTTTTATTTTAGTAGTCGGATCCCACCCATCGCGAGACCGACAGCAACCGTGCGTTGTCGCAGCTTCAGAACGAAGCCGGTGCAACCGGGAAAGACGAAAGATTTGATGCTGAAACCAAAACCGCAGCATGAGAAGTTGCTTCGTGGGGGTATCGAGCAGAGCCGTGGCCAAGCTGCCGCCTGCATTAAGGCATAGCTGAAGGAGAGACGAAGAACTGTTCCCGAAGTGCTGGTGAGGGTGTTTAGCTCGCTCATCAGAAAAACACGGCGCCTGGGCCGCGCGTGCTGACAGGGAGAAGGAGAGATCATCTACATATATGGTTTGCTTGGCGGGTTGTTCGAGATGGAGAAGATAATGCGGGCTGAACTGCGGCACTGGGACGTTGCACAGCAGCCCTGGCGGGAAACCATGAAGGAGCAGGAGGACAACGTGGTCTACGTCGATTTCAAAAAAATCCGCGAAGCGGAGGAGGGCGCGTGAGAGCGCAAATTGGGCAAAAGCTCGAGGCTGGCCGTGTACAATATGGCCAGTTCGCCAGCGCGCCAGGTTCAGGCCCTTGCGGTCTCTTCTTTGTGCAGGGGCCCTGCGGCTGTAAACTCAAGATCATCGGACTTGCCCGCCCAGGGTGGGAGCATGTCTCCGTCTCGACACTACGGTGTTGTCCGAATTGGGAAGAGATGTGCTTCGTCAAAAGACCTGTTTTGGGATGAAGAGGAATGTGTGATGCAGCTACATCCGCCTCTTTCGCAATACGTGGATAATAGCCGGTATTGCCTCCATCTCTGGAAACCGACTAATCAGGATATTCCAGTGCCACCACCAAGTTTTGTAGGCGTCGTCGGACTTGGACCTTCCGAAGCAGTATCGCTGTTTGCACGGATCAGGGCGCTATCGTGACGAACTGGGATCAACGACATAGGCACCGCCGGGTCACGCCGAGCGGGCGCGTGGGCGAGCGCACAGCACGAATTGCACCGCCGGTTTGACGGCGGAAGGCAAAAGCCGGCATCACTCAGGCCATCGTTCTCAAAGCGTGGCGGATGGAATCGGCACCTTATGTCGCCGCGGTTGACTTTCCGAATGTCCCGGCATTAACAGCTTGTATCTCCTGGCGTCGGACGATCCGGCGGCCAGGCATCCTCGTCTGTTTCGTCCATAGCCTCGCATATCGGGAGCCATCTTGACCAGCGATCAAACGATCGCACCAGCAGGCCTGACATATGATGCAAGCATCCGATCAAACCTCAAGAAGTAGCTGTGCCACGGGGCCATCCACATATAGGTCGCGCAGCTCAAAACGCTTGCAGCATCACGCTCAATTCGAGATCTCGGAAGATCATGTAATTCCGCCGGATCCATTGATGCAGCTCGCTGGACGAATCCTTCTCGTGGCGCAGATAGCCGGTGAAGGAAAAGCTCAGCCGGTCGATATAGGTCTTCAGGAATATCGGCAGGGCGGTGAAGCGGAGCACGCGGCCGCGGTCCATCGCTTCCGGTAATTCACCGCGCAACACGAACTCATTATGGACGGTGATCAGCGCCCGCGGTGGAATTTGCCGCTGCAGCATCTCGTAGCTGCGCGCGGAGACGCGGTCGGTGCCGGCGACGAACAGGATGACTGGGGTGACCCGGCGGCGCATCGCCTCCTTCAAGAAGCCGATCTCCTCACACATTTTGAAGAATTCTTCGAAGGCGTGGAAGCCGAGATCAATCACCTTGGCCACCCCGTCATTGAGGATCAGCGGGTCCATCAACTGCATCTTGCCGTAAGTGTCGATGACATGTGCCGTTTCGGTGGTTCGAGGCAAATAGTCGAGCAGCGACGGCTCCCTCAGGTTGATGTCGAAGGAGAGCACCGCTCCGTTCTTCAAGAGCAGGAATTCGCTCAAAAGCCGCGCGACTAGGGTCTTGCCGACCTGCGGGCTCGGAGAGCAGATGATGTAGACGGGCGTGGCTGACATCGCCAGCTATGTCGGGCGAAGGTGTATCTAATTCAGTTTTGCATGCGACCGTACGGGCGACTATTTTTCGCCGCCGCGCGTCACCGGCTTGGCGCCAACCAGGTCGGTCAATTTGATGCGGTCGTATTCGTTCCAGACGTTGGCGAGCCAGTGCCTGACATAGCCGCGCAGCACGAAGGAGTAGTGCGCGGCGTCATCATGCCGCCCCTTATTGGCGATGAAGTTGAGGAACGGGACAGAAGCGACTTCGACTTGCTCATAGGCCATCTCGTTGAGCTTCGGGATGGTGAGATCGGTGGCGTGCTTGATGCGGTGGAAGTAAGAGTTGTAAGTTGACTGGTCCCACTGGAAGAACTGCGTGTCGTTGATGAAGTTCTTCACCAGGAAGTACTTTGCACCGTTCATGAAACTCGAGGTCTCGGCAATCTCATCCAGCGAGGCGATCGAGGATCCCAGAATATGGAACACGGCAAAGGTGATCTGGCCGGACCGCGCGTCATCCAAAAAGCCAATGTCGCGCAGCGAGGCCAGCGCTGGGGACAGCAAGCCTGCGCGGACGTCGATCACAGTGACGGATAATCCTGAGTTCAGCGTGTCGAAGATCTTCATCTGGTCCGCGGTCGTCGTCATGTCGACGATCTCGGTGATATCAGGATGGAAACGCTTGAGAGTACCGCGCGGCGACTCCGTATCGAACGCGCGGGTCTGCACATTGTTGGCACTGAAATAGTCCAGAAGCGTCCGAGATACGGTCGTCTTGCCGACCCCACCCTTGTCTGCACCCACCACAATCACAACCGGCTTTACCATGGAATTCCCTTAACGTGCGCTGACCCCGATCGCGAGGCGCGCGATCAGCAAGTCTCGAACTCTGCTTTGAAGGCAAACATGGCAGAAACAAGGGGCAATCGAATCTTTGAGTCGTTGCCAATGCAATTGATGGGGATTGTTCTTATTCGAATCGCACCTAGCGTCAGGTTGTAGGCTCGGGAAAGCGATGACCAGAGTGCTAGGAGACGCAAGCGTCTATGGCTCATTGGCAGAACAATGCGAGCGCCATAGCTTGCCAAATTATCAAGCGTTTCTACTTGTGGGTAATGACCGATCATCGAAATGCATCTTGAGCCAGGACGGAAGGGGCTTGCCGCCTCCTAGTTGCTCTGCACGGTGATTATGACTCTTTGGAAGGGTTTGGGTAGGCGCGTCCCATTTTGGCGCGAGCTTTTTCGATTGTGAACATCC
>NZ_AUEZ01000180.1 GCF_000426245.1 Bradyrhizobium sp. Ai1a-2 | reverse complement strand
CGCGAAGGGGCTCGATCGGCGGACCCCTCAAGCTGAACCGGGATGAACGCCGGGCGTGAGGACGGCGGCAGCGACCTGGTCGCGGTGTGCCTCTTGATCCACTTCCGAAGGAGGTTCGCGTTGACCCCATGTTCGAGTGCAAGCCTCGATACCGAAACCCCAGGCTCAAGGCAGGCCGTGACAAGACGCTCTTTCGATGCCGCCTCGTAGCGCCGGCGACCGTTCCGGCCAATAAGCCTGACCCGCAGTTTCTGATCATCGTCGCTCATCACAAGGTGTCCACCTATTTTGGTGGACACCTCATGCATCAGAGCACTCAAAAGCAAAAGGTGCGGAGAAATTCGCGCTTACACTCGTCCGACCAGCGTCGGCGAAGCTGCCGCGGCGCTCCCTCAAGACGGTCGGCGACCGCTTCGATCATATGGAAGGTTCTAGTTCCAGAACTAGGCGCAGACATAGAAGCTCACATCGGCTCACAAACTCAGCAGCCGATAGCCGATTGCTCACCCCCTGCGCCAGACGGGGTCTCTTTGCCGCTTACGAAGAGTCGTCTTCTGCAAGGGTGCTCACAATGGACGTAAGCGCGAATTTCCCCGCACCTTTTGCTGTTGAGTACTCTGATGCATGAGGTATCCACCAAAATAGGTGGACACCTTGTGATGTCAGACGATGATCAGAAACTGCGGGTAAGGCTTGTTGGTCGGAACGGTCGACGCCGTTACGACGCCGCATCGAAGGACCGCCTTGTCGCGGCCTGCCTTGCGCCTGGCGTGTCGGTATCGAGACTTGCGTTCGAACATGGGGTCAATGCGAACCTTCTTCGGAAATGGGTAAAGAAGCGCACGGAGACGCTGTCTGTCCGGCCGTCCTCACCAGCGGCGTTCATCCCGGTTCAGATTGAAGGGACTGCTGATCGGGCACTGTCGGGACAGAGCCGCATGGATGCGGTGGATTTGCCGGCGACTTGTGATGGGGTGCGTGGATCGGCACCGGAAAGGGCTGCGACGTTTTTCCTCTCCAGCCAAGGTGAGCGCGTCACTGTCGAACGGCGTGAAGCTGACGCTGGAATGCGGTGATGTGAATGTATTGACGGCGATCATCGGAGCACTGGGACATGTTCAGACTGGGCGCTGACCTGAAAGTCTATCTGCACCGTGAGTCGATCGACTTCCGGGCCGGCATCAACAGCCTTGCGGTTCTGGTCCAGGAAACGATGGCGCTCGATCCGTTTGCTCCGGCGGTTTTTGCGTTCTGCAATCGCCGTCGCGACCGGATGAAGTTCCTGTTCTTCGATCGGTCCGGCTTTGTGCTGATCCTGAAGCGGCTGACCGAGGACAAGTTCCGGTGGCCGGGCCGCGAGGCAGCGGTGATCACGCTTACGACCGAGCAATTGCACTGGATCCTTGACGGCATCGATATCGATGCGATGGTCCGCCATCCGGTGCGGCAATATCAGGTTGCTGGTTGAGGGCCTCGAATTGAGCGGTTGACGCGGCGGCATGCTTTCGATTCAAGAATCTGATGAATCGACCCGGCGAACCGGCTGTTGAAGAGTTGATGGCGCGCATTGCTGCGCTGCAGGCGGAGAACCATCAACTCGCCGACCGCGTCGTCAGACTCGAGGAAGAGCTGGCGCTTGCACGACTGCATCGTTTTGCGCCGCGCAGTGAAAAGCACATTGACCGCCTCTTCAATGAAGCCGAACAGGCCGCGGATGAGGACCCCGCCGACAACGAAGATGACGATGTCGTTGCCCTGCCGGACACGGGCTTGCCGGCGACCGAGGGGGCGACGGGAAGGAAGCGCGGCCGCAAGGCCTTGCCAGAGAACCTGCCGCGCGAACGCGTCGAGTATGACCTTCCCGACGACCAGAAGGCTTGTCCTTGCTGCCGTCACCAGATGCATCGCATGGGCGAGACCGTTAGCGAGCAACTTCATATCGAGGTGAAGGCGAAGGTTTTGCAGAATGTGCGGTTCAAATATGCTTGCCGCCATTGTGACCGTACCGACATCAACACGCCGGTCGTGACCGCGCCGATGCCTGCACAACCCTTGCCGGGCAGCATTGCTACGGCCTCGACGCTGGCCTTCGCACTCGTCCATAAATATGTCGATGGCACGCCGCTCTATCGTCTGGCGAAGGCCTTCGAGCGCGCTGGTGTTCCGGTCAGCCGCGGCGCTCTGGGCCACTGGGTGATCGGTTCGAGCGAGAAGCACCTCGTTCGTATCTACGACGCGCTAAAGCTACGGTTGCGGTCGCAGACCGTCATCCATGGCGACGAGACCACCGTTCAGGTGCTGAAAGAAGCGGGCAAGGACCCCACCAGCACCTCGTATATGTGGGCTTATCGCAGCGGCGAGGATAGCGAGCAGCCGATCGTGCTGTTCGATTATCAGCCTGGTCGCGGACAGGAACACCCGCAGGCCTTCCTTGGCGACTATCGTGGCATCCTGATGAGCGATGGCTACGCGGCCTGGCGCACATTGAAAGGCGCCACGCACGTCGGATGCATGGCCCACGCCAGACGGAAGTTTGTCGACGCCCTCAAGGCCAGGAAGAAACCGGGTGGGCCACCGGCCCAAGCCCTCAAGTTCTTCGACCAGCTCTACCGGATTGAAAGACAGGTGCGGGACGAAAAGCCCGGCGACAGCGAAACGCAGGTCGATTACATACGCCGCTTGCGCCAGAAACACAGCCTCCCGGTCCTGGACGCCCTCAAGGCGTGGCTCGATGCAATCGCTCCCAAGGTTGTGCCCGACACCAAGCTTGAGGATGCGGTCTCCTATACGCTCAACCAATGGGAATATCTGACGCGCTACACCGGGGACGGCAGCATGCCGATCGACAACAACCTTCTGGAACGCGATATCAGGATTTTTGCCTGCGGCAGGAAAAACTGGCTCTTCAGCGCTACCGTGGAGGGAGCCAGGGCCAGTGCCGTCATCTATAGTCTGATGCTGACTTGTCGGGCCTGTCGCATCGAGCCCTTCGCATGGCTGAAGCACGTCCTCGCCCAGTTGCCGACACGCCCCGATGAAGCCGATGTCCAGGACCTTCTGCCCTTCAACTTCAAAAAGTTGCCAGCCTGAGCCGCCGCCGCATTACGCCGCTCTACGACGTGCATCGAAATCCGCGCTTACGCTTGAGGCGCAGATGGTTGCAGGCTCTACGGAAGGCTATGGATTTGTAGCAGGCGCCGTTGTCGGTCATGACACGCTCGACCGTTACCCCGAAGCTCGCATAGTAGGCAGAGGAGGCGCGCGGTCTCAGGGGTGCGCACATAGCGCGTGGTAAGCTGCGCGGTCCGGTCGAGCATGGGGAATCTCCGTGTTGCCTCAAAGCGCCGCGGCCAAAGTCGCGGCATGTCGGGGACAGGGTGGCGGAGAGTTCAGGCGTTGGGGGTGGACGAAAATTTTTGCAGGCGCATGTCCCCCCACGATCGCAACCAGGCGAACCGAGGCGCAGTCAGAATTGAGCCGTGGGCGTCATCACGGCGGGTCGCTTTCGCGATCAACTCGCCAAAGGCCACGCAGCAGCCTCAGATAGCCCCGCTCGACCAACGCGATCGACTGATGAATGAGCCGATTCGCTTGACGGCGGGCATACGAATCCTTCCACTCGACGGAACGGCGCTGGGCGTGGTCGGAGGCGAGCACCTTGGCTGCCACGTCTCGCGGACCGCCGCCCAGCTCGTGAACGTCGTAGGCGTGAAGGAGCTGGATCAATCGCCGCTTCTAAAACGACGTCAGCCGCAAGGCCGCTGGGAGAAGACCCATCGGCTGGCCGCCAAGCTGGCGGATCAAGTGCAGCGGGACGTCGCGCGACCTGCTCGTCTTGCAGGCGGACATGGAGTTCGCCCGATCCGCCGGCGATCACGAGCTCACGCCCGTTGGCATCCGTCCGCTCGACGAGCGGCTGCCCGAAGGCGATCCGCCATCATGCCAATCCGCCGCAGCCCAAAAAAAGCAACGCCGAACCGCGGCCAAAACAAAGCCATCGCGCCCCATCATTGATCCGATGGTCAATACAGGAAGTTCGGCGCATCGCCATCCGGCTCGCTCGAAAGCGGATCCACCCCGCACACATCATCGCATGTGTCGCTCTGGCGCAGAGTCCACCAAGCTGCCGCTCAGCGCGCGCACTTCAAAACAAACCGGCAACTGTAATGCTTCTGTAATAGGCCTTTGTTCGTCAAGTCCCTCTGAACAAATCTCATCGCCAGGATCATGCTTCTGTCCGTGGTCGGCACGAAGACCGCCACACCATGCCATCAGATCCAGAGCCGACAGGTCAATCTAGGACGCGTGATCTGCCGCAGCATTCACAGCACTACTCACGACCTTGCCAAGCCCTCGTCCCGGCGACGGGACCCTCAGGAGAACGTACCGTTTCCGGCTCGTTCCGAATCTTCTCTATCTCCTATGCAGCCGCAGCGGTCTTGCTCCAGCGGAACTCGGTCGCGTCCACCCACATGCGATGCAGCACAACGCCCAACTTGCGAGCAAGGGCCACTTTGGCGCGCTTCATGCCGCGTCGTCGCGCAACCTCGAGTGCCCAGCGCTTCAGGCTCGAGAAGCGTGTCGCACGCGTCAGCATGATATGCGCCGCTTCAAA
>NZ_AUEZ01000179.1 GCF_000426245.1 Bradyrhizobium sp. Ai1a-2 | reverse complement strand
AAGGGATACCGCGGCCACAATGCGCCCCCCGATCATAAGTTCAGGGTCTTCATCTCTGGCCAGAAGCGAGGCGTGACGCCCAAGATCAAGCGCGAATTGCGCCGCAGGGCCGCCGTCGAGCCCGTCATCGGCCATCTCAAGGCGGAGCACCGCATGGGCCGCAATTATCTCTGGTTCCGCCAGGGCGACGCCGCCAACGCCGTCCTCGCCGCCGCCGGCTACAACTTCCGCCGCCTCATCCGTTGGCTCAGCCTGTTGCTGCGCCGAATCCTCGCCGCTCTCACCACCGCAACTCAGTCCGTCCCAGCCTGAAAGCAGGGTTCTTCACGGACGACTTTCTACAATCGTTATATCATTGAGATTGGAGGCTCTCCACGAGAGCCCGTCACCGCAAACCGTGCCCCTGTTGAAAGCGTGCCCGGCACGCTGGAACGAGCTCAAGGCCAAGGCCAGGCCGAAACGACGTTGATGGCTGCATCGAATGTGGCATCCGCGGCATCATCGGCAAACCCACCGGGGACGTCGAATGGAGTCACCCACAGATCGCCAGTTGTGATGTCGCCTAATCCTGCGGCCGTCGCAGGTTCGATCACTCTGGCCACGCAAGACGTCTTTCTCCCACTGTGGCAATAGTCGGATGATGCCCACGCGGCTACGCACCGCGGCGCGAAAAAGAGCGAAATGGCCGCTCGTTTCCGGCAAGAATTTTTTTCAAGTTCCCCTTGTAGGCACAGGCGTGAGTAAGAGCAACGAACAGCTGACTGACCAAACGCACCAGCGACCATTGAGATGCCGCGCGAAAGCCGCAGCGGGGCTCGGCGCCGGTGCGGAGCGTCAGAGCAACCGCGCCAGGCGCCGCAGCTATCATCAGGATAGGCCTCGATCGCGTAAGGAAAAGCCTGGCAGATCGCCTCACGGTTCGGGAACCCTTGTTTTGTTCGGCTAAGCGAAAAGTCGACCATCTTCATCGCCTTCTGACAAGACCAATCAATAAGGAAAGATGGCGACGGATCAGCAGGTTGCCAACGCCTGCATCGGCTCCAAAGTGCGCCGATACTGAAGGGCAAGTGGAAACCATGGTGATCGGGTGGATGAAACTCCATTGACTGCCCCAAGCACCATGTAGACCGTGACGATCGGTAGCTGGACGCGGCCCAGCGCCCAGTTAATCATGCGTGCCTAAAGCGTGAACATGTGCACCAGCGTGGACTGCTGGCCAGCTAACGTGACGTGGCTTGCACGCTTAAAGGTTTGTTGGGCCGCTCAGGCCGCGGCCGCCTGGCAACTTTCGACGGCTTGGCGGTTCCGGGATAGACCGCGAGTGCCGCGATGATGCCCAGCACGGCTGCGAACATCAGCCAAAAGCTGGGCGAAGCCTTGTTATCGGTCTGATCGATCAGCCAGGTCGAGGCGAACGGCGTGAAAGTGCCGAACAGCGCCGCAGCCAGTGCAAAGGCCAGCGAGAAGCAGGTGGTACGCACATGCTTCGGTACGATCTCGACAAGAGCGCCCAGCATGGCACCGCTATATATACCGAAGTAGAACGAGAACAGCATCTCCACCGCCAGCATTTTGCCGAAAGTGGGCGCGCTCACCAGCCAGTACAGCGCCGGATACACGGTCACCAACGCAAGGCCGGCAATGGTCAGCAGAACCGGCTTGCGGCCGATCCGGTCGGATACAGCGCCGCCGATCGGATTCCAGATGAAGTTGGTCATGGCAACTAAGAGCGTCACCAACAGCGCTTCCCCGGTAGTCAGCTTCAATACGGTCTTGCCGAATGTCGGCGTGTAAACGGTGACGAAATAGAAGGTCGTAGTGGTCAGGATCGCGATCATCATGCCGAGAATGACGATGCGCCAGTTGGCAAGTGCCGAGGCAAACACCTCGCGGGCAGTGGGATGCTGTTTCATCGCCAGAAATTCTGGCGTTTCCTCCAGCGTCCGGCGCAGGAAGAAGATAAGCGGAATGATCAAGCAGCCGAGAAGGAACGGGATGCGCCAGGCCCAGGCGGCGACTGTTTCGGCCGGCATCGACTCGCTGAGCAAATACCCCACGATCGCTGCGACGAAGATCGCGACCTGCTGGCTGGAGGACTGGAACGACGTGTAAAAGCCGCGCTTGCCGGACGGCGCGATCTCCGACAGGTACACCGAAACGCCGCCGACTTCGACGCCGGCAGAAAAGCCCTGCAGCAGCCGTCCGAGCAGCACGATTACGGGGGCTGCAATGCCGATCGTCGCGTAACTGGGGCAGAAAGCGATGATCACGGTACCGATCGCCATGCTAGACAGCGTTACGATCAACCCTTGGCGACGGCCGATTTTGTCGATATAGGCGCCGAGCACGATCGCGCCGACCGGGCGCATCAAAGCCCCCACCCAGAACACGCCGAAGGTGTTGAGCAGCGAAGCGGTTTCGCTATCGGACGCGAAGAACGCCTTCCCACTAGCGCTGGCGTAGAAGCCGAATAAGAAAAAGTCGATCTGCTCGAGGAAATTGCCGCTAGTAGTACGCAAAATCGCCCCGATGTGCGATTTGACCGTTGGTGCGTGCGGAATGGACGTTTGTGGCACGCGAGTTTTCCTCCCCGTCTGATATGGCCGGTTGCGGAAAACCTCACGCCAGCCCAACTGCAGCTCAAGCCGGATAATCTCCATCATAGACACTACCGACCAATCCGCATTCGCCTCATCTTTTCGGCATATTTTCGGCGACTGTCGAACGCTGGCACAGATTTTCAGGATTTGTTGTGCGCTTGCAGAGACGACCTAGGCGTGAAACAAGCGGAATCGATCCTCGCCGACATCGAACAAAGGACGGCAACCGTCGGCAGCGCAACCTTGCACGGAACCGCGCAGGAGTGAAGGATACCTGAGTGATGCCTGAGTCGGGCTGGCGTCAGCCCTCGTCAATCCAGATCCGCATTTCTCCTTCGCCGCGGTTGGCCCAGCTGAACCATGGAAATAAAGGTCAGCCGCTGGGGCCGCCGCTCTCCCGGCACCTTATCGTAAAGATAAAGCGCCGCTTCTTCTGCGTGTGCTGCCAACCGATACTTCCCGGCCTGCGGCAAAATCTTATCGGCAAAAACACCTTTTCCTTCGATAAACCTAAAGCGGCTTTGTTCAGGCAGCCATAGATTGTGTAACTCCGTCCCGTTATCGGCTTCTTCCAGACGATAGGTCCGCGGACCCCGCTGAATGGCCACTTTCCCCACCACACGGCGGAGCAGCGGATTGCAGTATACCCGGCGTGCCGGCATCGGCAGCATTACGGTGAGGCGATCGCCTTCCCGCCACGTGCGGTGAATGTGCAAATAACCTTGCGGCTCGCGATCAACCGGGCCACCGTTGAGGGGTGACCTGCGGCGCGCCGCACCAGTCCGGCAGTCGCAATGCTAGCGTGTGGGTGATCGGCTGCGGGGATTCAACAGTGATTTCCACCTGTTCCTGTCACGGATAGTTGCCGCTAATGCGCAGACGTAGCATATGCTCTCACACCGGCAGCACAGCGCTATTAGCGACGTAAAGGTTGATGTAGACCCGCCTCGCGCTGCGACGTATGGATGTATAGGCCGAGCGATGTCAGCACCCGTCGGCGGGCAGCAGGCGCAGCCGAACCAGCGCTGTCGCACTGGTTTGACGTGATCGTAGATGTGATTGAAACGCTCCGTTTTGGCATGTAGTTCCAGCTAGTTCACGCAGAACAACTGCCTGCCATCCAACGCTATGCCACAGAGCAAGGTATTTTTGAGCGCTCGCTGCATCGGCATACTTGCTGCCGGCTTTCATCTTCAGCATCCGGCGCGCGAACTTCATCCCCGTAGCGGTTATGCGGTCTCATTTCTCCCGGGCCCAGCTGATTGGGTCACCAGAAATGAACACCAGGCTGACAGCTCCAGCGCTGCGGTCGCAGGCGAGCTTGAGAAAAACAAGTCAAAGGCGAAGTTCATCCCGATGAGCGCACGCCTCGATTTGAGCCAATCAGCGGTCGGGTCGGCCGGGGCGAAGCGGATGCAAATTGTTTGCCGCTGTGCGCGTCACACCCGATACGTGGGATCCGTAACAAAGTGACGAATTGGTCGCCAAGATCCTTCAAGGACGTGTCAGGGAAGAAACCCGGCACACGTCGCAAACCCAACTGGCGCATTTCGAAAGCGGAACATTGTCATCCGCTACACGGCTGGCCGCGACTTGCCGGGTCTCGGCTCAGGCAAATAAAAGGTGAGCCATGATCAACCTGACGGACAGCGCACTAAATTCGGTTCGAATCGCGATTTCGGTCTGGCGCAGCCGGCGAGCTCCTGCGCATCATGATCGAGGCGGGCGGCTGCGCTGGCTTTAAATACATGATGGGAACTGGCCTCCGAAACGAGGAGAAGGCCGGCTTGACACTTGTCGGGTGTCTGACAGGCGCACCGCCTCTGACAGGTGGGGAACACCCGTCGGCATTTGTGAGACTTTATCTTTCAAAGATCAATCAGCAGCTTACGAGGGGGAAGGCCGTTGGCATGGCGATTGCTATGAGGATGCCGCAACACTGAGTAAGGGCTGAGTGCAGGCCGACGCGCAAGACGAGCGATGCTCTCCTTCCCTTGGACCCGTGTGCCCCGTTTCTGAGAGAG
>NZ_AUEZ01000178.1 GCF_000426245.1 Bradyrhizobium sp. Ai1a-2 | reverse complement strand
AGCGGCGAGATCTACTGGAAATCCTCGAGGACCGCCATGGCCGTGCCTCCACCATCATAACCAGCCAACTCCCCGTGGACACATGGCACGAAGTTATCGGAGATCCCACGCTCGCCGACGCCATTCTGGATCGCCTCGTCCACAACGCTCACCGCCTCGAGCTTGCCGGCGAAAGCATGCGAAAACGCAACGCCAAAACCATCACCCTTGACGAGCAGCCGAAACGCTGACCCTATCACCGCCTCGGCCGGAGCGAGTTGCTCACGATCGTCTGAATTCAGCGCTCATGATCGCGCGAAATCGCTGCTCATCATCAGTGAAATATGCAGAAGCGATGGCAGCGGCAGTGCTGGCGGGCACAGTCTTGTCCATCAGCCTCACCTTCGCCTCAGGCGTGGTGTCAGCAGTGGCACCGCTTTCGGCTCAGGCTTTTGGCGCGGCCAATCCGGCTCTGGTAGCACGCTGCCTACGTACGGGATTCTGGGCGGCGCTCCTACTGTGGATGCCAATGATGACCTTTCCTCTGTATGGCGAAGAACTTCTGCTTGCACTCAGCTCCCCTCCGGAAACGGCTCGGCTTGCGCAGCAATATTTGTTTGGGCTCGCCTGGGGCGCGCTGCCAGCAATGTGGTTCTCCGCCGTCCGTAGTTTCATGGCTGCGATCAATCGGCCCGAGCCAGCCCTGTGGATCACGCTAGTGGCGGTCCCCATCAATGCGCTGTTGGTCTCTCTCTTGGTCTGCGGCCAGCTTGGGCTGCCACGGCTCGGACTATTAGGAGCGGGTCTTGCGACGACGATGGTGAACTGCGCGACGTTTTTGACCGCTTTGTGGTTCGTCACAATGCGTCGACCTTTCCATGACTACCACGTGCTTGCAGATCTCTGGCGCTTCGATTGGCCCTTGATGCGGCAGTTGTTTGCGGTCGGGACGCCAATCTCCATGGCCATTCTGATCGAGTCTGGATTGTTTTCTGCTGCGGCCTTCCTGGTAGCCGCGATCAGCACCACTGCGCTTGCAGCCCACCAGATCGCCGTCCAGGTTTCTACGATTTTGCTCATGATTCCCTTCGGCATCAGCATGGCGGCGACCGTGCGGGTTGGGCACGCTGCAGGCCGCAATGACGTCTCTGCCGTTAAGCGCGCGGGTCTGGTCGCGATGTTGTTCGGTGTCGCAATCACTGCAGTTCTGACCCTTGCGGTGATCGCTGCGCGTTTTGACATCGCTGAGTTATTTCTGGGCGGATCGTCCATCAATGCCGGCGCGACGATTGGACTCGCTGCAGAGCTGCTTTTGGTCGGCGCAAGCTTTTTTGTTACCGATGCCGTGCAGAGCATCGCTGCGGGCGGCCTTCACGGATTGAAGGACACGCGCGTGCCGCTTCTGTTCGCTGGCATCGCTTATTGGCTGGTCGGCCTTTCCCTCAGCTACCTGCTCGGTTTGAAAATGGGCCTCGGCGCAATCGGTATTTGGATTGGCTTATCAATCGGGACGGCCGTCTACGCGGCGCTCCTTGTCATGCGTTTGAGGCGGCTGACGAGCAGACTCGTTTTCACAAGCGATGCTTGAGCGCATACGATCGCGGCCGATTGGGGTTCGAACGGATTTTGCAGCGGTTTGCACCGGCTGGCGCGACGGCCGAAGGTCAGGGCGCTCGACACCACCGTCAACGCATTCTTGGAAAAGTGGATGCCCCGCGGCTCAAATGTTATGAGACCTAGGACATGTTGCTGGCGAGGAAAGCGGCCTTTTCAAGCAAAGTGAGTCCTCGTTCGATCAGGCAGTTGAGACCTCGATCTCGGGCAGCGACTGCTTCCACGATTAATCTCGCGCTAAGACATAGACGCGGAGCAGCCACGGCCGTTCCCTCCAACTCGCCACAGAGAACCGGCTGCCCCAACTCGCAGCGCGAAGCCAATGTCTTGGACTCCTCCGGCAAGCCCTCTGCCGTGACCAGGTTTTCCCTCATCTGCATGTAGACTTTGTTGACCTCTTTGGCAGGCAGCGGCTTTCGTCCTGCTCCCTGATCGCTTCGAAACAAAAGGAAGGGAAAGATCGTCGGCGTCCGATCCCATGGCTCGCTCGTCAATGAGGGAAGCCGATGCAAGCCCGGCTGTTCTAGCGGATCAAGATGACGGGCCTCGCTGAGCCAGGACACAATCGCATCGCGAAAAGACTGGACGACCCTTCCGACATCCTCGTCTGGAATAGCGCGGAAGGCGCGCAATTCCGCGAGGGCAGCCTCCCACCGCAAAAGCAGTCCAAAGTTACTGACATGGTCAACTGATTGAACGTTATTCCAATGTTGCGGCCATTCCGCACGCGCGCTAGTCACGCTCAGCGCGGAATTCACCGGGTGCTTCATCAGGCGACACGCAGCAGCCGCTGGAACCAGTAACATCGCGGAAAATGCGGGACCGCCCACAAACTTTGACCCAGTTATGACCACTAGACAATCCGCGGTGAGATAGCTCTGTAACGTGCTCGGCGCCAAACGGAACTGAGCTGCATCGACTAGGATTTCGATGACATGAGGCCAGCGACGCTTTAGATCTAGCGCCCGAATGGGACTGGGAGCCAGCACTCCGGTTTTCGAAAGGTCGGTCAGCGCTATGAGAATGCGATCGTACCGCGTCACAGCCCTTGATACCATCGCTTCGAGTTCATCATCAACCGTCGCAATTGATCGGAGCCTGCAGTCTTCGGTGCGAATCGCTATCGTTTCAACATCAATGGAATTGCGGAGGTTACCTGTTGCACCCGAAGCATCCTGCACTGCATACTGAGGATGCATAGCTCCAGTCAAAGCATCCGCGACACCGCTCCCGGTCTCCGACGATTGAACCATAATTGCCAACGTCTTTGCCGCAGGGCTTCCGGCCACTACTTTCGCGGCGAGCATGTGAGCGTCCGTCCCAGACCGACACACAACGACCTCAACTCCGGAAACTTGTCTCAGGCCGCAGAGATCAACGAATTCGTTGCGTACCCTGGAGATTTCCGCCAAATAGATTTCTGCTGCGTTACCGCTATGCAACGTGGCCATCAGTCTGTTTCGGGCCTGCTCAGCCGCAAAATATCCAGCTTCAGAGATCGTAGACGCCGTCGCAGAACCGAATGCAAGCAGTCCGCTGTCGGGGCTAGGGCGGCACCCGTATTTATTGGCCCCTCCTCTCGGGTCTAGTTCGATGCGCTCATCGCCACCCTCAGTCAACAGTTCGCAGGTTGGCGGAAGATTAGAGCCGGCACGGAGTAGCCGCGTCATGATTCCACATCCAAACGTTTACCGTTGCAAAGGTAGGTTGCCGGTGAGCTGTTTAAGGCCGTGGATAAGGATCGTGCCAGAACTCGGCGATTTTCCGGAACACTCATCATCGTCATGTGATTGCCTGGAATGGGTACGGCATGAATGGCCGCCCTATTCAAAACCCGGTCCCAACCTCGCATGGGCGAACTTGCCTCTCGATCGATTGAACTCTCGGCTTGTCGTGCCCGACGACTGACGAGAACCTCAGTGGCATAAAACTGATGTATTTCAACTGACAGCGTTGGCATTTGATACAACTGCAGCGCTTTTTGGAATTGGGCAATTTTTTCATACAGGAGATAGTCGCTATGGAAATCACGACTTGCAAACATCGCCCCAACTTGCTGCGCTTTTTCAAGCAGTTGAGCGACTGAACTCTCTCTAGCAAAGCCCTCCAGGACTTCAAAGCGCTCATCATCCAAGGACTCGAAAGGGTCCAACGCCATCTCCAGTACTATTTGAGCTTGCGACATGCTCAGTTGGTTTGTAGGTAGTGTAACATCGATGAAAGCCATGAATGAGACAGTTTCATCGATGCTTAGTAAGCGCTGGGCAATTGCGTAAGCCAAGATTGCTCCCGAGGAATATCCGGCGAAGCGATACGGGCCTTTCGGCTGAATCTCTTTGATCACCGAGATTACTTGCGCGGCTATCGCTTCAAGAGTTGGTGGATACCGTTCGTCGAAAGACGGCCATGGCAGAGCATAAACAGGACAGTCTATGTCCATTTCTTGTGCCAAGCTAAGGACATATGAACAATCTCCCAGACCTGTCGGAACAAAGAACAGTGGCGATTGCGATCCCGTCACACGAACGGATAGCACCCTGGCTGGATGACGGTGCGGGTCCAACTCAACCCTCGCTGCAAGTTCCTTCAGAACAGGAGCTTGGAAGAGATCAGCGGCGCTAAACTGCAGACCAAGATCTGGCGCTCGACTCAGCAACCGCACGGCCAGGAGCGAGTGGCCGCCAAGCGCGACGAAGTTGTCGTGCCGTCCGACCCGCGCCACCCCCAGAAGCTCGGCCCAGATGGTCGCCAGCGTCTCCTCAATCGGCCCCTGCGGCGCCTCATAGGCCGCCTGCGCATAGGCCGCATCCTCCGGCGCAGGCAGCGCTTTCCGATCCAGCTTGCCGTTCTCCGTCAACGGCAGCGCCGCAAGCCGCACAAACGCAGACGGCACCATGTAGTCCGGCAGCCGCGCACCGAGATGGGCGCGCAAGCCGCCGGCGAGCTCGGCTCCCTCCAGCCCTTCCGAACCAGCCTCCGACGCACACACCACATAGGCGACCAGGCGCTGCGCGCCCGCGCGGTCCGGTTGC
>NZ_AUEZ01000177.1 GCF_000426245.1 Bradyrhizobium sp. Ai1a-2 | reverse complement strand
CGTGAGTCCTTCGGCAAAAACCTTCACGACCAAACAGGGGCAATACCTCGCTTTTATCCACCTCTATACGAAGCTGCACCGCAGGCCTCCGGCAGAAGCCGACATTAGGGAATATTTCCGCGTCAGCCCGCCTTCGGTTCATCAAATGGTGCTGACGCTGGAACGAGTTGGACTCATTAAAAGGCAGCAAAGGACAGCTCGCAGTATCGAGGTCCTCGTCGATCCCAAGTGTCTGCCGGAACTTATCTGACCACCTCAATCCAATCCGTCAAAATCACTGTGCGGAGCCACTAGATTGCCCGGACGTCACCCTTGGACTGCCTCGGATGGCAAAGTCGCGTCTTTCGGACTCGCATCGCTGTTCAAGCGCTCATGCATTTCCTTGCTGGCCTTGAAAAGCGGAAAGCGCTTTTTGTCTACTCGCACGAGCTCGCCCGTTCGCGGATTTTTGCTCGTGCGAGCCCGCCGTTGCTTGCTGGAAAAGACTCCGAATGCACGAAGCTCAACCCGACCTCCGCGCACGAGCGCAGCAACGATCTCGCCGAGAATTGCATTTACAATGTTCTCGACATCGCGCTGATAAAGGCACGGATTTCGGCCGGCGATACGCTCAACGAGTTCGGACCTGATCATTGACGCTAACGTCCACAGAAGTTGTGGCGATCATTTCTCGAAAGCGCCTAGCGCCTGTCAAGCCGCAGCAGAGGCCACGAACCAGAACCCGCCAAACGCAGGTCGGCTGAGGATTGCCGAGCATTTGAAACTTGCCATCACCCGGTAGAGCTACCATTCATATCTGCCAGAGCGCCTGCAACGACTTCGTTAAAAATGTGCTCCTTTTTGCTCGGTCGTGGACGCTGTGTTGCGCTGATGTTCGAACTTTGGATAATCATTTCATTGATTGTCGCGCTATCCCGCCTGATATTCTTTCACGACAGCTGGTGCTGTTGAGGTCGCCGGAATGAGGACGGGCAAGGGGAAGTGAGATGTCTGACATGCGAAGCCGCATGCCGCATCGCTATGTCTCGGCGGCGACAGGTGTCTGTTGTTGAATCGTATCGACGAATCCAGCCAGATCAATCGATCATCAGACCGGAGCGCCGGAGTTTTCGGCAATTGAGCGCCTATGTCCCAAGCCTACGTCATCGAAGTATCGAATCGAACAGCAGGCATCATCGTTCGCGAAGAGCGCGGCTTTCGATTCTTTTCATCTGAGCGCGTCTTTGACAGCCTCGATGGCCACCACTTTGGCTCTGCCCGCGCGGCGGAGCGAGCAGCAAGTGCGCTTGTCCAGCGGCGATGCGGCGCCGGCAACCAGACAGCCTAACCAGATATGCATCAGCCGAAAATGGTCGCGGCCGACGGCCGCGACATAACCGCTGGTGCTGACGGCGATGTTGTTTTCCGCAAACAGCTGCTCGCGACAAAGTGCTGGCTTTCTTTGCCCAGCAGCCTGCATGCGCTGGAAGCCTGCGCCAGCGCCCATTACTGGGCTCGTGAGATTGGCAAACTGGGCCGCGCAGTGCCCCTATTTGGCCGTCCTATGTAAGGCCCTTTGTTAAGCGCCGGAAAAACGCTATGGCCGATGCAGAAAGCGATCTGCGAAGCAGCCCAGCGCCCCACCACGCACTTTGCCGCCGTGAAGAGTGAGGAGCAGCAGGCGAGCGCGGACATGTTTCGAGTTCGCGATCATTTAGAAACGGCACCGTCGGCGTTCAGGCAAGCGGGGATGAGAAATGTCAACTTGACACCAAACCGCAATTAAAGGCCCGGTTCACAATCAGCCTCTCAGCCGTTCTTGCAATGCCCGCCGACTGGCGATGAGGTTGCCAAGATTCTGGAAGTCTGGCTGCCGTCTTCCTGCCAATCGCCTGACCAGCGCCCGCGTGCCGTCCAGAACAAAGACACCGCAATCATGGCCGTTCCGTTGCGGGGCCATGTGGGCTAGCTGCAGGCCGGCGCCCAGCCGTTGTGCAAGCGTTGCGGCAAACCCGTTGTTACGTCCCCGGCCGGAGTCGTAGTGATAGGCGACCGGTCTTTCCCGGTCACGTCGATCGACCAGCAGCAGCGACCAGTGGGTACCGCGGCGATCAAGATCCGTAGCGCTGGCATCGTTCACTGGCAGGAACAAGAAGTCGGCTGTATCGTTACCATACCGATCATAAACGGTGCGCTGAAGTGCGCGGAGCATGTCGTTATCACCACCCAAGCGCAGATGATAGTGGGCTGTGAGTGGATCCACGAGCCGAGTCCGGGGGGCGAGATTCGGATTATTTCCCTGCAACTCCGCCATCAGGAGCTCGTAATCCCTTATGATGCTGCTGTCGGGCTCAACGACGCCGTTGGAAAGCATGCCCATTTGGTTGAAGCACATCATGCTGGTGATCAGCCCGACGCCTCATTTTGTTATCTTCGCCCAGGACGTGCTCTATCGTGGGGCGGATCTGTCCATTGTTTGGCCGGAGATCGTTGCCACATTCGCCATCGGAGCTGTGTTTTTCGGTGTCGCGCTGTACCGCTTCCGACGCATCATTTTCGGCGGCTGAACAATACCTGATTACAGAACGCGATCCGCACAGAACCCGGTGGAGCACAAGGAGCGTTCCAGTGCGAAAGAAGCACGCGGCAACCGAGGTGACTACGGCATCCGGCAAGATGAGTAGTGAGGGATTCGAGAAGGAGCTCGCGAAACTCCAAGTAGAGCTGGTACGCCTGCAGACTTGGGTCTAAGCGCAAACGTGCGCGAGCCATCGTGATTTTCGAGGGCCGCGACACGGCGGCAAGGGGGGCGTGATCAGCCGTATCACCGCGCGCACGATCCCGCGCGTCTATCGGCACGTGGCATTGCCAACCCCCTCTCGTGAAAAGATGCAAGTCTACATCCAGCGGTACATCGCGCATTTCCCGGCGGCGGGCGAAATCATCCTGTTCGACCGCGCGTGGTACAATCGCGCCGGGGTCGAGCATGTGATGGGTTTCTGCACCGACGAGGAATACGAACGCTTCCTGGCCGTCACCCCTGTGGTCGAGCGAGAGATTGCCGTCAATATGGGCATTATCTTGCGCAAGTACTTTCTTGATGTCAGTCAGGATGAACAGCGGCGCCGGTTCGAGGCTAGGATCAAAGACCCGGTCAAGTACTGGAAGCTGAGCCCCATGGACACCGAATCGGTCCGGCGCTGGTGGGATTATACGGCGGCCTACCAGCGCATGATCGATGCTACCCACACGCCGGATACGCCGTGGTACATCGTCCCGGCCGATGACAAGCTCCGCGCCCGGTTGAACTTGATCGGACATCTGCTCGACAGCATACCTTACAAAGGGATCCCACATGGACCTGCCGAAAATTCCCAAAGGCGCAGCCGCGGCCCAAAGGCGCTAACGAGGGTCTCGGCTCAGGCCAGCCAATCCCCTGCCGCTACTGAGGTACGGGACTGCGCTAACTAAACTAAGCGGCGTTCTTGCGATGAAGATCAGCTTGCGCCTGGAATGTTATTTAGTCGTCCGTTCTTTAATCGCGGGCACGGTGTCAACCCCGATCGACAAAAATGATCCACTGCCGGGTTCATGGTTCTTTCCGCGGTCGTCTCTATGCAGGAGCGCCGCATGATGGCGTTCAAGAGGTGCGGCATCTCGATATGAAGAGCGCGGTGCGTCACCGCCCGCAGGGACGACTTCGAGATTGCCAACACCTTCGTCCCGGCAGGGACGCATGTTCCGCCGAAGGCGGATCTCGGTTGGTTTAAGGCTGGTTCATGCGGTGCGTATCTCTGCCTGGAACTCGGTGCCATCGGTCCAGATGGCATGGAGTATGACAGCCATTTTGCGCGCCACGGCAACCTTCGCCTTTTTGGCGCCGATGCGTTTGGCCAGCTTGCTGCCCCAGCGCTTGAGCGCAGAACCTCGTCTGACAACGGTCAGCAGGACATTCGCGGCCTCGAACAAATAAGTTCGAGCCTGGTGGTTTCCGCGCTTGGAGATGCGGCCAGTGCGATCGATCTCGCCGGATTGATAACGTCTTGGTGTCAGGCCGAGATAGGCGCCAACGTCGGCCGAATGTCTAGAGCGAGTGGGGTCATCGATGCTAACGACGTGGACAGGGCAGTCAGGGGACCGATACCGGGAACGGTCATCATTCGCCGAACAGTTTGGTCGCCATTTGCCGCTGCTAGGAGTTCTCGATCAAACGTCTCAATTTGCTCGGTCAAACAGGACTGGGCAAGGAGTAGCGGCGCGAAGATATTTTGTAGATCCGGCGCTTCGTCAAGCACGGCATTGACTTTGCGAGCCAGGTTGGTCGAACCGGCCCTGCCGAGCACCATTCCCAGCCCCTTACACAGACCGCGCATCTGGTTGTCGAGGTCGCGCCGCAGATTCACCAGCTTGGTTCGAGCCGCTAGCATCGTACGCACCCGAGCAAGGCCGCCTTGTGAAAAGGTCGGCTGCGTAGCTGACTGTCCTTATGGACGTGCATAAGGACAGTGCGGTGCTGAGCCGCATAGAGGTGGTGGAGACCGGTCGGCGGCGACGCTGGACGAGTGCGGAGAAACTCAGGATCGTAGAGGAGAGCTTCGCGGGGCCACGACTGGTTTCGGCGACCGCTCGCCGGTACGGGATCTCACGTCAGCTTCT
The DNA here is from genome assembly GCF_000426245.1 of Bradyrhizobium sp. Ai1a-2. GTDB lineage: Bacteria > Pseudomonadota > Alphaproteobacteria > Rhizobiales > Xanthobacteraceae > Bradyrhizobium. Next base: position 114 of record NZ_AUEZ01000177.1, on the reverse strand, counting down.
GCTGAATTGGCGAAAAACTTTGGCCTCCAATCATCGGGCTGGAGAGGGTTCGATCGGCCCGACATTCGTCCCTGCGATAGTTGTGCCGAGCACGCCCCCAACGACGGAAGCTGT
>NZ_AUEZ01000176.1 GCF_000426245.1 Bradyrhizobium sp. Ai1a-2 | reverse complement strand
GCCGACAAGGGCTACCGAGGTCACAATGCGCCACCCGATTACAAGTTCAGGGTGTTCATCTCAGGCCAGAAGCGGCGCGTGACGCCCAGGATCAAACGCGAGCTGCGCCGGCGCTCGGCCGTCGAGCCGGTCATCGGCCATCTCAAATCCGAGCATCGCATGGGGCGCAACTACTTCTGGTACCGCAAGGGCGACGCCGCCAACGCCGTCCTCGCCGCCGCCGGATACAACTTCCGCCGTCTCATCCGCTGGCTGGAGCTTTTGTTGCACCAAATCCTGGTCAGGCTCATCCTCCGATTTCAGCTCGTCCCAAGCTGAAATCAGACTTCTTCACGGGCGACTGATCAGCTTCCAAAAATCTGCACCTATTTTCTGACGGCTTTTTCGACCGGCAAGCTCCGCTTATCGCCCAAAATCCGCACTCTCCTCGCCCTACTTGGCACGGGAGCGCAAAAAAAATCGCGCGAAACCGATGTTCAGTTCGCGGATTTCAGCGGAAATCGTGCTGCTACGTTTCTATAAGATGGAAATGTAACGGCGTTTTTCTTGTCAGTTTGCACAGTTCTTGGTCTCGAAAGCCGTTCAAAGTGCTCAAAACTTCTGTGCAGAATGACCAGAAATTCTGTCATTAGAGCTGCGTATCTGTCCGTCTGCAGAACACTTCCGCTCGAATCGATCCCTACTATCTTACTCCTGATCGCTCGCGGAAGACCCCTCAGGCAGAGCGCTAGTGAGTCGGCGATGAGGATCGACATCGCAGGGCAACGCACAATGGTCCGACGATTCTGCTGCTTCTATATTGCCGGCCAACGCGCGTTTACAGACACTCCTTCCCCGACCCGAACAAAACAACCAGCACGGCCCATCAGATGCCACCCCAGTCGAGTGGCTCGACGGCGCCAGCGATAGCGGACGCTAGCCCGCGCGCCGACGGCAACGTGGTTGTTCCAGGATCGGTATAGACGGCCGCTGGTGCCCTGAACGGGTCGTGCAGGTGTTTTGGACCGGAAAGCATCTCCTCCCATCCATGCGAAACGTTCAAAGCCGCGCAATCGATGCAGATTGCCTGAAGCGTTTGCCCGCAGCTTCTAGGGGCGGTCAACGAGGTGCCCATTTCTCGCCAGCTCCCAACGGGAATCTGTGACAGAACATATCGAGAGCCCCGCAAGAATGGGTCATCTAGTTTTGCCCTGCTGGTTGGGTGAACTAGGAACCGGACGCGGATATTAGACATCGTCAGATTCGCCGCGCAAAATCTGCCGATACCTCCCGTATAGCCAACCTGCCTCTTTCCGGAGCGCCTTGCCAATGAACAGGTAAGGGGCGCCGATGACTCGCCTGACCTTGGCTTTGTTGCCGATCGCGTAGTGGATCCAGCCATAGTCGCAGCGCTCCGGATTGAAGTGGAACTGATGCTTTTCCCCACTCCGCTGGGTCGCGGACCACTCGCCACCGGCATAGCGCATGCCCTCTTCGAGAGGGATGAACTGATCCGGCGAAGCTAGGATTCCACCGTGAAGATGCAGACGCTCCCGTTCAATGTCGACCACGAACCAATAGAAAGGAACGAGCCCAAGTCTGCTCTTCAGCGCTCGGTTTATGAAGCGGCTCAAGCACCCAACGAAGCCGCTAGGATGGCTCATGGCTTCCTCGAGGCGGTCAGGACCAAGGTTGAGCGACCAGGATACCGGCCGCCTCCCCGTCTCTCTGTCGTCATCCTCATGGAGGGCCAGCGCTTCGTTCGCGAAGGTGAGCTTCATTCGGACACCAGTGTGCTCCCATGAGGTAGTGAGAATTGAAGTGTGAAGATCGCCTACTAAAGCGGGCTTGCCATCTGACGCCTGCACGACAACGGAATTTCGAATCCCTTCAATGATTTGTCGGTCCTTTACATCTGAGCGCCGAAGACGCCGGGTGACTTTGTTTGTCGGAGTCCCTTCGCCGCATGCGGTGACTTGATTGGACCGTTGCGGCGACGCGCTGATGGCTGCATCCGCCGGATCCCGCTCACTGCGGATAGTTCGATTCGGGCGCCCAATATCTAGGTCATTACTGCCCATCGATGTGGACGGCTCCTGACGAATTGCTTTGGAAGCCGAGCCAGGCGCCTGCTCGGCTAGTTCGAGCGCGAGATTATCATTGTTGGCGATGGTCATTCACAGCAGTCCTTAACTGGGGCTCAAATTAGGCGGGCTCGCGAAGACCAAGATCGCCGCGAGCATCCGATTAAAGAGAGGCTGATTCGAAAAGCGGCTCAGAACCGCAGGCGACCCGGCCGTCGCCCCCTTAATCGGGCGTCAAACAGATATCGATTTCTGCCCGTCCGCCGAATCTTCCCAGGGCGGCCAGCCGGGTGGCCTCGCGGATTGCGGGATCGATGTCTGAGCCCAAAATGGTCCGGTGATTGTGAATCATCACGCCCAGGTAGAATATTGCTTCTCTGTTCTGCTTCACAAAGCAGTCAGCCCTCCGCAGCACCTGCTTAACCTTTGATCGAAATTTGAATTTCGAAGGTTGTGTAACCTTCCAGAGTAGCGCATTAGCTTGTAGCTTGTCCCTTTCCGCAACCTCGATTTGGAAGTGCGGGTTGAATGACGCTTCGGCCATTGGTCCTGCCATACATTCCAGGACATACGCCTCGACGGCATCCCATTCGGCTCGCGAAATGACGCAACCCCGTTCGTGGATCGGCCGGATTCGCGGCGAAGCGATCACCATCGCAACCGGATCGCCGGACGCGCATTCATTCTCGATCGCGAGTGGGTCGTTCATCAGGAAGTCTGGGTCAAGCGACACCCAGGCCACCTCAAAGCCATGAGCCCGAGCTGCAAACACGTGCCCCGCTTCATGGATCGCGGGCGCTAGGATAAGCATCTCAGCTAGCCATTTGGCCGTCAAATCTGAATTGGATGATTGACGGGGCGACGCTTGAATGACCGTGGAGTGCCGGACGGATGAAAAGTGCATTATTGATCCCCTCTGAGCTGGTTGCGAGGGGTATCCATCTATACGACAACGAACGTGCTCAGATAGGAAGAATGAGATCGCTATTAGCAGGCACGTAGCTTCTTGACGGATGGCAATGAACTGAGCATTTCTAGGGTCAAAATGACATAGGACTAATAGCACTATAGGAAGAATGTTTCGTGCAGATCGAGATCGACTTCGATGTTTTCAAAGCCTTGACGGCGCTTCGCGCGTCCGAGGGCGACACATACAACGATGTTCTTAGGGACTTGCTCAAGTTGCCCAAATGGAAGCCGCCGCTTTCGCCTGAGGAGCTGCAGCGAGCGGCAAACAGAGGCAAGGTTTGGGATGTCCGGGGCGTAAGATTTCCGCCAGGGACGGAATTCCGTGCTCGCTACAAAGGGAAGACTTACAGCGGCGTCGTCGACGGCGGTGTTCTAATTGTGAACGGGAAACGCGCCGTCAATCCATCCTCTGCAGCGTTTTTAGTTACAGGGAACAATGTTAACGGATGGCGTTTCTGGGAGGCGAGGCTCCCCGGCCAATCAGATTGGCGGCGTCTTGAGGTTTTTCGAAGGTCGGGCGTATAGCGATTTGGTGTTTCGTGTCATCACTCCGCGCAATCTGCGATGGCTTCGGAAATGTGATGGCGCGACGCGGTCGCGACCACAAGACGAGCAACGGCGAACCACTAAGGACATCATCCGTGCCGTTACGCTCTGCTATTCTTTACTCCAGCCGAGAAATGGCCAAGGATACAGGAAAAAGATCTGGTGGCGCCATTGCACAATGGATTGGACTTGGAAAAATAGTTCTAGGACTTCGCTCGTCGCAAAGCCCTAGAGCAGCTTGCGGCGGCAGGCTATTGAAATTTGTAGCCGCCGATAGCACAAAATTCGTTTGCTGTATCATTCATCATCGAACTGCTTTCGGCGCCCATTTTGAAGCGATAGCTTACGACAGTGCCGTTCCGCTGCGTTACTGAGCCCAAGACGGTTTGAAAACCTACATAACCACCGTAAGAGTTCTTGGCGTTGACTTGGAAGCAGTAGTCGGGCGCGTCGGCCTGAGCCTTGATCAGATTGGGCCATCGATATTGAGCGGATAGTGGATCCTTTAGCCGGCTCCCATACGTGCTTGTGATGATCTTCTTCTCAGCATCCGTCAGCGGGCGTTGTTGGGCGTAGCTAGTGCGGACCGGAATGGTAGCTAGGACGACGAGTGTAAGTGTAGTTCTGAGCATTCTCTCTTTTCCTATCGCTCGGGTAAATTGAGTGGTTGGGAGCGCTACCCAAGGCGCGCGACCAGATCGACCGCGCGCAGATGCGTGTAGCGCTGCAGCATCTTGAGCTCGCGATGTCCCGAGATGGCGCTGACCTCGACGATGTTCAGACCCTTCTCGAAGAGACGAGAGATCGCCTCATGTCGTAAGTCGTGAAAGTGCAAATCCGACATGCCGGCGCGGACCCGAAGATGCTCGAACGCCAGCCGAATGTAAGCGTAGCGCAGAGGCCCGTCGGATTGTTTGTGCGGGGTCTTAAGAGCACCGTTAGAAGAGTCATCTTCAGCAAGGGTGCTTACAATGGACGACCATTCGGATGACATAAGACGACCGTTGTCGCCGCGTATCGAAGTGTATGCTGGCGCAGGTCGCAAGCGGTGGCCGGATGATTTGAAGGCACAGATTGCCGCGGAAAGCCTCGAGCCGGGGGCGGTTGTCACAGACGTCGCCCGTCGCCATGGCTGCCGGCCCCAGCAGGTGCACGACTGGCGGCGCCGGGCGCGTTTGGGCC
>NZ_AUEZ01000175.1 GCF_000426245.1 Bradyrhizobium sp. Ai1a-2 | reverse complement strand
TGCCGCACGACCTGGTAGCGCCGCGCCACCAGCCGACGCTTGCGTTCGGTCTCCGCGTCAGGCGTCCAGATCTGCGGCAGGTACCCGGCCGCCTGCAGACTGGCGAGCGTGCCGGCATCGATCTTGTCGGTCTTGACGTGAGCCTGGGCGATTGCCTTCACCTGCAGCGGATTGGCGATAATCACCCGTGCCACGAACGGCGCCAGAACCCGCGACACCGCCATGCTGTTGGCGGTCGCTTCGACCACCACCTCATCACTGGCCAGCAGGGTCTTGCCAAATCCCTCCAACGCGGTCCGCGTCATATCAATGCGGCCCGCATGTCGGAGCCTGCCGTCCTCCCAAACCACCACCTCCCCGAAAGTTCGGTGGACGTCGATGCCAATCACCCGTCGCATTCGCACCTCCTGCCAATCAGAACACATGACGGGAGCTGCGGGCGACACGACAACTACGGATTCGCGCTCTCAGCGCAACCGGGCGAGTCGCAGAGGCGGCCAGCTACTAACTCGAGCTCGAGGCTCATCGTATGCATCGGCCTGCCCGCACCTTCGTGCTCCCGGTGCCTCTGGCCCGATGGTCGCACCATACGCTACGATCTTGAATATCGCAGCGGAACATCGGCACCGAGACAATCTCACACCGGTTACCACCTTCGCCACCGTGCGCCACCGCACGATCCGGTCGAAGGCTGCTTGTCGAACAGGACAGCGCTCGCGATGGTCTTCAAAATGGTCGAGCGAGCGCAGAAAAGCTGGCGCCGTCTCGATGGTCACAACCAGTTGCCAAAGCTCATTCTCGGTGTGACATTCAACGATGGGATCGAGGTCATCGCCAAGCCGACCGACCGTCAGCCCAAAATCGCCGCCGTCTGACCGGCCCGGTCGTCACCAAGATTTGGCGATAGCTCATCTTTTGGTGTCGGGTTCTACTCCAAGCATGTTGTTCAGCCGCCTCTAAGTCGAGGGATGAGAATAACGTTAACGCCTAGCGGATTGTTTGGGGTCGGCTCCCTTATCCCTGCCCTCAACACCGCCGCGTAGGGTTGACCACGGATGTATAAATTTGTCATCGGCTGGAACGGCGTCGGCAGATCACCGCTTCTGGTCAGTACGCCAATCAGGACGTCCGGGGCCGTTTGGGGGCCGTGGTCCCAGCCCAAGGGGACGGCATGTCCGAAATCGTTCGCTGGCGCCCAAGCCGGCACGTCGGCTGCCGGATATGACAACTGCCGCGGTAGGTCCAAGTGGCTGGAAGGCCCGGCTGAGTCGTCCTCGACCTTCCGCCGTTTTGAGCTACTGGGCGCCCCCACATCCTGCGGAATGAACTCTCCCGCGACTTCCACGGCCCGGCTTTTCTCCAGCTCCGCAACGAAGTCCGAGAACCATTGCTGAATGGTATAGCCTTGAAGCTTTTCCATCATCGCTTGCCACCGCGAGCGACGCTGATCGAGCGGCATCGAGATCGCGCTGGAAATAGCATTGACCATGCCGCCGATGTCGTCCGGATCAACGACCAGCGCGCCGTCAAGCTCGTTAGCCGCGCCGGCAAATTTCGATAAAACCAACACGCCGGGATCGGTCGGGTCTTGCGCGGCGACAAACTCCTTCGCCACGAGATTCATCCCGTCACGCATCGGCGTCACCACGGCAACCTTCGCTGTGCGATAAAGAGCGGCAAGCACGGTTTGGCTGAAGCCCGTCTCTAGATAGCGGATAGGCGTCCAGTCCACGTCGCCATGGCGGTTGTTGACCTCGCGGACGCGGCGGGCCAAATAGCCCTGCAGATTGCGGTAGGCTTTGATCCCGCTTCGCGATGGCGTGGCAATTTGCAATAACGAGACCTTGCGCGCGAGATCCGGCTGCTTGCTCCACAGGCAATCGAAAGCGCGGATGCGGTTGTCGAGACCCTTGGTGTAATCGAGCCGGTCGACGCCGATGGCAAGCGTCTCAACCTTGAAACTGCGTCGCAGCCACGATACCCAGGGCCGCGAGCCCGACCTGGCGGCAAGTTCTGCGAACTTGTCCACATCGATTCCGATCGGAAACACCTGGCATCTGGTCGGTCTATGGCGCGAGATCACAAGACCGTTCTCGGTGGCCACTCCGAGATTGGCGCCGACATAGGAGAGAAAATTGCGGCAGTGTTCCTCGGTCTGGAAGCCGATCAGGTCGTAGGCCAGCATCGCCTTGATCACCTCGCGATGATGTGGCACATGCTGGATCACGGCGGGCACTGGCCATGGCGTGTGGAGGAACAAGCCGATCGGCTGATCGATACCGCTCTGACGCAGCTGAGCGCCAAGAGGAAGGAAATGATAATCCTGTACCCAAAACGCGGTCTCCTCGCTTCGTAGGCTAAGCAGCGCCTGGCCCATGACAGCGTTGACATTGCGATAGCAGACATAATCAATATCCGAGACGTCGATTAAGTTGACGCGCGAATGTAATGCCGGCCACAGCGCCGAATTGGAAAAGCCCTCATAAAATCCGCTATAGTGCTCAGCAGGAATATCTACCGTCGCAAGCGTGCCTTCGCCGAGCGCCTCGACCTCGGAAAACGGCCCCCTCTGATTGGCGTTGCGCGCTCGGCCAGTGGAACAACCCACCCAGGTCGCTCCGGAGTACTCCACTCTGGGAAGCAGGGCCGCGGCGAGGCCGCCGGTCATGGGTTCGTTTTCGTTGCGGCGCGCGACGCGGTTTGAAACGACGACTAGCTTCACAGTTCCCCGTTTCTATTAGGCTTCATCGACACGGCTTGACTACGTTTCAATCAGATGCATCCTAAATCGGGTCTGCGCGTGGAAAAACAGACCAATTCGATGCAAAGGGGTTTTTTGAGTTCACGCCGGGTGGCACCATTTCCGAGTTCTTCTTGCGCCACACGCATAGTGCAAAATCGGCGTCATGTTTACGATAGCACGTTGGCGAACGCCAAACATATCGTCACCAAGTCGAGAAATTGTCCGGCCGCTGCTTTAATGACCAAAGTTGGCTAAATCGTCCTGGAAAGAGAGGCGTAGCGGCAACGCCAGAAGATATCTCGCCGACGGGGGCGATCGTTGCCAAAACGCGCCGGATTATAATCTCAAGCGGCACCTCAGGCCAGAAGCGGTGCGCTACTTCGAAGGAAAAGGCGCGACTTGTGAAGACTCTGCGCCGAAAAACCATATGCACCGCTGATATCAGATCCGAACATCGGAGGAGCCGCAGCTAGCTCAGGCGCGGCCGGCGCGATGCCATCAGTGCCGTCCCGAGCCGTTCGACTTCCACTGTTCCCTAATTGATTTTGACCTCCTTGACGCTCTACATCGGAGACTATGCAATGGCCCGATACCGCCGATCAGAGCTAAAGGCGGGATCGGTGCTGATCAAATGGCACGCGGAAAGGCGTTTTGAATTTCGACCGTGACCCTCGCACAATGCGCTCGATGCGCGCATTTCATTGTTATGAGTCGAACAGGCGCAGATGGTCCTGTTGTACGGAATTGTAGGCTTTGCGACTGCAGCTTCAGGCTGACGCGTACGCGCGTTATCCAGCAAGCGGGTTGATTTTCCGTGCGCAAGCGATGCTGGCACGTCGGTTGCAGCCTCATACGTGGAAGGCGCTCGCCTGCTCACCCTTTGCAGTCGCGGAAAGCGCGAAGGCGAGCACCTCTCGTGCGGGGGGGATCCCGGTTTTCGCCGACAGAACACCTGATGAACATATGTCAAAGGTGAACGTCAATCCAATCAACGCAGCGGGCCGGCAAGCGGACAACTCGAACCCGCAAACCAGCTCACCAACAAACTCGCGCGCCGACCAAGCCGGCTCCGTGCAGCAGTTTGGGGAGACCCAGCCAGCCCACCAAAAATCAGATTCAGTTGCTTCTACTTCGAGAGCATCCGAGGTCGAATCACCGTCAACTATGACGGCAGGTATCATGAGAGCACGCGCTATCCAGGAAAGGGAGCGGTGCGCAGCCTCGACGTTTGTCAGAGCGCGCGCCCAGCTTGCCGCAACCCTGGCCGGTGCGAACGTTGAGGCGCTCAGGAGCGAGATCGGGCTGGCTGAGCAGCAATCAGCACAATGGTCAAACGTAAGGGAGTCATCAGCGGGCGCGGTCGATAGTAACGCCATTTTCGACGACGTCGTGCCATCGTCGTATCTTAGGCTGCAGCGTTTTCAGAACGACGCCAGACATTGCAGGCCACGCGCGTCGCAGGATGTGAGCGCCACGAGCCATTTGCGTGACATGGCGCGCTTGCGTTCGCGCAACGCTCCTTTCTCTCGATTCGACTATTCGGCGCCTTCCCAACCGAATCTGGCGCGCATGGCTGCGGACCACACGGCGGGTGCTACTTATTATTCTCCTTTTGTGTCATTGGCCGAGGACGCGGGGCGACTTCCCTTTTCGCCAGACCGCTTCGTGAGGGAAATCGCGCGAAACGCGACTGAGTTATATACCTACACCGTACCAGGGCTGCCATCTGGACGCCCGAAGGGATCATCAGCATTCTTCAGCGCGGGACTGGGCGCTATGATCTTAGCTATCTACTGTGGGTGAGCGGAACACCGACTGAAGAGTCAGAGGTACGTAAGCGCGCATTTTGCTGCACAGGCTGCGCGCGCGGCTGGCCGCGGTGTCGCGTGACGCCGGGCCGCAGCGGGATCATCGGAACGGCTTGATTGATCCTGAGCGTTCGACCGTCAGCCGCTGTCGTTGTCAGCTGGCAGGTTTTTTTGAGCGGTGCAGTTGAACGGCAACAGATCTTCGATATCGGCGTCTGGCGCGCGCTGGGGCAATTCGGTGAGCGCGTGACGTAGCCATGCATAGGGATCGACGCCGCCTGCCCGGCATGTCAGCACCAAACTGTAGATCACGGCGCTTGCCTTGGCGCCGGCAACGGTGTCG
>NZ_AUEZ01000174.1 GCF_000426245.1 Bradyrhizobium sp. Ai1a-2 | reverse complement strand
CGTCCACCGCATCTCACCGCAACGTTCGTGACGATCGCGAGCCGCCCCTCATCCGCCGTGAGACGCGCGGAGTTAAATCACTGATTTGCCCGACGACGAAAGCGGAATGTTTTTGCGTGAAGGGCTGGACGGCCCAAATCATGTTGAAATAGTTCGCGAAATTCGTCCGAGCGCGACTCGGCCACGCCGGGCTCAGGCAGCTTGCGACCGGCCTGGACTATCGGTTCGTCGTGAACGCCGCCTATAACGCCGGTCACGGTTCGGCCCTCCAGGCCGCCTGCGCGCCGAGTTCTGACCAGAGGTGGGTGGCACATGACGTTTCAGGATATCCGCACCGCCGTCCTCGGGCAAAACTCGCTCCGGCCCAATGTCTGGGATCTCGTGGCGCTGCTGCTGTTGATCGGCGTCCTGGTGCTGATCGTCTATGGCGGGCACCAGACGATCGAGCCGCTGTCGGAGCTCGAGCATACGCCTGTTACGCTCGATCCGGGCAATCTTCCGCTCTACGCGCTGCGGACCACGATGCGGATGCTGCTGGCGATCGTTTGCTCGACGATCTTCACTTTCATCTACGCCACGCTCGCCGCCAAGAGCCGGCGCGCGGAGATCGTGCTGATCCCGCTGCTCGACATCCTGCAGTCGGTGCCGATCCTGGGCTTCCTGACCTTCACGGTCGTGTTCTTCATGAACCTGTTTCCGGGGCAGGTGCTTGGCGCCGAACTTGCCTGCGTCTTCGCGATCTTCACCAGCCAGGCCTGGAACATGACCTTCAGCATGTACCAGTCGCTGCGCAGCGTGCCGAAGGATCTCGAGGAAGCGACGCAAAGCTTTCACCTGTCCGGCTGGCAGCGATTCTGGCGTCTCGATGTGCCCTTTGCGATGCCCGGCCTGATCTGGAACGCGATGATGTCGATGTCCGGCGGCTGGTTCTTCGTGGTGGCATCGGAGGCGATCACCGTCGGCAACACGACGGTCACCTTGCCCGGCGTCGGCTCCTATGTCGCGCTGGCCATCCAGCAACAGAACCTGCCGGCGATCGTCTATGCGCTGGCCACCATGCTTCTCGTCATCGTCGCCTATGACCAGCTGCTGTTTCGCCCCATCGTCGCGTGGGCCGACAAGTTCCGCTTTGAGCAGACCGCCTCCGGCGAGCCACCGACGTCCTGGATGCTCGATCTGTTCCGGCGCACGCGCGCGCTGCGCGCATTGACCTATCCGCTCGGCGCCGCGAACAAGGCCATTTCGACCCTGCGCCTCAGCATGCCCGCTGTGCTGCGGCAGCCAGCCAAGAGCGGCCCACCCTCGCGCTTCGTCGACGGTGTATGGGTGGCGGTGGTCGCCGCCGTGACGAGCTACGCCGCCTGGAAGATCTATCAATATCTCTCCGCCACACTCGGCTGGTCAGACGTGACCACCGCCGTCGGATACGGCTTCGTCACGCTCGCGCGCGTGGTCGTGCTGATCGCGCTGGCGACGCTGATATGGGTGCCGATCGGCGTCTGGATCGGACTGCGGCCGAAACTCGCCGAGCGCATACAGCCGCTCGCGCAGTTCCTGGCGGCGTTCCCGGCCAACCTCGCCTTTCCGGTGTTTGTCGTGCTGATCGTGCATTTCGGATTGAGCCCGAACATCTGGCTCAGTCCGCTGATGATCCTCGGCACCCAGTGGTACATCCTGTTCAACGTGATCGCGGGCGCCGCCGCCTTCCCGAGCGATTTGCGGGAGGCCGCCGGCAGCTTCCACCTGAAGGGATGGCGCTGGTGGGTGAAGGTGATCCTGCCCGGCATTTTCCCCTACTACGTCACGGGAGCGATCACCGCGTCGGGCGGGTCGTGGAACGCTTCGATCGTCGCGGAAGTCGCAAGCTGGGGCGACACCCATCTGACCGCCATCGGCCTCGGCTCCTATATCGCACGAGCGACCGAAGCCGGCGACTTTCCGAAGGTCGTGCTCGGCATCGCCGTCATGTGCGTGATGGTGACGCTGTTCAATCGCCTGCTCTGGCGGCAGCTCTATGCCTTCGGCGAACGCCGCCTTCGTCTCGGCTGAAAATCTGGGGGAGCTGCGCTCCCTCTCCCGCTTGCGGGGGAGGGCCGGGGTGGGGGTGCCTCCGCATTGGGACTCCCCGAGTGGAGAGAGCCCTCACCCGGCGCTACGCCATAGCCGAAGCTCTGCTTCGGCGTTCTTTAGAAACGGCCGCCGAAAGGCGGCCTACGCCTCTCCCGCAAGCGGGAGAGGTGAAGATTCAGCCTGATCGGCTCATCGCCCTAACTAGCGTCCCCAACGGTCATCCCAGAGCTTTTCGCCGACCTGGCAATCGATCCTTGGCTCCTTCTCGGCGGCGGGAATGACCTTGTGCTCGGGACTATGTCCGGCCACTTCGAGCACCAGCTTGGCGCGAATGGCTTCCTTGAATCTTTCGCGATCCTTGATTGCCACGACGAAGGAGCCGGGCCCGCCGATGACGCAATCCTCGTAGTACCAATCGAGATTGTCGATATCCATCATCGAATGGGACGGCTCCTTGATCATGATCGGCAGGCCGTTGATGACGATGCCTTTCGCGAGCGCCTGGTCGCGAACGGGCGTGACAGGTGGTCCGTTGTTGTTGGGGCCGTCGCCGGAAATGTCGATGACACGCCGCAAGCCGCGGTTAGGGTCCTCGTCGAACAGCGGCATCCCGAACAGGATGGCGCCCGAAATAGAGGTGCGCGATCCGCGCCGGATCGGCGCCCGCATGATTTCACCGGCGACGGCGTCAGCCGTCTCAGGGCCGTCGATCACCCGCCAGGGAATGATCACCCGTTGGTCGTTGGACGCCGACCATTCGAAGTAGGTCACGGCGATCTTTCCGTTCGGGCCTCCCCTCAGCGCCTGCAGGAATTCCCTGGAAACGATGGCCTGGGCATAGCCCTCGCGCTGCACCGCGAGCTCGTCCGTATCCATGGAATAGGAGACATCGACCGCAATGATGAGCTCGATGTCCACGGAAGGCGGGCCTTGCCGGTCGGCACGTGCCGGTGGCTGACCAGGCGCTGCAGCACCCGCGGCGCCGGCGAGGATGCCGATAGCCAGCACCGCTGCGATCGAGATGCACCATCGCATCGCGGACTCCTTGATCCCTAAAGCGCGATGACTTTTCTACGAATCGTCATCCCGCTTTAGCTCTTTGGTTTGCGCATGATCGTCCTGCGCAAACGCTTCGCGTTTGTCGCGAGGGAAAACCGGTTTCCACTTTTCGAGATCATGCTCGGGCCTCGATGCGATGGTGACACGCAAGTTTGGCAGGGCAAAGCGGAGAGATTGGCGACTCGGTGTCCACATCCCGGAATTCGCCGAGCCGCGACTGCCCAAAAGCGCGCCGCCTTGCCTAACCCGTCCGGAACCGCTGGGCCCCCATTCCGAAACACGGGATTGTGCGTTGCAACACCGCCGATAGATTGCGCCTCCGCAAGAGGAGGCCGCGTGTCTGAAATCAATGCCGAAGCCTGGGTATCGTCAGGCCACCGCCCGATGGGCTTCCCCGAATTCGTGGTTGCGATCGCATCGATCATGGCGCTGAACCCGCTGGCGATGGACATGATGCTGCCGGCGCTGCCAAGCATCGGCGCCGCATTCCAGATTGCCGACGCCAATCATGCGCAGATGGTGCTGTCGACCTTCCTGATCGGCTTCGGCGTCGGACAGTTCGTGATGGGCCCATTGTCGGATCGCTTCGGTCGCCGCCCGGTGCTGCTGGGCGGCATGGCCGTGTACGGTGTCGCGAGCCTGCTTGCGATCGCGGCGTCATCCTTCGAAACGTTGCTATTGGCGCGCGCGCTGCAGGGCCTCGGCACGTCGGCGACGCGCGTCATCGCCACCTCGATCGTGCGCGACTGCTACGCCGGAAGGCGCATGGCGAGCGTGATGTCGCTCGCGATGATGGTCTTCATCGCGGTGCCCGTGGTCGCGCCGTCGCTCGGCCAGGCAGTGCTGCTGCTGACGCAGTGGCGCGGCATTTTCGTTGTGCTGATGCTGTACGGGGTGATCGCGCTGATATGGAGCGCGCTGCGCATGCCGGAAACGCTGCCGGCGGAGCAACGGAAATCGCTTCAGCCTGGCGAGGTGCTTGCCGCCTTCCGGCAGACCATCAGCAACCGCCAGACGCTGGGCTATGCGCTGGCGTGCGGCGGCGTATGGGGCGCGATGTTCGTCTTCGTGTTCTCCTCGCAGCAGGTGTTCACCGATGTCTACCGGCTCGGCCATTATTTCCCGCTCGCATTCGCCGCGATCGCGACCGGCGTCGCCATCGCCGGCTTTCTCAACTCCCGCATCGTCGGGCGCCTCGGCATGCGCGTGATCTCGCACGGCGCATTGGTGGGATTTCTCCTGGTTGCCGCGGCCATGCTGGTGGCGGTCAAGCTGCAGATGCTGCCGTTGCCGTTGTTCATGCTGCTGTCGGCGCTGATGATGTTCACCTTCGGCCTGATGATGGCGAACTTCACGGCGCTTGCCATGGAGCCGCACGGCCACATCGCAGGCACCGCCTCGTCGCTTTACGGATCGATCACGACATTGCTCGCGATCGGCGTCGGCATGGTGATCGGCCAGAGCTATGACGGCACGCTGCTGCCGTTTTCGACCGGCTTCTTCCTCTGCGCGCTGGCGGCGCTTGCCGCCGCGGCCGTGACGGAAAAGGGCCGGCTGTTCAAGCCGCATCACACGACGATGTAGTTGCGCCGTTCGCAGGCGGACTAGGGCTGATGCGCTTTGGTCGAATCAGTCTGTCCGCGTGTTCACCTCTCCCGCTTGCGGGAGAGGCGTAGGCCGCCTTTCGGCGGCAGTTTCTAAAAAACGCCGAAGCAGAGCTTCGGCTATGGCGTAAGCGCCGGGTGAGGGCTCTCTCCACTCGGGGAGTCCCAATGCGGAGACACCCCCACCCCGGCCCTCCCCCGCAAGCGCAGGGCTATCGCATATGGCTGAGGAGCTGCATGAGGAAAGCATCGTCCCAGCCGGCACGTTTGATCTTGAGACGGATG
>NZ_AUEZ01000173.1 GCF_000426245.1 Bradyrhizobium sp. Ai1a-2 | reverse complement strand
ACTATGTTATCGAGCATTTGGCCGATGACGATGCGGTGCTGGTGATCGACGAGACTGGCTTTCTCAAGCTGGGCAAAGCGTCATGCGGAGTGGCGCGGCAATACACTGGTTCGGCAGGCAAGATTACGAACTGCCAGATTGGTGTCTTCGTCTCCTACGTTTCGCGTCATGGCCATGCGTTTATCGATCGCGCGTTATATCTTCCGAAGGAATGGACCGACGATCCAGACCGCCTGGAAGCCGCCTATGTGCCCCGCGACGTCGGTTTTGCGACCAAACCAAAGCTTGCGACGAGAATGATCGCACGTGCCATGGCCGCGTCTGTCCCATTCAGGTGGGTTGCTGGCGATTTCTAGCTATCCACCGTCCGTATCACGCGGCTATACGCCTGCGGCCAGCCCCACAGCACTGAAGGCGAGGCGGGCGACGATCAAAAGCTTGAACATTCCGCGGCAAACGCCGGGGAGGCTGGCTGAAATCGCCCAACAGCTCAATCCGCTCCTTCGGGGATGGATAGCCTATTACGGTCGCTTCAGCCGTTCGGCCCTGTCCACTCTGGCTGATTAAGTCAACCGGAAACTCAGGGCGTGGATCATGCGTAAGTTCAAGGGCTTTCAGTCCCACAGGACGCGTGCCAGTCTCTTCTTGAGAAAGCTGGCGCGGCAAAATCCCCGACTGTTCGTGCATTGGAAGGTGTTCGGAACGAATACGTTTGCCTGATGGGAGCGGTGTGAATCGAGAGGTTCACGCACCGTTCTGCGAGAGGCCGGCAGGTGAAGTTCCTCCGGCCTACTACTCACTCACCCGTGGACCAGGACCAATATGGCGCCATTGCGGGGATGGGCGCCGCGCGGGCACAGACTTCCCGCCAAGGTTCCCCACGGCCGCTGGAAGACCATGACCTTTCTGGCGGCCCTGCGCCATGACCGGATCGATGCGCCATGGTTCATCGAAGGGCCGATCGATGGCGTCAGCTTTCGCACATACGTCGAGAAGGTTCTTCTGCCTGTCCTTCGACCCGGCGATATCGTCGTCTTGGATAACCTCGGCAGCCACAGGGGCAAAGCAGTTCGCAAACTCATCCATTCGGTCGGCGCCAAACTCTTCTTCCTGCCAAAATACTCGCCTGACCTGAACCCGATCGAACAGGTCTTTGCTAAGCTCAAGCACCTACTCCGCAAAGCTGCCGCGCGAACCGTCGACGCGGTCTGCACCGCTATCGGCCACGCACTTGATGCCTTCACCGCCGATCAATGCGCCAACTACCTCAAAAATTCAGGCTATCGAACTTAATGCCATCACGCTTTAGCGTGAGACGCGTCATTTCTCCCGTCAATTGCAAATGGAACTCGTCCGAACTCCTTCAGGCCAAGGTTGTTATGCGGCACAATTCGGCGCGGCGAGGCCATTTCTTGTGCTGCGCTCTTTCGTTACACCAAGCGTTCTGATCGAAATGGGGTTCGAATGCGGCCGATGAGCGTCTTCTGCGATCGGACCGCCATCATGCCCAGATCGTGATCGTCCTTTGTACAGGCATAAGATCTGCCTATCGTTTGCTCGTGTACGAGCTCGCTGAACTTTGACGCGAGGACCGAAGGCTGAGTCGGCTGCTGTTTCCGCGAGATTGCTGCGATGGCTTGCTATGACATTGGCCACAACTATCTTGACAAGCAAGGCGAATGAGTCCGGAAGCTGTCAGGATGGGTCCTAGACATGACGCGTTTGCTTTCGGACAATAGTACGCGGGTCCGCCCTGATTTCGAGCTCTCGGCAAAGTCGCCACGCACGGCCACATGCGCATTTGGCCCGGCTCTTGCTTCAATTGCTGCGCAATAGTTTTGCGGCGGCTTGGCAAGGGCGATGAAATGCGAGCGCTACTGGTGACTATCATGCCGATCTTACGAACGCCCTTGAAGGACGCTCTTTGCGATCTCGGCATTGATGGACACGCACTCTCAGATCAAAACGCACTGAGCGATTTTGCTCTAATCAGAGGTGGGGTCGGTTCCGCAGCGCAAAGCAAAAAAGAGGGCTGATTGGGGAGCCATTGGTGTTGTAAAGTCGTGCTCGCGCTCTGGTTGAAGCAAAGCAGCTGATGACTATCACTGTTGTTGGGCCTGGCAATGGCAACGCGATAGAGGAGTTATGAAGTACCTGAACGACGGCAACAACCTATTACAGACCGAAACCCGACTCTGTCATGTCGGTCGCAATCCCGATAAACATGCGGGGATGGTCAATGTGCCCATCTATCGCGGCTCTACAATCCTATCTGAAACCCTGGAAGAATGGCAGTCGCGGAAAGGCTGTCCGGTAGCCAGTTACGGGCGCTTCGGCTCGCCGTTATCTCGCGCACTCGAGGCGGCCGTTTGCGAATTGGAGGGTGGCTATCGTTCCATCCTATTCCCATCGGGCTTATCTGCTTGCACACACTCCCTTCTTGGGATGCTAAAAGCAGGCGACCACCTGTTGATCAGCGATAGCGTCTATCAGCCTATGAGAATCTTCGCAGACCAAGTCCTTACGAGACTTCACATAGAAGTGCAGTACTTCAATCCGACGCAAGGTTCGGCGCTCTCTGCGAAGATCAAAGAAAACACCCGGGCCGTTTATCTGGAGTCTCCTGGATCCCTGACCTTTGAGGTTCAGGATGTCCGCACACTCGGCGCGATTGCGCATCAATCTGACGCGCTCGTGATCATGGATAACACCTGGGCGACGCCACTTTATTTCAAGCCTTTCGAGCATGGCGTGGACATCTCGATCCACGCCGCTACCAAGTATATCGTTGGTCATTCCGACGCCTTACTTGGCATTGCGACTGCGAATAAGGCCGCATGGCCCGCGCTACAGTCGAGTGCTCATCACTTCGGAGAGATTGCTGGGCCAGATGATATTTATTTGGCGCTGCGGGGACTTCGCACGCTAGCGGTTCGCATGAAACAGCATTGGGACAATGGCCTCAAGCTGGCGCAGAGCCTGCAGACCCATCCGGCTGTCGACAAGGTCTTGTACCCAGCGCTTCCGAACGATTCCGGCCATGAACTTTGGAAACGGGACTTTTTAGGGGCAAGCGGGCTGTTTGGAGTCGTGCTGAAGCCGATGTCATGGCCTCAACTTTCGGTTTTCTTCAACAGCCTGCGGCTTTTTGGCATCGGTGCGTCCTGGGGCGGGTATGACAGCCTCGTGCTCCTGGTTGATCCACCATCGGAACGAACGGAAGCGCCGCGCGCGTTCGAAGGACCGTTGATTCGCATTCATGCGGGCATGGAGGACGCGAACGACCTGATCGCGGATATGCATTACGCACTGCAAGCGGCCGGTGAGGTTGAGGGTGGGCGGGTCGTTTGCCGCGAGGAGGGCGCGACGACTGGCTGACTGCAAAACGTGCTGAAGACACCAGCGATCTGGAACAGGAGTGGTTTGGCGAGGGTGGCCCCGTGTCTCTGCAGTCGAACGTAAGCGGTGCGAGTTCACACGTCTCGCTGATCTTGACAACGGCGTTCAAGAGCTGCGTTTGAAGCGGGTCGGCATCCAGTGAAGCCGCAGACCGTTCAAGAGCGCAGGCCTGATGGCGTACCAGTCCTGTTCGGTCCCTGCAGAAGGTTCGGCATCGCGTGCTGAGTGCTGGTCGGCATGGCGCAAGATCGACCGTAGCATGAGATCACCATCGCCGCGCAACAGCGGCGCCCGATTCCAATCGGCCGGATCGAGCGCTCCACGATATTGGTGTCCGGCTCAAGCCGGCCATCGTCGAGGAACAGGTCCTTCGTGAAGAATGCAGATCCACCTGAACGATAGACAGAATTTGTCTCGACAAAGTATTCGATTTTGCAGGAAAGCTGGGTGTTGAACTTGGCTTTCTTGCGTTTTGGGGTTTTGCTCTTGAGCGATTCGTGATTCCCTGACAGCGGATCATCGGCATTGGAGAAGGCGATGAGCAAACCGCGGGACGATCGCCAGAAAGACCTGCTATTTCCGGCGCGGATCAAATCATCGATATGGGCCATCTGCTGGTGCGGTTGGCGGCACTGATCGACTGGAAGTTTTTGGATGAGCGCTTTGGTTCGGTGTGCCAAACAGGGCCGGGCAGCCTGGACTGCCGACGCGCCCTGTCGCCGGCCTGTTCATTCTGAAGCACATGCACAACCTGTCGGATGAGGTGCTGTGCGCCCGCTGGATCGAAAATCCCTACTACCAATACTTCTGTGGCAAGCTTCTGCCACCGGCTGCCGCTCGATCGATCATCGATGACACGCTGGCGCCAGCGGCTCGGCGAGGAACAGCTCGTCGCGCTGATCCAGGAAAGTCTGGCGGTGGCGCACAAGACTGGGCGCCATCGGCCCTAAGGACCTGGAACGAGTGGTGGTCGATACCACGGTGCAGCCCAAGGCCGTCGCGCATCCGACCGACGCGCGGCTGATGCATCGAGCCATCATCAAGCTTGTCGGGCTCGCCAAGCGAAACCGTGTGCCGCTGCGCCAGAGCTACCTGCGCCTGGCCAAGCGCGCCGCCATCATGGTCGGCCGCTATACCCACGCCCACCAGTTCAAGCGCGCCCGGCGCCAGCTCAAGTTCCTGCGGACGCGGCTTGGCGGGATCAACCGCGACATCCGCCGCAAGATTGATGGCGATGCGGTGCTAGAAACTCGCCTCGGCCCGCTGCTCGGTTTAGCGCAGCAGGTGCGCAGCCAGGATCAGCATCAACGCGGTTCGAAGGTCTATGCGTTACATGCCCCTGAGGTCGAGTGCATCGGTAAGGGGACAGCCCGCGCACCTTACGAGTTCGGGTGCAAGGTCAGTATTGCCACCCCCGTGACGTCTCCGAAGGGCGGCCAGTTCGTGCTCCATGCCAAGGCACTGCATGGCAATCCCTTCGACGGGCACACGTTCGGCCCTGTGATCACCGACATGGATAAGCTCACCGGCGTGGAGGCTCGCCGCATCAACCTGCTGCTACGATGGCGCGCAGTCCTCTTGCGTGCCATCATCTTGGTGCTCGCCCCGGCTCAAAAGATCGCTTGAATCACCATTCGCCCGCGTTCTTCACGGGGGGACGAACAGGACCAGGCCGCTCCAGTGATTGAGCGTGTAGTCGATCGCCGCGAGCAACGACGAATGGATCGACAACCCATCCCGGGTCGCCTCGAGCCGTACCTT
>NZ_AUEZ01000168.1 GCF_000426245.1 Bradyrhizobium sp. Ai1a-2 | reverse complement strand
TACGATCCTGAGTCTGGCGGCGGACGCTGGTAGCGTGGAGGACCTCGAGATCGAGGACGTGATGAAGATCGGCTACCAGGACATCCGCTGTGTGGAGTCGGGTGGCCCGGAGCCGGGTGTGGGGTGCGCCGGCCGCGGCGTCATCACCTCGATCAACTTCCTGGAAGAGAACGGCGCCTATGAGGACATCGACTACGTCTCCTACGACGTGCTCGGCGACGTCGTCTGCGGCGGCTTTGCGATGCCGATCCGCGAGAACAAAGCGCAGGAGATCTACATCGTGATGTCCGGTGAGATGATGGCGATGTATGCCGCCAACAACATCTCCAAGGGCATTTTGAAATATGCCAACTCCGGCGGCGTGCGGCTCGGCGGGCTGATCTGCAACGAGCGGCAGACCGACAAGGAGCTGGAGCTGGCGGAGGCGCTGGCCAAGAAGCTCGGCACCCAGCTGATCTATTTCGTGCCGCGCGACAATGTCGTGCAGCACGCGGAGCTGCGGCGGATGACGGTGCTGGAATATGCGCCGGAGTCCCAGCAGGCGGATCACTATCGCAATCTCGCGAGCAGGATCCACAACAATGGCGGCAAGGGCATCATCCCGACACCGATCTCGATGGACGAGCTCGAGGACATGTTGATGGAGCACGGCATCATGAAGCCGGTCGACGAGTCCGTCGTCGGCAAGACCGCCGCCGAACTCGCTGTTTCATAAGACCGTACGCCCACGGACGCCAGCCTCGGCAAATACCTTAGGAAGGCGGGCACTTCAGCAAAAGTCCCGCGACGTGCCAATGGCGGCGCGCTGCATAGTTGATCGTCGCAAAAATGATCGCCA
Source organism: Bradyrhizobium sp. Ai1a-2 (assembly GCF_000426245.1). Classification (GTDB taxonomy): domain Bacteria; phylum Pseudomonadota; class Alphaproteobacteria; order Rhizobiales; family Xanthobacteraceae; genus Bradyrhizobium. The sequence continues at coordinate 4,249 of NZ_AUEZ01000168.1, read as the reverse complement.
AGCCATGTTCGAAGTGCATTCCTGCCACTACCGCCCGAAAGACCGACGCGACACAGACGGGCAAGTTCGCTCGGTACGACCTATGCTAGGGAGACATGCGACGGTGCTTTCTTCTCGCGCAAGCGGACTGCAGGAGCGGAAGTTCAAACTCCGAGGAATCGATGGTCGCCTCTGCGAAGCGTGCTTGCCCGCATCAACAGATCGTGCCGTGCTGATTGTACGGTTCAAAAAGATCATGATCTTCGTGGAAGAAGCTGCGACCGGGATCACTTGGCGCAAGCAAGTCCACGCATCCTTAGTGAGGCGAACACAACGGACATGCACCACAAAGCGACCCGAATGCTGCCGATACCGAACGCATCGACATATCGTGAGCCGTCGCCACGACCTCATGTCTGTCTTGCATGGAACGATCTTTCGTGTGCTCTCGTTTGCTCGTGATCTTAAGGGATCGGCTACTCAGTATTACGTCCGCCACAGCATCGATGGACGTCAAGTCAACTACCTTCTACGCTGCTCATAGACGGTGCTCGCAGGCGAAGATGCAGAAGCTCGTCAGCTCGATCGCATACAGGGTCTTCACTTTTGATTAGCCGGCTTGCTTGTAACCCGAAAACCGACCGAGGATTGCATGACGTTCTTCCAAGCTTCTCCCGTTCAACTGAATCGGGCCTCAGAACTACCGATTGGCGAGTACTTGGCTGACCAAGCCCGCGCTCTATTCGGTCCCCATCCGTTCGCTGCTGAGATGTCCGAAGATCAGGTTGCCCGCCTACTACCTGAATATTTTGCAATGTCACAAGCATTCCCGCACCTGCAAGCCGGATCGCAAAAGGATCTCGTATTCGATGCCATAGACCGTAATCGAGACCTTCCTAAAGACGTTGAGCTGACCAGTGTCGTCGCAAATTTTATCTGCTGGGATGAGACCGGAGGTCATAGACTAATTCTTCAAGGCGGCAACGCTGCGCTACCCAATATTTTGGACACGGAAAACTTCCACTCAAAGCTTTTTAAAAAGGATGCGTCAAGGGTACTTGGCCGAGCGATCGAGCCGAACTACAGCACCACAACGCGCCGGTACCTGCGTGCGCTATATCATGGGCTGGCGTCGAGAGATGCCCTAGTTCGCTGCGCGCATATGGTTGCGTTTGAGTTACATGCTGCGGAAATGATCAAGGCACTTTGGACGACAGTTGTCGAAACCTTTGATGCTCCGGTTGACGATCTTGCGTATTTCCGGGTCCATGTGGGCGGCGAGGATCCCGCGGAGAAATATCACGGAGAGATGACAAGCCGGCTCATCAGCGAACTGGTCCCTGACGAGAGCATTAGCCGTTTCTTAGATGAGTTCGACCGCGCGTATCGTCTCAGCCTAGATTGGTGCCGTAGTCTGGTCCAAATTGGTTCGCTTGACGGTTATGGTCGGCCGGAGGTTGAACACAGTGGCCGTTGTCACTGTGGTTCTGTCAAGTTTCACGTCCGAGCCCCCGCAGAAATTTCTGCAGTGAGGTGCAATTGCTCAATCTGCCGAATGTCCGGATTTTTGCACATGCTCGTTCCCGATGACAAGCTAAGGATCGAGTGCGGCGAAGAATTTCTCACCACATATCGGTTTAACAAGAACATCGCCCGGCACACGTTTTGTCAGGTCTGCGGTGTAAAGCCATTTTATCGGCCACGCTCGAATCCTTCAGGATTCAGCGTAAATATTCGATGCCTAGATGAAACTACTATCGAAAGCATAAGAATAGACGACTTCGACGGCAAGAATTGGGAGCAGGCGATTTCCTCGTTGGAGGCGGATCAGAATATTCACGCTTAAGTTCGAACAAATCAGAAAGGCGCACACAATGAGCGATGAGGCTGGCTTGCTATCAGAAGATGCCCTCGAGAAATACGCTGCGGAGTTGAGAGATAAAGGTACCGTCGTCATTGCTCCCGAGACGCTGTTCACCCAACATGAGTTGGCCAGGATCGATCAGCTGCAGTCCGATATTCCTGAAGAAGAGGTTCGGAAGGGCGATGCTAACGATTCTCACAACGTTTTTGTAAAACGAGTACGGGTAGATCCCCCCGGCCATTATCCTAGCAATGCGAGTGGTACAGCTTCGGCGCAAATCATCCAACTACTTGAAAGGACAGAACGGGTCGCCGCGCTTAGGAATATCTTCGGAGCGTCATCAAAGTACGTCATTCGGCGGTGCCAAATGCATCGGATGGTGTCCGGGTCCTTTGTTGGCATCCATTTGGATGCTGAGAGCGACCCTGACTTTGAGTATTCTGTGATTATTCAGCTCGCGAGAGATTTTGAAGGCGGCGAGTTCGTCGTATATCCATCCGAAGGTGAACCCCAAGTATTTTGTCCAAAGATGGAGACCGTACTCATCACAACATGTAGCTTCTGGCATGAGGTAAGGCCAGTGCACGCCGGAGAGCGTCGATCACTAGTCTACTTTTGTTCAAAGCACAGTGGTGCAAACCGTCGGATATTCGAATACTCTGCCGTGGCTCGTGAGATCGGCTAAGGCCGTGTCCACATCTGTGGACGCCCCGCGAGATGCAAGCGATTTTTGAAGCGCATTGGCGCGTAGTCGGATGCTGCCATCTGTCCGGCCTCTGATGCAGCGATGGAGCTGCGGGCCCGTATGGGAGTTCGCAGACCGGAACCAAATCATAAACGCGTGCTCTGTAGGCACGATGAGTACACCTGGTTCTTCCGGCCTCGTCTCGCCGACTGTTGCGCCATACCCTCCTTCGACCGACTACATCTCCGACGACCTCAGGTCCGCTGGGCTTACGCTCTGGCTGCGACCGGAGCTCTATAGTTTTCCTGCTTTACGAGTAGCGCCCAGACAATCCGCGCCATCTTGTTTGCGAGCGCAACCGTTACCAGCATGCGCGGCTTGCGAGTCAGCATCTGTTCGAGCCAGGAACCCTTTGGCGCGCCGCGTTTGCTCGCCTGTTGCACGACGGCGCTGCTGCCGATGATGAGGAGGCGCCTAAGCGTGCGTTCGCCCATCTTGGATGTCGCGCCGAGCTTCTGCTTGCCGCCCGTCGATCTTTGAAGAGGCGTCAGACCGAGCCAGGCCGCGAAGTCACGGCCTTTGGCAAAAGTCTCGGCCGGTGGTGCTAGAGCGGCGATCGCGGTAGCGGAGATCGGGCCAACGCCTGGAATGGTCATCAGCCTGCGCGATACTTCGTCCTCGCGAGCACGCCGCGCGATCTCCTTGTCGAGATCCGCGATCCTGCCATTGAGGCCGGCGAGCAGATCCAGCATCAAACGGAACATGGCGTGGGCGGCTTCGGGAAGCGAACTGACCATCTCTTCTTCCTCGATCAGGTCGGCAAGCCTCGCCACATGCGACGGCCCCTTTGGTGCGATCCAACCATATTCCGTGAGGTGTCCCCGGACTTCGTTGATGAGCTGAGTTCGCTGCCGCACCAACAGGTCACGGGTCCGAAACACCAGCCCCGCCGCCTGTTGCTGCTCGCTCTTCACGGCTACGAACCGCATGCTCGGCCGCTGCGCTGCTTCGCAAATCGCCTCGGCGTCGATCGCGTCGTTCTTTTGCCGCTTTACGAACGGTTTTACATAGGCGGGCGGGATCAGCCGAACTTCATGGCCAAGCTGGCTGAGCTGGCGGGCCCAGTGATGGGCCCCACCACATGCCTCCAGCGCAACCGTACAACTCGGGTGAGTTGCAAAGAAATCCAGCAGCTTTCTTCGGCTAATCCGCTTGCTGAACATCGCTCGACCTCGCTCATCCGCTCCGTGAACGTGAAAAACGTGCTTGGCGATATCCAGACCGATTATGATAACCTCTGACACGGACGCCTCCCTTAAGTGGTGCTCAACATCTCCACTTTGGCACATCGATGCCGTCGGCGGGGCGTCCACATGGGGTAATCGCAGGAGCGAGTTGCCCGAAAACCAATCAGAGACTTGGAGGGCGGCTGTTCCCCGATAGGATGGAAATACGGGCTCACGACTGGTCGCCGGGCCCAAGCATCGAATGGAGAACAGCCATGGACGAGTATATCGGTCTTGACGTGTCGATGAAAGAGACGGCAGTCTCGATCCGTCGAGCAGGTGAACGGATCTGGCGCGGCAAGTGCGCATCAGATCCGAGGATCATCGCCGAACTCATCCGCAAGCGGGCGCCGGCCGTGAAACGAGTGGTTTTTGAAACCGGACCGCTGTCGGTATGGTTCTATCATTCTCTCCGCACTGAGGGATTGCCGGCGA
>NZ_KE384514.1:6330-10301 GCF_000426245.1 Bradyrhizobium sp. Ai1a-2 | reverse complement strand
CAGCCCCACCACCATCGCCACGCTGCGCTCCAGGCAGATCGCAACCGGCTGATCCGGCGTCACCCCGAGCCCGATCAGATGATGCGCCAGGCGGTTGGCCCGCGCATTGAGCGCGCCATAGCTTACGCGTTCGTCCCCATAGACCACCGCCACCGCATCCGGCGTCTTGGCGACCTGCGCCTCGAACAGCTCGTGGATGCACCGCTCCGCAGGATAAGGCGCCGCCGTCCGGTTCAGCTCCTCCAACAGGTACGCCCGCTCCGCGGCCGGCAGCAGCTCAATCCGGTCGACCGGCTGCTGCACATCCGCAACTACAGGACACAAAAGAGTTTGCAAATGCTGCGTAATGCGGTTGACCTGCTCGGGCGCTACACGACTTTCATCAAAGTTCCATCGAAAGCTCCCATCCAGAGCGCAAACCTCAAACGTTAGAAAATCACCCGACGGGGCTGTCTCAGAACTCGGCCTCGAAGCTAGATCGTGAGCGGCAGAACAGCTGTTCATCCTAACGGAAATGCCAATCGGCCAAGGGCGGCGCAATCGTAGCGCCTCCGCATTCCGCAACGTTGGGCAGCGCGCGATAAGGTCCCGCGCAAAGCTATCACGCCTCTTCAGCTGAGCGCATTCGGCGGCAACTGCCTTGCGCACCTCTGCAAAACCATGACTAAGATCGATAGTAATTTCCATCGGCACGACGGAAGCGACGAGCTCCTCCACCGCATTTAACCCGGCTCGCGCTCCATTCGCTGTAGGAGTCCATCCCAATTGGAGCTCTGATTGGCCGGTAATACGGGCCAGATAGATCAGCCAAGCACTCAGTAGGTGTTCCGTGCGTTCGATTGGCGACAGCTTGGCCAACGCACTTGGAATGAGCCATGAAGTCGTCTGCCGTCTGCGGTGACCCTCAGCTTCTGAAGACGACAGATAAGGAAGCTGCAGTAACTTAAACTGCTCAAGTCGCTGTCGCCAAAAATTCTCTTGAGGCGCCAACATTTCGTGAACGACAGTTATGCTCCGCGCCTCCTCATCGCTCAAAATCGGGAGGGAGTCGCCTATACTCAGATTGGAGCGCCTCGCGAGTGCCCACGCGTCCAAAGCCTGACCATCTGAGCTGCCAAAGTAAACATCAACATCCTCTGTACCTGTTGCCACACTCCAATGGCTGGAGTGGATTTTAACCAGGGAGCCCGCCGGAAAGCCCGAGCATCCAGCCAGCACTTCCAAGCACTTGACTACGACAACATCATCGCCAAGTAGCGCCTTGGGCACACACAACGGATTTGTATGATACAGCCCAAAGTCTAGCGCGCGTGTCACTGCTGACAGATCTTGCGCGGAGCGATCCCATCGCAGACAGCCCGCAGCATCTGGGCGTCGACTCCTCCGAAAATAGGTTCTGTCCATTAGCACCTGCGGACGCGCGCTGAACTCTCCGTTCGTTAACCCAGTCAAGAGCTCGCGGAAGCCCTCGACAGCGGCTTCATAACATTTGAGATTCAGGGTCAAGGCGGTATCGGGGGGCGCAATTAACACCTCGCGTTGAACGACCAGATCACCCGTATCAACCCCCTCATCGATGCGATGCCACGTGATGGCGTGTTTAGTCTCTTGAGCCAACAGCGCCCAAGATGTTGCATGAGTTCCTGCATATCGCGGTAAGGGGCCGTCGTGGTAGTTGAAAGCGCCCTCACGCGCTCGCCCAACCACATTCGCTGGCAATATGAATGGATTTGCAACCGAAAATATCCACTCCACCGATTCCGTATTCAGGAACGTCGAGAGTTCTTCAACACTCGCCACGCACAAAATGTTGGCGCGCGCCGCCCAATCGGCAAATATGGCGTCGGCACACAATACCGCACGGATGACGTGACCCATCTCGATTGCTATCTGAGCGCAGCGCATAGCTAGCGTACCACTACCAACAAAGACCATAGAGGAGATTGATGGGACTGCGAGCCGCTGCCTATCCCGACCGCCCGTTTCGCGACGGTCTGCGAGCGTCGGAGGAGACGAATGTGCCATTTCACACCTCTGCTAACCGTTTCACAGTGAGGCTCGGCTTGCATGACAACTCCGAGCTGCTGGAGTCCGCCAACCAAACCCATTCGCGCCTAAGTTGTTTCAACGGCGCACCAGCACGAGTTTTCTTGTGCTTTGGGTAGGATCTGCTTGTTCTAAAAAGGACGCGCAGCGGCAGGGCTACTGAAAGAGCTCACGACTGAAACCGTCGCGAGGCCACCGGCGCGCTCGAAGGCATTGCCAACTGATCTGCAATTGCTTGATTGGAGCACTTCTCACTCCCGGCCCTCCCGAATGCTTGCCTAATGAGTCAGAAAGCGAGGTTCTGACCTTCATTTTCGTTCTCCAGACCATCTTGAAGCGAGCATCTGAGCCACTTGGCGCTCGGCTCTGGTTCCTCGATACGTGTGTGGGTGAAGCTTTGGTTCGGTGTTTTTCAAAGCCTACAACCTGACGCAACGTGAGCATCAAGCTATTTTGATGCTCTTGCTGAAGCTTATTCCATTCAACTGCCCAGCGAGGTGCATGTCGTCGCACTTCTCAGGGTCCACTCCGTGTGCAGCCCCCGGAGAGAGAAACCGTGAGTGACGAATAGGGGCCTGCCCGCGACTGAGCCACGGAGGAAGGCGGGTATAGCTAGTTGACCGGGAGACCGCTTGCATACCCCAGCAAAACAGGCGTCGTCCTTGATCTCCGGACTCGTGTGCACCCGGATCGGCACTGCTGATTGAGAGACCCAACGTTCTACCGGCCGCTCAGCGCACGTACGGCGGGTGAACGATCTGGTCCGGTCGGTCCATGGTAGCGCGAAATACTGCCTCGGTAGACAGATACACCCTCGATGGCTAGATACACCCGACGATTCAATCGTAAGCGGTGCGAGTTCACACGTCTCGCTGATCTTGACAACGGCGTTCAGGAGCTGCGTTTGAAGCGGGTCGGCATCCAGTGAAGCCGCAGACCGTTCAGGAGCGCAGGCATGATGGCGTACCAGTCCTGTTCGGTCCCTGCAGAAGGTTCGGCATCGCGTGCTGAGTGCTGGTCGGCATGGCGCAAGATCGACCGCAGCATGAGATCACGATCGCCGCGCAACAGCGGCGCCCAGGCGGAGCGGCGCAAGTTCATGGCGGCACAAAATCCGGTGCACCAAGGACGCAGATCGAGCGCGCCGGCGGCGTCGTGGCTGAACAACGGCACCAGACGTTTCGGGGCGGTGGCCAGGGTGTTGCGGATCACATTGTGGCGCATGCCCACGGCCGCGATCGCGGCAAACTCCTCGGTATCGTGGTTGAATGCATCGGGCTCGACACCGAGCAGAGGACACATCCATTTCGGCGATGGGAACGACAGCGGATCGGCGACAATTGCTGACACGTAGCCGTCGAGCATCGCCAGCGAGGTCGCCAGCGGACGTCGCTTGGGCGCCACCATGGCGGCGCGCCGCTGCAGCCATGGCTCCAACTGCTCCAACGGCATGGTATAGTCCGCCATCGTGGTCTTGTGGGCGGCGGCTTTCGTGATCCCGTCCTGCGTCGTCCGTTGCCGTGCCATGCCGCAGCCTGCATCGTCGCTGCTGCGGCCCGCGCGATCTTCCAGTTCCAGACCAGCAGTTCGTGCAGCCGGTTGTTCGTGACCTCCCCGGAGACGATGCGCTCGAGCACGTCGGTCAGCCAGGTTTCCGGATCAACGCCATTGAGTTTGCAGGTGTTGACGAGCGAAGCCAGGATCGCCCAGGTCTCGGCTGCGCCCGCGTCCCCCGCAAACAAAGAGTTGCGCCGCCCGATTCCAATCGGCCGGATCGAGCGCTCCACGATATTGGTGTCCGGCTCAAGCCGGCCATCGTCGAGGAACAGGACCAGGCCGCTCCAGTGATTGAGCGTGTAGTCGATCGCCGCGAGCAACGACGAATGGATCGACAACCCATCCCGGGTCGCCTCGAGCCGTACCTT
>NZ_KE384514.1:0-4370 GCF_000426245.1 Bradyrhizobium sp. Ai1a-2 | reverse complement strand
TTGTAAGCACCCTTGCTGAAGATGACTCTTCTAACGGTGCTCTTAAGACCCCGCACAAACAATCCGACGGGCCTCTGCGCTACGCTTACGATAGAACCGTTCCAGCGAGCGCTCATTCATGCGCTTGGCCGCCAGCACCTCCGCCTGCCGGATGGCCGTGGTTGCCTCGACATCGACGATGATCGCGTTCTCGATGTCGACCACGTAGTTTGTCGAGTAGGCGAAGAAGGCTTGGCCGCCGTGCGCTCCAGTCCAGCGCGCCGCCGGGTCGCAAGGCGACACGAACTTCGGCGTGACCTCGGTCGCTGCTCCGAAAGCGGCATCGTCGAGGACGGCCAGATACTCATCGATCGCTCGGCCGGCAGCTCCCGGGGATAGTCCCTTGTCGCCTTCGATCCCCTTCTGTCGGTTGGCATCGGCCTTGATCAGGCTCGCATCGACTGCAAATCCGTCCCCACCAATCAGCCGCTCCCTGATGCAGCGGCGCAAGACGCTCTCGAACACACGACGAAACAGAGCACTCTCCCGGAAGCGCCATGCCTGTTCTTGAAGAACGTCGAGTGATCCGGCACTGTCCCATCCAGACCGAGCCGGCAGAACCACCGGTAGGTCGAATTGAGGTGAACCTCATCGCACAGGCGCCGCTCCGATCGAATGCCAAAGCAGTAACCAATCAGGAGCATCCGGATCATCAGTTCGGAATCGATCGAAGGCCGGCCGATGCTGCTGTAGAAAGGTGCCAGGTCCCGCCTGATCTCTTGAAGGTCGACGAACCTGTCGATTGACCTGAGAAAGTGATCACCGGGAATATGTCTTTCGAGCGAGAATTCGTAGAACAACGCAGCCTGCTCGAGTTACCGATGTCCCATCATGATCTTCAGTCCTGCCACTTAGACAAGCTAGATCACTGATCCATCGGCGTCGCAACTGCCGCCTTTTTCAACAGAATCGGCCCTAGCCAGCTTGTTCGATATCCGTGCTTTCTTACGCAGGGATACCTGCAGCAGATCTACAAGTCCCGAGCTGAAGCCGCGCTCTGCCGAATCGAAATAACGCTCATAGTGATGGAACAACCATTCGCCATATCGATCGATAACCTTTGCCCGACTCATGATGAGGCGAGCTTTCCATTCCAAAAGCGTTCTTGCGTAATCTTTACCGATGCGCCGGAGCTCCATGACCTCGTAAATCCCGCGGCTCGCCTCCAAGACGTCATCAACGCTCGGAAGCGCCGAACCCTTGAACACATCTTTAAGCAGAAACCGGACATCGCGCACCTCGCTCAAATCGCGTGGAGACCGGGTGGAGATGATCGTCTGCAGGCCAAGACTGGCCTGGTCCACCGAAATATCCGAGCACCACTGAAAGAACTTCCTATAGATGTCGCAATGAACATTTCTTGCGCGATCTTCCATCGATGCAAAATGCTCAAACGCGCCTACCGACATGACGGCGTCAAATTTCTGCGTCGGCGCGGGATAGTCGGCCCATGAGCGAAGCTCCACATGGATGGTCTCTCTCCTTCGTCCGGAGATATAGGCGAACTGATCGTTGCTTAAAGTAAGCCCGATCGCTGAAGCGGCGCCAACTTCATCCAATGCGTAGCGAAGCAAGCCACCCCATCCACACCCTACATCCATGACCCGATCCGAAGCTTTCGCCCGGGCAAACGAAGCAATTCGGGCCAACTTTTGTTTTTGCGCATGCTCAAGGTCAACCGCACCATCCCAGACGGCGCAGCTATAGGCCATGTGATCCTTGTCAAGAAAGAATGCGTAAAACTCGTTATCTACATCGTAATGATAGGAAATATCGGATTGCGTCGCCATGCGTTATAAACCTGCATTCATTTCAGTGGATTTAAGCTTCTTGCTGAACCGCCGGAGATTGTGTGACGACCCGAACGTTTCGCCGAAAGCCCATGAGAGATTCATGAGGATCGCGCCCTCCACCTTATTTTCCCAGCCGGTCGACTCGGATATCTTCGTTGAGCTACTCTTCCACCCAAGCTGGATCGGGTAGTCGCCCATTGACGGTGTCGTCGGGATAGAGATCCTTGTTGACGTAGATTTGTCGGATGCATCGCACGATTCAGGCAAGCATTGGTCATAATGCACGCCAATCTTCGAGAATGCCCGGAAGGCATCCTTGCCTCCCCTAGCAATCGCTTTGCGCATATAGTCCCAATAGACGCGCGCGTGCCGCGCCTCGTCATTGGCCGGCACGGTATAACTGTGCTTGATAACCGGCTCGATATAATGCGCTGAGGCGCAGCGGTACCAATGAGCCAGGCGCATCTCGCCGCAGGAGTACAGTGCCAGGCTTTCCAAGGCCGGCGCAGGTTCGAACTCGAAACGCACTGCGGCAAGGTCTTCTTCTCTTCAGTGGGCGAAACCTCTGGACAAATCGTCGCAAATATTCGAGCAGCCGTGAGGCTGTGCTTTTGCTCTTCGAAGAACCAAATTGACATGAAGGCGCAGAAATCGACATCATGCTGGTGGTCACGCAGGAATATGTCGGCTGTGGCATCGCCGACAACTCGGCGATGGCATTCATCTTCAGGCCGTGAAGCCGCCTTTGATTGGCCATGAGCCTAGGCCGCGTGCAACGGATCGCTCAATTGTACGGAGGTAAATGCGCGCTAGAACTAGGGATGCGTGAGCTATACGTAGGTTTGCACGGTAAGCGCCAATCAATTACTCATAATTCTTGCGTTGATCGCGGCCCCCAGTTCGCTGTCAGTCAGCCGCGATAACCCGCGCCAAATCACGATAATTCCTGGAGGCGGATCGTTGGCTCGCGTGTTTCGTCGAAAGCGGTTGCTCTCCGGGTCTCTCACCAATGATCGAGAAGCCTGGTTTCGGGATCTGTCAGGGCCCATTGCGGCGTACGCATCGTATCCATTCGGCGTAGCCGGTGAGGGCCCCAGGCTTACTGCCTGAGCAGTCCAGGGTTCTCTTTGTAGAACCTGATCAGCTCGATGAGGTTTTCGATTCCGAGTTCGGTGAACGCCTGGACGTCGCCGCGATCCGCTCCACCACCTCCCGGGCCAACGGCGAGTTCGTGGTTTTCACGATGGCGACAAACTTGCGCCGAGCGTGCGCCAGACAGAAGGCCAGCCGGATGGCGCCCGCAGCCCGCTGGTCCCGCGCAAGCCCCTTGTACGCCGCATAGGCGTCCACCTACAGCACTCCGGCAAAAAGCGGTCAGCTGTTGAACGATCTCCTTCTTGCCGCGACCGGCGGCAAACACATAGGCAACCGCCGGCCCGCAGGACCCCGCCAGGCGCGATCATCCGTGGCGTGAGCCCAGAACTGGCAGGTCTTGGTGCGACCACGCCCCGGATCCAGCACCCGCATTGGCGTCTCATCACAAAACAGCCGCGTCCCCGTGTGCATCTCGGCCAGCTGCAGCTCATACAACCCCTTCGGCCACCACGCCGCCTGCTTCATCCAGCGCGCCCGCGTCTGCCGGTCGATCTCGATACCCTGGCCGGCCAGGATCTGTGCCTGCCGATACAGCGTCGAGCCCCAGACAAACTTCGCAACCGCGATCTGACTGATCAGCGCCGTCGAAGCCATGCCGCCCTCGACCAGACGCGGCGGAGATTACGCCTGAACAATCACGCCTTCACACGCGCGGCAGCCATTTGAGACGGATCGTGCGCAGGATCCGCAGCACCGCCGGAATGCGGTCCAGCGTCTCGCTGACCGCCTCACCAATGCGATGCAGTTCGCGGGCGCAGCACGGACAGATCGTCGTTTCCGGCTCGATCACCACATCACAGCGCGGCAGATGTTTCGGCAGCGATCCAATGTTGCGTTTTTTCCTCGATCGCGGCTTGCTTGAACCCGGCGTCGCCGTGTCGTCGTTGGCCGGCGCCGGCACCGCGGCAAGATCCGCAAGATCCAGCGCAAGTTGCTCGGCCACCATCGTCGAAAGCCGCTCCGAATGCGGCCCGTGGATCAGCCGCTGCAGCGTGGCCACCACTCCCTTCAAGCTGTCGACCTTGTCGCTGAGGGCAAGAACCAGTTCGATCAACAAGGCCGGATCGGAGGGAAGATCTTCGGGACGAAGCGCCATAAAAAGTTACTGGCACAACACCGCATCAAGCGAAAGCCCGAACACGCGGGTCACGCAACTTTTGTCGGTCGCCTCACCGCGCACGAGGGCGCCCGACTCCAATCCAGGCCAGCGAACAAAATCGAAAATTGCGTTGCGCTCAACGTCGCCACACCGTCCCGGATCGGCGGGAACGTAAAATGGCCGCCCTCGAGCCATTTCGTCACCAGAACCATGCCGCTGCCATCCCAAACGATCAGCTTCAGGCGATCATTTCGCTTGGATCGAAAAACAAAAATATCTCCACA
>NZ_AUEZ01000170.1 GCF_000426245.1 Bradyrhizobium sp. Ai1a-2 | reverse complement strand
GCCGGCGCCAAGGCAAGCGCCGTGATCTACAGTTTGGTGCTGACATGCCGGGCAGGCGGCGTCGATCCCTATGCATGGCTACGTCACGCGCTCACCGAATTGCCCCAGCGCGCGCCAGACGCCGATATCGAAGATCTGTTGCCGTTCAACTGCACCGCTCAAAAAAACCTGCCAGCTGACAACGACAGCGGCTGACGGTCGAACGCTCAGGATCAATCAAGCCGTTCCGATGATCCCGCTGCGGCCCGGCGTCACGCGACACCGCGGCCAGCCGCGCGCGCAGCCTGTGCAGCAAAATGCGCGCTTACACGTCATCGACGATGTTGAGGATGCGGAAGCGCCGGCCGTTGGCGAACTGGTCATGAACGAAGTCCAGCGACCAGCGTGCATTGGGCCTGGCCTCCACCAGGATCGGGGCCCGGGTCCCCACAGCCTTGCGGCGCCGCTTGCGGACGGCGAGCCCTTCCTCCCGATAAAGCCGGTAGATCCGGTTGATCCCCGATGGCTCTCCTTCCCGCCGCAGCAGGACGAACAGCCGGCGGTAGCCGAACCGCCGCCGCTCGTTGGCGAGATCGCGCAACCGGCCCCGCAGCTCCGCATCCGGAGGGCGGCTGGAGTGATAGCGGATCATCTTCCGGTCCGCGCTGACGATTGAGCAGGCCCGCCGCTCCGACAGGCTCATGACAGCCTGCAGATGCGCGACCGCAGCGCGCTTGGCGGCCGGCCCTACCATTTTTTTGAAAGGAGCTCGCGAAGGGCAGCCGCATCGAGCATCTGCTCGGCCAGAAGCTTCTTCAGCTTCGCATTCTCCTCCTCCAGCGCCTTCAGTCGCTTGGCCTCGGAGACGTCCATGCCGCCGAATTTGGCCTTCCAGTTGTAGATCGTCGCTTCGGAGATCCCATGCTTGCGAGCCAGGTCGGCTGTCTTCGCCCCAGCCTCATGCTCCTTCAACACAGCAATAATCTGCTCTTCCGTGAACCTTGCTCGCTTCATCTGTCCGTCCTTCTTCAGGCCGGACTCTAACTCCATCTGGAGGAAATACGCAGGGGCAGGTCACGCCCCGCAAGGTGTGGCCGTCGTACGGGTTATCGGGCATTGCGCTGGCGTGCAGCACAAACAGACCGCCGGGAGCCCGGCGGTTGTTGGTGACGATGGAGGCCTTCACGCCGAATTCATAGGGCGCGGCAGCCTTGCCTTTGCCGATGCACTCCACCTCCGGGGCATGGAAGGAATAGAGCTTCCAGCCGCGCTGGCGCTGCTGCTGTGAGCGGATCTGGCTGGCTCGACCAAGGGGGAGTGCGAACGCCTCTTCCGGTGCTGGTTGGTCCTCGATCTTGCGGCGGATGTCGCGGATGATCCGGCCCAGCCGGCTGCGCAGGATACGCAACTGCTGCTGCCGCCCGAATTGTTTGGCATGAGCGTAGCGACCCGCCATCATCGCGGCTGCCTTGGCCACGCGAGAATAGGATTGCCGCAGCCTGACGCCGTGCTGTCTCGCCAGGCGGTTGAGCCCCCTGATGGCCGCATGCAAGAGCTTGGCATCGGTCGGAAAGGTGATGGCCTTCGGCTGCACCGTGGTGTCGACCGTGACCCGCTTGAGGTCCTGGCCGCGTAACGCGCCGGCCGCGTGCGCCACCCGCAGGCTCTCAGCCAGCAGCAGCTCCAGCTTGTCGCCGAGCCGCTTGCGCCAATGGCTCAGGTCCGAGCGCTCGTGCGGGAAGGTGTGCTGGAAGAACTCTTCGCCGGTGAAGAACTGGAAATACGGATCGTGGACCCAGCGCTCGCACACCCCCTCATCGGACAGCCCGTAAATGTGCTTGAGCAGCAAGAGCCCGATCATGAAGCGGGTCTCGATCCCGGGCCGGCCGTTCTCGCTGTAAAGCGGAGCGATCTCGCAGTCGATCCAGTCCCAGTCGATCTTGCCCGCGAGCAGAACCAGCTCGTGCTTCATGTTGATGATCTGGTCCAGCCGCGCCCGGAACAGATCATTTGATCCCGTGGTCTTGTGCTTCTTCGGCCGCATCGTCACCTCGATGCACCACAGAATCACGGCTCGCAGCAAAAGGAAATCCTAAAACCAATTTGCAGGGTTTGGAAGCCTCAAGCTCCAAATCCCTGCAATCTCAAACGCCTCCAAGCCCCGAAAACAGACTCCCGCTCAATCGCTTAGAGCCTTGTCCACGGGCGACTATGTAGGGTCGGACTGGAACTTCCACAGAATGATAGGCGGGGACCTCTTTACGAAGAGGTAGACCAACAGCGAACCAGCACTATGATGGCGGGGGTTTTGGCTGGCCCGTGACAGCTCGGTTGCCTTCGATCTTCTTCAGCAAGAGTTTGCGCAGGAGCGCGGGTTCGGCAATTTGAATTTCCTTGCCATCACGCAGTCTGCCGATGGCGGCAAACAGCTTGCGAATATCATACGTCGAGTTGAACACCTCCGGTACACCGCGTTCGATGGGGAGAAGCGTGTAGGCAGCCTCCATCGCCGTGCGAACCGAATATTCGGTCGTGAAGACACAATCTCGCTCGGCTGACTCCGCAAATTGCCCGATGAAGGCGAAATTGACGGCCCCTTTAGGCACAACATCTGGCCGGTCACCCGCCCGCCGCGGCATGAAAAGAGAGGTGACGTAGGGCATCATCACCGGCACCGTGTTTGCACCCGTCGCGGCGAGTTCCGGTACGTCCTCAACAGGCACACCGAGGTGATAAAGCCATTCCTGCGTGATCGCCTCGCCTGTGCAGGCTTGCATCGGTTTCTTCACGAAATCGCCAGGTTTGTCGACGAAGAGGCAATAGAGCCAGACGACGATCTGGTCGCTGGGCTGGCGCTTGAAATGTGGCTGGCGGTTTACAGTCCAACTGAGCAGCCAGCTCGAATCTTTCGCGGTAACGATCCCTCCCGTGACGACTTTGCCACTAAACGGATCGCGTTTGGCGACCTTGCGGATGTATTCCGGAATGCGCGCGTCCAGGGTCGTGATCGTCGCCGATTCCCATTTGGTTGCAGGAATATTGCCGCCGAACACGTCCGGGCGGCCGAAGGCGACGTCCTTGACCGCAATACGCCGCCACAGATCCCAGGCGGGCGCCGGGCCTTCGTCGAGCCTGGCAGGCGTGTGATGGTCGCCCTGGTCCGAGTTTTCGGTCAAGGACCCGATCGTCATGAATACAAGATCGTCGGCGCCGAGATCGACTCGGCCCGCGACGCCACCCTCCTGCCAGTGGATGCGTGTGGCCTGCTTGCATCCGGGCTGTATCTCGAAATCGACATCGGTGACTTCGACCCCGTAGCGAAAGGCGACGCCCTGCTCCTCCAGCCATTTGCACAGCGGCAGAACGAGCGATTCGTACTGGTTGTACTTGGTGAACTTCAGTGCGCTGAAATCTGGCAGGCCGCTGATATGGTGGATGAACCGGTGCAGGTAGAGCTTCATTTCCAGGGCGGAATGCCATTCCTGAAAAGCGAACATCGTCCGCCAGTAGAGCCAAAAATTACTGTTCAGAAACTCCTTCCCGAACGCTTCGTCGATGCGCTTGTTCTCCATCTCCTCACGGCTAGCCAAAAAGATGGCGAGCAGTTCCTTCTGGGCCTTGTCCGTCAGCGTGAAGAGGCCGTCGGTATGCGCATCCTGTCCCCGGCTCGCCGTCGCCCGCTGCAGCGAGTAGTTCGGATCATCCTTGTTCAACCAGTAGAATTCGTCGAGCACGCTGGCGCCTTCGATTTCCAACGAGGGGATCGACCGGAACAAATCCCATAGACACTCGAAATGATCCTCGATCTCGCGGCCGCCCCGGATCACGAAGCCCCCTTCCGGTCCTTGGCTACCATCGAGCGCACCGCCTGGTCGCTTCAGCCGTTCGAGGATGGTGATACGGTCGCCACGTGTATGCCCGTCGCGGATTAGGAAGGCCGCGCCGGCAAGCGCCGCCAGGCCCGCACCGACGAACCACACCGTTTTGTTGTCCACACCTTCGGGTTTGCGCGGACGGGCAAAAGCTTCATAATTTCCGCTGCTGTAATACATGGCAACCTTCTATCCCATTGGCTTGGACAATCAGTTGGTGTTTAGACAAGATGCTCTCGGGCGCCGGGCATTTGTACCAGACGCCGATCGCCAGAACCGCCATGACGATCTCCCGGTGAGATCGCTGGACTCGTCGCCTCCTCGGCGATCAGCAGGCGGGCATGAGCCGCACCCATCCCGCGAGCCCCGCCAGTCGGCAGAATGACTTTTTCGTTCATACGTCCCACGACTTGGTCCTTGTTTTGTGTCCTCGATCAGGGACGGTCCAGCGTCTTCCAGGCATCGAAAAGGACACGAGGGTCATGCTGGCCCTTGTAGAAGGATGAGATGGGACGCTTGACGCCGCGCAATCCGAATACGGCGATCTGGGCCGCGCGCACGGAATATTCGACGGTAAAGACAACGTCGTCGGGAATCTCGCAGAACTGGCCGATGAAGGCGAGGTTGCGTGATCCGTTGGGAATGACCTTCGGGCGGTCTCCTTCCGTGCGCGGCATGAATTGGGCCGTGACATAGGGCATCATCGCCGTCACGACGCGCGAAGTGTCGAGAACGTGCGCAATACTCTCTGCGAATCGCAGGTGCAACAGCAGCTCGATCAGGATTTCGCGACCCGTGCACTCCGACATCGGCTTGGACACGAAGTTGCCCGGCCTGTCCGGGAAGAGCCCGTAACCCCACCAGACCCAAATATGCTTGGGCTGCTCGTAATAGTGCGGTTGATGATTGAGGACGACGGTCAGGAGCCAACTGGAATCCTTAATCGTAACCAGGCCGCCCTTGCCAGCCTTGCTGCCGGAGAAGGCTTCAAGCCGATCGAAGAAGGTCGGGTCGTCGGCCGTGACCGTGAAGGATTCCCATTTCGACTGGTCGATATTGGAGTTGAAGGCGGCGGGGCGACCGAAGTCCGGACTTTTGGCAGCCAAGCGTTCCCACAGCTTCCACGAACCGCCGCTTTGCTTCGTCCTCAGCAGTGGGACCGTCTCCATTGACCCATAGCTGGTATCCGAGGTCATTGAACCGTTGGTGACGAACACCAAATCCTGTTCCGCCAGGTCGATGGCGCGGTCCTTGGCGCCCTGCCGGTAGTACAGACGCGTCGCGGTCTTCTGGCTGCCTTCGATGGTGATATCGATGTCGGTCACTTCCGCGCTCATCTCCAGCCGCACGCCCTGCCTCGTCAACCAGGCAACGATCGGACGAACTATGGCATCGAACTGGTTGAATTGGGTTCGGTAGATCCCCGCCATGGTGTCAATGGTCGAGAACAGGTGCAGGAATCTCAAGCAGTAGCGCTTGAACTCGACCGCGCTGTGCCAAGGCGCGAAAGCGAAGGTTGTACACCAAATGAACCAGAAATTGCTCCGGAAGAAATGAGGGGCAAACCAATCCTGGATGG
>NZ_AUEZ01000169.1 GCF_000426245.1 Bradyrhizobium sp. Ai1a-2 | reverse complement strand
ATCAATCTTCCAGAGGCGAAAATACTTGCTCATCGCCGCCAATAAAATCAGACTCCCACCCAATTGAACAGGGACTACTCGGACAGGCTCCTAGGACGCGTGATTTGCCGAAGCATTCACAGCACTACTCCCGACCTTGCCAAGCCCTCGTCCCAGCGATGAGACCTCTGTAGAAGCGATGCCGTCTTCGACGCGCTCCCCGAACCTGCTCTATACCTCCTATGCGGCCGCAGCGGCCTTGCTCCAGCGGAATTCGGTCGCGTCCATCCACATGCGATGGAGCACGACGCCCAACTTGCGGGCAAGAGCCACTTTGGCGCGCTTCATGCCTCTGCGTTTCGCCACATCGAGAGTCCAGCACTTCAAGCTCGAGAAGCGGGTCGCGCGCGTCAGCATGACGTGTGCCGCTTCAAAGAGCGCGGTCCGCACCATGGCGTCGCCGACCTTGCTGACGCCTCCGTCCCGGTCGGTCTCGCCTGACTGATATTTTTTCGGCGTGAGGCCGAAGTAGGCACCGATCGTGCTGGAGTTTCCGAATCGCGACGGATCATCCACCGCCGAGCGATATGTCAGGGCGACCAAAGCGCCGACGCCAGGGGCGCTCATCAATCGCCGGCAAACCTTGTCGGCCCGTGCGATCTTCAGCATCTCACGATGCAGCCTGGCGAACTCGTTCCACAACGCCGTCCTTGCAGCGAGCATCGCGCCAATCACCATTTC
This sequence comes from Bradyrhizobium sp. Ai1a-2, assembly GCF_000426245.1. Lineage (GTDB taxonomy): Bacteria > Pseudomonadota > Alphaproteobacteria > Rhizobiales > Xanthobacteraceae > Bradyrhizobium. The sequence continues at coordinate 4,755 of NZ_AUEZ01000169.1, read as the reverse complement.
CAGGGACACATGCCCCGCGGTCAATTCCCGAATGCGCGCGTCAAACCGTCCACGGCTCACTTCGCCGACCTTCAGCCCGTAGCCACGCAGGATGCCGCGAATACTCAGCTCGACGTCGAGAAGCTTGCCCTGCAGAAGTTTTCGTCCAACAAGAAGAGCCCGGGTATCCTTGCAAGGCACTGATTTCGCGTGAACCGGACGGTACCAACCCATCCGCAGCAATTGAGCGATCCCACGGGCATCCTTCCGGTCGGTCTTGATGGTCATCGCCGAGAGTGCTGCTTTCACATGCCGTGTCTCGAGCAAAACTGCATCGCGCCCGGCAGCCACAAGCGCGGCATGCAGCCACTGCGACAACGGCCCGGCCTCGAGCCCAACGCAGCTGACAGGTAATTCAAGCTCGTCAAAATAACGAATAAGCACCTCAGGTTCGCTGGCGACCTTGACCTCGTGGATGACGTTGCCGGTCCCGTCAACAACACAGATGCTGCTCTCTTTCAAAGACACGTCGATCCCCGCATAATAGTCCGTGGCTGGTTCCTCACTTGATGCCTGGAGCCGATCACTCGGACTCCGTTTCAACATCGTCATTCTGAGGGACAGCCACTTAACCTGGCTAGGCCCGCGAAGGCCGGCCCATTACGGCATCTAGTACCCAACCAGGTGTTTCTGGGGATGTTCACCCCGTCGGTCGCTCGAGGCGTAATAGACTGCAGCTGGCGGAGCGGTGCCCGCGAAGGGCTTGTCATCCCGAACATAAACCCAGATGCGTCCAGTTGTGCACTTGCCCTTCGCCAGGATGCGGATGGTGGGGTGAGTAGGCCGGAGGGATTTCACCTCCGGCCTCTTGCAGAACCAGGGCGTGAGGCTCTCACCTCACCCGGCTCCCATCAGGCAAGCTTGTCGCCAATACCGAGTTGCCAGTGAGCAAAGAGTCTGCGGTTCTCGCGAGCGATCTTCTCCAGGAAGATGCGAGCGCGCCCCAACCGATGGCGGAAGCGCTTGTACTTTCGTTTCAACCAGATAGCTATTGTTTGGTTGATGTAGCGGGCCATCGGATATAGCGCCGAGCGCATGTATTGCCCGTAGTACGCGATCCACCCCCGAACTATCGGGTTTAGTTCGCGGGCAATGTCGTCCAGCGTCAGATTTGGCCGCCTACGAAAGTTCAAGTCTCGGATCGTTGCCCGCATCGCGTTCAGCACTGACTTGCTGACCGCCGGAGTGAACCCGCAGAAAATTTTCCGCGAGTACGGCCCCCGGACTGACCTCGGCCGGAAGCAATATCCGAGAAAGTCGAACATAACCGTCTCGCTCTTGCCTCGACGTCGATCGTCCTTGCAGTAGACAATCCTCGTCTTCGTCGGATGCAATTCCAGACGACACTCGGCCAGTCGAATTTTCAGCGCTTCGCAAACGCTCTGCGCCTCCACCTCACTCTGGCAGTGTATCAACCCGTCGTCAGCATACCGGCGCCACCTGAGTTCAGGGAACGTCCGTGCCATCCAGAGATCAAATGTATAGTGCATGAAGAGATTGGCGAGAATCGGGCTCACTACTCCCCCTTGCGGGGTGCCGCAGCTTCGCTCGACGACAGCTCCATCCTCTTGCACAATCGGCGCTGTCAGCCATCGTTCGATGTAGAGCAACGCCCACTCGCACTTTACATGCTTCCGGACAGCCCGCAGCAGAAGCTCGTGGTCAATGTTGTCAAAAGACTACTCGACAGACTACCCACGACCGCGCTCATCATCTCGACGACTATCCCGATCAGGTAACCATCGTTCGGTCGCGCCATCCCTTCGAGGGATCTGCGCTTAATGTGCTTGGCTGGTGTCATCGACGCGGCGAACTTCATCTGACGCTTGTACTGCCCGATGGTACCCGTGCCCTTGTACCGGCCGCGTGGACAGATCTGCCTATCGCACAACATTTACCGCGTGCAAGCCCGCAATGCGTTCGAGCGGCATTCCTGGCTTCGCGCGCCGAGCTGCTGCACGCCCGGACGATCGTAGACGCTTTGCTGCGGCAATTGGATGCCGCGCATACTGTCCTGCCACCGGAATCGGAGGACAGCGGTCGTTGGCCGGGGGCGGCGGTTGTCCCGTGTCGGTTTCGCCAGCGGCGTGCTGATGGTTCGGCAGCTGCTCGAACCGGGCCATTGCGAATTGCCGGGACCGTCCCCTCGGCCGGTCGTTCTGAAGGCGGAGCGCATCATGACGTTGGCGCCGGAGTTCGCGTTTCGCCTGTGAACGCCACTGTCCCTTTGCCTGGGCGCCATGGACGCGGGGTCATGGTGATGCCTTTCCGGCGGGCGTGCCGGCCATCTGCGGGCTCGATGAGGCATGTCTGACCGGAGACCGGCTTCGCCTCGATCGGCTTTCCGCAACGGCGCCTGCCGATTTTCTGACCCCTGCCGGCTGCGCCGGCATTCCTCGCCAACTAACAAAATCGGCAGTTGCCGTCCTCCATTGCATTGCGGCCTCTGCGAGGTGCGGTCCGATCGTCCCCGGTCTTTCCGACAGCCATCGAGACCGCGATGGGCGCGGTCCGAACACCAGGAAAGCGAAATACCATGGCGACCATCGGCTCCTTCACCAGCAACGGCAACGGCGGATTCACCGGTTCAATCCGCACCCTCACCCTCAACGTCAAGGCGCAGTTCCGCCGTATCGAGAACCCCTCCGACAAGGGCCCGCACTTCCGCGTCTTCGCGGCCGCTAATGTCGAGCTCGGCGCGGCCTGGCAACGCGTCGCGCAGGAAACCGGCCGGGACTACCTCTCGGTCAAGCTCGACGACCCGAGCTTCCCGGCTCCGATCTACGCCACCCTGGTCGAGGTGGAAGGCGAGGAAGGCCTCCAGTTGATCTGGTCCCGGCCGAACCGGGACTGATGTCCCGCCCAAATGGCCCCGCCACCCGGCGGGGCCATTCCTATGTCGACGGCGAATACGTCCTGCCCAGCGACGAAATCGACGAAGGTGACGGCCTCGACATCATCCACGAATATAATCCGCACGATGAACGGCCGGCTCACTGAGCCGGCTTCGCTTTCGCGGAGGCTCTGTTCCGTGGGTGCCGCCACCCAACCGGTGGGAGCCTACCGCGCCTGCGCAGACAGCGATCCGGTTACGTCGCCGCCTTCTTTCCTTTCGGATGATATCCGCGATTGCGCTTCTGGCGCAGCAGGTCGAGGAACAGCCTGACCGCTTCGTCCTCGCGCGCGAAGCTGTGCTTCATCATCTGACCTTGTGCGCCGATCCGTCCCCAGCGGCGTGTCAGGCAGATGTCGCCGAAGAGCGTCGGTTCGATGGCCATGGCGTAGAACCGGGCCATGTTCTTCGAGGCGTCGGTGCGTTCGATATAGAGCTGGTAGGGCTGCGCGATCATGACGACAGAATCCCGCATCGGAGAATCCGCGTCCAATGAGTTTTTTGAATCGATCAGGGCCATATTGATTCATTTTTGCGAAGGGGGCTTTTGGGGGCGGCCGCTCTGGCGAGCGGACGGCTCTATGCGCCAAGGCGCACCGAACCCGCAAAGCGGTTTCGTCCTTCGGTGACGATCCTCCCGGTGTGCTGCAGAAATACGAAAGGAGAAAGGAGTTCAGATGGACTAACCACGTATTGTAAAGCTGCGTGAATGATGGAGGAGGGCCCTCCGGGACCGGCTTTCAGGAGCCGGTCTCAAACCAGTCCGAGCTGCTGTGGTAAAGAGCCGTGGTGGTGAGCGTCGGATGAAACGCTCGGGCAAGATTCGATCAGGTGGGTGTCCGGAAGACGAACGAAAGTGAACCCTTCGAAGAAGCGTCGTTATCGTTTTAAGCGTCGTCGAAACCAGGGGCTCGGGAGGCTCCTGGGACAAGTCCGCCGGATGCCTGATGACTGGGTGGGCGGCGACCGGCGTAGAGGGGGCGTGAGTCGGACACAGGCTTTCGCGCGGAACTGCAGGAACCAGACTCCTGATGCAAAGGGAGAAGCTCAAGCGGCGCAAACCGCAAGGCGAGAGTACCGATGCAGGAGACTGGGGCGGACCGCCCCGTAGGAGCGTCGAAAACCCTGTAATGGGGTTGGAGCAAAGGGGGCGGGTCAGGCCGTCGTATCATTTGAAACAACTGGAAACAGGATGACTTCGGAAAATACGACAGACAAGCCGTTTCGAATTGAGAAACGACAAGTGTTTGAAGCCTACAAAGCGGTCAAGGCCAACCATGGCGCAGCCGGGGTAGACGGGCAGTCTTTGGAAATGTTTGAAAAGAATCTTGCGAAGAACCTTTACAAGATTTGGAATCGAATGTCTTCGGGGAGCTACGTTTCTCCGCCGGTTCGCGCTGTCTCCATCCCAAAGAAGTCGGGGGGAGGCGAAAGAATCTTGGGTGTGCCAACTGTCGGCGACAGAATCGCGCAGATGGTAGTTAGTCGCCCGTGAAGAAGTCTGATTTCAGCTTGGGACGAGCTGAAATCGGAGGATGAGCCTGACCAGGATTTGGTGCAACAAAAGCTCCAGCCAGCGGATGAGACGGCGGAAGTTGTATCCGGCGGCGGCGAGGACGGCGTTGGCGGCGTCGCCCTTGCGGTACCAGAAGTAGTTGCGCCCCATGCGATGCTCGGATTTGAGATGGCCGATGACCGGCTCGACGGCCGAGCGCCGGCGCAGCTCGCGTTTGATCCTGGGCGTCACGCGCCGCTTCTGGCCTGAGATGAACACCCTGAACTTGTAATCGGGTGGCGCATTGTGACCTCGGTAGCCCTTGTCG
>NZ_AUEZ01000167.1 GCF_000426245.1 Bradyrhizobium sp. Ai1a-2 | reverse complement strand
TGCGGCAGGAACTGAGTCAGGTAAGTGCTCTGGTTGGTCGAACTGAGCGGCGTAGGCCGGATGGTGCCGATCACTTCGAGCAGATACCGATCATCCGGCCACTGAGGCCCCACGATGATGGCTTGGTCCGTAATCATCGCGTAGTTCGTCGGGACTCCCGTGAACGATTGATCGCCGCCAACCGCATCGAGATAATCGCGCGAAACAGGGGTCAACTGGTTTCGCTTGCCTGTGCCGACCGTGTTTGAAGCGCTGGCAGGCGTAATCAGGTTGATGCCGTTCGTGACGATGATTGTGCCGTTGCCGGTCGGCAGGATGAAATCTCTACTGCCTATGGTCAGATGCCCGCTGATGCGCGTAACGGTGTTCAGCAAGTCCAACTCGGCATAGAGCCGCTGTTCGGCGTAGTCGATCGCGGACGAGAGAATGCCGGTGAAGTTTGGATCAGCCGGGGCTTCGACGATCGCATTCGCGACCGCTGCTACCCACGAGTCAAACGTGTAACTCATCTCTCAAATTTCCGTGGATACCTTTACGCCGGACACCGGCTCAGTTATCCCGCCGCCGCGCTGGCGCAGGATGCCAAGCTACGAGATGACCCGACTCCGTGAAGTGCTGTTCTGGCTCGCCATCGCCATCTGCATGGCGAGCCTACTTAAGTTGCGGAAGCCAGAGCCCTTGCCTTGCTCTGGTCCGGTCGATGAATTGTTCTCGCCCTGCGTTCGGCCCGACCAGCCAATGCCGCCCATTTAGCGGCTCGCGAAGTCGTTGGGGTCGGGGAGCGCTTCGTCCGCGCCATCCACCCTCGCCGCCTCTTCCGTCACATCTTCCGCAAAGAACCCGTTTGGCGATGACGCGTCGGTGATCGTCGTACCGCCCGCATCGTCCGACGCGAACGGCTCCGGAAACGGCCGGTAGACCGGCATCGGGTCCGGAGGAATGATGATTGTCTTCAACTGATGTTGCGGGATGTCGTAACAGGTCCGCGTGCAGATATAGAGTTCAAGGTTCTGCATCTTCACGCCCGCCCATTCGTATTGCGGGACGAGTTCGGAGCGCTGATACCAGAGGCCGCAACGCTGGCAGACGCCAATGGCTTGAGGATTGCGAGGGCTGACACGAGCCCTACCGGTAGGATGCCAAGGCCCAGACATTGCAGCCCTCGCCTATTGGTTGATTGTGTAGTTTCCGATTTGCGGGACGATGAACAAATCGGGGTCCGTTTCCACATCCTGAGTCGTCGCGACCTTCCACGCCTCTTGCATGTCGGTCTTGCGCGCGTTCTCAACTTCCGGCTTCCAGATGCGTGAAAGCCGGTGCGCGAGTTCTGCCACCATGCAGTCTTGGAAGCGGTAGGGCAGTTCGGGCATCTCACCCGCGACGATGTTCGCGTCCTGAATTTGCCGCACGCGGTAATAGTTGAGGATCATCGTCCCGGTCGCATCCGGCACTTGCCAGAGCGTGATCGTCGGATTGATGAGCCGGTCAAACCAGAACACCGACGGCACCGCCTGCACCAGCTTATTCGGAAACGATGCATACTCAGTGCGCGAGATCGGGAAGATAAGCCGATCGCTCTCAGGCGCACCCGGAAACGACAGATAGGCGTCAAGAATCTGGATGGTCGAAGGATCAACGGTGTAGGTTTGCTGCCCTTGGATCAGCGGCACCGAAATGAGATCGACGGTCCAGAGGTTCGGCTGCAAGTTCGAGAACTTCGACAGCATCAGGTTCGTTTCGGTGAACGCATCCTGCATGTGCTCGGGCAGGATCGCCGTTCGCCGAACCTGAATGCGCGAGTACGCGGCGACCGCGAGGCCCGCGCCACTCAGACCAAAATTGAACGTGCCGCTCGTTGTCATGGCAGCGCCTAGTGGAACGTCCAGGCCGTGCCATTGCAGAACACCGGCACAGTCACAGCACCGCCGCCCGTCGCAGGAACGGTGCCGTTGTAGGTAGGAGAGATCGCGTCCGTCACAGCCGCCAGCGTTCCCTCTGGTACAGCGCCCCCACTGCACGATGGCAGGGTTGCCACCGTAAACAGTGGAAGGGCAAGGCCGCCCGCCACGGTGACAACGCCAGTCCCCTTTGGGGTCAGCCCAATGCTGATATTCGTGTCACTGCCCTGCGTAGAAATCCTTGGAGGCGAGCCGGCGGCATTGCCCATCGCGATGAGGTTATTGCCGCCCGTGGCCTGCGATTGAACGGTAAGCCCGCCGCTGCCGGCATTGAAGACGACGCCGGTCACGGCTTCGGCGGAAGCGCTTCGAGTGGCGGTGAGCCACGCCGTTTGAACGGTGTTGTTATCCCTGAGCGCTCTGAAAACGAGGCTTGTGCCGGCAGGCGCGGCAACGACATCCCACGTTTTCAAGTCGGTTGGCCCGGCTGAATTGCGAATCGCGAGCGACGCATTGGCGCCAGTTGTCGCCGTGTTTTGGATAACAATGCTTGACGTCGGTCCGGAAACCGCCGTGCCCGACGACACCAAGAGCGAGCCGCTTGGCGCATGAACCGCGGCAACGGACGGATTCGGATAGGTGCCGGCGAGATCGCCGCCAGCCGTGCCAGTTGGAGAGCCGCCCCCACCGCCGCCGCTGCTGCCGCCTCCGCTACCCGCAGGCGGGAAAATCTGCGCCTCAACAGGCGCGATCATCAGCCCGATCGCGAGCGCAAGTGCGATGATATATCGGAGCATGTCAGCCCTCAAAGATCGCGACGCTCGAAGCGTCGGCAGAGACCACCCAAAACGGGTTGGATGGAATGAAATCATCCTGCCAGAGCAGGAAGCCGCCTTGACCGGGAGCGGCACTGCCCATCGGGGCAAGCACAATCCCGGTCGTTGGTGTCACGGTCGGATCAAGGCCGATCGACACTTCTCCACCGCCGATGTTCTGGATCAGGAGATAGTTGCGGAGCGAGTTGCCCGGCAACGCCTGCGCAGCTACCGGCGTCGTCGGAACGACCGTCAGCCTCAATTCGCCGTTTGCCATGACGGCCTCACTGCGCCGTTACAGGCGGCGTCGGCGCGGCCTGGACCGGCGCGGCCGGTGCCGCGGTCGAAACCGGAGTCTCGATCGCAAGCTTGACCGCCTTCACCTTGGCCTCGACGTTCGAAAACGTGGTCTCGACGGCGGCAAGGTCCGATTTCAGATCGCTGACGATGGCCTGGGCATCCGCCTTCCAATTGACCAGCGCGCGGCCAACGGACACGAACCAATCCTTGAAGTGCCAGACGAGAGCGCCGCCGACCAAACCACCGATCACGAAACCGATGGAAGCGGCGAACATATCAGGAGCGTCGAACATGGTTTTACTTCCCTCTCCATTTGCGAAAACGATCGTACCAACGCGGCTCGCCGAGCTCGGTAGCGACCGCTGGCGCGGGAGCCGCCACAGGAGCGCTTGTCGAAGCCGCCTGTGCGACCGGAGCCTTGTCCTGCTTCTTGGCTACCGCCTTCTTGTGAGCCTTCGCGACGGCCTTCTTGGAAGCCGCCACGGGCGCAGTAGCCGGCGTGATCGAAACCACGACCGGGGCCGAGACCGGCGTATCCACCGGAGCCGGAATGGACGCGCAACCGGCAAGGCCGATCGCGAGTCCTGCAATGATGAGAACTTTCCGCATTTGTCACTTCCCCTTCTTCACTCGTCCGCTGGCACCCTGCCAAGGAACGGAGCCGCGACCGTGAACGTCCCGCCGCATTCGACACCGGCCGGAAACGAAATCTGGAATGCGCTCGAAATGTTCGTGAGCGAGCCGCTCGACACGACAGCCGCGGGCTGGTTAGTGGGCGATGATGGATTTGGCGATGCAGCCGCCGTGCGAGCAACGCCCGCAAACTGCGATCCATCAGGATAGTTCGAGTTCGCGTTGACCGCAGTGATCGGCATCGTTGTAGTTGCGCCACTCGCCGCCGCGATCAATGCCAAGTTCTTCGTGTCGGACACTTCGAAGTCCCACCACGACTCGTAGACGTCGCCCGCCGCATCGCCGGTAAAGTTGATGACGTTGCGAAGCGTCACCAGCGTGGCTACGGCACTCGTATCCTTCAAAACCCTGATCCGTGGGCTCGGCCGCATGAACAAGGCCCGCATGCGATCGGGCTTACAAAAATGGCGGCCTCACCAGAGGCAAGGCCGCCGAGTCACTCTCTCGCGTGCGAGAGAGGCGTTGAATTTAGGAGTTCTTCATCAGTCCGGCCGTGCGAAGCGCGGCGAGGAGCGCATTGAAGTTCTCTTGGGTCGGCGCGGCCGTCAGATCGGCCATCGCCGGCATTTGCTGAGAGCCACCAAGCGCCGTTTGCTTGGCTGCCAACGCCAGGGCTTCGGTGGGGATCGCGGTCGGGTTGTTCGGATCGCCCGTCGTGAACCCGCCGTCGGCGTGCATTGTGCCAGTGATCCGCGTCTGTTCGGTTAGATCATCAGCCATTGGCTTAGCTCGTCGGGTTCGATCCATAGGCGCAACGCGGCTCGTTGAACGAGTAGCTGTTGCGCTGATAGCCCTTCACCAGAAGGTTGTCGGTCGAGAACTCAACCGACATATCGGTTTCGTAGGGCACACGGTTCATGTAGACAAAACCGTCTTGGTTGGTCTGCAAGAACCACGCGAACATCGAAGTCAGATAGTTCCAGACGAGATAGCCGTCCGGAATGCCGCCCTGAGTCGACAGGATGGCGTTGACATCGTTGTTTGCAGTGCCCGGCCGCAGTTCGGTCTTGAGCAGGCGGATTGCCACCGGCTCAAGCTGCGGCGGGATGATCAGCCGACGCGGCTTCGCGTTCATGCGCTGGTTGGCGTTGTCGCGGAAGTTCGCGTTGACGGCAACCTGTGCATTGAGCAGCGAGGTCTCGTTGAGCGAGGCGGCCGGAGTCGCCATGTTCGAGAACGAACCGCCATCGACCGGATGCGCCGCCGAGAACAACGGCTGATTGTCGCCGCCAATGGCGGGGTTCAGCACGAAACCGCTGTTCAGCACGTCCGCGGCGAATGCCTCGTTGGTGCGGTCGAACGCCTCGTTAAGGCCCATCACCGACGGGCCAAATTCGGTCTTGTACAGGTTGTCGTCGATCGCCTTGCGAGTGATCGCGAACATAACGCCAAGCTCGTTATGAGTCTGGTTGTACGTAAACCGCTGACCGGGCTGGTTATCAGCCGAGGTCGGTGCGCCTTCCTGCTTGATCAACGCCTGCGCGATGTAGCGCATGCTGGTTGACTGTTCGAGCGCCATGTTGGACTTGCGCTCTTTGAAAATCTGCTTGCGAACAGCGGGAAGCTGATCGTACCGGCCGGTGAGAGCCCACAAGCCAGGGAGAAGCAGATTGCGGATTTGCGAGAGTGCTACGGGCATCTATCCCTCCCCTTAGACGACAGAGCGCCGAACAAAGTTGTTCGGAGCGACGATGACGAAGTTGCCGGCAGCGGTGTTGTCGATGCCGTTCGTCACCTCTGAGGGGGACACGAAGTCTGAGAGCAGGCCCACGACACGGAAAGCGTCGCCACCGGCCACAACCGAAGCGGTGCTAAATCCGGTCAACGGAG
>NZ_AUEZ01000166.1 GCF_000426245.1 Bradyrhizobium sp. Ai1a-2 | reverse complement strand
GCGAACCCCTCATCTCAAGACAGGACGCCCCGTTGTGCTATCCTCTTGGCTGTGCCGCCAGCCGCTCTGTTCTACCGCGCGAGCGGTTTAGTCCTGTGGCACTTTTCGGAAGTAGCGGATCAAACCAACGATGTCGACTCATCGGGATAAAGCGGAATTGCGTAGTCTCGCGTCGACGTGACGAAACGGCTGTGTGAAAGCGCTCACTTCGCGAATGACACATCATGTCGCAAACGGATATTAAGGAAGGGATCAACGATTGTGGAAACAGGCCGGGACGGAGAGGTTCGCTTCTTCGGTGAGTCGACGCGTCGGCGACAGTATGCGCCGGGTCCTTTGAACGGAACGCCAGCCGGTTTGATCTTGTGCATTCTGTTACGAGGACAGAACACCAGATCCATTCAACTTGAGCTCGCTCTAACCTCGCGCTCGGCGCGCCCCGCTTGTCTCTGCGATCGCCCAGAGCCGCCGTTATGTGCCGTAAAGAAGGTGTATAGCAGGTAAAGATCGATCAGGATCGTTGCCGCCATTACGCCATAGGCCCACGGGCTCTGCATCAGGGCGAGCTCGATTAGCACCCTTGACAGGCCGAAGCCCACGACCCAGGCATCAAAACTCATGCAGATGCGGCGGAAGATCTCCGGATCAAGCCGGCGGATGACATAAGATCCTAGCGGGATGCCGAGCACGACGCTGGGAATGAAGACATAAAGCAGGCTGCCGCTTTCGGAAATGAACAGGCCGAGCTTATAATAGACGAAGGCGGTTACGCTCGATTCGGCCGCGCGAACCAGGGCTAGGCCGGCGCGAAATTTCGTTTTTGACTAGGCCCTGGTTGTTGAACAGCATCGCCAAAGGCGGGCCTGAGATGGTCGTCACCGAGTAGAGGATGCCCAGCATCGACCCGAATGGCAGGCCGATTAGCCAGCTTGCCTCGATCGGACGGCGCCAACCGGCGGCTTGCAGCAGGATCAGGGGCAGAATGATCGTGTAGGTGGCGAATTTGCTCCAGCCCGGCTGCAGCGAGGCCAGCGCATAGCCGCCGATCGCAATGCCCGGCAAGAGCCCGAGCAAGATGGGAAACACCCGTTTCCAAACCGCCGGCACGCCCTTCAGATTGATGAGGAGGACGTAGAAGTTGACGAAGACCTCAATGATGACGATGGCGGGGTTGAGAATGCGATTGGTGTAGAAAACAAGCGCAAGGGGTACAGTGAGCGACGAGAAGCCGTAGCCGATGGCTCCATTTACAAAGGCCGCAAAAAACGTCGTTGCGGCCAGAAAAAACATAGCGGCATCAAAGGCAGGCATTTCCTCAGCTTTCAAACTCCGAAGGGCGTCGGATCACGCCTCAGGGGGATCAGACCAACATTGGTCATCAGACTTGCGGCAGGTTCAGATCACTCGCTTAGCAGCTCCGGCGCCCTTCATAGTGGGAGCGGTCAAGTGCAGAGGTTCGCCAGTTGCTCCTGTTACAGACTTCAGTTGTATAACGGAAGCCGTGCTGTGTTTCCCACCACCTGACTCCACTCAGCCAATACGTGTCAGTCTATTTTTTCCATTGTCAATCAACAGTCTTCGTATCGAAGGCCGTAACTGCGCTAATGGGATAGGCTCCTGGCCCAGACAGTTCCCGACCGTTCGTGATTGGAAATTTGGAATCTCTTGGCAACTTATCCTAAGGCTGCAGCAAATCAGCGGTCGTCTTTCAGCCAGCGATGCCGCGCGGTCAGGCCGAAGTAACCTATTCTCCCTAGAAGAGCCAATGAATAATGGCAACGCCACTCTATTTCATCAGGGAAGCGTGAATTCTCTCCCTCTTCCGGCGAGGTCAAGCTTGCGACTTGCGCTGCCGTGGATGTCCGGCAATTCACCTTGGCGGAGGCCAATAGCATCGCTGCTATCTGGTCGGCCGGGTAACGCATCCGGTCTGTCGGAGCAGCAACGGATCGCTGACGCTTTCTTCGTCGAGCACCTGATTCCCACCAAGCTCGGCACCACGGGCTTGAAGTCTCGACGCGCAAGGGACCCGTGAAGCCGTCCCAGGCGTCCGTCGCTAGCGACGCTGGCACGATGAAGCGGCCGGATTTCTTGGTGATGTAGTCCTTCACCTCGGGCCAGCGATAGAAAGATCGAGACGAAGCGCAGCAGCCACGGATCATCCTTCCTGTCCGTCCGCGCCACGAATTGCAGCCACCCAGTGCGATCAAGTCACCGCGGTCGGCGAGCGGCGCCTCTATCCTAGACCAGCAATCGAGCGAACCCGGGTTGATTGTCAGCGTCATCGCTTGGCCAGTTGGGCATCAGCTGCCCCGGTGAGGTCGAGCTGCGGAGTTCTTGGCGTGGTTGGAACTCGCGGCGGCGCGGTGATCGGACGCGATCGCGACATAGACCGCCGGCAGCACGAAGAGCGTGAACAGCGTGCCGATCGACATGCCCGCGACGATCACGAGCCCGATCGAGAAGCGGCTCGCGGCGCCAGCACCCGTTGCGGTCAACAACGGCAAGAGGCCCGTGACCATCGCCGCCGTGGTCATCAAGATTGGACGGAGTCGCACGCGCGCCGCCATCTCGATGGCAGAGCGGCGATCGAGTCTCTCCTTGAGCTGCAGCTCATTGGCGAACTCGACCATCAGGATACCGTGCTTGGAAATCAGCCCGACCAGTGTCAACAGTCCGATCTGAGTGTAGATGTTCATCGTAGCCGCGCCAAAGAATAGCGGGATCAAGGCGCCGACGATTGCCATCGGCACGCTGATCATGATGATGAGGGGATCGCGCAGACTTTCGAACTGCGCCGCAAGCACCAAGAAAATGACGATGAGTGCAAACGCAAAGGTGATGGCGAGTTGGTTACCCTCCTGCACATATTGGCGGGCGTCGGCGAGGAAGTCGTGGCTGAAGCCTGCGGGCAGTTTCTTTGCCTCCCCGTCCAGGAAGTCCACAGCCTGACCGATCGTGACGCCGGGCATCGGTACGGCCTGGAAGGTCGCGGAGTTGAGCTGCTTGTGGTGGGTGAGCACGTTCGGATCGGTCGCAGTCTCGATGGAGACCACGGTTGACAGCGGGAGCATCGCGCCGGTCGATCTCGGCGTATTTCGGTGCCTTGGTCAGTGCGAATACGATGCCCTGATCCTCCTCGGGTGCGAGTTCCTTGGAAGTATGCATATAGAGAAAGCCGACGAGGCCCAGCATGGTCAGCGCAAACAGCCCGGTAACCGGGCGATAGTCGAGCGAGCGGCCGAGCTTGCGGCCGTAGTAGCGTGTCATAGCGCCGAACACGCGGTTCACAAATCTTGCAAACCGCCCCTCCTCAGCGCTCTTCATGAAGACCGAGCACATCATCGGCGACAGCGTCAACGCGATCACGCCCGACACGATCACCGAACCCGCCAGCGTAAACGCGAATTCGCGGAACAGCGCACCGGTGAGGCCGCCGAGAAAGCCGATGGGCGCGTACACGGCGGCCAGCGTAATCGTCATGGAGACGACGGGGCCGACGATCTCGCGCGCGCCCTTCGTAGCGGCCTGCACGGGCGGGGCGCCTTCTTCCAGATGGCGATGAATGTTTTCCACCACGACGATCGCGTCGTCGACCACGAGACCGATCGCAAGCACCATCGCGAGGAGGGTCAGGAGATTGAATGAAAACCTCAGTGCCAGCATCATGCTGCAGACGCCAACGAGCGACAGCGGAATGGTGACGACCGGAATGATGACCGACCGCAGCGAGGCTAGGAACAGGAAGATCACCACCACCACGATTACGACGGCCTCAATGAGCGTCTTCACCACCTCATCGATCGACGATTGAATGAACTTGGTGGAGTCGTAGGCAACTTTCATCTTCAGCGACGGCGGCAGGTTGCGCTTCATTTCTGGAAACAGCGCTCGAACGCCTCGCACTATGCTCAACGGATTGCCTTGCGGGCTCGCCTGCACGCCGATGAAGATCGCGTGCTGGCCGTTCATGACGACGCTGGCGTCTGTGCTCTGCGCGGCAAGCTCGACTGTCGCACTGTCCTCCATGCGCACAAAGCCGCCGTCATTGGCTTTGACGATCATTCGCTTGAAGTCATCGACACTCCGCAGATCAGTGTTGGCCGTAACGTCAGAGAGAATGAAATGGCCCTTGACTTGGCCGGCCGCGGCCTGGAAGTTGTTGGCGGCGATTGCAGCCGAAACATCAGCGGGCGACACGCCGTGTCCCGCCATTTTCGCAGGATCGAGCCATAGCCGCATCGCAAAACTCTGGCCGCCCAGGATGTCTGCCGCTGCGACTCCGTCTACGGTTGACATAACCGGTTGCACCACGCGCGAAAGATGGTCGGAGATTGCGCTGGCCGTCAGTTCCTCGCTAGAGAAGGCGATATACATGACAGCTGTGGTCTGACCGGTAGACTTGGTGACGACCGGATCGTTCGACTCCTTCGGAATTAAATATTTGACCGAGTTGACCTTAGAGAGCACTTCGGTGAGCGCCTCGTTGGGATCGAAATTGAGCTTGATGTGGACCTGGATCGTCGAGGTACCGAGCACCGAGGAGGACGTAATGTAGTCGACGCCCTCGGCGGAAGCGACCGCTTGCTCCAGGGGGGTGGTGATGAACCCCTGGATCATGTCCGCGGAGGCGCCAGGATAGGAGGTCGTGATATTGGCGACCGTGTTCGACAGCTTGGGATACTGCCGGATCGGCAGAACGGTGGCCGCGCGAAGGCCGATCAGCAGGATCAGGAGACTGACGACGATAGACAACACCGGACGTTTGATGAAAAGCTCGGTAAAATCCATCGCGACGCTCGCATTCAATAGAATGACGCAAATTAGCTAGCAAGCCAGGGCTACGGCCACGGTCATCAATGCGGCGACTGCGACTAAGGCCCGTAGCATGAGGGAAGCGGAATCGGTTGCTCTAAGGGCTCATGTTCCCAAGCAACACATCACCCTCTGCTCGCGAGGATAGAGGTACCTTCTCAACATAGAGACCACTGTTTTCCTTAACGCGAGCAGTCGCCGGGGGGCCGGCTCGAAGCAGTAAAGCTGAGCCTCTGGGCAAGCCGAAGAAAACGTAACGAGTCAGCTCCTTCGTAGCAGCCAACGTCCAAGATCACTGGATCTGGCTTCTGCAGGAACGAAACAATGTGCTGATGGATCTCCAAGGCGGAAGTGGGCTTACCTATTTCCATTTAACTTCGTCCTCACGCCTCAATGGCACGCAACAACTTATCAAGTCAGCTTAAGGCTTCGCCGACCCACCGATTGTCTGTAACCGGCATGAGCCCCCGCCTGGGCATCGCGCGACTGAGCTGCGATACATCCTGGCATAACTGTTTTTTGGAGGTGGGCAATGGCAGATGCCATGCATGAAGCCATGCTTGATGCCAGGCAGGAAGGCGGCTCCTATCGTCGGATCGAGGTGATCACAGGGCAGCGTCGACGACGGCAGTGGACAGCGGAGGAGAAGGCTCGGATCGTGGCCGAGAGCTTGGAGGAAGGGGCCAATATTTCCGAGGTCGCTCGGCGTCATGGCGTTGTTCGTGGGCTGCTTACGGTGTGGCGGCGCAAGTTCGCGACGGCAGCGAGCTTTCCGGCGCCAGACT
>NZ_AUEZ01000165.1 GCF_000426245.1 Bradyrhizobium sp. Ai1a-2 | reverse complement strand
TCCCGTCGGCAACGGCCAGTTCAGCCCGGCAGCCCCGGCTCGGCGCAGATAGCTGTGTACGGCACCGTTGCTGATGCCCAGGGTGCGCGCGATGGCTCGCTCCGGCAAGCCTTGAACATGTTTTAAGCGGAGAACCTCTTTGATCCGGCGCATCGACAATCTCTGGGTGGGCATCGGCCTTCCTCGTTCACTGACGAGGCAGTTCCTAAGCCGGTTGAGTTGTCGGCCGAAGCGGGCTGAGCCATTCAAAAATTGCTCACGATCCCGCGAAATCCATGCTCACGATCGTCTGAAATCTCTGCTCACGATGCTCTGAAATCCGTGCTCACGATCCCGCGAAACATGCAAGCTAACCAAGAACCGGATGGCAAAGAACGCCCCTGCGACCGCGGCCACAGTGGCAACTAGCGCAAAGGCGATCTTGAGGCTTTCGTTCAAAAAATTAATTCCTATCGGCCGCACGATCGGCGCAGCACCACCTTAGGCTTCCACCGTGGCCTAGTACCCGGAATCAGAGCTCAGTGATACGGCGGCCTTTGAAGCGTCGTTGACGGACCTTTTTCTTGGTCCAGACGAAAGGCTCGGCTTTGTCGTTGTATGCGTTGACGTAGGCATCGATGTGGTCCTGAAGCTGTTTGAGGCTCGTGAAGGAAGCGCCGCTGAGCGACTGCCCCTGCAAGATCGAAAACCATGTCTCGACCTGATTGAGCCAGGACGCGCTTGTCGGCGTGAAATGAAATTGCACGTTGGGGTTGGCCTTGAGCCAATCCTCGTTCTTTTTGTGGGTGCTGAGATTGTCGAGGATGACGTGAAGCTGGCGGTTCGGAAAGGCCGTGGTGACACTGTCCATGAAGTCGAGAAACTCGACGCGGCGACGGCGCTTTGAATGCGTTGCAATGATCTTTCCGGTTGAGACTTCGAGAGCCGCAAACAACGTTGTTGTGCCGTGCCGCTTGTAGTGTACGCATCCGACGGGCGCCGCCTTGTCTGACGCGCTGCAATTCGCCAAGGGTGTGACCTTAAGTCTAGCTTTAAGGTCATCAGGTGATGCGGGTCGAGGTTTTGGGCGGGCTGGAGCGGCGGCGGCGCTGGTCGCAGGACGACAAGACGCGGATTGTCGAGGAGACCTTGGTGCCGGGTACGAAGGTGACGGAGGTCGCGCGGCGTAACGGCGTCGCGGCCAGCCTCGTGTTTACCTGGCGTCGGCAAGCACGAACATCAGAGCAGGTTGCACCGTCTTTTGCGCCGGTGCAGATCGTCGCTACGGAAGTGGAGGAACCTCCGAAGCTTTTGCCCGCGAGTGACGGTCGAGTACGCTCCGTGGCAACCGCGCGCACTGGATTGATCGAGATCGATCTTGGCAACCGGCGACGCATCCGAGTCGATGCGCACGTTGATCCGGAAGCGCTGGCGCGGGTCCTCGAGGTGCTTGAGCGCCGATGATTGCCATACCGGGTAATGTGCGGGTGTGGCTTGCGACCGGCCACACTGATATGCGCCGCGGCTTTCCGAGCCTTGCGCGTCTGGTCCAGGAGAGTGTGAAGCGTGATCCGCATGCCGGTGATCTCTACGTTTTTAGGGGGCGCCGCGGCGACCTGATCAAGATCATCTGGCACGATGGCCAAGGCGCGTGTCTGTTCACGAAGCGGCTGGAGCGCGGCCGCTTTTTGTGGCCATCGCTGGCGGACGGCGTTGTGACGATCAGCGTTGCGCAACTATCCTATCTCCTCTCCGGAATTGATTGGCGGATGCCGCAGGCAACTTGGCGTCCACAGGCTTCCGGTTAAATCGAGCGGGATTTTTTGCGACGAATATGGTTGATTCGCCTTCGTGACGACGCCCACCGATCCGCTTCCCGCCGACCTTGCCGCTGCGCATGCGATGATCATTGCACAGCGCGAACAGCTGACGTTGGCGAAGAGCGAAGTGACCGTCGGCCGACTGGAAATCGAGCGGCTGAAGCTGATGCTGGCCAAGGCACGGCGCGAACAGTTCGGGCAATCCTCCGAACGCGGCAAGCTGCTGGTCGAACAGCTCGAGCTTGCCATCGAGGATCTCGAAGAGACGCAGGCCGAACAGGAAACCAAGGCCGAACTCGCCGCGCCAGGGGCCGCCAAGGAGAAGCGCGCGCAAAATCCACGGCCGCCGCGACGTCCGTTGCGAGACAATCTGCCGGTCGAGCGCGTCGTCGAACCCGCGCCTTGCGCATGTGGTAAGTGCGGCAGCGAGCGGCTGCACAAGCTCGGCGAGGTGGTATCGAAGACCCTGGAATGCGAGCCGCGGCGCTGGAAGATTATCGAGCATGTCCGCGAAAAGTTCTCCTGCCGGGATTGCGAGGCGATCACAGAAGCGCCGGCACCCTCCCATCCGATCCCGCGAGGCTTTGCCGGGCCGAGCCTGCTGGCGATGGTGCTGGTCAACAAGTTCCTGCTGCATCAGCCGTTGAACCGACAGAGCAAGACCTATGCCCGCGAAGGGATCGAGATCGACGTCTCGACCCTGGCGGATCGGGTCGGCGCCTGCGTGGCAGCACTCGATCCCATTATTGAGGCCATCCGGATCCACGTCATGAGCGCGGAACGCATCCACGCCGACGATACGACGGTGCCGGTACTGGCCAAGCTTAAGACGGTGACCGGCCGGATCTGGACCTATGTTCGCGATGACCGGCCGTTTGGCGGCACGGATCCGCCGGCGGCCCTGTTCTACTACTCACGCAACCGGGCTGGCGAGCATCCGCAAAACCATCTTGCCGGCTATGTGGGCCTGATGCAGGCCGATGCCTTTGATGGATATAACCAGCTCTACAAGGCCCAAAGGAAGCCGGCTCCGATCCTTGAAGCGGCCTGTTGGAGCCACGGCCGCAGAAAGTTCTTCGAGCTGGCGAAATCTGGAGAGGCGCCGATTGCCAGCGAGGCCGTGCGACGCATCGATATCCTGTTCGAGATCGAGCGCACCATCAACGGCAAAACGCCGGAACAGCGACTTGCGGTACGTCGTGATAAGTCGAGGTCGATCGTCGCCGATCTCGAAATCTGGATGCGCCAGCAGCGAACCTTGCTCTCATCAGGCAACGATACTGCGAAGGCGATCAACTACCTGCTCAACCGCTGGGCGGCGTTCACCCGCTTCTTGGACGATGGCCGTGTCTGCCTCTCGAACAACGGTGCCGAACGAGCGTTACGCGGTGTGGCTGTCGGAAGACGAAATTGGACCTTCGCCGGTTCAGATGCTGGCGGCAATCGTGCCGCCGCCGTCTATACCCTGATCGAGACCTGCAAGTTGAATGACGTTGATCCGCAAGCCTGGCTCGCTGACGTGCTGGCCAGGCTTCCAGATCACCCCGTCAACAGAGTCGCCGACCTGCTCCCGTGGAATTGGAAGGCGACCCAACAGTCCAAAGCTGCTGCTGCCTGAACGCCGCGGCAGACCGGCGAGCCTGCCCGGGGTGCTGGCCGGATGCGTACCTTGTAGTCGTGGCTCTGGCCGGTCAAGGCGCGGCCATTGGGCAACTTCAGATAGCCCTGCGCTCGCTCCAGAGCCTGGATCGAAGGCTTTTCGTCCACGCACAGCACGATGGCCTTCGCGGGCGGGGCGACATAGAGGCCAACGACATCGGCGGCCTTGGCCGTAAAGTCAGGGTCGTTGCTCTCACACCAGGACTTCCGGGCCACGAGGTCGATCTTACTGTTGCGCAAGAACCGCCAGACATATTGGACGTCAACATCGCCCAGCGCCTCGGCCAGCAGAGGACCGCTCCAGCGCGCAAATCCCTGCGGGGCCGGTTTATCCAGCAGCTTCAGAATCCGCTTGTCGGTGGCCTTCGTATAGATCGGCTGTTTGCCGGGTCGCGGCTTGTCTTGCAGACCTTCAAGGCCATAATCGGCGTAGCGGTGCCGCCAAAGGCTGACAATCCGCGGCTGGACCCCAACTTCCTGGGCGATCGACCGGGTGCTGCGCCCGGCCGCCGCCAATAGAACTATCCGCGCCCGCTTCAAATCGCGCTGCAACGTCACCGGCGAGCGACAACGCGCCTCAAGCACCTCGCGATCTTTCCTCGAAAGGTGGACTTCTCTTGCTTCGGGTATCATCCAAATCTTGAATCACGACTCACGATCTAAGAAAAGTGGGTACTAGGCAGCCCACCAATTCTGATAGGTGCGATGCAGTCCTATTCCCTGACACAACTTCGCGGCTCCCGTGGCCTCACCGTCACCGCGGGAGCGCGGTGGTCGGTCTTGCCATTCAAGTGGCCAGGCTGGCCACCAAAGTTAGCGGCCCGTGATAGGGACAGCGCTTGCGTGCTTGCGACGCCCCAAGCGCCGAGTCACATTGCTGCTAACGTCACTGGCAGCGCGAGCGCGGTAGGGACAGCGTCGATCTGCATTCCGACGCCGAGTCGCGCTCGTGCTGCTTGCGGTGTGCGGGTTAGTCACAAAGGCACTGGGTGCGCTCGCGATAGCTGACGAAAGGCTGGCAGGCCGTCTTGCTTCAATCGCGACCGACAGGCTGCCAGGACTCCAAGTCAGTCCCCAGTCGCGTCCCAGAATGAGGTGCCCCAGCGCGGGCAGCATGCCGGGGTGACACGTTGGGCTGCCGTGAGCCAGAAGTCGAGCCACGACTCGATCATTATGACCGTGAAAATGTAGAGCAGCATCACGCGCCACTCAAAATCGCAGCGCGTTGAAAATCTGCCCAATGCTCCGTGCAGCCGCGGTAGGATCTTCGTTCGCGCTTTGAGGTGCAGTCCAAGCACACGCGAGAAAACGGCAGTTGCCAATCGCGCATAAGAAAATCTCACGTCCTGAAAAAGGACTAAGTTACTATCGCAACCAAGGGCTGTCCACCAGAAAGAAAGCAGCTTCGCTCTCCGTAATTGTCCGGTGATTAGCTAAAGTGCGAGAGGTATATCGCTAAGATTGAGTGGGACGGTGCGGGTGTCGTTGAATAACGATTCCCTGTCGATTTAGACAGGTGCGCCCTGGTTCGATATGAGCGCATGATCGCCGCGGTGGAGGGCCCTCCTATGCGGCGCTATTATTTCCCGATCATCCACAACGGCCGCCTTCGGCCGGACAGCGAGGGTGAGGTGTTTGGCTCGGCCGATCTCGCGAGTCAGTACGGTGCCGGTGTCGCACGGGATATCGCCAGCGATCCCGAGTACGAGCCGGCTAACAGCACAGTGGTAATGGTAGTTGACAGCGCTGGGGCAGAGATCGCGCGATACGTGGTTGTTAGTGTGTAGCAACAGCGGATATGCGATAGAAAGAGCCATGCCGCGGAGCACATACCGTAACCTGCCGAAGGCCGCAGACCTGCTGGCCGTCAAAGACGAACTGGTCGCTGGTCGCCGGATCGTTGTTGGGCCCTCAGCGGGCCAGCGGCTCAGCGGCAAGAAAGGCATCATCCTCGGACCCGGAGCGACGGCAACCCAGGTTAGGGTGCTTCTAGACGGATCCAAGGGCTACCGTACGGCTACGACGAAGGCCGCCTGATTGACGCGTGCGCGCGGGGATCGGCGAGCTATATGATGGCAATGCGTGAAGGTCAGGCGGCTTGCTGATCGGTGGGGTCAGCTTGGCGCAGGAGCTTCCATTCCCAGGGCAGCAGCTCGTGCAGACGCGATGCGGGATGATCGGCGATACGGGCCAAGACATCGGCGAGCCAGGCCTTGGGATCGACGTCGTTGAGACGACAAGTCGTGATCATCGTCAGCATGATGGCGGCCCGGTCAGCACCACGCTGACTGCCGGCGAA
>NZ_AUEZ01000164.1 GCF_000426245.1 Bradyrhizobium sp. Ai1a-2 | reverse complement strand
AGTCCGGATCATCCGCCAGCGCTTCGAACATACCTAGCCAGACCCCCTTGGCGCTCCACCGGCTGAAACGTCGGAAGACGCTGTTCCATTCGCCGAACGCTTCGGGCAGATCACGCCACGGCGAACCGGTTCGCACGATCCATAACACGCCCTCGACAAACATCCGGTTGTCGCGGCCTGTCGAACCACGCTGGTCCGGCCGACCGATGATCAAGCCGGAGATACGGTCCCATTGCCTGTCGCTCAGAACGAGCCGATCCGTAACGCCCAAGGCTTCCTCCTAAAAGAAAGCCTTGAATCACGTTCCATCTGATTTGAGAATCCCAAGAGTCCACACAGCCTAGGAGGTCCGGTGCTTCGCATGCCACTTCGGGCCGCGCCCTCGCATGTAATGAAGCTCGGGCCGATAGGGATTGCGGAAAATTCCAATCAGCTTGTGGCAGCCTGCGATGATCGCGTGCAGGCTCCGGCGCAGCGGCCTCCAGGAGGCTTTAGCGCGCGGCACGGCGGCCGCCTCAGTGCAGCTTGCCGAGCACGGACGAGAACGGCAGGACGAAGATTTCCTCGCCGAGCTCATCGGTGACGTGCAGGACCCAGCCGCGCCAGTCCTCTTCGCTAGGCGTCATGATGAGTGAGCGCACGAGGCCTTCCGCGTACTCGCGCGCTTCGGCCAGGTCCATGGCGATACCGCAGTCATCGATCAAGACGTGCTCGGCATCAGAGCAATGGAAATACAGTTCAGCCATGTTCCGCCTCCTGCGGCAAGCGACCTCACAGTCCAATCGTAGCAGCGCGGATGACAGCGGAGAATCCGGGTGATCCCCCATCGGGAAACTACGGGGAATGCTGGGGATTCGACTTAAGTCGATGGGGATTGATTGGCTCGGCTGAGGCCAGATCCGCCATGCGGTTCGTCCGGCGAGAGCTGCTTCCAGGAGACCCCGCGGTTAATACATTGTTTATTTCTTTGCGCCCATTTTCACGACCTCATTCAGCAAGGAGGCACCATGTCTGACATCACCATGCCCGGCGGGCGTATTCGTTCCTTCGTCGAGCGGATCGAGAATCTGGACACCGAATTGCAGGAGTTGAACGAGCAGAAAAAGGAAGTCTTCTCGGAGGCCAAGGCCGAAGGTTTCGACGTGAAGATTCTCAAGGAGATCATCAAGCTGCGGAAAGAAGATAAGGAAGAGCGCGACGAGCGCGAAACCCTGCTCGACCTCTACATGCGGGCGATGGAAACCTCGCAGCCGGAGCAGGCCGCCAAGGCAGCGTGATCCAATCGATGTGACGCGCATGACGGGTTAGCTCAGTTAACCCGTCGAGCCGCGAAGTTGCGCGAAGTTCTTGGTGTTATCCGTCCGAGTCTGGTCACGTCCGTTACTTCGGTAGTTCAATCAACCGAAATCGATACAGTTGTGCAACGGAAAGAGGTGATCACTGTGTCGGCTAACGACAGCGCCGTCAAAGAACCACCGGTCCAAGGACTCGGAGCAACCGATGCGAAAGATAGTCACGACTGTGGCCTGCTGCATTTTGGTGTCAATTTCCTCCACCGCGTCGCGTGCGCAGACTCG
The DNA here is from genome assembly GCF_000426245.1 of Bradyrhizobium sp. Ai1a-2. Classification (GTDB taxonomy): domain Bacteria; phylum Pseudomonadota; class Alphaproteobacteria; order Rhizobiales; family Xanthobacteraceae; genus Bradyrhizobium. The sequence goes on along the minus strand of NZ_AUEZ01000164.1, from coordinate 4,311 downwards.
GGACGCCAGCAAGCAGGAGGAAAGCCTCAAGCAAGCCGATGAGGCGCTCAACGCGGCCTTCCAGCGCTTGCTGGCGAAAATCTCACCTGACCGCCAAACGGCTCTTCGCAAAGCGGAAACGACCTGGGTGAGTTTCCGTGATCAAGAATGCGAGTTTGAAGCACTCGGATCCAAAGGCGGCTCTGTTCATTCGCTGGCCATCATGGCTTGCAGGGAGCGCGTGACCCGGACTCGAACAGGCGAGCTGCTTGCTCTGGTCAATTGCCCGGAGGGGGACGTGGCCTGCGGACACCAGTGAGCGGACACTTCCGCATCATTCGCAGGAAGAAGCCTCGTCCCGCCGCGACGGACCTGGATGATATCCGTCGGAACGTGTGTGTCTCTCACCAATACGGATCGTCCCAGGGTTCCGAATACGGCGGGGGCATCCAGGGCGCTGGCGGCCGCCTGGGCCGCCGAGGTTCGGCTACGGGCACGTGCGGGCGCGGAGCCACATAGTTCTCCTTCTTTACGGTCGGCGCGGCGGGTTTCGCGGACAAGGCGGCAAGCTGCGCCTGCAGCGCCTGTATCTGCTCGGCGATGCGCGCGCTGTCCCGGGCATTCTGCTCCTGAGCCGTCTTGAGCTGCTGAATGGAGTCGGCATGCTCGCGAAGCGTTTGGTCGTGACTGCTCTTCAGTTGCTCGAGCTTGTCGTTGATGCTTACAAGGCCCTGCGCGATGGTCTTGAGCGATTGCGCAACGTCTATGGATGTCGAGTCGACGGGCTTGGCGGAGCCGGTTGGCGGAGCGTCTTTCGTTTCCTTGGGGTTCGAAGGCGCCGGCGCGTCCTTGGGGACCGGGGGGGCCGGCGCGGAAGGCTGTTCAGCCGCATCGGCTACCTGGACAACCAGCGATTTTGCCGGATCGCGACGCTCGGCCGCCTCTGGAGGCAGCGCCGAGACGTGCGGCGTCCATCGCGCCATGATCGCCTTGGCCTCATCGCCATATCGCGCGGCGAGCGCCGCACCAGCGATGCCGACCGCCAACAGAAGGCCGGCGAGGGTTCGCAGCACGGGGCGACCCCGTCGCGGGGCTGGGTCGCGAGCCGGGTTCTCCGGTGTTGGTGCCTCGTTCACGGTGGCAGCGTCGGAGCGCTCCGTGCCGGCACCTTCCTGCCGGGCCGGCTGGCTGTCGCCGCCGTGCTCCAATCCGGAGACCAACCGGTCGAGCCGCGTAAGGTCTTCGCCGGCACTCTTGATCCGTTCATAGGCCCGCGCCAGCTCGCCATCAGCGCGCGGCATGCCCTGCGGTTCGTCCGGCTTCGGGTCGTCCGTACCAGCCACCGATGCGCTCTCCATTCAGCCTTGCAGCGGCAGTCCGAGATTCTTGGAAGGATAGTTGCCGTCGCCGTTTCGATCAAGATAAGGCCGGCGTGAGGGAGAATTTATGGCGACCTCGGCAGCCACTTCTGCCGAGTTCATGGACCGACCGCAGAGAACGTTCCTCCGCAGGCCATTCGCAAAACCTCGACTAAGCCGGGGCGACGGCGATGTAGGGAATGCTGGCCACGACAACGACAAGCTGGATCGCATTGCTCAGCATGCCGCCCCAATGGAGCTGTCGCAGCCGGCGCGCGGCGTCGGCATCGCCAACATTTCTGTCACTGATCCGCGCATCCATCTGCCGCAAAAACCAGCCGCGCGACGAGGCTGCGAAAGCCGCGATCAAGCCAATGCCAATGGCTAAAGCCAGATGACCGGTCACGGCAACGGCTATCGTCGCGATCACACCGGCCCCGGCCAATGTCACGAAATAGCCGTTGAACATGGCGCGCAACAGTCGGGCGACAGGCAGGATGTCCAGCCTCACCAGCAGAAAGGCGGGGGCCGCCAGCAGTAGATACATCATCGGAAGCAGCAGGATGATGCTCGCGAACACGACGGCGGTATCTGGCGTCATCCGAATATCCTTTGTTTTCTTTCCCTTCAGGGCAGGGGCTTTCCGGCGACATCGATGACAATATCCGTCTCGACCCATCGCCGTTACAATTGGGCTTTGGTCTGATGCGATATTGAAACTACCGGTGGTGGCGCTTGTCACAGCAGGCGCTTGGCCGCCTCATGTCTTGCCAGCCCGCTTCCCACCAACCGAGATGAAAGCCATGAGGCAGGGTTCTGGCAGCGGATTGCGCCAGCGGTGCCGCGTTCCGTTCTGGACCACGCAATCACCCTGACGGAGATGCACCTTTTGACCGTCGTCCAGCTCCAGAGTCATTTCGCCCCTGACCACCACTCCGTAATCGACGGTATCGGACGTGTGCATCCCGGGTGCGTCGCGGTCAAAGTAATCGCCCATGCGAGGTACCTTCTCGGACAATTCTCTCAACCCGCTTTCAAAGGTGGTGCCCGGCGGCGGGGTCCATCCTTCGGGCCTCCTGGGAGGATAGGAGATAAGGCGGAACATCGTTCCTCCCGGCCCCGGGAATGCACGAGTGCCTTGCAGCATGGGGTCCGGCTCGATCCCCGTGAGCTGTGGGACTTCTTCGGTGATATAGAGCTCGTAGAAAGTCAGCCCGGGATTCGCGTCGATCGTGACCACCTTCGGGGTCACATCGAACGACTTGAATACCGACTTGCCGTTGGCATCCCGCCCGGTCAAGGCCCGCTTCGGGGTCGGCAGCGTGCTGGCATCCTGGGCCAGGACGCTTTGCGGGAGTAACGCGCCACCGCCTGCCATCGCCGATAACACATACAGCAGATGACGCCGATCCAAATCACTGAGGTCGGACAACGGGCTATCGCTCGGGTCGGGATTTTTCTCGGCTCTTCCCAGGAATGTTGGCCACCGGAATCTCATCAGCCTGTCCTCCCCATGATTTGACGATGAGTATAGTTGTTGGTGGAGATGCGGGAATGCGTCACCGGGTCCGCGCTTCGCGTGGCCCATGACAGGACTGAGGGCTTCACAAGCCGACATTTGAGCTGCGCAGATTCCGAATCCGCATAGCGCGCCGTTTCAGTGGGCCCATGCTGGCCCGGCGCCCTGTATCTCGGACGGATCGCAACAACGACTTTCCGTCCGTGCTGCGTACCTTCGGGCCTGTGCTCGTTAGGAGGTATCTCATGCGACGTTTTATATTTGCCTTGTCAGTTGCCGCTCCAGTCGCGGCGGGAGCAATCTCGCCAACCGCCGCGCAGGACTACCCTTACTGCCTGCAGGGAAAGGACTGGGGCCTTCCGGGCCTTTGCTCGTTCTGGACCTACCAACAATGCCTGGCGAGCGCATCCGGCACGTTCTCCTATTGCGGGATCAACCCGCGCTTCGCCTTTTTCTACACGCAGCCAGGCCGCTGGCCGCCGCCGCACTGAGATCGTGTTGACATAAGGAAGCCCCGCGCGGCGGGCTCAACGCAAACGGCTTGTCGGATGAGTTTCGGCTGTCCGACGTTGATCGGTTTCGACCTGAACGGGAGCTGAGCCATGAAGTGCACGAAGCAGCAGTTTGCCGTTATCTGCGCGCTCGTGGCAGTGCCTCTGTCCTTGAGCATTGGACGACTCAATGCGCGCGATTCCGATCTCGCCACTGGCACATTGGCCGCCGCTCAGACCGCCAAGCAGCAATGCATGAATACCTGTCGCGCGCGATATCGCGACTGCCGTCATATGAAACAGTTGCCGTCGTTCGAGTGTCGGGGTGTTTACCAGGACTGCACGCGATTCACTTGCAGTGGTGCAGGACCGGGGTGATCGCGCCACCCCAGGATCAGAGCGCTAATCCTGCCCTGCGGCGACATGTTTCGATTCGATTGTCAAACAGCGCATGCGATGCGAGTCCGCGTTCCCGCGGCACAAAATGCCCGGGGTCGCGTTTTCGTTGACCCTCTTTCGATGGAGAGGGCGCAGGGAAAGCCGGGTGCCGGTTGCACCCGTGGGCCCCGTGCAACAAAAAGCACGGGGGTAGGACCACAGGTCAACCGAAGCAACTCCGGCTTTCCCTGCGCAGTGGTTTTACGACTTACTTCGTGCTCTCCCCGGTGACCGGCTATCTAATGCACACATCTTTGTTGCGAAGATCGGCGAAGACTGATTCCCTGATGAGAGGCGGTCTTGTGGAGGGAGGTCTTATGTCGATGGAGGTTGGACTGGGACGATTTGGCGATCGTCGCCTGGAAAAAGGGGGGCGTCGTTGCATGACGCCCTCGTTCGCCGGCCTGGTTCATGCATTCGTCGTCTTGCGGGGGACCGAGCGCAGGAGGTGCGTTTTACGCGCTTTCTGCGCAATGAACGGGTGAGTGTCGCCGAGATGGCGAGCCATGCGGCTTCGCGCACGGCG
>NZ_AUEZ01000163.1 GCF_000426245.1 Bradyrhizobium sp. Ai1a-2 | reverse complement strand
CGTGTGCCCCGCAGCAACAGCGCATCCTCCAGCGCTCGCTTGAGATGACCGTGCGCACTCTCGATCGAACCGTTCTCGTGGGCGATGCCCGCATTGTTGCGCGTTGGCGCCATACCATAGTGGCCCATCAGCGCGGCGTAGCGCTGTGTCAGATCCTCCCGCGCGTCGGTCGCCAGATTGCGGAACGCTGCCGACAGGCTGTCGCTGCGATGTTCGCGCGGCACGCCGCCGAGCACCCACAGCGCGTTCTGCAAGCCCTCGGCCAGGGCGACGAAGCTTTCGCCGCCGAGCACGACATGGGCATGCTCGAAGCCAGAGAACGCCAGCCGGAAGTGATAGAGCCGGTGATCGAGCGGCTCACCCGCGATGGTAACTGGACTTATAGGACTGCGACCAAGCCGCATTCATATTGATCTCGCGCGCAGTGGCTTCGCTGAGCTGGCGATCGAAACCAGGCGCTTGTCTTGACCATCCGCTAGCTGATGCAGGAAAAGCGGCCATTTAGTAACCGCTCATTACCCCTGTCACTCTGGTGCTAACCCTGATGGCAACGAAATCGCAGCAACTCGTAAACTGGTGCAGCAGGCCTCAAGCCAAGATCGGAATCTGTGCTACAACGTGATCGCGAGTTTCGTAACAGGCGACTACATGACGCTACGGGTCGATCACGATCTGTAACGAGGAACTAACCCCAATTACATGCCCCTGGTGAAAACACCAAATAGCTAGAAGGCTGTTTCTAAAAGAGATTTTTCCTCCGAATCTGTTGGTGCACAACAATCCCACGCGATACCCCATCTGCATGTTCGATCACGAACCATCATTTTTAGGCAGTGATTGAGCGTGATTCTTAGCTCCTTCAATCGCCAATGGCTGCAGGCACGCCACATCGGCTCTTGCATGCGACCAGCGTTTGCATACAGCCGCGGCGACGTTCGATTAACACCATAGGACGCGGCCATTTCGAAACCAAAAATGCGAACCGCAGTCCTTTTTCCTCCAGACCGAGGGATGGAGGGTGGCAGTCCCGTCGTCATGGCGCGTAACACGCCAGCAAGGACGTTCATCGGGGAGAAGATTCATATGTAAAACAGAGCGGCAACCGCAAGGACAGATCATTGCTGCCTGCTCCTGGTAGCCGTCCTCCTGGACGATGTAGAGGGTCCGGCGCTTCAGTTGCTTGGGAAGGGTGTCTTCCACGAGCAAGGTCGCATACGGCGGGACGATCCAATTATGAATGCGCCTGTATGTGCCCCGCAGAAACCTATCTGCTCGCCCATATGCATTCAGCAGAAACCGACTAAACCTACTCACGCCTTTCGCCTTTCCGCGAGCTCCATAAGCCCTAGGAGCGGCGTCGTATCGCCGAAGCCTACCTTCGCCCCCAGGATATCGCAGATTCCCTCTTCAGGGTCGTAGATGAGCTCCATGCTCGCAAGACTAAACGTGACAGCGGCATATGCTCCGTTCGGCTCCTCACGGTAAGGATGCAGGCGCGCGAGCATTTCGTTCAAGGCAAGCGCCGAGGCGAACATGTTGACGCTGATGACGGCGGGTCGGTGCCCGGCCACGCCCCTGATGTAGCCATCCTCCACCTGCCGATCATGAGCTGCCGGGTCGTTGCGGCGCAGACCGGCCGCGGCGACATCGCTCATCGTGAACAGGCCGCGGCTGACAAGGCTGGACCGACCAGGGCGCAAATAGTTCACGGTGCCGCAAACTTCACGGATGTAGGCCACGCCGTCGAAATCCTTGGTCGCGTCCAGGCGCACGCCGATATCGAAGTAGGGAATGGAATAGTAGGATGCGATAGCATTGAGAAGATACCGCCCATCTACCGTATCCATGCAGCCGAAGATGATGTCGCATTGAGCGACTTCGCGGATGACCTCGGGGTCCCATAGGTTTTTCTTCATAGGAATGAACCGAGTGCCGAGGCCGGTACGCCCGACCGCGTCGGCTAGCACGTCAACTTTGGGGCGCTCGTTCTCCACGTCATCCATGGTGGAGTTCAGGATGCGATTGACGTTGCGCTCCTCCATGTCGATGAGGGATTTGGGGAAGGTCGTCACGCCGGCGACCATGGGCTTCGCCTCCATGTCTGCGGTGGTGATGATGGGTTGACGGACATCGACGACGCCGAGTTTTTCGCCGAGCGCACGCAACCGACGCGCCACGTCGGCGAGGCGCTGCTTCTGGCGAACCGTCCAGCGCAGGCGGTCGTTCACGAGCGTTCGCGCCACCCTGACGATCTGCAGTCCGCGGTTCGCGGCGAAGCGCAGCGCATCGCGATAGAGAGCGCCGCGTTCGTAATCGAGGGTGGTCTCCTTCCCTCGGCGCTGCGACAGGATCGGGATCAGACCACCGGCCTTCTGGAACGAACGCCGGCCGTAATAGAGCGCCACATCCTCACGATGCCGGGACAGCGCGACATAGGTCAGGTGCTTGTCCAGAGACAGCGTTGCCAGCACCTTGACCCGCTCGACCGTCGCTCCTTGCGCCTTATGCACGGTCGTCGTGTAGCCGTGGTCGATATGGCGATAGAAGCGCTGATCGACCTCGACGCGGCGGCGGCCCTCGCCCTCACCGATCTCGGCGATTAGGCGCGCTGGCCCGGCTTCCGCGACCTTGCCGATCATGCCGTTCTTGACGCCGAGCGAGCCCTCGTTCTTCAGGAAGACGATCTGGTCGCCAGGCGCAAACCGGCGCTCGCCATCCTCGGTCCGGAAGCCATATCCGTCTTCGACGAGACCGCGCGCGACGAGCTTGGCCCGCGCCATGTCGTTCATGCGCGCGCACATCGCGGCTCAGATGCGCCAGGATCAAGGTCGACTTGGACGGATCGTAGTCGCGGTTCCAATCGGCGATGAGGCTGTCGATCGCCTGCGCCTTCAACTCCGAGCCGAACAGACGTCCATGATGGCGATAGGCGGACAGGGCCTGCGCCGTGCGGCCACGGGCAAGATCGAGCGATGCCTCGCGCATCCATTGCTGGCGCTGGCGATAGATCGTTTCGAGCTCGGCATAGCCGACGCGCTCGACGATCGCGCGAAACGCCGCCCCCGCTTCGATCGGCTGCAGCTGCTCGGGATCGCCGACCAGGACGAGCTTCGCTCCCGCCTTAGACGCTGTTTCGACGAACAGCGCCATCTGGCGCGAGGCGACCATGCCAGCCTCGTCCAGGACAAAAACCGTTCGATCATCGAGGCCGTCCCGACCGCTTTTCCAGCGCAACTCCCAAGAAGCCAGCGTGCGGGATTGGATGGCCGCCTCCTTCTCCAATCTCTCGGCCGCCTTTCCCGCCAAGGCGCCGCCGACGACGCGATAACCGGCGGCCTCCCACATCTGCCGCGCAGCCCGCATCATCGTGGTCTTACCCGCCCCCGCGCGACCAACAACCGCCGCGATCCGCTGCCCGGACGCAAGTGCGCAATGGCAGTGCGCTGCTCGGCCGAGAGGTTGGCGTTTCGCGATGACACGGCCGCGATGACCGGTGCCTTCACGGCAAAAGCCGTGCTGCCAGAGAGGTGGACCGCCCGCCGCGCCATCTCGGATTCGAGCCGGATCAGCTCGCGTGTCGTATATTTCGCCGGCACCCGCGCGCCCGTGGCGAAATCGATCTGTTCGCCTTCCAGCCGCAGCGCATCGGGGCTTTGCAGCACCCGCGCCATCAGGCGCTGAAAGGTTCCGGCATCGTCGATATAGCGATGCAGCAGCTTGCCGACATCCCGCTCATCGAACACGCTCTTTTCCCGCGAAATCAGGTCGAGCACGATCTCCGGACGGCGCTGGATTCGTCTTAGCGTCTCAGCCCGGTTCTCCTCAAACACGCGCAGCCGTTCGAGGTCGGGATCGCGCCCCTCGCGCTGTGCCCGACGCTGGATGGCCTTGGCCGCAACGCCGATATGGGGCATCGGCACGACGTCGATGCCGCGCTCGGCGTAGGAGCGCCCATCGACCCGAATCTCATGGCCGTTCAGAGCGAGATGCAGGTTCTGCTGGTCGAGCCAACCGTTGCGCTGCTCGAGGAACTCCTGCTTGTCCCCGGCCCAAAGCCGATAGGCGATCTTGCCGGATTGCATGCGCAGCGGCTGGCCATCTTCGCCGATGACCGCGACCCGCTTTGGCCCGAATCCGTCCTCGGTGAGAGGCCGCAACGTCGTCATCAGGTGGACATGCGGATTGCCCGGCTCGTCGTGATAGACCCAGTCCGCGACCTGCCCGCGCGACAGCACCTGCTCGGCCACGAACTGGCCCATCAGCGTGACGTTTTGCTCGCTCGTCAGCTCGACGGGCAACGCGATGATGAACTCCTTGGCGAACTGCGCATCCGCCCGCCTCTCGAAGGCCTCGACCTTGTTCCAGAAAGCCTCCGAGGCACCGGCGACGGAGCGATCGGCGATCAGGGTCCGAAGCCAGGCGGGCGCGTCAGCTGGGACCAGGAATTCCTCGTGAATCATCCCGCGCTTGCCCGAATAGTCGACGGTACGGCCCTCGGCCTCGAACGCCATCTTCGCACAATGCCGGTAGGCAGCGGCCAGCACGGCGCTGCGGCCATCGCCGCGTCCGATGAGCTGGGGCGTGAAATGCGTGATGGCCACGGCTGGAGCGATCCTTAAGACAAGGGAAGTGCCATTCGTCGGGATCGGCCCCCATTCGGGGCGGGAAGCAGGACGTCGCGTCAGCGACGTATTACTCCGCCCTTAGACCGCTCCTTCGGAACGGCGGGATGATCTTCGAAAGCGTCGGCTTCGCCGACCCCGTTAATTACCCGGGTCGCGCTTCGCGCTCAGCCCAGCTTTCCTTCGGGCGCTTCGCGCAAATCGACAGGAAAGGTCTTTCGGAATGAAAAAGCCCTCGCGGCAGATCAGGGACGAAATCGCCCGGCTCCAGGACCAGCTGAAGCAGGCCGAAACGCGGGAGGCCGAGCGGATCGGCCGGATCGCGCTGAAGGCCGGGATGGGCGAGATCGAGATCGACGAAGCGTCCCTACTCTCAGCTTTCGCGGAGATCGCCGGCCGATTTCGTAAAGGAGGCGGCCGCGCCGCAAAGATGGCCGCGGCCATCGCGCCTGGCGCGTCTTCGGATCTGGCTGAACAGGGCTGAGCGCATGCACCGCTCCGACGCCACAGAGGCCCGCAAGAAGGATACGCGGGAGAAGATCGAGCTCGGCGGCCTGATCGCCAAGGCCGGGCTGCGCTACGAGAAGCGCGCGCTGCTGCTGGGATTGCTGATCGAGGCCAAGGAGCGGCTTCACGGCAATGAGGCCGAACGCGAGCGCCTGGTGGCGATCGGCGCGAAGGCGTTCGGCCATGAAGGGAAGTAAGGTCGCGCTGGCGATCGCGCCGGCCGTGCTGATGGTGGGCCTATGCCTTGCCGTCACTGGCATCGAGGCGTGGCTTTCTGAGTTCGGGACAACGCCGAACGCACGCCTGCTGCTCGGCCGGATCGGCATCGTCCTACCCTACCTCATAGCTGCGGCAATCGGCGTCGTCTTCCTGTTCGCGGCGGCGGGTGCGACGACGGTCCGTTTCGCCGGCTGGAGCGTCGTGCTCGGCGGTCTCGTTGTGGTCGCGATCGCTGTCTCGCGCGAGATCACGCGCCTCCATTCCTTCGCCGATGCTCTGCCGGCCGGAGGCCGGCTTGTCGCCTATGCCGATTCCGCGACCGTCCCCGAAGCTCTGTGTCGATGAGACCCCGGCGCCGGTGCTGGATCCTGGGCGCGGCAGGACCAAAACCGGTTACTTCTGGGCGCTCTCGCGCGATGACCGGCCGTGGGCCGGACCTGATCCGCCCGGGGTAGTTTACGCCTATGCACCAGGCCGTGGGGCCGTCCATGGCTTGAGGCTGCT
>NZ_AUEZ01000162.1 GCF_000426245.1 Bradyrhizobium sp. Ai1a-2 | reverse complement strand
GTGGCAAAGCGTGCAGGCACCTCGCCGCCGTCCTTCAAGAACAGGCCAGCGCCAGCGAGGCCAAGGCCGCCAAGCTGCGAGAACAGGTTCGGGCCAGGAGAAGTTTGCGTGCCGTACGAGTTCTGACCTTGCGCCAGCGCCGCGGGCAAGCCGTACTGCGCGAGGAACGCCGCCTCTTGGAAGGGGAATCCCATCTGCTGCAAATACTGCTGATATTGCGCCGTGTCCTGATTCTGCTGCGTCTGCTGCTGCACGGCGCCAGCACCCATTTGCGCTTGGCCGCCCTGAATCCCGGCAGTCTGGCCGGCAACGCCGAGGTTGCCGAGTTCAGATGCAGCCGCCAGCGGGTTTTGCTGAAACTGCTGCTGCGCGGTCTGCACAGCTTGGTTGTAGCCCTGAGACTCGAGGTTCGCGATGACGGGCGCCTGCGCAAGCTGCTGCTGCCCGGCAAGCTGCGCCTGCGCGACCGCCTGACGATCGCCACCGAGCGCACCGGCAGCCGCCGCCGAGCCCTTCAAGGAGTTCTGCTGTTCGGCGTTCTGCTCGTTGAACTGCGCTTGCGTCGCATTCACGACTTGCTGTGTGTACGGGTTCTCGTACTGTGAGATTTGCTGTTGCGTGAGCGGGTTCGCGGCTCCCGACACCATCCCTTCTGCCTGCGAGATGGCCGGTTGCGCCTGCCCCGCGGCTTGGTTGATCGTGTTGATACCGGCCGTCTGCTGCGAGTTCACAGGAGCCGTCAATTCGCCCGTGTAAGGCGTATACGGCGTGCTCGCGACACCCTGAATCGTGTTCAGGATGCTCTGCACCGCCTGCGGATTGACGGGCGTCGTCTGCTGAGACGACGTGCTGGTTTGGGTCTTGTTGCCGCTCATTTACCGAGTCCTGTAGAGATGCCGCGGCGGCTCAATATTGGCCGGGGGCGGATGGACAAAGAAAGCGCCGGCAGGCGTCAACTGCCGTTCGTACAAGCGCACCTTCGCCGCGGCGCGCTTGGTCGAGAGAACGCCAATCGTGAGCTTCATCGTCGGATGATTCACGCGCAGCAAATCAACCATGTGCTTCGCGTATGCGATCAGCGTTTTCGCATGGTCCGACTCGCGATGATCGGGGTCAACGAAGTTGAGATATTCATCGACGTTGATTTCGTCGGAATACCAGAGCGAGCCGAACGAGAGCATGATCGTGCCCTCAAGATGCTTGTCGCCGATCACGCCGATAAGCCCCCGCGGGCCGGCGTCATCAGCAACGATCGATTTCGGATCAAGCAGCCGATCGATATAATAGTCCGTCTTCTTTTCCGAATACGGCACCAAGCCGTTTTCGGCGTGGCACATCTTGAACAGGCGCCAGACTTCAGCCTTATCCTCGATTGTCGCCTGCCTCACGATAGAAGGTTGGTTCTTCATTGCCTCAATCCCGCTTTGGTTTTGGAAGTCCCTTGAGCGTCTTAATCGTGTGCCGCCTGACGTGCTTCACCATCGCATCAAGGATGTTGTGCCCACGATCGATGTCCCCACCTCCTAGCTCAGTGACCTTTTCAGGCGGGATAACCAACTCGCCTTTCGCCGCAACAATCGGCACAGGAGCGCCCGCCGTTGCCGCACCGCCGTCTGCCTTCCACACAGGCTGTTGCGTGTCGTATTGCCCCATCCCCAATTGCTTCATCAGCGCGTTCGCGCCGGCAATCGAGTTGCCCTCGCCGAGTCCCGAAAGGATATCGGCCGGGATCACGTAGGCACCCGAGCCAACATTGATATCCGTGTTATCAGTCCGTCCGCCCGTGGTGCCGTGGATATATCCAGAGAACACGCCGCCGCCCGCCGCCTTCGCGACGCGCAGCGCCTTCTCGACAGCGCCACCGCGCTTCTTGCCGAACATGGTTGAAGGCCACATTTCGTATTCCCCTGCTGTGCCGGGATAGTGAGACTCGCGAACGTCGAATACTTCGGAAATGAAGGGTTCTTTGCTGCTGTTGCGCTTGGTCGAATAGCCGACAATGGCGTCATGCCCTGCGCGGCGCGCCGCACTGCCAACCGCCGCCTCTTGCAGCGCATAGCGGAGTTGGTTGCCGCTCTTGCTATTTTCGTAGATCGAATAGGCCCGGTCCTCCAATTCAGGAGCGTGCTTCTCCAAGAACTGCCGAACCAACTCAACCTTGTCATCGCGGCCGAGAAAGTACGGGCCAACCGAGCGCTGCACGTCGCTCTGCATTTCGTCGAACGCATCCTTGCCGAGGAGTTGCTTGTAAGCTGCCTCCGGAGCCCGACCGCCCGTCGCGCCCTTGACGAACAGCGGCGCTTTGATCGCAGTCTCGCCCGCGATCGGCTGAGAGCCGCCGTAATTCGGATTCACGCCGCTACCGCTGTAGTGCCGCTGGTTTGGCGAGCCCTTCGGCAGATAGAACACGCCGCCGCGAACAGACTCGTTCAATTCCTGTTCTGGTTTCTGGTTGCGCGACAGAGGGAGCGTGAGCGCTTCATCGTCCACCGCAGCGCCAGGCGTATTTCGCACCGCCGCAGCGAAGGCGTCCGACTCCGGAATCTTCGACCCAATCCCGAACGCGCGACCGGCATCCACAGGCACCACGCCGAGCGCGGTTTCACCCGCACCCGAGACGCCAGCGAACGGCGACGCGCCGCCCATCATGTGGGTTGCAGCCTCAATCGACGTTGACGGGTCATAGGTGCCGCTATCGAGCGAATATTGCGAGTTCTCGATCGCGCGTTGCGGGAGCGTCGCGGCATCGCTCGCCATACCGGCGACAAGTCGGCTTCCGATATCCGCAGCACGGTTGCCGAGTTCAGTGCCCCGCCACGTTGGCCCCGAGGGGATCAGCGCATCGCCAACGTCCGGAAGGTCTGCAACGTCGCCACCGTCCGCCCGGCGCTTCTTTGCCTTTCGTGCCACGCGAAGCGCCGCGGCCACCGCCTGGTTTTGCGGATGGCCCGCCGCGATCATCTCTCGGATGTTCGCCGAGATCGTTGCGCGCGACGAACCTTTTTTCAGGGGCATTTTCAAATCTCGTACAGCGGAATCTTGAATGCTTGCCCGCTGATGTTGATCGTTAGAAAGGCCGCAGGATGAGCGGGCAACGAAACAGTGCCAGAACCGGCCGTTGCCGCGTCGCTGATTTGCGCCGACGCTTGCGGGAAGGCATTCGTCAACACCGTGACCAGTTGCGAGAGCACCTGATTCCGGAGAATGTCGGCGGTAGTACCGGCCGCGGGGCCACCGCCAGCCTGCGCAGCCGGTGGAGCGCCGGACGTTGCACCACCAAGGCCATTGATCCAGTTGTCAGCCATTATCGCCTACCCATCGGCGCCGAACGGATTCGGATGTTGCCGAGCCGCCAGAACGAGCCAAGATCGCTCGACATAAACGTGAGCGAGATTTGCCGCCCACGTAGCCGAAGGTTGATAAACTCGACCGCCTGCGAAACGGTGAAGGGACCAAACACCAATGGCGGATCGTTGGGGAACGTCACCACGTTAATGGTGATTTGCACGCTCGCTGTCTGAGGCCCGTTGAAAACGCCCCATTTCATATCGGGGAACAACCAATCCACGAACATGAAATCGCGCGCTTCGCTCAAGACGAAATAGCCAGTCGTGAATGTCGAGATGAGCGGTTGCCCGTCGGCATCGTTCGAGGTTTCGTGCTGGAAGACGAGACCATTCGGCGCAGCGCCGATCGGCGGCCCTAAGACGCTCTGATCGATCCATGCCGCTCGCGGCATGTTGCCGAAGTCCCAAGTCCCTTCACTGACGTTCAGCTTGACGTATTTGTCGCACTCGCCCGTGCCGCCAGACTTCGACGGATAGAAATAGATCACTTCGTCAAATTCGCTGTTCGCACCAACAACGCATTTGCTCTGGTTGGCCGTGTCCAAGTCTTGAAAGATCACATCCCAGACCGAACAGGGAATCGCCTGCACGCCATTTCCGGACAGCACAAAGAATGTGCCAAACGAGAGCCAATAGACGTTGCCGCGCAGCGAGGTGACCGCATGCGGGCCGATCAGGCCGCAGCCCGACGACAGCTTATTGAAGCCGAACACGAAGGGCGGCCCCAGAAACTGCATCGCGTAAACGTCAATATCGGTCCAGATCAGCGCCTGTTGCGGCCCTTGGAGACCGGCAACAATCCTTGATCCAGTCGGGATGCGGAATGAGCCCGCTTGCGTTGCGGCCGTCACCTGAAAATTGGTGAAATCCTCACTGTCCGACCAGCGGACGAGAAGCAAATCTTGCTGACCATTGGAGAGTGTAGAGCCCCAACAGACGAGGATTTGTTCCGGCATCGCAACGAAGATGCCGTTGTTGAACGCGGGGCCGGTCGCAACAAGCTCCATCGTTTGGAAACCGGCATTCGGTTGAAAGAAGTAGATCGGGCCGCCTTGCGGGTTCGCGATCAAGTCCTCACCGAAGTTGTCGAGAGACCAATCAACCGCAGTAATCGGCGTGCCCGTCTGCTCTGCCGGCAGCACGCCAGTACCGAAGCCGCCGAGGCCGAAGCCACCGAGGCCGAAACCAGCGCCGGCAGCGGGCGGCCCGAGCGTGATGAAATACTCAATCTGCGCCTTGCCGCCATTCATCGACACGCCAGGATCGCCGATGGTCGCGTTCGCCTGCGCGGGCGCGGTGATTTCAAAATGGTTGGGGTCCGGCACGTCGATGACGGTAAACGTCGAAACGATTGTGACGCCGGCAACTACCGTCGGAATCGGGAAATTGAAGGTATCGTTGACGGCGAGCGCGTGGTTGTCGAAATCCACCGTGAACGTCGCGCTATCCATGACCGTTGTGAACGCCGGGACCGCGCCGCCAGCCGTGACCGCCGCGGTAGCATTCACGCCAGCGTCGATTTGATACGTGTTGGGGCCAGTGACCACCGTCACCGGGAAAAGCCCCATCAGGATCAGCCCGCCTACCGAAATCGGCGTGTTGAAGAAAACCGTATCGTCCGTCGTCAACGTCGCCGTAAGGTTGGGATCATTGATTTCAACATTGGAACTGCCAACCGTCGTCGTGAACGACGGCGCGAAGTCCGAGAGCAGGGTTTGCGGCGTTACGTCTTGCAGGCCGCCATTCGTCAAAACGACAAGCTGCGCCGTCGTCGCCACCGCAAGATGATCGAAGCCGCGAAGATCGGACCAACCATGTGTAGCGCGCGGAATGCCCGCAACGGGAGTGGGGAAAAACCTGTCCCATCCGCCGAGCTTTTGCGGAAGCCCATCCTTGAACCGGATGAGATCGCAAGACGAGATCGCAGATTCGTTCAGCGTCGGGGTGAACTCTGCGTTCACGCCCGGCGCTAGCCTCAACGATACTTCCGGCATGTCATGCCGCCCGAATGAGCCGAATGCCGCCCATAGTCGTCGGTGGCATGTTGGAATGCGCAGCCCCGCCCGTGTTGTTCGACTGAGCAGCGCCGGTGCCCGAACCGGTGAAGTTGACTGCTGCGAACGTGTTGAAGGACGGAACGACAAAGCCGGACGTGCCGGCTGGGGTCGCGGATTGAACGGCCGGGATATCGGATCGCGTCGAAGTGCCAGAAACGGTAACCTGAACGTTCGAAGTGATGGAGGGGATTTGGGCTGCCGACAGCGTAACGCTATCAGTGCCACCTCGCGAGAACAGGGTATCGCCATCGACGCCGCCGCGAGCCGTCGCGATGATGCCAGAGCCTTGGTTGAGGATCGCGGGAAGCGTGCCGATGAAATTGGGGACCGTCGTCCTTCCCAAGAACTGCGCCAGCGCCGGATAGGTGGCAGCGCTAAATGCCTGTCCAGCGCAATTGAGATACGGCGGAATGGTCGAAACCGTGATCCAAGACGGCACAGTCGCCGCCGCGATATCCAGATATGAACCGACGCGCCCGAGGTTGCGATAGCGCACGGTAGTCCCATGCACCTGAATATCGGTAATCTCACCCGGAGGCAGACCGATTGCTTCGGTGCCGCTCGCAATCGCGGCCAACAGCACACCCGGCCCGGTGCAAAGGTTCTCGACCGTCCACCAACCCATGACGCCAGCCGGGAACGTGATAACAGCGTTGCTGGTAAGCGCTCCGGTTACGCTGATGGTGCCATTGACAATTTCTGCCGCCGTCAGCGCATGGTTGTCGCCAGGGTTCACAGCGATGCTGCCAACGCCGCCGAGGATGGTATCCAACATCGTCGCGTTGCCGTTGACCGC
>NZ_AUEZ01000161.1 GCF_000426245.1 Bradyrhizobium sp. Ai1a-2 | reverse complement strand
ATTGTCGCGCGCTCCCCACCCAGATTGTCGCGCTATAGCGGATGTTTGATCGCTCGTGAGGGGTTGTTCGGAATGACGGCTTGAGCGCCTTTTGCGGCGATGGCCGATCGCAGCGCATCGGAATCGTAGGCCGCATCGCCCATCACGACCTCCGCTGGGAGCCCCTCGATGAGCGGCTGGGCCTGAGGCGCATCGCCGGCTTGACCTGCCGTTAGGAAGAAACGGACCGGGCAACCTAAGCCGCGAACGGCCATATGGATCTTTGTCGTCAGGCCGCCGCGCGAACGCCCGATGGCCTGATTCTGAGCCCCCCTTTTGCGCCGCTGGCGTGCTGGTGTGCGCGGACAATGGTGGAATCGACGATCAGGTATTCAAAGCCCGGATCATCTGCCAGCGCGTCGAACATGCGCAGCCAAACTCCTTTGGCGCTCCACCGGCTGAAGCGTCGAAAGATGCTGTTCCACTCGCCGAAGGCTTCGGGCAGATCACGCCATGGCGAGCCGGTTCGCACGATCCATAACACGCCCTCGACAAACATCCGGTTGTCGCGGCCTGTCGAACCACGCTGGTCCGGCCGACCGATGATCAAGCCGGAGATACGATCCCATTGTGCATCGCTTAGGACGAGCCGATCCATGACACCCAAGGCTGCCTCCTAAAAGAAAGCCTTGAATCACATTCCGTCTGGTTTGAGAATCCCAAGAGTCCATACCGCCTAGCCGACGATCGTTCGGTTGAACAGATCCATGATGGCAGCCAGATACAGCCAACTCCTCCGCGGCCGGAATGTAGGTGATATCGGCAAGTCAGACCCGGTTCGGGGCTTCAGCCGTGGAGTCGCGCGCGATCAGGTTCCGTGCGATTGGCTGGTTGTGACGGCTGTCGGTTGTCCGAAACTATGAGGCCCCGCTCGACCGCTTCAACCTAGCGCCACAAACCGTTTGATCGCGAGGTTTTTATTTTTTGTACAAGGAGACGCACGTTAGAGTGAGGGTGTTTAGTCCGAGAGGGTACCTTTGATGTGGAGCGCCGTATGAATGGCAGTCCGTTTGATGATGAAGCTGGGTCGTTTCGTGTCCTTCGTAACGATGAGGGTCAATATTCCCTTTGGCCGGAAGTCATGGATATTCCGGAAGGATGGTCCGCAAAATACGGTCCCAATACTAAGGCTGTATGCTTGGCCTACATCGAAGAAAATTGGACTGATATGCGGCCTAATAGCCTTGTCACTACAATGGAACGCTGGAGAACCTCAAAAGACCAAAACTAGCGAGGCTTTAGGATCGTCCGGTTCTCCTGGAAACGTCGTGACCAACCGGCGCGTCGACCGCGTTTGATAAGCCCGAGGTGCAAGGGTTCGTGGCGCAACTGGAGGACTTTTAGTCGGGCGCAGGACGAGGTGACGGCCGAGAATCTATGAGGCAAGCCTCGGAGAACATCCCAGTGTTTCGGACCGAACGGCACCGTATACGCTCGCTCCGGTCGCTGGTTCATGAAGATATGAGGACCGATGAACGGTTCGTACGCATTCGAGAGGTAACACCTGCGCGACCCGAGCCGGGAAGATGATAGCATAGAGTGTGGCCGAGATCGTTGCTGTCTTGTGAGGCTCACGGTTAAGGGAGATCCAACGTACCTCTTTGTGCTGGGGCTGCGGTACGGATAGTAACCCGAAACCGGGACAGACTTATCCGCGGATCGTCCGCCGGAGCGCGATAGTGAACAACATACCGTCAATACCGTCGATCCGGGTTTTATGGACCGCTCTCAAGTTTTGCAATTACTTTCCATTCAAAGAACCTTATCATCTGAACCGAAATGCGGGCTGCAGAGATCAGCTCACAAAGAATCCTGGGCGGTATCCCGAATGTCGACGGAATCTCGCGGCGATGTCTTTTCGGATCTTTTCCACGCCCGGTTGCCGCGGCCGTCGTGACGCTATCGGCTCATATTCTATAAGCGTTCTATCCAATGGTCCGGCACACTATCGGCTTTCATGAGATACGTATACAGTTGAACGTGGCTGCGCGGTCAGCGCGGGTCCGCCGCAAATATCACGCGATCGAAAAAGATGGACGGAACGAAGGCGCGCATCTCTACGCGGACACACCCGCGAGTATCTGGCCTTCAAGGTAACCGAGGATCGGCCGATCACACGGCTGGCGACTACCGAGGTGATCCGGGACATGGTCAGCGTTGCGCAGCATCGGGGTTCGGAGGCCATGCAAGTTCGTGGCTCCAAGGAGTTCCGACGCCAGGCGTGGCTCGAGGCCAGCCTTCGTGGCATTATGGCAAGGTTATGAGCCAACACAACTGGATCGGCAGGCGCTCTCCGATCGCAGCGACGCCTTGGACCGATCAAATCATCGCGTAAATGCCAAGCCTGCAGAAACGCTAGACTATGATAGGGGGGCCCAGGACGCTTGGTCGAGGTCGGTCAGGCTCCGTATCGTGATCGTCTCGATGCCGAGACCTCCACCTACGCAGTGATAGAACTCGACGATGGTCGGAAGCACAAGATGCGGGGCGATGGACTTGAGAAGGCGATTGTCGACAGCAAGGCCAAACCGGCGACCGGCTGAAGATCGTTAGAGACGGCGTCGAACGAGCCAGCAAAGATGTCAAAGTCATCGACGCCGCAACCGGTCGCACCGATACGGAGCGCCGGGAGTTAGAGCGCAACCGCCGCCGCGTGACAGCAGAAGATGTTGCGCTGCTCGGCGATCCGCTCCCTCACAGCCCCTAGGATGTCATTCGGCCTGCAATATTGACCCCCTAAGCCGGCCTAAGCCGGGGGATCGGCGTCCAAAATTGACCCCCTACAGATTGGTCTGTTGCGCTGCCTGCTTTGGAACGAAGCAGGTGGTGGGGGATGCTGATCGTGGAGACGATTGCCCGGATCCGGCGCGAGCACTTCATCAAGGGCAAGACGATCAAGGAGATCGCCCGTGACCTGAAGGTGTCGCGGAACACGGTTCGGAAGGTGCTGAGGTCGGGAGAGACCTCCTTCGAGTACGAGCGGCAGGTGCAGCCGCGGCCAAAGCTGGGACGATGGGCAGTAGAGCTTGACGGATTGCTGGCGGCGAACGCGGCTAAATCGGCTCGTGAACAGCTGACGTTGATCCGGGTCTTCGAAGAGCTGCGCGGCCGCGGCTATGACGGCGGTTACGATGCGGTGCGCCGTTACGCCAGGCGGTGGAGCAAAGAACGCGGGCAATCGACCGCGGCCGCTTATGTCCCGCTGAGCTTTGCCCCAGGCGAAGCCTACCAGTTCGACTGGAGCCCCGAGGTGGTCTTGCTGAGCGGCACCACGGTGATGGTGAAGGCCGCCCATGTCCGGCTCTGTCACAGCCGCATGCTGTTCGTGCGGGCCTATCCGCGGGAGACGCAGGAGATGGTGTTCGACGCCCACGACCGGGCGTTCGCCCTGTTCAAAGGCACCTGCACCCGCGGCATCTACGACAACATGAAGACCGCCGTAGAGACGATCTTCGTCGGTAAAGGGCGTCTCTACAATCGCCGCTTCCTGCAGATGTGCAGCCACTATCTGGTCGATCCGGTCGCCTGCACGCCAGCGTCGGGCTGGGAGAAGGGGCAGGTCGAGAACCAGGTCGCGCTGGTCCGGGAACGCTTCTTCACGCCGCGGCTGCGGTTCAAAAACCTCGACGAGTTAAACGCCTGGCTGCTCGACAAATGCATCGCCTACGCCAAGGCTCATCGCCATCCGGAGCTGGTCGATCAGACGATCTGGGAAGTGTTCGAAGCCGAACGCCCCAAACTCGTTCCCTATGCCGGCCGCTTCGACGGCTTCCATGCGGTGACGGCATCGGTCTCGAAGACCTGTCTGGTGCGCTTCGACAACAACAAGTACTCGGTCGCAGCCAGCGCAGTCGGACGACCGGTCGAGGTCCAGGCCTATGCCGATCGCATCGTGATCCGTCAGGATGGACGCATCGTGGCCGAGCACTCACGATCCTTTGGCCGCGGCGATAACTTCACGTGCTCGCTCCAGCATCTTGTCCACCTCATTGAGGTAGAGGTTACTGAGCAAGGGTGAAATTACGCCGCCTTGCGGAACGCCTTTCTTGCCAGAAGCTTTCAGCATAAGCCGCAGAAGATGCATGATGTCCCCATCATCAACCCGCAGGGCTACCTTCTCCAGAATCCGATCATGCCGGACGTTGTCGAAGTAGGCCCGCAAATCAAGATCGAGAACCCGCGTCTTCCGCTCAGCTATTGCTTTAGCAACTCGCTTGATCGCTTCATGTGTTGTCCGCTTGGGCCGATATCCAAACGATCCCGGTTGGAAATCCGCCTCGAATACAGGTTCGAGTATGAGCTTGAGCGCCCCCTGTACCACCCTGTCGCGGATAGCCGGAATCGACAGAACGCGGACCTTGGAGCCCCCGTCCTTCGGTATTTCCCGCTTCCTTGATGGAAGTGGCTTATAAGTGCGCTCGATCAGTTCGTCTCGTAGTTGCTCGAGCAGAGACTCCACTCCTCGCGCTTCGATGGCTTCGAACGTCACCCCGTCTATTCCCGGTGCGCCGTCGTTTTCTTTCGCCATCTCATACGCTGCACGCAGGGTCTCCATCTTGCACACGTGGACGTATAGACCCCAGAAACGCCAGGACGGTTCAGCCTTCGCCTTGACGTATAGTCTCCGCCTCAGGTCCTGCAAATCGATGGACGCCTTTATCATTTCGTCCTTGCCTTCCTTACGTTAGAGACATCACAAATGGCAGGGACCCTTTGCTCCACGGGAGTTACTCCGCTTCATCGCTACTCCAGTCCCGGCCGCCACCTTCTCATCTTCGGTCGATTTCCCGGGATCTCCGGTTATACGACCTACCTTCTTCCGGCGATTTCTCTCCGGGATGAGGAAGGCTTCTCCAGTTGCTCAGCATGTCCTTGTCACCGTGCTGTCGCTTTCACCCCGCCGAATTGACCCGTCGTGTCAGTTAGCATTCGACGGATCATGCTGCCTTCGCCTCTAAACTGCGGGCTCGACTTTCGGTTTTCAGCATTTTCGAGGCCACAACGCGTTCTCTTTTGATACGGCCCGGTGACTCGTGGTCTCCCCAAGGGAGTTTTGTCGATAGGCTTCAAAGGTTCTATTTCTATCTCCTCTGCTATCCACACTACGGGGAGCTAACTTTTTCCCCGGCAGGACTTACTCCTGCTGAACCTGCCAGCCTTCGCTGGACGCACAGTTCGGCATGCACATCCCGCTCAATCGCCAGAGCGTGCGCTTTAAGGCCGAGAGGATCGATTTGCCGCTATCGACGCTGGCCGACCAGGTCGGCCACGGAACCTTCGCCGTCATGCCGCTGTTCCATCTGATCGAACACCATGTGCTCGCGGCCGAGCGCCTGCATGGTGATGACACCACCATCCGTATCCTGGCGAAGGGCAAGTGCACGACTGGGCGGATCTGGACGTATGTGCGGGATGATCAGCCGTTTGCCGGGCCTGCGCCGCCTGCGGCGGTCTATTACGCCTCAAGCGACCGACGAGGCGCGCATCCGCAGAGACATCTGACCGCCTTCGCCGGCATCCTGCAGGCCGATTGCTATAGCGGCTTCGAGCCGCTGTTCGACCCGCAGAAGAAGGCGCTGCCGATTACACCGGCATTTTGCCTGGCCCATGCGCGAAGGGGCTTCTTCGAGCTGGCTGACATCGAAAAGAACGTTCGAGAAGGCAAGAAGGGTAAACCGGTCTCTCCGATCGCGCTGGAGGCGGTCAGGCGCCTCGACGCGCTGTTCGACATTGAGCGCGCCGTCAATGGCCTTAGCGCCGACGAGCGCCGCGCCGTGCGTCAGGAGAAGAGCAAGCCGCTTCTCGACGACATCCACTCCTGGCTGCTCCGCGAGCGCGAAACCCTCTCGCGTTCCTCCGAGGTCCTGAAGCCGATCAACTACATGCTCAGGCGCTGGGACGGCTTCGCCCGCTTCCTCGACGACGGCAGGATCTGCTTGACCAACAATTGCGCTGAACGCGCACTGAGAGGCATCGCCTTGGGACGGCGCAACTGGACCTTCGCCGGCAGTCAGCGTGGTGCTGACCGGGCCGCCATCATGCTGACGATGATCACGACTTGTCGTCTCAACGACGTCGATCCCAAGGCCTGGCTCGCCGATGTCTTGGCCCGTATCGCCGATCATCCCGCATCGCGTCTGCACGAGCTGCTGCCCTGGGAATGGAAGCTCCTGCGCCAAGCTGACCCCACCGATCAGCAAGCCGCCTGACCTTCACGCATTGCCATCATATAGCTCGCCGATCCCCGCGCGCACGCGTCAATCAGGCGGCCTTCGTCGTAGCCGTAC
>NZ_AUEZ01000160.1 GCF_000426245.1 Bradyrhizobium sp. Ai1a-2 | reverse complement strand
TATTCCGCCGACCGTCCGGATCCGATCGAGCAGCGCATGGCCGCGGAGTAACGGCGATGCAGCTGCAGAGCGACTCCAAGCCGTATGACGACATCAACATCACGCCGATGCTGGACCTCGCCTACGTGCTGTTGGTGATCTTCATCATCATGACCACGGCGACGGTGCAGGGCCAGAAGGTCAACCTGCCGAAGGCCTCGGCGGCGCCGTCGCTGGCGACGCAGACCACCAAGGCGATCACGGTCGCCAATGACGGCAAGATCTTCCTCGACACCATCCCGGTGACGCTGCCCGAGCTCGAGCAGCGTCTGGTGCAGCAGAAGGCGCTGACGCCGGAGTTCCCCGTGGTGCTGCGCGGCGACGCCCAGGCCCAGTATCAAAGCGTGATGGACGTGCTCGACCTGCTCGGCCGCATCGGCCTCAACCAGGTCGGACTCGCCACCAAGCCGCTCGTGAAGTGATGCGATCGTCGATCCCGGTCCCAACGTCGTTCCCTCACACGCCCATTCGGCGCAAGCGCGCCTATGAGCGTGCGCTCAATGCGCTGCAGCGGGCGCTCGTCCGGCTGCGGCTGGTCGGGCCGGCTCTCGATAACCCTGCTTCCTGTACTGCGAGGGAAGAGGATTGCGTGAGCTCTGTCGTTCTGCCGTTTCCCATTCGAGGCGAAGCGCTTCTAGTCAATCTGGCGAACGAACTCCGTGGTCGCGTCACGGCGGGAGAGCTGGAGGATGATCCGTTCCTGGCGACGATATCGCGCGGCCGCCGGCCGCGCCTGTCGATCGACCGCGACGCCTATGTTGAGTTCAACGCGGAGAACGAGACCTTTCATCTGAAGATAGATGCCTCGCCCGTACTGACGCTGACGCTGGAGACGAAGGAGTTCACAAGACTCGTTGAATTCGTCTTTCAATATTTCGTCGAGCGCGATCGCGGTCTGCGGCAGGTCGAGGTCGTGTCGTGAGCAAGCTTCGGGACGATTGGAATCTACCGGACGAGCCGTCAGCGCGCGGCTCCGTGTTCCGCAGCCCCGGGTTGCGCTACGGCGCGGCGCTTGCGGTGATCGCCTTGCTGTTCGGCGGAGTGGGCTATTGGTTGTTCGGTCGGGATGATCTGCCGCCGCCGCGACAGGTCCGCGAGATCACGATCGTCAACATCACGCCGCCACCGCCGCCGCCTCCGACACCTCCGCCGCCCGAGCAGAAGATGATCGAGCAGCCGAAGATGGCCGAGCCCGAGTTCAAGGAAGACAAGCCGATCGAGAAGCCGCAGGACGAGCCGGTCAAGGACGCCAAGAATGACGAGCCGCCTGGCCCGCTGTCGCTTGACGCCAAGGCGACCGGACCCGGCGATCTCTTCAATCTCGGCGGCAAGCCGGGCGGCAATCCGTATGGTGGTGGGGGCGGCGGTGGCAGCCGCTGGGGCTGGTACACGACCATCGTCACCTCGCAGATGGAGGCGGCGATCCGGGCCAATCCGCGGACACGCAACATGTCCGGGCAGCTTCAGGTGAAGCTCTGGGCCGACAGCACCGGCCGGATCAACCGCGTTCTGCTGGTGCCATCGACCGGCGATGCCGAACTCGACGCACTGATAAGCAACGACGTGCTGGGGCGTCTGACGCTGCGGGAGCCGCCGCCGAAGGACATGCCGATGCCGATGGTGACGCGCCTGACCGCGCGTCGGCCGAGCTAATGCGACTGTCAAACACAACGGACTAACGAGGACTGGGGACACAATGTTTGAGATCAATCCAGGTGCAGGCCGGCGCAGGCTGCTGCTCGCTGTTTCGCTGGCTGCGCTGTGCGGCGCGGCGCCGGCATTCGGCCAGACCGCGGACCAGGCCGGCGCGCCGGAGAAGAAGGCGGAGTCGAAGCGGCCGAAAGTGTCGGATGCCAAGCCGACCTCGCCGAATGCCACGGTCAATTTGCTCAACCTGATGGTGAAGCGCAAGCTGCTCAGCGAGGACGACGCGCAGGCGCTGATCAAGCAGGCCGAGGACGAGGCCTATGTGTCGCGCCAGGCCTCCAGGGACGCCTCCAGCAAGGCCGATGAGGCCGCCAAGGCGGCGACCGCGGCGGCGGCCGCGGCCAATCCGCCCGGCACCAAGCACGTGACCTACGTGCCGGAGATCGTGAAGCGGCAATTGCGCGAGGACCTCAAGAAGGAGGTGATGGCGAAGGCCGAGAAGGAGAACTGGGCCTCGCCGGGCCTGTATCCGGAATGGGCCCAGCGCATCCATTTCTACGGCGACGTCCGCGCCCGCTATCACGGCAGCTTCTTCCCGACCGGCAACGATCCGTCGCTGACCAACTTCAACGCCATCAACACCGGCTCGCCCTACGACGTCTCCAACGCCAACCTGACCAATCCGCCGACCTACAACACCTATCAGAACCGCAACCAGGTGCGGCTGCGCGCCCGGCTCGGCCTCGATGCCGACCTCACCAACGGCTTTGCCGCCGGGCTTCGGATCGCCACCGGCGAAAGCAACTCGCCGGTCTCGACCAACCAGACCCTGGGCGGCGGCGGCTCGAACTTCTCCAAATATGCGATCTGGCTCGACCGCGCCTTCCTGAAGTACCAGCTGCCGAACCAGGATCTGATGGCCTCGGTCGGGCGGTTCGACAATCCGTTCTGGTCGCCGACCGACCTGGTCTGGTACCGCGAACTGGGCTTCGACGGCTTCGCGCTGCAGGCCAAGCAGGAGGTGCTGCCGGACATCACGGCGTTCGGCGTGGTCGGCGCGTTCCCGATCTTCAACACCGACTTCAATGCCGGCATCACCAACGCCTCGACCGAGACCGCGAAATTCCCCAGCCACGACAAGTGGCTGTTCGGCGCCCAGGGCGGCTTCGCGATGCGGTTCGATCCGGTCTCGGAATTCCGCTTCGGCGTCGCCTATTACGATTTCGAGAACGTGCAGGGCCAGGCCTCCGAGCCGTGCATCATCGTCGCCAGCTCGGATGGCTGCAGCTCGGACCTGTCGCGGCCGCTGTTTGCCCAGAAGGGCAACACCTACTGGGCGCTGCGCAACATCGCATCCGGCACCTGGAATAATTTCGGCCAGACGGCGCAGTACCAGTATTTCGGCCTGGTGCAGAAGTACCGGCCGCTGGTCGCCAGCGCCTCGCTCGACCTCGGCGACTTCCATCCGTTCCACATCGTGCTCGACAGCGAGTTCGTCTGGAACTCGGCCTTCAATCGCGCGCTGACCGGTCCCGGCACCGGACTGAAGGATCTGCCCACCATTCCCGGCATCGCCCTCAACAACCGCGCCGGCACCGCGGATGGCTCGTTCGGCCCGTTCAACGGCGGCGACATGGGCTGGATGGCGCGCGTCACCGTCGGCAACAAGGAGATCAAGCATTTCGCCGACTGGAACGTGCATGTCGGCTACAAATATCTGGAATCGGACGCCACGCTCGATGCCTTCGCCGATTCCGATTTCGGGCTCGGCGGCACCAACCTCAAGGGCTACTTCCTCGGCGGCAATGTCGGGCTCAGCGACAATGTGTGGGCCTCGCTGCGCTGGCTGAGCGCCAACAACATCGCCGGCTCGCCATACGCCGTCGACGTCCTGCTGGTCGATCTCAACGCGAAGTTCTGATCATGAAGATACGCATCCTGACATTCATCACGGCCGCCGTTGCGGTGTGTTCGCCGCTGGCGCCGGCCCGCGCCGATGCCGAGACCGACCGGCTGCGCGAAGCGCTGCGCAGCGCCACCCTGCAGACCCGGCAGCTGGAGGACCAGCGCACGGCGCTGCAGGCCAAACTGGCCGATGCCGAGCGCGACAAGGCCGCGGCCAAGGCCCAGATCGACACCGCCAAGGCGCAGGTCCGCGAGGTCGAGAAGCAGCATCGCGAGGCGGTCGACGAGTTCAACAAGCGCCTCGTCGAGCGCGACGAGACGCTGGAGAAGTGGAAGTCGGCCTATGAGGAGGCGGCCACGGTCGCGCGCGACAAGGACGCCGCGCGGGCCAGGTTCGAGGGCGAGGCCAACGCCTACAAGGCCTCGACCAAGGGCTGCGTCGCCAGGAACGGCCAGATGCTGAAGGCCGGCCGCGAGCTCTTGAAGGAATACAGGAGCGTCACGATCGGGGACACGATCGTCGCGCATGAGCCGATGCTGGGGCTGCGCCGGGTGGAAATCCAGAACAGGATCCAGGACGCCGGCGACAGGATCCTCGACCAGAAGGCAGACCAATGACCCTTGCTCCTCTCCGCGGCGCACGCCAGCTGCGCTCCCTGCGCGTGTCGCTCCTGGCAACGGCGCTCGCCGGCCTGCCGCTCGGCGCCGTGGCCCAGACCGCGGCGCCGCCGCCGCCGCGCCCGGTGCCGGCCGTCGCCAAGCCGAAGCCGGCCGTCCCCGCCGCAGTGGCCCCGCAGCAGGCGGCGGCCACGGCGACGCAGGGCGCGGCCACCGCCAGGTCGGCGGCCGGCGACGACGTGATCGCCCGGGTCGGCACCACCAACATCTCGGCCGACCAGATCCGGGCCTATGTCGCCGCGCTCGGGCCGCGCGAACGGGCGGCCTACGGGCAGGATCCGGGCCTGCTCAGCCAGGCGGTGCGGCTGATGCTCGCCAACCGCCTGGTGCTGCAGGAGGTCGCGGCCAAGAAGTGGGACCAGCAGCCGGCGATCGCCGAACAGCTCGAGCGGGTGCGCGAGAGCGCGGTTGCCGAACTCTATCTGCAGCAGCTCTCGACCCCGCCGGCCAGCTTCCCGAGCGAGGACGAATTGCAGAAGGTCTATGATGCCAACCGCGCCTCGTTCCTGATGCCGCGGCAATTCGAACTGGCGCAGATTTTCGTCGCGGTGGCCAAGGACGCCGACAAGGCGGCCGAGGACAAGGCCAAGAAGACCGTCGAGGAGCTGCAGCGCAAGCTGAAGGTCCCCGGCGCCGACTTCGCCGCGCTCGCCAACGACACCAGCGAGACCAGGAATGGCGGCGAGCTCGGCTGGCTCGCGGAAAGCCAGATCCGGCCGGAGATCCGCACCCAGGTGATGGCGCTCGCCAAGAATGCGATCGCCGAGCCGATCAAGCTCGACGACGGCTGGCACATCATCAAGCTGATCGACACCAAGGCCGCCTACACCCGGACCTTGCCCGAGGTGCGCGAGCCGCTGCTCCAGCAGATGCGCAGCGAGCGGGCGAGCCTGCTGCGGCGCGCCTACATCGCCGAGCTCCTGAAGCAGAATCCGCCTGTGATCAACGAGCTCGCGCTGTCGGGCCTGCTCGGCGCCCAGACGCCGGCGGCGAGGTAGCGTTCGCGATGCCCGCCGTGCCGCCCAGCGCCGAACCGGCCCCGGAGGTGATGCTGACCGCAGCCCGGCTGCGGACGCTGCTGGCGATGGGCGGCTATCGCGGCGCCGTGATTGCGACCTGGCGGCGCCATGTCCTGCCGGTCGGCTGCCGGGTCTGCCTGCAGTTCGGCGATCAGCTCGCGCACGACGGCGACGGCCTGACCGATGTGGTGATCCGATGCAGCCTTCAGCTCAACGGCCAGGACGAGCGCGTCGGCGAGGTCAGCTATTGGCAGATCCGCAAGCTGCTGCCGGCCACGGTCGAGGGCCAGCGCGTCCATTTCGCACTCGAGACCGACCTGTTGCTCGGCAGCACGATCCGGCTCGACGACGTGCTGGCGCAGGGCGCGGCGGTCGTCCGCCATCTGCGGCTGTTGCTCAAGGATGCGCAGCTGACGCTGGCGCAGCTGCCCGTCAACGACCGGCTCGGCGCGGCGGCCCGTCCGCCGGTGCTGCGGATCGAGGCCGGCTTCGCCGCCGACCTCGCCGCCGGACGCTCCGGCCTGGTGGCGCCCGATCCGCACGACGCCGCCGCGCCGGTCCGCACCACCACGCGCCATGTCGCGCTCGGCAGCGCCGCCTGCGCCTGCCTGGCCGACCAGGTGCTGCCCGACCTGGCGCAGGCCGCGCGCGCCATGATCGCGCAGGACCGCGCGGCCCGCTCGCCCGGGACGGCGCCCTGGGCCTCCCCGGTGCTGCCCGCAAGCGCCGCCTTGTGATGCCGATGACGCGGGGAGTGTCGTCGGCGCATTGCAACCTCTGCCCCCCACGCCGGCAGCCGTCCGCTGCCATGGGCCGATCCGCTCACCCACCACAGCCGTTACGGAGTTTGCCATGTCCGATGCCACGATCACCCACCTGACCCTCGACAGCCTGCGCGAATTGTTTCAGCTCGCCGGCTATCGGGTCGAGACCCTGACCGATCCGGTCGCGGGCCTCGCCTACCTGCGCTCCGCCACCAACGGGCTCGCCTTCGACGTCCGTCCCGGCAACCCGACCGCCGGCGAGCCGCAGGGCTTCCTCGACGTCGCCCTCATCGCCGTGCTGCAGGTCCAGGGCGAACTGCCGCTCGAATTGGTCAACCGCTGGAACGCCA
>NZ_AUEZ01000159.1 GCF_000426245.1 Bradyrhizobium sp. Ai1a-2 | reverse complement strand
GGATGACCAACCGGTGCTGGAAGCCGTGTCTTCTCAACTCGAGGGGACTACCGCGAAGCAAAAGAACCCACATCCAAAAGGCACGCTCGCCTTCGCTGCGTGGGTCATTGCTCGGCTCGGAGGATGGACCGCCTATTACGGAAAGCCTGGCCCAAAGGTGATGCGCCTAGGCCTCGAAGCCTTCCGCCGCATCAAATACGGCACCACTTTGAGGCTCGAAAATGTGTGAATCGGATAGCCGGTCACCGGGCTTTCTTGCCACCGTCACCTCAAGCGCGAACAAAGTTCGCGCGAAAGGCTTAGCGCCAGCGTCGGGGCGCCAGGACCACACGACTTCGCCGTCCGCGAGAAGCTGCGTTCGTCTGTCGCAGCCGTCGCGTCCACCGCATCTCACCGCAACGTCCGTGACGATCGCGAGCCGCCCCTCATGTGGGTGAGACGCGCGGAGTTAAATCACTGATTTGCCCGACGACGGAAGCGGAATGTTTTTTCCGGGAGGGATGGACAGACTTTCGACTGATTTGCCCGTCGGGCACTTTTTGCATAGCTCGAGAAAATTGCCGACATTTGGAACGTTGCCGCTGCAACTGCAGTTGAAGGCCGGCGCGCGAGATAAGGCTTGCCGCGCGAACGAAAGCGACTGTGGTCGAACTCTCCAGCCAAAGAGGTGCGCAGCCAATGTCGTCTCTGCTCCCCCCAGCCATCGACCGTTCGACTCTCGGTCTGCATTCGCTCGAGCAATATGCGCCGATCATCGGACAAGCGACGACGGAACGCATCGAACGCAAGGCCGAACGCGTGCGCACGCTGCAGATCGCACACGTCAGTTCGACCTTCTATGGCGGCGGTGTCACGGAAATCCTCACGCCGCTGACGCTGATGATGAATGCGACCGGCATCGAGACCGACTGGCACCTGATACAGGGCACGCCTGGCTTCTTCTCCTGCACCAAGAAGCTGCACAATGCACTGCAGGGACAGGAACTGGAGTTCTCCGAACAGGAAAAGGCGATCTACGAAGAGGTGGTGTTCGAGAATGCCACCAGGCTGCACCTGGAGGAGCGCGACGCTGTCATCGTGCATGATCCGCAACCCTTGCCGCTGATACGACACTTTGCCGAGCGGGAAATGCCATGGCTGTGGCAGTGCCACGTGGATCTCTCCTCGCCGCATGCGCCGGTGTGGGATTATCTGCGCGCCTTCATCGACCCATACGACGCCGCCATCTTCTCGCTGCCGGAATACGGGCAAAGCCTCGGCATCGATCAGCGGTTCATAACGCCGGCGATCGATCCGTTTTCGGCCAAGAATGCCGAATTGTCCGACCACGAAATCAGGGACACGCTGAAGTACCACCGCATCCCGACCGATCGCCCGCTGGTGACGCAGATCTCGCGGTTCGACCGCTGGAAGGACCCGATGGGCGTGATCGAGGCGCACCGGAAAGCACGCAAGCAGGCGGACTGCACGCTTGTGCTGGTCGGCAACAATGCGAGCGACGATCCCGAAGGCCACGTCATTCTCGAAACCATCAAGCGTTCGATCGACGACCGCGTCATTGTGCTCGCCGTCGATGATCCGCTCCTGGTGAACGCGCTGCAGCGCCACTCCGCCGTGGTGTTGCAGAAATCGACCCGCGAAGGCTTTGGCCTCACCGTGACCGAGGCGATGTGGAAAGGCGCTGCCGTGATCGGCGGCAATGTCGGCGGCATCCGGCACCAGATCACGGATGGCGAGAACGGATTCCTGGTCAGCACGGTGGACCAGGCTGCCGATCGCATGGTGCAGATCCTGAAGGATCCGCAGTTGGGCCAGCGCCTCGGCGCCCGCGCCAAGGAAACCGTGCGCGAGAAGTTCCTGATGAGCCGCCTGCTTGAGGACTGGCTCGATCTGCTCGCACGCTACGAGCGGCCGGTTTGCCAATAATTCCCGGAAATGTTCCGCGGCGCTGGAACGGCATCTGGATCGTGAAGTTTACATTTCGGAATTGTGACGGCGGACCCCGGGATTGCTGGAACTGGGATTGCTGGAGTCGGACGCAGCATGCGGATTGCGCAGATCGCGCCTTTGGCTGAGAGCATTCCCCCGAAGCTTTACGGCGGCACGGAGCGCGTCGTTGCGTGGCTGGTCGACGAGTTGGTCAGGCTTGGACACCACGTGACGCTGTTTGCCAGCGGCGATTCAAAGACGCGGGCCGACCTCGAGCCTGTGTGGCCGCGCGCACTACGCCTTGGCCGGCCGCGTTCGGACCCCATGGCAGCGCAGACGGCGCTGCTGGAAGCGGTCTCGCGGCGCGCAAGCGAGTTTGACGTCATCCACGCTCACATCGACTGGATACCCCTGCCGCTTCTGAAGCGCCTCGGTGTGCCCTTCCTCACGACGACGCATGGACGGCTGGATCTTCCCGGACTTGCCGATGTCATCAGGCTGTTTCCCGATGCGCCCTACGTTTCGATCTCGAACAACCAGAACTCGGCGCTGCGCGAGGCCAACTGGATCGGCACTGTTTATCACGGGCTTCCCGCTGACCTGTTCCGCCCCTCCTTCGAGGAAGGGCGATATCTCGCCTTCCTCGGCCGGCTCACGGCGGAGAAAGGGCCCGAGGTTGCGATCCGCATCGCGCGGGCCGCGAAGATGCCGCTCCGCATCGCGGCGAAAGTGCCGCGGGGCGAACGCGCTTATTTCAAGGAACGGCTCGAACCCCAGATCGACGGCAACGCGGTGCGGCTGACTGGCGAGGTCAATGACCAGACCAAGGAGAAATTCCTCGCCGGCGCGGCGGCGCTGCTGTTTCCGATCGACTGGCCGGAGCCGTTCGGCCTGGTCATGATCGAAGCGATGGCCTGCGGCACCCCGGTCATCGCATTCCGCTCCGGCTCGGTGCCGGAGGTGATCGACGACGGGATCACCGGGTTCGTCGTGGATGGAGAAGAAGAAGCCATCGAGGCGCTCGGCCGGCTCGGCGAACTCGACCGCCGCAAAGTGCGCGCGCGGTTCGAGGAGCGATTCACCGCAGAGCGCATGGCGAAGGAATATCTCCGCCACTACGAGGCGCTCACGCAGAAGAAGCCCGCCTATGGTTTTGCAGCCCAGTGAGCAGAGGGCAGCGTCGCCGCGCGGACGTCACATCGAGCAGCGAACATACGGCATTTCGACCGGCACCGGCTGCTTGGAGCTGAGGGTGATCTTGTTCTCTCCGGAGATTTTCACGTCGAACTCTACGTCCGAAATCGCGACGCCGTCCGAGCACGCCGCAATCATTCGCACATTCGATCCGTCATCGTGTATCGACTTGACAGTGCATTTTTCAAATGTGCCGGTTATCTGCCGACCCTGGACGATTATGCCGCCCGCGTGGAGATCGGCATCCGGCTTGAAAGCAAGCCTGTTGTTTTCTTTGGTAAACACGTCACCGCAGGCCGAGGCGTCGATCGTCCAGGCTCCGTTCAAATCCGCAGCCTGTGTCGAGGCCGATAGCGTAACGAGCAGGACTGACAGCACCGACCGATTGAAGGTTCTCATGAGACTCTCCGATTCAATGGTCAACAGGTTACCGGAGCCCGTTCGATCGGACGTGGAATTGTCGCCAAATCGGTCTCTTCGAAGCGGACGGGCGTAGCACCCCGACGTGGCTTGTCGGATCGCTTTTTTGCTCAGCATCCGAGTGCGACGAGTTGGCGGACCTTTCGTTGATCTAGGTCAATAGGTTCTGCGAAGCGCGCCAGGTCCCCTCCGCGCAGCCCGCTGTGACATCCCGGGCATGCCGGCCCGTCCGGCGGACGATCGGAGGGACGCGCCATCCCAACTCGGACATCTCGTGGGGTCCGCTATCGCGCCGATATCGGGGGTACTGCAGACGTCACAGCCCGTCGCATGGCGCGACATCTTTCGGTTTTGTGCGGCAGCGCAAAACGTGTAGAGATGCGCGACCGAAGAAGAACAAGCTCCAAGAACAAGCTTAAAGGGAGAGACGACTTGAAAAGACTGGCCATGATTGCCGCTGTGCTTGCGATGGCGAGTTCGGCGGCCTCCGCGCAGACCTGGCCGGCCCGGCCCATCACCCTGCTGGTGCCGTTTGCGGCGGGAGGGCCGACCGACACGGTGGCGCGGATGACGGCGCAATCGATGTCGAAACTGCTGGGCCAGACCATCATCGTCGAGAACGCCACCGGCGCCGGCGGCACCATCGCGACCGCGCGCGCCGCCCGCGCCGAGCCCGACGGCTATACGCTTCTGATCCACCACATCGGCATCTCGACGGCGGCAACGCTATACCGCAAGCTGCCCTACGACACCAAGACGGCGTTCGCGCCGATCGGCCTCGTCACCAACGCGCCGATGACCATCATCGCCCGGCCCGACCTGCCCCCGAACACGCTTGCCGAACTGGTCACCTACATCAAGGCCAACGGCGACAAGATGACCTTCGGCAATGCCGGCCTCGGCGCCGCCTCGCATCTCTGCGGCATGCTATTCATGACCGCGATCGACAAGCAGGTGCTCACCGTGCCCTACAAGGGCAACGGCCCCGTGATGAACGACCTGATCGCAAAGCAGATCGACCTCACCTGCGACCAGACCACCAACACCACAGGCCCGATCGCCGGCAAGCTGGTGAAGAGCTATGCCATCACCACAAAGGCCCGCCTCTCCTCCATGCCCGACCTGCCCACCGCCGACGAAGCCGGCCTGAAGGGCTTTGAGGTCGGCGCCTGGCACGGCCTCTACGCGCCCAAGGGCACGCCGGACGAGAT
This sequence comes from Bradyrhizobium sp. Ai1a-2, assembly GCF_000426245.1. Lineage (GTDB taxonomy): Bacteria > Pseudomonadota > Alphaproteobacteria > Rhizobiales > Xanthobacteraceae > Bradyrhizobium. The sequence continues at coordinate 1,682 of NZ_AUEZ01000159.1, read as the reverse complement.
CGTGAAGAAGCTATCCAAGACGCTGCAGGAAGCCCTGCGCGACCCGGACCTGGTGAAGCGATTCAACGAGATCAACACCGAGCCGGTGGCACAGGACGAAGCCACGCCCGAGGCGCTGAAGGTGAAGCTGGTGAGCGAGGTGGACCGGTGGAGGCCGATTATTGAGGCGGCGGGGCAGTTTGCGGATTGAAGTAACGTAGGGTGGGTTAGCGAAGCGTAACCCACCGCTTTGGCGCGATGGAGGGGCGGATTACGCGATTCTTCCAATTGCTCTCTACCCCGCTCCTATTCGATCGGATTCATTGATTTGAATCAGGATACCAAAAATGAACGCAACCCGCGCGAATGAAAGGAACGCCCAAACAAAAATGGAAAACCAGAGACTAAGTAGAGCAAAAATGATCATATCAATTTCTGCAGGAACGAACTTCCAGACAATCAACGGCATCGACGTCAATGTAAGTAGAAACCCTGTCCATATCGCACGTTTGATGTAAGCGTTGTAGCGCTTCATCGAGCGCGTTTGACGCGCCTCCCCGATAAACCCGTCGTTCTTGCCCGCGACAAATCCATAAATTGCAAAAACACAACCTGTTTGGATAGACGCCCATCCGAAGACAGCAGTGCACAGATTGCTCACAGAAAGCTTGTCAACCATCATCAGCGGAAGGATGCTGCCGCGGTATACCCACAACAAGGCAAGCGTTATCAACCCGCAAGCGGCAGGACCATAGGCCTCTACGTTCCAGGAGATAGAGCGCCTACCCAATCCACTCACGCATTTTCTCGCGCAAAGCAGCTAACTTAATGCGATAGTTCGCTTCCGGATCGTTATCGACCAATTCCAACTGGTCTTTGATCGAGAGAATGTCTTCCAACAAATCCAGGTCCTCCGTCTTCTCACCCTCTTGCTTGACTTTCGCCTTCATACGGGAAATCTCAAGATCTTCGCGCTCGAAGCCTCTGCGCAAATATGCAGCCATTCCGCGGACACGTTCGCCTAACGAACCAGTTTGGTGGCCCATCGACAAATCAATAGTTATGCTCGGCGCATCGTAAGCAGCACCCATGTCACGTATGGATCGCACGAGCGAGGCATGGTGGCCACGATCAACTTCTTCTAGACGACTCGGTCGAGCTATCGTGATTGAAAGACGTCGAACGGAGCCATCGTTGAATTTATCCCACATGTCGTGACGAACAATCGGCTCCAATTGAAAGTCGGCACCGTCAATCATCTGGCCGATGTAATAAGTGAACTTACTTGGTGAAATCACTCTCGGATCGTACTGAAGACCGAGTTCATTTGTTGCCGGCAAATAGCGAAACACGATTCCATGCCCTAGGTGGTGTGGACACTTATCTCAGCCATAAGACGATGGCTGCGAGGGTGACAACAGCGTGGTAATTTCGGGCGGTCTTTTCGAAGCGGGTTGCGACGCGACGGAACTGCTTGAGTTTTGAGAAGCAGCATTCCACGAGATGACGCTGGGCATAGAGATGCTTGTCGAGCGGATATTTGAGCGCACGTGACGGGTTGTTGGGGATGACGGCCAGCGCTCCCTTGGCGGCGATGGCTTGGCGCAAGTGATCGGCGTCATAGGCCGTATCGGCCATGATGACCTCGGCAGGCAGTCCCTCGATCAGGGCCGCAGCTTGCGGTGCATCGCCCTTCTGGCCTG
>NZ_AUEZ01000158.1 GCF_000426245.1 Bradyrhizobium sp. Ai1a-2 | reverse complement strand
TGCGGCAGGAACTGAGTCAGGTAAGTGCTCTGGTTGGTCGAACTGAGCGGCGTAGGCCGGATGGTGCCGATCACTTCGAGCAGATACCGATCATCTGGCCACTGAGGCCCCACGATGATGGCTTGGTCCGTAATCATCGCGTAGTTCGTCGGGACCCCCGTGAACGATTGATCGCCGCCAACCGCATCGAGAAAATCGCGCGAAACAGGCGTCAACTGGTTTCGCTTGCCCGTGCCAACAGTGTTTGAAGCACTGGCGGGCGTAATCAGGTTGATGCCGTTCGTGACGATGATTGTGCCGTTACCACTCGGCAGGATGAAATCTCTACTGCCTATGGTCAGATGCCCGCTGATGCGCGTAACGGTGTTCAGCAAGTCCAACTCCGCATAGAGCCGCTGTTCGGCGTAGTCGATCGCAGACGAGAGAATGCCGGTGAAGTTTGGATCAGCCGGGGCTTCGACGATCGCATTCGCGACCGCTGCTACCCACGAGTCAAACGTGTAACTCATCTCTCAAATTTCCGTGGATACCTTTACGCCGGACACCGGCTCAGTTATCCCGCCGCCGCGCTGGCGCAGGATGCCAAGCTACGAATGACCCGACTCCGTGAAGTGCTATTCTGGCTCGCCATCGCCATCTGCATGGCGAGCCTACTTAAGTTGCGGAAGCCAGAGCCCTTGCCTTGCTCTGGTCCGGTCGATGAATTGTTCTCGCCCTGCGTTCGGCCCGACCAGCCAATGCCGCCCATTTAGCGGCTCGCGAAGTCGTTGGGGTCGGGGAGCGCTTCGTCCGCGCCATCCACCCTCGCCGCCTCTTCCGTCACATCTTCCGCAAAGAACCCGTTTGGCGATGACGCGTCGGTGATCGTCGTACCGCCCGCATCGTCGGACGCGAACGGCTCCGGAAACGGCCGGTAGACCGGCATCGGATCAGGAGGAATGATGATTGTCTTCAACTGATGTTGCGGGACGTCGTAACAGGTCCGCGTGCAGATATAGAGTTCGAGGTTCTGCATCTTCACGCCCGCCCATTCATATTGCGGGACGAGTTCGGAGCGCTGATACCAGAGGCCGCAGCGCTGGCAGACGCCAATGGCTTGAGGATTGCGAGGGCTGACACGAGCCCTACCGGTAGGATGCCAAGGCCCAGACATTGCAGCCCTCGCCTATTGGTTGATTGTGTAGTTTCCGATTTGCGGGACGATGAACAAATCGGGGTCCGTTTCCACGTCCTGAGTCGTCGCGACCTTCCACGCCTCTTGCATGTCGGTCTTGCGCGCGTTCTCAACTTCCGGCTTCCAGATGCGTGAAAGCCGGTGCGCGAGTTCTGCCACCATGCAGTCTTGGAAGCGGTAGGGCAGTTCGGGCATCTCACCCGCGACGATGTTCGCGTCCTGAATTTGCCGCACGCGGTAATAGTTGAGGATCATCGTCCCGGTCGCATCCGGCACTTGCCAGAGCGTGATCGTCGGATTGATGAGCCGGTCAAACCAGAACACCGACGGCACCGCCTGCACCAGCTTATTCGGAAACGATGCATATTCGGTGCGCGAGATCGGGAAGATAAGCCGATCGCTCTCAGGCGCACCCGGAAACGACAGATAGGCGTCGAGAATTTGGATGGTCGAAGGGTCAACGGTGTAGGTTTGCTGCCCTTGGATCAGCGGCACCGAAATAAGATCGACCGTCCAGAGGTTCGGCTGCAAGTTCGAGAACTTCGACAGCATCAGGTTCGTTTCGGTGAACGCATCCTGCATGTGCTCGGGCAGGATGGCCGTTCGTCGAACCTGAATGCGCGAGTACGCGGCGACCGCGAGGCCCGCGCCACTCAGACCAAAATTGAACGTGCCGCTCGTTGTCATGGCAGCGCCTAGTGGAACGTCCAGGCCGTGCCATTGCAGAACACCGGCACAGTCACAGCACCGCCGCCCGTCGCGGGAACGGTGCCGTTGTAGGTTGGAGAGCTCGCGTCCGTCACAGCCGCCAGCGTTCCCTCTGGTACAGCGCCCCCACCGCACGATGGCAGGGTTGCCTCCGTAAACAGTGGAAGGGCAAGGCCGCCCGCCACGGTGACCACACCGATCCCCTTTGGCGTCAACCCAATGCTGATATTCGTGTCACTGCCCTGCGTAGAAATCCTTGGAGGCGCACCGGCAGCATTGCCCATCGCAATGAGGTTATTGCCACCGGTAGCCTGCGATTGAACGGTAAGCCCACCGCTGCCTGCATTGAAGACAACGCCGGTCACAGCCTCGGCAGAAGCGCTTCGAGTGGCGGTGAGCCACGCCGTTTGAACGGTGTTGTTGTCCCTGAGCGCCCTGAAAACGAGGCTTGTTCCGGCAGGCGCGGCAACGACATCCCACGTTTTCAAGTCGGTTGGCCCGGCTGAATTACGAATCGCGAGCGACGCATTGGCGCCGGTTGTCGCGGTGTTTTGGATAACAATGCTTGACGTCGGTCCGGATACCGCCGTGCCCGAGGACACCAAGAGCGAGCCGCTTGGCGCATGAACCGCGGCAACGGACGGATTCGGATAGGTGCCGGCGAGATCGCCGCCAGCCGTGCCAGTTGGAGAGCCGCCACCACCGCCGCCGCTGCTCCCGCCTCCGCTACCCGCGGGCGGGAAAATCTGCGCCTGAATAGGCGCAATCATCAGCCCGATCGCGAGCGCAAGTGCGATGATATATCGGAGCATGTCAGCCCTCGAAGATCGCGACGCTAGAAGCGTCGGCAGAGACCACCCAAAACGGGTTGGAGGGAATGAAATCATCCTGCCAGAGCAGGAAGCCCCCTTGACCGGGAGCGGCACTACCCATCGGGGCAAGCACAATCCCGGTCGTTGGTGTCACGGTCGGATCAAGGCCGATCGACACTTCTCCACCGCCGATGTTCTGGATCAGGAGATAGTTGCGGAGCGAGTTGCCCGGCAACGCCTGCGCAGCTACCGGCGTCGTCGGAACGACCGTCAGCCTCAATTCGCCGTTTGCCATGACGGCCTCACTGCGCCGTCGCAGGCGGCGTCGGCGCGGCCTGGACCGGCGCGGCCGGTGCCGCGGTCGAAACCGGAGTCTCGATCGCGAGCTTGACCGCCTTGACCTTGGCTTCGACCGTGGAGAACTTCGCCTCGACCGCAGCAAGGTCCGATTTCAGATCGCTGACGATGGCCTGTGCGTCCGCCTGCCAGTTGACCAGCGCGCGGCCAACGGACAGGAACCAATCCTTGAAGTGCCAGACGAGCGCGCCGCCGACCAAACCACCGATCACGAAACCGATGGACGCAGCGAACATATCGGGAGCGTCGAACATGGTTTTACTTCCCTTCCCATTTGCGAAAACGATCGTACCAACGCGGCTCACCGAGCTTGTTGACGATCACTGGCGCGGGGGCCGCCACAGGAGCGCTTGCCGAAGCCGCCTGTGCGACCGGAGCCTTGTCCTGCTTCTTGGCTACCGCTTTCTTGTGGGCCTTCAGGACGGGCTTCTTGGAAGCCGCCAGGGGCGCAACAACCGGCGTGGCCGAAACCACCTCCGGAGCCGAGACCGGCGTATGCACCGGAGTCGGGATGGACGCGCAACCGGCTAGGCCGATCGCGAGTCCTGCAATGATGAGAGCTTTCCGCATTTGTCACTTCCCCTTCTTCACGCGTCCGCTGGCACCCTGCCAAGAAACGGAGCCGCGACCGTGAACGTCCCGCCGCATTCGACGCCGGCCGGGAACGAAATCTGGAATGCGCTCGAAATGCTCGTGAGCGAGCCATTCGACACGACAGCCGCAGGCTGGTTGGTAGGCGACGATGGATTTGGCGATGCAGCCGCCGTGCGAGCAACGCCCGCAAACTGCGATCCATCAGGATAGTTCGAGTTCGCGTTGACCGCCGTAATCGGCATAGTGGTTGTTGTGCCACTCGCCACAGAAAGCAGCGCCAAGTTCTGAGTGTCAGATACCTCGAAATCCCACCACGCTTCGTAAACGTCGCCCGCCGCGTCGCCACTAAAGTTGATAACGTTGCGAAGCGTCACCAACGTTGCTACGGCGCTCGTTCCGGACACCGTGATTTCCAGCGCATTGTTGCCGTTGAGCGTCGTCGCAACACCTGTCACTGTCAGGCCGGAATTGGCCGTCTGATCAAGGGTCCACTGAGTCGGGGCAACGCCGGTCACGCCATCAGCGGCCACAACGCCGCCCGCGGTGCCGACGAACTGCGGATTGTCGGCCGCAAGCATCAGGTTCGTCGCATCGAACGAATGCTTTACCGGATCATCAGCGACAATCAGAGTGTTCAGCAGGTTCGCGACGGCCTGCCCGATCGTCATTGCACCGAGATAGTTCGGATGCAGGCCGGTGTCCGTCGCGCTGTTCGTGATCGTCATCGTCGTCGGGTCCCAGATCGCTTCAAGATCGACAAGGGACACGTCGGTTTGCTGTAGCTGCAATTGGCGCAGCGCCTGCCGGTCAAGCTCGCGCTGCGTACCGAGGCTGGTGAACTGCGGGTCGATCGATTTCAGCGTGCAAATATGCACCACATGAGCGCCCGCTGCCTGATAGGCTTCGATCGCCGTGCGCTGGTTGGCGAAGATCGTCGCGGGCGTGTCAGATGTGCCCTTAAGATCGTTGATGCCCGACATAAGGACAACGACCTTCGGATTGGTGGCCGTCACCAGGGAGATTTCAGCGGCGGTCGCCATGTTCTCTGCGGTGTCGCCGCCGAAACCCTGATTGTACCCGTGGGGACAGAAGTATCGCCCGCGCGTGAAGAAAATCACGAACTCAATAAACGCCGGCCCGTTGCTGCCGCGCGTGATACTATCGCCCTCGAATGTGAGGCGAGAGTTGAGCGGCAGAAGATTCGTAACATCCGGCGTGAACGAAATTCCAGCGCCGGAAATTCCCTTCATCGCCGCAATGAACGAGACCGCCGTATCTTCCGAAACGCCAGCGATAGAGATTGTGCCTGTCATTGCCTCTTCCTTTTCAGTTGATCGTGTCGCTCTGGCGCATCTTCAGTTCGATGTTGCCGCCTGCGATATTCGCGACGTTCACGCGCACAGCGGAAATCGGCGCGAAATAGTTGCCCGTAATCGTTGCTGTTGAGCCGACCGGGAATTGCGGATCAGTAACCCACCGTGCATTCTGGTTTGGCGAACCATCGGGGTTCGACAGATCATCAAGCGTGAACTCCACGCTGTAAGCCGCCGTGACCGCGCCGACACCGGCAGGGTTTGTGCCGTTGGGCACGAACACCTGAATTGCTACATTGAAAGGCCCAATCGACGGATCAAGATTGAACGGGCCTGCGATACCTACCGCACCGATGTTGACGTTTCGCTTAATTGGCATGCTGCACCGCTGATAAGGAAAGAGCGCCAATAGGCGCTCTTTGTTTGTTAGTCGTTCTGCTCGATGTCCGGATACTTGCGATGCACCTTGGCGCGCACTTTCGCTTTCTCTTCAGGAGAGCCGTGCTGCGAGACACGCGCGAGAGCATTTCGCGCGTGGTTCTCATCATTCACCGGATATCGGCCGCCCGGCAGCGCGAAGTCCGATTTCGGGAGGGCCTTCCGCTCTTTCGTTGTGAGCCGGCCGCCATCCTTGAAGTTCTCGCAGTCCTTCAGCCAGCCGCCGTTGCGGAAGTAGTTGAAGTCCTGTTCAGCCATGACGTTACGGCTTCACCGTTTCGGTGTTCTCGCCAGGACGAGCCGCCGAGGAGAACGGAGTCTTGTCGGCACCGACCTTGCCACCGCCCGCCTTCCGCGGACGCTTGTCCATGCGGCGCTTGGACTTCTCGCCCTCTTCCTTCTCGACTTCTTTCTTGACCCGGCCGCCGTGCTTCTTCTCCATCGCCTCTTTGACGACGTTGGAGCCAGCACCGGAATAGACCTCGCCACCGGAGGCGAACTTGCCTTTCATCGACTTTTCTTTGTGACGTGCGCGCGACATGATCGCTATCCTTCAAAACCCTGATCCGTGGGCTCGGCCGCATGAACAAGGTCCGCATGCGATCGGACTTACAAAAAGGGCGGCCCCACCAGAGGCAAGGCCGCCGAGTCACTCTCTCGCGTGCGAGAGAGCCGTTGAACTTAGGAGTCCTTCATCAGCCCCGCCGTGCGAAGCGCGGCGAGGAGCGCATTGAAGTTCTCTTGGGTCGGCGCGGCCGTCAGATCGGCCATCGCCGGCATTTGCTGAGAGCCACCAAGCGTCGTTTGCTTGGCTGCCAACGCCAGGGCTTCGGTGGGGATCATGGTCGGGTTGTTCGGATCGCCCGTCGTGAACCCGCCGTCGGCGTGCATTGTGCCAGTGATCCGCGTCTGCTCGGTTAGATCATCAGCCATTGGCTTAGCTCGTCGGGTTCGATCCGTAGGCGCAACGCGGCTCGTTGAACGAGTAGCTGTTGCGCTGATAGCCCTTCACCAGAAGGTTGTCGGTGGAGAACTCAACCGACATATCGGTTTCGTAGGGCACACGGTTCATGTAGACAAAACCGTCTTGGTTGGTCTGCAAGAACCACGCGAACATCGAAGTCAG
>NZ_AUEZ01000157.1 GCF_000426245.1 Bradyrhizobium sp. Ai1a-2 | reverse complement strand
CTTCGACAATGGAAACTTTCTGAGACCGCAAGCAAATCCGGTTCAGCAAGACATTCAAAGCGCTTGAATCTTACGTAGCGTCAGGTTGTAGGCTTCGAAACCAATGTGACCTTGCACAGGTCTCGATGGGCATCTGGGCATCGGCCGCGGCCGGGTTGCGGCGCGATACGCAACTGAATGCCGTTCGAATCGAACTCTCGCTGATGAAGGCGGAAGAACGCGACCTTTGTGGAAGATCCGTGGCAAGCCTTTGAAACAAATGGTGTGAGTTTAGTCATGGTGCGGATGCGGTCGAACAAAACAGTCAATTTTACCGATTGTGCAGAATGGCGGACACCGAACTACGACGGGATCAATTCTCGCTTGGATGGCTGTGCACGGAGCCGATTCCGATGCACAGCGCAAGTTGATGGGCGGCGTAAGCCCGAAGCGGCAACGGTAGGAAATGTAGTCCGGCGACGACCTCGGCCTGCGCGCTGGCGCGATCGCCGAGGTCTACCGGGAAGGACAACGTCAGACAGGAAGGCAACGGCGACACGATGCGGGTCCTGTCCGGCGTCAGCGGGCCACCCCTCGACTTCACATCTCCCCAGAGGAAGAAGCTGAAAGAGAGCCTGCTACGTCTCCTAGCCGACAGCAGCTCGCGGTTTTTGTCACGACCTGGACAACGACATTGACACGTCGGTTAACCAGGCCACTGGCCAGATCACCGGGCGCCAGCAGCAGCAACTGAACTTGAAAGTTCGCGATGGACGATCTCAAATCGATCATTGGCAAAGTCGCCACCGGCGCCACGCTGTTCCGTGAGGAGGCGGCATCTGCTTTCGACAGCATGATGTCGGGCGAAGCCACGCCCTCGCAAATGGGCGGATTATTGATGGCGCTGCGCGTGCGCGGCGAAACGGTCGAGGAAATCACCGGCGCCGTGTCTGCCATGCGCAGCAAGATGTTGCGCGTCACGGCTCCACCCGATGCGGTCGATATTGTCGGCACTGGCGGTGACGGTTCGGGCTCAGTCAACGTCTCCACCTGCGCGGCCTTCATTGTCGCCGGCGCCGGCGTGCCGGTAGCAAAGCACGGCAACCGCGCGCGTCGTCACGGTCGGGAGCGGCCGACGTGCTCGCTTCGCTCGGCGTGAAGATCGACCTCGGGCCGGAAGAGGTCGGCCGTTGCGTGCGCGAGGCCGGGATCGGCTTCATGTTTGCGCCCGCCCACCATCCGGCCACGAAGCATGTCCGCCCGACCCGGGTTGAGCTTGCCACCCGCACCATCTTCAATCTTTTGGGACCGCTGTCCAATCCGGCCGGTATCAAGCGGCAGATGGTCGGGGTGTTTTCGCGCGAATGGGTCCAACCTTTGGCGCAGGTGTTGAAGAATCTAGGCGCTGACTCGGTGTGGGTGGTGCACGGCTCGGACGGACTCGATGAGGTCACCCTCACCAGCCCAACCTTTGTTGCCGCGCTTGAGGAGGGCGAGATCCGCACCTTCGAAGTGGCCCCGGAAGATGCTGGCCTCCGCCGCTGCGGCAGCGATGGGCTGAAGGGCGGCGATGCCGGTGCGAATGCAGTCGCGCTGCAAATGGTGCTCGACGGCACGCCAAGCCCGTATCGCGATATAGCGCTTCTGAACGCGGCCGCGGCATTGATCGTGGCCGGTCGGACCTCGACGCTGAAGGAAGGCATCGCCATTGGGCAGAAATCGGTTGATAGCGGTGCCGCGGCGGCGCGATTGAAACGGCTCATCTTAGTCTCCAACGTTTGACAACTCGAGCTGGTCGATGTCCGACATCCTGACCAAAATCCAAGCCTATAAGCGGATCGCGCGTGCGCGCTGTCGTGCCATAGGAGAGAATTGATGATGTGCTGGCAAACGATCACAGTGTTCGGATCAATCGCAAAGATTGAACGCATGTTTCTGAAGTTTCGGGAACTGATCGACTCAGACGACGCGATCCCGCCTGAGCTGCGGAGTGCGCTGCATGCAACGCTGGATACGCACTTTATTTTCGCGAGAGAGCGCCTATTTCTACAGTCTCGGAGAGCGCAACAGCGCGGTGCCGATGCACGCCTCTCACACCAAGGGACAACTCGCAGTGAATGACGTCACGCGCAGATAGATCACGAACATTCTCCTGTTCGGAAGTGCAGGCGCCGTCACCGTCGCTGGTGGTATGCGACGATTTCGAAGGGATGCGATCCAATGTGGCGCATCATGACGTTGTCATCCAACCGGAGCTATCGATTCTAGTCAATCTCACTCATCTCGCGCTACAGAAAGATAGGCGTCGAGCAGGAGTTTCGAGTGTCGAGGTCAAAGCAATCTCCACATGGCGCAAGCATTCGAAGCTAAACGCCACTTCGGCGCTTGGCTATGAGCTGAAAATTTTCTTTCCAGATGAGCGATATTCAATCCATCGACACGATCGCGTTTCGCCAAGCCATGCGCAATCTGGCGAGCGGCGTCGCCATTGTAGCGACCGGAGCGGCCGCCGGACAGCGCGGGCTGACGGTCAGTTCTGTTAGCTCGATCTGCATGGAGACGCCCTGCTTACTGGTCGGCATGAAGGCCAATTCGGAGGCTCACGAAGCGATTCTCGCCAAGGTTTTTTTAGCGTGGGTCTTCTCGGCTGCGATCAGGAGGACCTCGCGCAGCGTTTGGCCGGCCGGCATGCCGCAAAGGATGTCCACTGTTTCGATACAGCCCGGTGGGATCAGGGCCTCCTCGGATCTCGGCGCGAACTACGGTCCGGCGCGGGCCAGATGCTTTGAGGAATGGCGGAGCTTTTTTCTATTTCGTGTGATCGCTGCTCCTGAAGACCCACGAGTTTGGACATATTCACACGACAAGGCCAAAGAGGCTTGAATCGTACGTAGCGTCACGTTGTACGGTTTCAAAGTAGTCGCGCCGATTTCCCTGTGTCAGAGGTCCTAAGGTAAGTATGGATCGTCGAATGTCTCAACCTGTTAGGTTCACGTCGCACGAGGCCGTCTCGATTCTCGAGCACTCCAGCGAAAGCCGGCTTACACTCCGGGTGGAGGTCGCCAGCGCACTTGGGGGCGGCGCAGGACGAGCGCTTCGACATCAGGTACCGATGTGTTCGCCTCGCCGTCGCCGGAGGGGAAAGGAAGCTCAGTTCGAAAGATCGTGGGTATTCTGGACGGTCTTGCATAGGACGCGTTTTAGAACAAGCGCGAACTTCTGCTTGGCGTGGTGAAGGAGTTGTGCGAGCGCATCCGGTCGGAGCTCACAATGAAGTCTTGAAGCAAAGAACATTTCGGGCGCGGTTTGATGCGGTCTCCGGACGCCAGCTCTGTCGATTTTGCCTCGCGCAGGGATGGCGGGCGATTGTGAAGGGTTCTGCGAGCTAGGAGATTCAACCGTCGCTGTATTTCCATACTGATCTGGATGCCACAAAGGAGGTCAAGTCAGAGCAGTTCAAAGCAGATGTGGATCCGAAGCGCTTGCGCCAGGTTCTCTTTCGTGCGGCGCGGCCGACTGGCCTCTCCCCTGGCCAGCACAGGATCGCGCTGAGTTCGGAACGGCGTTTTGGTCTCCGTACAGATCACCGGGAACTGGTGCGGCGACAAATGGCCTCAACGCACAAAGGTCAAGCCGGCTGCAGAAGTTCTCAACGAGCTTTGGCGGCAAGTGTCGTTCGCCACGACGGGCGCGACATTCGGTGGGATTGCCCGGTATCTCGGAGTGGAAACGTGAAAAAACCAGATGGCTCCAAGAAGGTCTTGCTAGTCGACCACACTGAAGGCCAGTGCCGGGCCATTGTTGGCTTCAAAGATGGAGATCCCAGAGCCGCCTATATGTGCGGCGAGCCTGTATTGAGGGGATCATGGTGCGCTTATCACCATGGTCAGATGCACGCAGGCCCTGTCGCGCAGTACGCGAGCAATAGCCTGCACGTCAGATTACATCGACCGTACCTCGTTCTCATGACATCGTCAGAAACTGCACTCTCGTGCCGAGCCCCTGACAGGGGCGAGCCTCGTCGGCGATGATAGGCGGGAAGCTGTGGTGGCGCTCGACGAGAGACGAGCCCGCGGACACGATCGACCAGCAAGCCAGCACCTGGCGAGCGCGGTATCTCCACGTCCGCGCCTCCCTGCCGGCACGCAATAGGAGCTCCGTCCACGGAATCCGAAATGTAACGCCCATGCTTGGCGCCAAACAGCATCGCATGATTGATGTACCGCACGGCCCTTGCTCGCCTGCAATGTGTGCAGCGAATATGTCGAGCGCGAATCCACCGAGCGCGAGTAAGCGCACGGGATTATTGCTGGCGTCGGCCGGCTTGCCTGACCTATGCTGCAAAGCGGCGATCATCAATGATGCCGGCGAGAAGTTACCGCCAGGCACCCCAGGCGAGATCGCAGTGCGCGGGCCCAATGTCTTCTCCGAATACTGGCGCAAGCAACGCGCGAGGCGCTGCGCAACGGCTGGTATCACACTGGCGATATCGGCCTCCGCGATGCCAATGGACATTTTGGGGTCCATGATCGCAAGAAGAACCTGATCATTTCCGGAGGAGAGAACATCTATCCGGCGGAAGTCGAACGCGTGCTTATGGAGCACCCCGCTGTCGCCGAAAGCGCCGTCGTCGGTCGGCCCGATCCGCGCTGGGATGAAGTGCCGGTCGCCTATGTGCTCAGGCGGTCGGGGGCTCAGGTTGACGCGGAAGCGCTGACGGCGTATGTTTAGTCTCGGCTCGCCCGCTTCAAAACGCCGCGCGAAATTATTTTCACCGAAGAATTGCCACGAACGGCGTTGGGCACGGTCCAGCATTTTCTGCTCAAAGACCTCGAGGCGCGATCAAGTTAGCAAGTAGGCAGCAATTGAGCAGGATTGTGCGCTGGCAACAATTCCCCCGCCGCCCGAAGGCGATCTTGCGTGTCGAAGCCAAACTCGCTTTCAGTCTACTCGTCTACAAAAATGCGCTTCTGCGAGTTGATCGTCGTGGACGCGGCGCTTTTGGTCCAATAACGCCAAATAACCGGGGAGCGCGTTGATGCCGCGGATCCTGATCATGAATGCGGGTAACGCCCAAATGTCCGGCGCCGACCTGACGGCAACCCAACTTTCGCTTGGTGCCAAGTCGGCTTGGCGCTCCACATGGTTTGCACAGGAGGACGACCTAATAGTCTCTCCGGTAGCCATCCCAGCCGACCTGCTGCACTACATCGGTGCGACGCTCAACTTCGACCCATCGACCGTCATGGTGCTGCTGCCTGAGAAAACCCAGGAAAACACGGTCCTTGATGATGTCACTCTGCAGTCCAATACAATTGTTGAACGAATCAGACGCCACATCGTTCAGAGAGCAGATTGGAAACTATGTCCTTGCTACTCCACCGAAGGCGTTGCGCGCGTAGCCGCGATACTTGGCATACCGCAGAACGGGGACGACTTCGCTCTGCAGCGAGGTCCAGACCTATTGAACCGCAAGGGTCACTTCCGTCAACTGGCAACAAGTGTCGGACTTCCGCTGCCCAGTGGATGCGTCACGACAAGCTCAGACGAATTGCTGAGAGCGGTCAATTCCTTGAGGTTTGAAACCGGCATGGTCATTGTAAAGCTAGACAATGGAGCGGGCGGGGTCGGAAACATTATACTGAACGGCAACGACAGCGTTCCACTACCTGGGGCAAGAGAAACCCGGCGAGTCCTTTGGCCATCGTTTGACCCTGACGCACTCTGGTCTGACATAACAACCCCTTCGTGTAAGACGGTGATCGTCGAGTCGTACCACTTGGCCCGTTCAATGTTCTACCTTGAGTTCGAAATCGAGGAGAAGGGCTCAATTGCGTACGTCAACAGTGGAAACATACGTCTGCGTCGAAGCGAAGACCGATCCGAAAAGGCTCTCATCTGGACTGGATTAGAGCTTCCAAGCGACTTGAGCAATGAGCACTGCTCGACCGCTTACGCGCACGCCCATCGATTTGTAGAGTTTGCACGGATGTTGGGATACCGCGGAATGATCAATATCGACGCCATTTTCTCCATCGACGGGAAGCTGCTGTTTAATGAAGCGAACGGTCGGTGGGGTGGCGGCTCGGTGGTACACAGCATTGCTGTCCGGTTGCTAGGACCCGACTACTCCAATTCTTATGTGGTTTCATCTGTACGTGACGTCCGATCGAGGTCTCTCCGAACAGCAATTGATTATTTCGCCAATGAAGGACTTCTGTTCGATAGTACACACAAGGAAGGAGTGATACCGCTTGCTGCCGATCAAGAGGCCGGCACGGTGGAGTGCCTCGTGATGGCACGCGACAGGCTGGCGAGCCGCAATTTGGAGCACCGACTATTGACGATGCTCTGATTGTGATCATTGGATCATGTCCGTGCTCTTGGGCATCTCTCGTTCCATTCGATCCAGAGTTGGAAACGATAGTAATCTGCATGAGCCCCCCACGCCGGCCGCCATTTTTGAGACTCGCCGCGATGATCACCGCGACCGAGACGATGCGGCCATTCTGGCGGACCTTCACGTAGGTGGCGCCGATCCACAAATACGGCCAGTCGCCCTCGATCGGACCGCGAGGAAGACCTTCACCTTCTCGTCGATCTCACCGCAGAGCCGGCTCACCCGGCTCTTGGAGATTCCGGTCATGCCCATGGCCTGCACGAAATTGTCCACCGAACGGGT
>NZ_AUEZ01000156.1 GCF_000426245.1 Bradyrhizobium sp. Ai1a-2 | reverse complement strand
CCAAAAGGACCGTCCACGTCATCCTCGACAATTATGCGACCCATAAGCACCCGAAGGTCCGCAAATGGCTCGATCGCCATCCGCGTTTCACCTTCCACTTCACGCCCACCTCGTCCTCGTGGCTCAATGCCGTCGAAGGCTTCTTCGCCAAACTCTCCAACCGGCGCCTCAAACGCGGCGTCTTCCGATCGGTCCGCGAACTCAAGGCTGCCATCAACCGCTTCCTCGACGAAACTAACAACGATCCCAATCCCTTCGCTTGGACCGCAGACCCAGACAAAATCGTCGCCACTGTCAAACGAGGGCACCAACTGTTAGATTCGATCCAATAGATCACCCAGTCCCGCCGGGTATGCTCACTGAACGAAGCAAGCAGCATGCCGAACGAAAATGATGCACGCCACGCTCGCAGCAAATCCGATTGATTTCGGTCGCGGGCATTTGACGATCTCCCCGATGGGAATCGTCGACGTGGATAAAGTACGTATGGGCCAGGACCAGAGGAAACAACGACAGGGGCATCTAGCAGGTTGGGGGCTAACTAAACGTCCAAACGTCGAATCAACTCTACCCTGCGCATGATTGAAACCAGTAATTCGGCCCAAGCGAGACCTGAGAAGACGAACTTCTCCAACTGGCAAGATGCCTATTTAAACCTGGCACACTGGCGGGGTTTGCATCTCCGCAGTCCATTGGTCGCAATGCTGAAGCTTCACTTTGCAGCGGAAATCGGCCAGAGTGACACCTGTCCGGTGTCTTACAGGCACGCCGCCTCTGTCAGCATTCGAACACCCACCGTCATCGCTTGAAAACCCACTTCTCACACTCTCATCAGGAGCTTAAATTAAGAATCGGCTTGGTACGCCCGTTGCTACAGACGCCGATAGAAGGCCGTCGCTTTCTTGCTGACAGTAGGAAATTTAGCTCGGAGTGACCACGATGCTTAATGGGAGAGTGGCTCTTTTCCAAACGCTCCGAAGCAACATTCATCCGTATAGTCGACTGCTCACGATACGGCTGCCGAATTTGAAACGTCAGATCATTTAGAGAGAGGTCTCGTCGAGCAAGAGGAGCTGGTGACAAGATTCCAACTCGATGGAAGCTGTACTACGTGGGGTCGGACTGGAACTTCCAGAAAATCACCGGCCGGGACTTGTTTACGAGGAGGTAGACCAACAGCGAGCCAGCACTATGATGGCGGGGGTTTAAGGTCCGTTGGCTGGCCCGTGACAGCTCGGTTGCCTTCGATCTTCTTCAGCAATAGTTTGCGCAGGAGCGCGGGTTCGGCAATTTGAATTTCCTTGCCATCACGCAGTCTGCCGATGGCGGCAAACAGCTTGCGAATATCATACGTCGAGTTGAACACCTCCGGTACACCGCGTTCGATTTGGAGAAGTGTGTAGGCAGCCTCCATCGCCCTGCGAACCGAATATTCTGTCGTGAAGACACAATCTCGCTCAGCTGCCTCCGCAAATTGCCCGATGAAGGCGAAATTGATTGCCCCTTTAGGCACAACATCTGGCCGGTCACCCGCCCGCCGCGGCATGAAAAGAGAGGTGACGTAGGGCATCATCACCGGCACCGTCTTTGCACCCGTCGCGGCGGGTTCCGGTACGTTTTCAACAGGCACACCGAGGTGATTAAAGCCATTCCTGCGTGATCTCCTCGCCTGTGCAGGCTTGCATCGGTTTCTTCACGAAATCGCCAGGTTTGTCGACGAAGAGGCAATAGAGCCAGACGACGATCTGGTCGCTGGGCTGGCGCTTGAAATGTGGCTGGCGGTTTACAGTCCAACTGAGCAGCCAGCTCGAATCTTTCGCGGTAACGATCCCTCCCGTGACGACTTTGCCACTGAAGGGATCGCGTTTGGCGACCTTGCGGATGTATTCCGGAATGCGCGCGTCCAGGGTCGTGATCGTCGCCGATTCCCATTTGGTTGCAGGAATATTGCCGCCGAACACGTCCGGGCGGCCGAAGGCGACGTCCTTGGCCGCAATACGCCGCCACAGATTCCAGGCGGGCGCCGGGCCTTCGTCGAGCCTGGCGGGCGTGTGATGGTCGCCCTGGTCCGAGTTTTCGGTCAAGGACCCGATCGTCATGAATACAAGATCGTCGGTGCCGAGATCGACTCGGCCTGCGATGCTACCCTCCTGCCAGTGGATGCGTGTGGCCTGCTTGCATCCGGGCTGTATCTCGAAGTCGACATCGGTGACTTCGACCCCGTAGCGAAAGGCGACGCCCTGCTCCTCCAGCCATTTGCACAGCGGCAGAACGAGCGATTCGTACTGGTTGTACTTGGTGAACTTCAGTGCGCTGAAATCTGGCAGGCCGCTGATATGGTGGATGAACCGGTGCAGGTAGAGCTTCATTTCCAGGGCGGAATGCCATTCCTGAAAAGCGAACATCGTCCGCCAGTAGAGCCAAAAATTACTGTTCAGAAACTCCTTCCCGAACGCTTCGTCGATGCGCTTGTTCTCCATCTCCTCACGGCTAGCCAAAAAGATGGCGAGCAGTTCCTTCTGGGCCTTGTCCGTCAGCGTGAAGAGGCCGTCGGTATGCGCATCCTGTCCCCGGCTCACCGTCGCCCTCTGCAGCGAGTAGTTCGGATCATCCTTGTTCAACCAGTAGAATTCGTCGAGCACGCTGGCGCCTTCGATTTCCAACGAGGGGATCGACCGGAACAAATCCCATAGACACTCGAAATGATCCTCGATCTCGCGGCCGCCCCGGATCACGAAGCCCCCTTCCGGTCCTTGGCTACCATCGAGCGCACCGCCTGGTCGCTTCAGCCGTTCGAGGATGGTGATATGGTCGCCACGTGTATGCCCGTCGCGGATTAGGAAGGCCGCGCCGCCAGGCCCGCACCGACGAACCACACCGTTTTGTTGTCCACACCTTCGGGTTTGCGCGGACGGGCAAAAGCTTCATAATTTCCGCTGCTGTAATACATGGCAACATTCTATCCGATTGGCTTGGACAATCAGGTGGTGTTCATGACAAGATGTTCTCGGGTGCCGGGCATTTGTACCAGACGCAGATCCCAAGAGCCCCCATCACGACGATCTCCCGGTGAGATAGCTGAACTCGTCGCCCCCTCGGCGGTCAGCAGGGGGACATGAGCCGCACCCATCTCGCGAGCCCCGCCAGGTCACCAGAATGACTTTTTCGTTCATACGTCCCATGACATGGTCCTTGCTTGTGTCTCGATCAGTGGCGGCGCAGCGTCTTCCAGGCATCGAAAAGGACACGAGGGTCACGCTGGCCCTTGTAGAACGGTGAGATGGGACGCTTTACGCCGCACAATCCGAATACGGCGATCTGGGCCGAGCGCACGGAATATTCGACGGTAAAGACAACGTCGTCGGGAATCTCGCAGAACTGGCCGATGAAGGCGAGGTTGCGCGATCCCCTGGGAATGACCTTCGGGCGGTCTCCTTCCGTGCGCGGCATGAATTGGGCCGTGACATAGGGCATCATCGCCGTCACGATGCGCGAGGTGTCGAGAATGTGCGCAATGCTGTCTGCGAATCGCAGGTGCAGCAGCAGCTCGATCAAAATTTCGCGGCCCGTGCACTCCGACATCGGCTTGGGTACGAAGTTGCCCGGCCTGTCCGGGAAGAGTCCATAACCCCACCAGACCCAACTATGCTTCGGCTGCTTGTAATAGTGCGGTTGATGATTGAGGATGACGGTCAAGAGCCAACTGGAATCCTTAATCGTTACCAGGCCGCCCTTGCCAGCCTTGCTGTCGGAGAAGGCTTCAAGCCGATCGAAGAAGGTCGGGTCGTCGGCCGTGACTGTGAAGGATTCCCATTTCGACTGGTCGATATTGGAGATGAAGGCGGCGGGGCGACCGAAGTCCGGATTTTTGGCAGCCAAGTGCTCCCACAGCCTCCACGAACCGCCGCTTCGCTCAGTCCTCAGCAGTGGGACCGCGTCCATGGACCCATAGCTGGTGTCCGAGGTCATTGAACCGTTGGTGACGAACACCAAATCCTGTTCCGCCAGGTCGATGGCGCGGTCCTCGCCGCCTTGCCGGTAGTACAGACGCATCGCGGTCTTCTGGCTGCCTTCGATGGTGACATCGAGGTCGGTCACTTCCGCGCTCATCTCCAGCCGCACGCCCTGCGCCCTCAACCAGGCAACGATCGGGCGGACTATGGCATCGAATTGGTTGAACTGGGTTCGGTAGATCCCCGCCATGGTGTCAATGGTCGAAAACAGGTGCAGGAACCTCAAGCAATAGCGCTTGAACTCGACCGCACTGTGCCAAGGGGCGAAAGCGAAGGTTGTGCACCAAATGAACCAGAAGTTGCTCTGGAAGAAACGAGGATTGAACCAATCTTGGATGGTTCGAGCGCCGACGGCCGATTCAGGTGCCATGCAAAGAGCTAGCAGGTCGAGGCGATCTTTCTTGCTGACACCCAAATCGGATACATCGACGATCTCGCCGCCGTAAACGAGACGAGCTTTGTCGTTCCAGAAAAACTCTTGATGGAAGTCCATTAGTTCGGCTTTCGCCGATTTGGCCGGATCGCTGATCGAAGGAATGAAGGAGAGCAGGTCGTACGTGCAGTTGAACTTTTCTTCGAACATGCGCCCGCCGCGCATGACGTAGCCCTTGCTCGCATCGCCATGTGCGTCGAGGCTGCCTCCGAACCGTTCCATCTCCTCGAACAGGACGATATTTTCGCCCGATAACCCACCCTCCTTGACGAGATACGCTGCTGCCGCCAAGGCGGCGATCCCGGTGCCAACCAAGTAGGCTTTGCAGGGAGCGCTCTGCGCCGCTGGATCAACGCCGGGCGAGGAGGGCGCAGAGGACATGAGGTTCTCCGGAGGTGACCGGTCGGAACATGGAGCCTGCTTCAATCAGCCGATGAAATGTCAGGAAATCCGATCGCAAAGCGGGAACTCCCGCCATCTGGTGTTCTGTCACTGACAGACGATTCACAAATCGGCGCGAACCTGCAAGTCTGCGCTGATGAGGAAGATCGAACAGATTGTGGTCGGCGCGACCGACCGTGAGCGATTGGATCGGCTGGTCCGGGACCGGAACACGCCGCATAAGGTGGTTTGGAGAGCACGGATTGCGCTGCTGGCAAGCGATGGATCGACGGCAGAGGCGACTCTTGGCAAGAGCCTGATGACCGCGCGCCGCTGGCGTCAGCGCCACTTGGCTAAAGGCGTGGACAGGCTGCTGAAGGACGCGACCCGACCATCGCGCATCAAACCGTAGTCGCCCGAAAAGATCAAGCAGGTCGTGCACATGACGCTGCACGAGAAGCCGCCAATGCGACCCGTTGGAGCGTGCGCAGCATGGCGAAGGCGGTGGGCCTCTCCCACAGCAGCGTCCAGCGTATCTGGCATGCGCACAAACTGAAAGCGCATCTCATCGACACGTTCAAAGTCTCGCGCGACAGGAACTTCGCTGCCAAGGTGGAAGACGTGGTCGGGCTCTATCTCAATCCGCCGGACAGGGCGTTGGTCCTCTGCGTCGATGAAAAGAGCAAAATCCAAGCTATCGATCATACTCAGCCCGGCCTGCCCATGAAGAAGGGCCGCGCCAGCACCATGACCCACGACTACAAGCGCAACGGCACTACGACCTTGTTCGCGGCACTCAGCATGCTGGACGGCAAGGTGATCGGGACGTGCATGCCACGCCATCGACATCGTGAGTTGCTTCGCTTTCTCAGGCTGATCAACCAGCAGACCCCGCCCGGCCTCGACCCGCATCTGGTCGTTGACAACTATGCGACCCACAAAACGCCGGCCGTAAAGCGTTGGCTCAAGGCGCATCCACGCCTCCATTTGCACTTCACTCCGAACTTGGCCTCTTGGCTCAACATGGTGGAGCGCTTCTTTGCCGAGATCACTCGAAACCGCATCCGCCGCGGCACCTTCGAGAATGTCGCCGAACTCAAAAGCGCGATCATGGAATACCTGGAAAACCACCATGCCGATGCAAAGCCCTTCATCTGGACCAAGTCCGCAGGCGAAATCCTCGAAAAAGTCGCCCGTGCGGAACAAGCGTTAGAGACACAACACTAGTGCAGCGCTTGCACCACTGAAGGCGCTTCGGGAGTGCTGCCGTGACATCGGATGTCCCCGCATGCGCCCCCTCACTTAGGCGATAGCGCCCCGAATGATCTGTAGATCGACTGAGCCACGCATTAACCAGCAATCCCCGTGCCAGGTGCGAATCTGGTCAGGGCTTGTCTGAAGGGATACAAGACAAATATTTCCAGCCAAGCGGGAGGGCGATGTCGGTTGGGCTTGTCGGGCTTCCGACATTTGGGTGCTCAACCGAACAGGAGATGAGACGGGAAGCAACAGAAGCGGGCCGCAGTTGAGATGTGCCAGCTAGAGGCTGTTAGGAACCAGCAGCGAGTTTAGCGACGTTTTTGAGCATGATGCATGCGAAGGGGAGGTCGGCGAGGGTCTGAGCGCATCGCTCGTAGTCTTTGACAAGTCTTCGGAAGCGTGTGGCCCACGCGAAGGATCGTTCGACGACCCATCGCCTTGGGAGCAGCACGAAGCCTCGTTTGGCCTCCGACAGCTTTATGACCTCGAGGGCAATGCCGTGTTCTGCAGCCGCCGTTGCAGGCTTGTCGCCTGTGTAGCCCTGGTCAACGAAGGCGACTTCGACGCTCTGACCAGTCTCTGCCTGAATCGTCTTGGCGATCCGGCCAATCTCGGCGCGATCGTCGGTGTTGGCGGGCGTGACATGCAGCGCCAGAAG
>NZ_AUEZ01000155.1 GCF_000426245.1 Bradyrhizobium sp. Ai1a-2 | reverse complement strand
ATCCGATCGAGCAGCGCATGGCCGCGGAGTAACGGCGATGCAGCTGCAGAGCGACTCCAAGCCGTATGACGACATCAACATCACGCCGATGCTGGACCTCGCCTACGTGCTGTTGGTGATCTTCATCATCATGACGACGGCGACGGTGCAGGGCCAGAAGGTCAACCTGCCGAAGGCCTCGGCGGCGCCGTCGCTGGCGACGCAGACCACCAAGGCGATCACGGTCGCCAACGACGGCAAGATCTTCCTCGACACCATCCCGGTGACGCTGCCCGAGCTCGAGCAGCGTCTGGTGCAGCAGAAGGCGCTGACGCCGGAGTTCCCCGTGGTGCTGCGCGGCGACGCCCAGGCCCAGTACCAAAGCGTGATGGACGTGCTCGACCTGCTCGGCCGCATCGGTCTCAACCAGGTCGGACTCGCCACCAAGCCGCTCGTGAAGTGAGTCCGCCCGAAGGCACCGCCAATGATCACGGAGTTGTCGCTTCTTTCCACCCAGCCGCGTCGGACGTTCTGGTCGTGGCTGCGCGGCGTGACGAGATATTTCGATCACGGCGACGATGCTCTCGACGTCAACCGGGTCGAGAGGCTGCAGCCGTTGTCGATGCGGCATCGCGGCCTCGAGGAGCCTTTGCTGTCTCCTTACGCAGGCAAGGCGGAGCCGGCGCGCGGTGACGTGCTGTTGTTTCCGATTCACGGTGAAGCCTTGCTGGTGCGGCTTGCGGATGTGTTGCGGCGCCGGCTCGCGCAACAGGGGCCGGATCACGATCCGCTGTTGCTGACCATCTCGCGGTCTCCTGGATCGCGGCTCCTGATCGACGGTGCGGCCTATGTGGATTACCTCAGCGATCTCTCGACCTATCGCGCGGCGGTCGAAGCAGTGCCCGACACCAGGGTGATCGTGGAAACGAGCGACTTCGACACGCTCGTCCGCTTCATCGTGCAGTATCTCGCCGACAGGCTCTCCGAGCCGGCGGCAACGGAGGTCACGTCGTGAGCATGCCGGCCAATCAAAAGAGAGAACTGACGATACGCCAGGCTGATGCGGCCGCGGAAAGCCCGGAAGCGGGTGCGGTCCGCGAAGCTTCGGTGCCGCGGCCGTCGTCCACCGATGATCGTCCTACGGCGCAGACCGAGCGTTCCTCGTTGCCGCGCTTCGGCGTCGCGTTGGTGCTGGCCGCGTTCGTCTTCGGCGGCATCGCCTATGTCTTTGTCGGCCACGACGATATGCCGCCGCCGCGGCAGGTGCGCGAGCTCACCATTGTCAACATCGTGCCGCCGCCACCTCCGCCGCCCCCGCCGCCTCCACAGATGCCCGAGCAGAAGATGATCGAGCAGCCGAAGATGGCCGAGCCCGAATTCAAGGAAGAGAAACCGATCGAGAAGCCGCAGGACGAGCCGGTCAAGGACGCCAGGAACGACGAGCCGCCTGGCCCGCTGTCGCTTGACGCCAAGGCGACCGGACCCGGCGATCTCTTCAATCTCGGCGGCAAGGAGGGCGGCAGTCCTTACGGTGGGCGCGGCGGTGGCAGCCGCTGGGGCTGGTACTCGACCATCGTCACGACGCAGATCGAGGCGGCGATCCGGTCCAATCCGAAGACGCGCAACATGGCCACGCAGATCCAGGTGAAGCTCTGGGCTGACAATTCGGGCCGCGTGAGCCGGGTCGTCCTGACGCCGTCGACCGGTGATCCCGAGGTCGATGCGGCACTTCGCAACGAGGTGATCGGCGGCCTGACACTGCGCGAGCCTCCACCGAAAGACATGCCGATGCCGGTCGTCACCCGGGTCACCGCGCGACGGCCGACCTGATCCTGAATTTTTCAAACCTAATGTCACGAGTGAGAATTGAGGGGCTGATGTTGAGTGTGAGGGCAAATGCGGAATGGCGCACGATTCCGCTTGCCGTATCGCCGTGCGCGCTTGCCTGCGCAACGCTGGCTATGGAGCAGACCCCGGCGGAACGTTGCCCGCGAGCGGGCTGACGTCAAACGACCGGCACGCAACGACGTGCTGGGGCGTCTGACGCTGCGGGAGCCGCCGCCGAAGGACATGCCGATGCCGATGGTGACGCGCCTGACCGCGCGTCGGCCGAGCTAATGCGACTGTCAAACACAACGGACTAACGAGGACTGGGGACACAATGTTTGAGATCAATCCAGGTGCAGGCCGGCGCAGGCTGCTGCTCGCTGTTTCGCTGGCTGCGCTGTGCGGCGCGGCGCCGGCATTCGGCCAGACCGCGGACCAGGCCGGCGCGCCGGAGAAGAAGGCGGAGTCGAAGCGGCCGAAAGTGTCGGATGCCAAGCCGACCTCGCCGAATGCCACGGTCAATTTGCTCAACCTGATGGTGAAGCGCAAGCTGCTCAGCGAGGACGACGCGCAGGCGCTGATCAAGCAGGCCGAGGACGAGGCCTATGTGTCGCGCCAGGCCTCCAGGGACGCCTCCAGCAAGGCCGATGAGGCCGCCAAGGCGGCGACCGCGGCGGCGGCCGCGGCCAATCCGCCCGGCACCAAGCACGTGACCTACGTGCCGGAGATCGTGAAGCGGCAATTGCGCGAGGACCTCAAGAAGGAGGTGATGGCGAAGGCCGAGAAGGAGAACTGGGCCTCGCCGGGCCTGTATCCGGAATGGGCCCAGCGCATCCATTTCTACGGCGACGTCCGCGCCCGCTATCACGGCAGCTTCTTCCCGACCGGCAACGATCCGTCGCTGACCAACTTCAACGCCATCAACACCGGCTCGCCCTACGACGTCTCCAACGCCAACCTGACCAATCCGCCGACCTACAACACCTATCAGAACCGCAACCAGGTGCGGCTGCGCGCCCGGCTCGGCCTCGATGCCGACCTCACCAACGGCTTTGCCGCCGGGCTTCGGATCGCCACCGGCGAAAGCAACTCGCCGGTCTCGACCAACCAGACCCTGGGCGGCGGCGGCTCGAACTTCTCCAAATATGCGATCTGGCTCGACCGCGCCTTCCTGAAGTACCAGCTGCCGAACCAGGATCTGATGGCCTCGGTCGGGCGGTTCGACAATCCGTTCTGGTCGCCGACCGACCTGGTCTGGTACCGCGAACTGGGCTTCGACGGCTTCGCGCTGCAGGCCAAGCAGGAGGTGCTGCCGGACATCACGGCGTTCGGCGTGGTCGGCGCGTTCCCGATCTTCAACACCGACTTCAATGCCGGCATCACCAACGCCTCGACCGAGACCGCGAAATTCCCCAGCCACGACAAGTGGCTGTTCGGCGCCCAGGGCGGCTTCGCGATGCGGTTCGATCCGGTCTCGGAATTCCGCTTCGGCGTCGCCTATTACGATTTCGAGAACGTGCAGGGCCAGGCCTCCGAGCCGTGCATCATCGTCGCCAGCTCGGATGGCTGCAGCTCGGACCTGTCGCGGCCGCTGTTTGCCCAGAAGGGCAACACCTACTGGGCGCTGCGCAACATCGCATCCGGCACCTGGAATAATTTCGGCCAGACGGCGCAGTACCAGTATTTCGGCCTGGTGCAGAAGTACCGGCCGCTGGTCGCCAGCGCCTCGCTCGACCTCGGCGACTTCCATCCGTTCCACATCGTGCTCGACAGCGAGTTCGTCTGGAACTCGGCCTTCAATCGCGCGCTGACCGGTCCCGGCACCGGACTGAAGGATCTGCCCACCATTCCCGGCATCGCCCTCAACAACCGCGCCGGCACCGCGGATGGCTCGTTCGGCCCGTTCAACGGCGGCGACATGGGCTGGATGGCGCGCGTCACCGTCGGCAACAAGGAGATCAAGCATTTCGCCGACTGGAACGTGCATGTCGGCTACAAATATCTGGAATCGGACGCCACGCTCGATGCCTTCGCCGATTCCGATTTCGGGCTCGGCGGCACCAACCTCAAGGGCTACTTCCTCGGCGGCAATGTCGGGCTCAGCGACAATGTGTGGGCCTCGCTGCGCTGGCTGAGCGCCAACAACATCGCCGGCTCGCCATACGCCGTCGACGTCCTGCTGGTCGATCTCAACGCGAAGTTCTGATCATGAAGATACGCATCCTGACATTCATCACGGCCGCCGTTGCGGTGTGTTCGCCGCTGGCGCCGGCCCGCGCCGATGCCGAGACCGACCGGCTGCGCGAAGCGCTGCGCAGCGCCACCCTGCAGACCCGGCAGCTGGAGGACCAGCGCACGGCGCTGCAGGCCAAACTGGCCGATGCCGAGCGCGACAAGGCCGCGGCCAAGGCCCAGATCGACACCGCCAAGGCGCAGGTCCGCGAGGTCGAGAAGCAGCATCGCGAGGCGGTCGACGAGTTCAACAAGCGCCTCGTCGAGCGCGACGAGACGCTGGAGAAGTGGAAGTCGGCCTATGAGGAGGCGGCCACGGTCGCGCGCGACAAGGACGCCGCGCGGGCCAGGTTCGAGGGCGAGGCCAACGCCTACAAGGCCTCGACCAAGGGCTGCGTCGCCAGGAACGGCCAGATGCTGAAGGCCGGCCGCGAGCTCTTGAAGGAATACAGGAGCGTCACGATCGGGGACACGATCGTCGCGCATGAGCCGATGCTGGGGCTGCGCCGGGTGGAAATCCAGAACAGGATCCAGGACGCCGGCGACAGGATCCTCGACCAGAAGGCAGACCAATGACCCTTGCTCCTCTCCGCGGCGCACGCCAGCTGCGCTCCCTGCGCGTGTCGCTCCTGGCAACGGCGCTCGCCGGCCTGCCGCTCGGCGCCGTGGCCCAGACCGCGGCGCCGCCGCCGCCGCGCCCGGTGCCGGCCGTCGCCAAGCCGAAGCCGGCCGTCCCCGCCGCAGTGGCCCCGCAGCAGGCGGCGGCCACGGCGACGCAGGGCGCGGCCACCGCCAGGTCGGCGGCCGGCGACGACGTGATCGCCCGGGTCGGCACCACCAACATCTCGGCCGACCAGATCCGGGCCTATGTCGCCGCGCTCGGGCCGCGCGAACGGGCGGCCTACGGGCAGGATCCGGGCCTGCTCAGCCAGGCGGTGCGGCTGATGCTCGCCAACCGCCTGGTGCTGCAGGAGGTCGCGGCCAAGAAGTGGGACCAGCAGCCGGCGATCGCCGAACAGCTCGAGCGGGTGCGCGAGAGCGCGGTTGCCGAACTCTATCTGCAGCAGCTCTCGACCCCGCCGGCCAGCTTCCCGAGCGAGGACGAATTGCAGAAGGTCTATGATGCCAACCGCGCCTCGTTCCTGATGCCGCGGCAATTCGAACTGGCGCAGATTTTCGTCGCGGTGGCCAAGGACGCCGACAAGGCGGCCGAGGACAAGGCCAAGAAGACCGTCGAGGAGCTGCAGCGCAAGCTGAAGGTCCCCGGCGCCGACTTCGCCGCGCTCGCCAACGACACCAGCGAGACCAGGAATGGCGGCGAGCTCGGCTGGCTCGCGGAAAGCCAGATCCGGCCGGAGATCCGCACCCAGGTGATGGCGCTCGCCAAGAATGCGATCGCCGAGCCGATCAAGCTCGACGACGGCTGGCACATCATCAAGCTGATCGACACCAAGGCCGCCTACACCCGGACCTTGCCCGAGGTGCGCGAGCCGCTGCTCCAGCAGATGCGCAGCGAGCGGGCGAGCCTGCTGCGGCGCGCCTACATCGCCGAGCTCCTGAAGCAGAATCCGCCTGTGATCAACGAGCTCGCGCTGTCGGGCCTGCTCGGCGCCCAGACGCCGGCGGCGAGGTAGCGTTCGCGATGCCCGCCGTGCCGCCCAGCGCCGAACCGGCCCCGGAGGTGATGCTGACCGCAGCCCGGCTGCGGACGCTGCTGGCGATGGGCGGCTATCGCGGCGCCGTGATTGCGACCTGGCGGCGCCATGTCCTGCCGGTCGGCTGCCGGGTCTGCCTGCAGTTCGGCGATCAGCTCGCGCACGACGGCGACGGCCTGACCGATGTGGTGATCCGATGCAGCCTTCAGCTCAACGGCCAGGACGAGCGCGTCGGCGAGGTCAGCTATTGGCAGATCCGCAAGCTGCTGCCGGCCACGGTCGAGGGCCAGCGCGTCCATTTCGCACTCGAGACCGACCTGTTGCTCGGCAGCACGATCCGGCTCGACGACGTGCTGGCGCAGGGCGCGGCGGTCGTCCGCCATCTGCGGCTGTTGCTCAAGGATGCGCAGCTGACGCTGGCGCAGCTGCCCGTCAACGACCGGCTCGGCGCGGCGGCCCGTCCGCCGGTGCTGCGGATCGAGGCCGGCTTCGCCGCCGACCTCGCCGCCGGACGCTCCGGCCTGGTGGCGCCCGATCCGCACGACGCCGCCGCGCCGGTCCGCACCACCACGCGCCATGTCGCGCTCGGCAGCGCCGCCTGCGCCTGCCTGGCCGACCAGGTGCTGCCCGACCTGGCGCAGGCCGCGCGCGCCATGATCGCGCAGGACCGCGCGGCCCGCTCGCCCGGGACGGCGCCCTGGGCCTCCCCGGTGCTGCCCGCAAGCGCCGCCTTGTGATGCCGATGACGCGGGGAGTGTCGTCGGCGCATTGCAACCTCTGCCCCCCACGCCGGCAGCCGTCCGCTGCCATGGGCCGATCCGCTCACCCACCACAGCCGTTACGGAGTTTGCCATGTCCGATGCCACGATCACCCACCTGACCCTCGACAGCCTGCGCGAATTGTTTCAGCTCGCCGGCTATCGGGTCGAGACCCTGACCGATCCGGTCGCGGGCCTCGCCTACCTGCGCTCCGCCACCAACGGGCTCGCCTTCGACGTCCGTCCCGGCAACCCGACCGCCGGCGAGCCGCAGGGCTTCCTCGACGTCGCCCTCATCGCCGTGCTGCAGGTCCAGGGCGAACTGCCGCTCGAATTGGTCAACCGCTGGAACGCCA
>NZ_AUEZ01000154.1 GCF_000426245.1 Bradyrhizobium sp. Ai1a-2 | reverse complement strand
TTATCAGTCGTTTTTATTTGTCGACAGGCGCGGCGGTTTGATGGGAATTATGTGGCGGAAAGCGCCGTCCCGGATTAGCCTCGGACATGGCCCCACGCACGCGACTCACGCTCCATGCCCCGCCCACCTTCCCGCCGTTTCCTGGCTGGGTGCGGCAGGCCCTCACGTCCGAGAGCCTTGATGACGCAATGTTTTCGGCCGGCGCGGCGCTTGCCGCGATCCATCCGATCGCGCGCAGCGAGCATCCGCTCGGCGCGCTGTGGCGGCATCGCCTGTCGCTGTCGAATGCCGCGGTGCTGGCCCGGCACGGCGGCCGCACCGAAGACGAGGCGGCGCTGCGCGATGCCTGGTATCTGCGCCGCGATGACGACGATCCAGGCCCCGGCGGCCGCATCCTGAAAGCCTGGCGGCATCTCGGCGAGCGCAGGGCCATGGCGTCGAAGGACTGGACCCTGCGGCTGTCGGCGCTGTTCGAGGTGCGCTTCAGCGACGCGCTCGAGGACGTCGTCACCCAGGCCGACAAGCTGATGGTCGGGCAGGGGAGCGCCATCACAGCCGCCGCCGAGATTGCGGCGGCGAGCCTGCGCTTCGTCCCGCAAAGCGAACCCCTCGCCTTGTGGCTCGCCGACATGGTGCTCGCCCATCGCCTGAAATGGCCGATGGCGGTGCCGTTGATCGCGGGCCAGGTCCGCCGCGGCGATCTGCGTGCCGCGGCCAAATCCGGCGCGGCGGACGACGGCTGGCCGAGGGCTTGCGCCCTGGCCTATGCGCGCGCGGCCGCAGGTGCGGCGGACCTCTATGTCGACCTTGCGCGACGGGCCGAGCGCTTGCTCGCTGCGGCGCCGAAGCTGCGCGGCAAGGACGCCGACACGATGGTGGCGATCCTGATGATGGAAGACGCCCAGCCGGCCGGCGCCGGCAAGACCGCGAGCGACCGCAGCATGCGCCGGCTCTTCGAGCGACTGGTGTCGCTCGGCGCCGTGCGCGAGCTGACCGGCCGGTCGACCTTCCGATTGTACGGGCTCTGACATGGGACGGCGCATGCGAGCAAAGACGGATCTCGATCTCGAACTGGCGGACCTGCCGCCGGAGCTGCGCTGGCGCGAATGGATGGGCCGGGTCGAGGCCGTGATCTTCGCCGCACCCGCGCCGGTGAGCCGCGAGACCCTGGCGCGCGTCGTCGGCCGCGATTGCAACCTCGATCTGATCATCGACAACATCCGCGCCGAGCTGCGCGGCCGGCCTTACGAGCTCGCAAGCGTGGCCGGCGGCTGGCAGCATCGCACCCGGAAAACTTTTGGCGATGCGATCCGCACCGCGCTCGGCGGCGAGAGCGATAGCAAGGCGCTGTCGCAATCCGAAACGCTGATCCTGGCCTGCATCGCCTATTACCAACCGATCACCCGCAGCGAGCTGTCCGCCTTCTTCGGCAAGGAGGTCAGCCGCGACACCATCGGCCGTCTGCGCGGGCTGGACTTCATCGCGAGCGGCCCGCGTAGCCCGCAACCCGGCGCGCCCTACACCTACGTGACGACCAAGGCGTTCCTGTCGCACTTCGGCCTGGAGACACTGCGCGATCTTCCAAACATGGAGGCGCTGGAGGACGCCGGCCTGCTCAGCAAGGACAGAATGTTGGCGGGAGAATTGCCGGATCCCTTGCCGGCAGATGATGAAGAGCATGACGATGACGAAGAAGCTGCAGATTGGACAGAGACAGGCTAGGTGCCTCTGTGGGCGGCCGCTTTCGATTCTATCCCCAACCCGCAAGTGTCCCGCCCCGAGACATAAAACCTTGGCATAGGTTGTGCTGACTAATGGGAGTCGGGATTTTGCATCACCCTCCCGGGCTCGATAAGCGCCGCCTGCAAGCTATTTCAAGCAGGCGGCGTTTTTATTCGGTGTCCCAATTCGATTTTGCGGGTGTGCCAATTAGGACAAGAACTGACGGGCGGGGGCGGTGGCCTCGCCCGGGGAATTCTTTAACGCTGCACCTTGCCGATCTCCTAATTCATCCCTAAATTGAGGATGAGTTACGGATGGAGGTCCGCCATGTCTTCCGCCCAAGCGTTGACTCTCACGGAAGCAGGTTACGTGCTGAACCGGTCGGCGGCTGCGCTCAACAAGGCCGTTGATACCGGCATCATTCGCGCACGTCAGCGACGGGTCGGAAGCGGAGTTCAGCGCCTCCTCGGCCGGGCGGAGATGCGCTTTCTGCTGGTCGCCGACAGATTGGAAAGAGACCTTACCCCTGCCGGCCGGCGCAGGCTCTATGAGGCGATCCGGCAGCTCTCCTTCGACGCGCACCGAGTCGCGTTTGGCGAAGTGGAGCTTGATCTCGGCAAGATCGACGCCGACCTCAAGAGCCGTCTTCATCGTCTCGACGAATTGCGCCGATGGGGACAAATCGGAAGTGACCGCAACGAGCCCCTCATTAAGGGCACCAAAATTCCTGTCTACATGGTGGCGGCCCTGGCCCGTGGGCAATCGGTCGAGCAGATTGTCGACAATTTTCCGTCGCTCAAGCGCCATCAGGTCGAGGCTGCGATCGAATATGCCAAAGCGTATCCAAAACGAGGACGACCCTATCCTCCGCGGAGCCTGAAGCGGTCGCTTGCGGAGCTGGCCGACCTCGGCGCGTTTGATGAAGAAGCCGAGGTGGGCGAGGCTGCGCCGCACCGGATTCCGTGACCGCGTATTTGGTCGACGAGAACGTGCTTCGCGAGTTTGGTGCGCGGGGCAACGCGAACGTGTGTCGCGGCTCCGAATATTGACCGGGTGGCAAAAGCCACGCCGATCTACAGCGCGGTTCTGGTTCAGCTCGGTGTTGGTAGCCCGTATGAGCATTCCCGAATGCAATAAGTGCGGGAGCCAACGTCTCGACGTCCATGCTGTGATTGTTGTCGTCATCGCCGACCCATCTCGAATTCGCGCTGGCAAGTTGACGATGGTCGGCTCTGTTGCGGATCGCGCGCCAAGATCAAACCATCGTGCCAATCGGCGCATGGTCGGATGAAGCCTCGCGCAACCACTCGGCGAGCTTGGACCACCGTCGCCGCCCGGAAACATTCCGTACCGCGATGGCAACGGCCTTCTTCTGTCCAACCAGAACGACCAGCTTCTTGCCGCGGGTGACGCCGGTGTAGAGCAGGTTACGTTGAAGCATCGCGTAGTGCTGGGTCATGATCGGAATCACGACGGCGGGGTATTCCGATCCCTGGCTCTTGTGAATCGTCGCCGCATAGGCCGGGGCCAGAATGTCGAGTTCGCCGAATTCGTAAGCAACAATGCGGCCATCGAATTCTGCGGTGAGCTCACCTTCGGCAGAATCGACGTCGACCACCGTGCCTATATCGCCGTTGTAGACCTCCTTATCGTAATCGTTCTCGATCTGCATAACTTTGTCGCCAGGGGCGAAGGTCCAGCCAAACCGTTCGACCTTGCGCTCGCCGGCAGGGTTGAGAGCGGCCTGCAATTCGACGTTCAGAGATCGGGCGCCGACACCGCCCCGGTTCATCGGACACAGGATCTGGATGTCACGAATCGGATTGAGGCCAAATCGCTTGGGGATGCGAGTTTTCACGAGCTCGATGATGCGAGCAACGACCTTCTCTGGTTCATCGGCCTGGACGAAGTAGAAGTCGGCTTCGCCTTCCGGCGGACTGAGATCGGGGATTGCGCCCTGATTGATGCGATGGGCGCTGACAATGATCCGGCTCTGAGCGGCCTGCCGGAAAACCTCGGTGAGCCGTACCACCGGCACGGCGCCGGAGAAAATGATGTCGGCCAGCACCTGGCCGGGACCGACCGAAGGCAGCTGATCGATGTCGCCGATGATCAACATGGCGGCCCCGTCCGGAACTGCCTTCAGCAACGCCCGCATCAGCATGGTGTCGACCATCGAGGCCTCGTCGACGACCAAGAGGTCGCAGTCGAGCAGGTTGTTCTCGCCGCGTTTGAAGCCACCTGTCTTGGGGTCGACTTCGAGCAGGCGGTGAATGGTCTTGGCCTCGAAGCCGGTCGCCTCGGTCATGCGCTTGGCGGCGCGGCCAGTCGGCGCACATAGCAGCAGGTTGGTGCCCTTCGCCGCCAGGATATTCAGGATGCCTTTGACGATCGTGGTCTTGCCCACCCCGGGTCCGCCGGTTATGACCACGACCTTGGATATCAGGGCGAGGCGAACCGCGGCGACCTGGCTTTCCGCGAAGGACATTCCGATTTGCTTCTCCACCCAAGGCAAGGCCTTGTCGGGATCGATCGTTGGCCACGGTGGCGCGCCGTTGGCCAGATGCAACAGGCGATCGGCAACGGTACGTTCGGCCCGATGAAGAGCGGTGAGGAAAATACACGGCGCATCACCAACCCGCTCTGCGACCACGGTCCCCTCTCGCAGTTCAAGTTCGAGCGCGGCACGGATCAGGCCCGAGGGAACTTCGAGAAGCTTCTGCGTGAGCGGGATCAGTTCGTCAGTCGGTAACCCACAATGCCCGTCATCCATCGCCTCGGTCAGGGCACAGGAGATTCCAGCGCGCACCCGCATCATCGCTGTTTTTTCGACGCCGAGCTTCATGGCGATGGCGTCGGCCGTCTTGAAGCCGATGCCGCGGATATCGCGTGCCAGCCGATAGGGGGTCTCGGTCATCACCTGGATCGCATCGGAACCGTAGGTCTTGAAGATCCGCACCGCACGTGCCGTTCCGACGCCGTGGCTGTGTAGGAACACCATGATCTCGCGGACGGCCTTCTGCTCGGCCCAGGCAGCCAAGATACTGGCGGCGCGGACCGGGCCGATGCCGCCAACCTCGCGCAGCCTGGCAGGGGTCGACTCGATGATGTCGAAAACCTTGTCGCCGAAGGCGCGCACGAGCTTCTTGGCATAGCCCGGTCCGACGCCACGGATCATTCCCGAGGCGAGATACTTCTCGATGCCGTCAGCCGACGTCGGCGGCGATGTTCGCAGGAACCGTGCCTTGAACTGCTGACCGTGGGTCCGGTCATTGATCCAATCGCCTGTGGCTGTGATCCACTCGCCCGCGGCGATGGTCGCAGCATGGCCGACGGCCGTCACGAGGTCCCGATGGCCACGCGCCTTGACGCGCAGCACACAGAAGCCGTTTTCGGCGTTGTGGAACGTGACACGCTCGACGATGCCGGCCAAGACGTCCTGGGATGATGCGTCGCTCTGAGGTCTCAATAATGTCGCCGTTTTAGGGGACTTTATCGGCTGCGCGTCGGGCCGCATCGCCGGTAGCTCGGCTGAATTGGTGGCGCGGGATATTGATGATGGCGAAGCGTCGGCGCTCCTCCGCCGCTGTCTCAGCGTCCGCTTCGACGAAGATTTCGACAGTCTCCTCGCTCGCATGAATCTCCACGCGAACGGGTGATTCGCCAAAATCGACTTCATGTCGCCGCCCACTTCGACCGCGAATGATAGCAAAGGACATTTGCATATTCTCCTTGGGGATGCCCCGGGTTCTGTTGAATTTCTGAAGAGGTCGGCGTTGCCCACCTTGAGCCGGTAGGCTCGCGGTGCTGATTCCACAAAGGAGAGCAACGCCATGACGAGAGATATCACACCGGCCGGTTGGCCGGCGACCGAGGCTGTGGACGAAGCGTTTGCAGAAGTGCGGGCGAGCTTCGATCGGTTCTGCCTTGCGGCAGGGATCGAGGCGCCAGGCACGATGACGGCCGCCGCACCTTCGGTTCGGCCGCCGCGATCCAGCGCTGCCAGATCCACAAGGCGCGCAACATCATGGAACACCTGCCGAAAGAGCATCATGCGGTCACCCGTCGCGTGCTGCGCCAGGCCTGGGAGCTCGATGACGCCGACAAGGCTGAAAAATTGATCCGCAATCTCGCGCTTCGGATCGACCAGCAATGGCCCGGCGTAGCGGCCAGCTTCCTCGAAGGCCTCGACGAGATACCGACTGTCGTCCGGTTGAAGCTGCCGAAGGAGCTTCGTCGATCGCTCGACTGTACCAACATCGCCGAGAACATGATGGGCACCATTTGCCGCGTCACGCGCAACGTCAAACGCTGGCGGAATGCCAGTATGGCCGTTTTGGCTGTGTGCTTGCCGATTCAAGGGACGGCTCCAGCAGGACTTTCCGTCAGGCTTTGAGCGAGCGCGGTCTGCTGTGGGCGATGGGTCTGTCGCGACGCCAGAACGTTTATCCCGCCGACGTTGCCTTGATTTTCCCCGTCGCGAAGGCCGGAAAGCCCCGCAAATACCACATTCCGGATCAGCCCCCGGTCACTGCTGAAGCGATGTTGGCCAAAGGGAAATGGCGAAGGGTCAGTTGGCGGCGGGGCACCAAAGCTCGGCTGACATGTCTCTTCGCGGCCCCGCCGTGTCCGCGTTGCGGATGGCCATAAGTGGAGGAAACGAGAATCGCCCCGTAGGTGGTGTGGACACTTATCTCAGCCATAAGACGATGGCTGCGAGTGTGACAACAGCGTGGTAATTTCGGGCGGTCTTTTCGAATCGGGTTGCGACGCGACGGAACTGCTTGAGTTTTGAGAAGCAGCATTCCACGAGATGACGCTGGGCATAGAGATGCTTGTCGAGCGGATATTTGAGCGCACGTGACGGGTTGTTGGGGATGACGGCCAGCGCTCCCTTGGCGGCGATGGCTTGGCGCAAGTGATCGGCGTCATAGGCCGTATCGGCCATGATGACCTCGGCAGGCAGTGCCTCGATCAGGGCCGCAGTTTGCGGTGCATCGCCCTTCTGGCCTGCCGTAAGGGTAAACCGCACCGGGCATCCCAAGCCACGGACGGCCATATGTATTTTGGTGCTCAGGCCGCCGCGCGAGCGACCGATCGCTTGATCCTCAGACCCCCTTTTTTGGCCCCGGCGGCGTGCTGATGCGCCCGGACGATGGTGGAATCGACGATCAGATATTCGAAGTCCGGATCATCGGACATCGCCTC
>NZ_AUEZ01000153.1 GCF_000426245.1 Bradyrhizobium sp. Ai1a-2 | reverse complement strand
AGCAACGACCGCAGGCCGGATTGATCCACCACTCCGATCGCGGCGTGCAGTATGCCTCTTGCGACTATCGCGCGGCGCTGTCGGCGGCCGGAATCGTTGGATCAATGAGCCGCAAAGCCGACTGCTACGACAATGCCCCAATGGAGAGCTTCTTCCATACCCTCAAGACCGAGCTCGTTCATCATCGCAGCTACAACACCCGCGCCGAAGCCCAGCGCGACATCTTCGCCTTCATCGAAGGCTTCTACAATCGAACCCGGCTCCATTCCGCCATCGGATATATCGCCCCGATCGAGATGGAGCTAAAAGCAGCTTAACCCTGTCCACTTTTTCGGGGGAAGATCAAGACCCCGCCCGGACTTCCAAACACCGCCCTCCGTCCTTGACCTTGACGAGACTTCCATATGTCCATTCGACTGCGTCTATGCGTGCGTTCGCGCCTTCTGTTCGCTCAGCGGGTTTCCTCTGGTCAAGCTCGGCGCGGCCTCGGCTTGCATGCTTCTCTGTGTCTCGGCGGCGCACGCCGCGGGTTCAGGCATGCCATGGGAAGCCCCGCTCGAGCGCGTCGTCGAATCCGTGCAGGGGCCTGTCGCCAAGATCGTCGCCGTCACCATCATCACCGTGACCGGCATATCGCTCGCCTTTGGTGACACCTCCGGCGGCTTTCGGCGAATGGTCCAGGTCGTGTTCGGCCTCTCGATCGCCTTTGCTGCGAGCTCCTTCTTTCTTTCGTTCTTCTCCTTCGGCGGCGGAGCATTGATCTGATGCGTGCGGAAGGATTCGAACTCGTGCTCCACCGTTCGTTGACGGAACCGATTCTGATCGGCGGCGCGCCGCGTGCCGCCGCCATCCTGATCGGAACCCTGTCGGCCGTGCTGGCGCTCGGCTTGCGGCTTTGGCTGGTAGGCCTCGTGCTCTGGGTCATCGGACACAGCATGGCCGCTTGGCTCGCCAAGCGCGACCCGGCCTTCGTCGAAGTCGCCATTCCAAGCACAAAGGGCAGCTCGCATGCTGAACTTGAGAGAATTCCGCAGCCATGCGTATCGGCCGGCTGATTGGCTGCCATGGGCATGCCTGATCGCTCCAGGCGTGATCCTGAACAAGGATGGCAGCTTTCAGCGGACGATGCGCTACCGGGGACCGGACCTCGACAGTGCCACCGAGGCCGAGCTGATGAGCGTCGCCTCGCGCGTCAACAACGTTCTGAAGCGTTTTGGCTCAGGCTGGGCTCTCTTCTTTGATGCCACGCGCATCCCGGCTGGCGAGTATCCGCGGTCAGAGTTTCCGGATCCGGTGTCCTGGCTGGTTGATGAGGAGCGACGTGCCGCTTTTGCGGGCGCCGCCGGTGCATCATGGGAAGATCCGTCACGACCCGGTGGGCAGCATTTTGAGAGTGTGCTGCATCTGACCTTGATGTACTTGCCGCCGGCCGAAAGGGTGTCGCGCCTCGAGGGCCTGTTCCTTGAGCGCCCTAAGGAGAAGGATCGCGCGGCGAAAAGAAGTCGGCTCCTTCGTCGCGGTCCATCGATCGCCAATGCTGGTCAAGACGAAAGTCCGGCAAAGGACCACATCGGCAACGCCGATATCGAAGGCCAGCAAAGGCCTGAGAGAAGCGAGCAGGGCTACCGGGAACATCTTGAGCGGTTCGTTCAGGAATCCGCAGCGCATCGTCCGGATCATCCGTATCGATGCCCGGCCGGTGTCGCAGCTTTTCAGCGCCGGGAGCGCCTCATGACGACACGGTTGGATCAGGATCCGCCGGAGCCGCTGGAATTGCGGACACGGCCGAGGCCGGTTCGGCGCCTCAACAGGCGTGCCCTCATGATCGGTTGCGCGATCGCCGCGCTGCTCATTGCCGGGACGACGCTCATTGCGCTCCGACCGCGCCCGTTCAAGTCGGCGGAGCGGGCAGAGCTTTATAATACCGACCGCAAGCAGACCGCCGAGGGGCTAAGCAAGCTGCCGAAGTCCTATGAGGACCTGCCGCCATCGACGCCGCGGCTTGGACCGCCGTCGCCTGGGGACATCGGCCGGGCCTTTGCCGAAAATGAGAAGAAGGCCGGCGTAGCATCGGACGCGGGCTTTCGGACCAACCCGGAGGAAGATGCCGAACGGGCCGAGCGGATCCGCCAAACGCGGATCGCTCAGCAGGCAAAGGAGTCGGGCTTGTTCGTCCGCCTGTCGGAGAAGCAGGAGAAGCGCAAGCAGGCTGGCACGACCGAAGTGCCGGCGGCTTCGCCATCCGCGTTCCGGCCTTCGGTGCCTGATACAGGCCCCTCCGCTGCCGATCTGGCTAAGGCGGCGCAGGCGATGATCGACAGGTCCAGCGAGATCATTCCTTCCTCACAGGCGCGAAAGCTTGCCTTTGTGGGTGAGAAAGCCGACACGGAAACCACCAATCCCCATGCCCTCAAACCACCGCTATTCGCCGATCTGACCTGTCCCCAAAACGCCGACTGCCCCGCTCACTCGGCGAAGAGGCGCATCGGGCGCCAAGTTCCGCGGGGCCTGCTTCCGGACCACGGGCTGGGCGGGCCGGAGCCGACACGGGACAGATTTTTGTGTTGGTGGAGAAGCGCCCATGACCCCGCAAGCTAAACTGTGTGTCGTGCTGAGAGGTGTGCTGGATGATGCTGTCCGGATGGTGCCGGAAGCAAAGCGGACGTCATCGTTGAAGGCATGCCTCGCCGAAAAGGTATTAACTCTGGCCGCAGGGGGTGAATCGGATCCTGCTGTCTTACGGCGGCGTGCCGTGCGGGCGGTGTTGGAATGTTGTCCGAGCTGCTACGGGTGTGAAGGGCACGTCCGACCCGTGCAGCCGTCTGCGCGAAGATGATCTAAATCGAAGATGATCTAAATCAAAGCCAAAGGTGAATTTAGTCGCGCTATGTTGTCGGTGTGCCGAGTGGTCTTTGGGCCATTGAGGCTGCGACATCCGGCCTCCCAGGCACGCCGAACGTCGTCAACTTCGACCTTCCTCATGCGGTTCTAAACGGCTTAAGTGGAGTGTTGGATGAGATTTGAGGAGGGGCCAACTGAGCGTAGGAGCGTCGTCCTGTAATTCGGCAGGGCCTGATCATACAGAAATTCTCCGCACGCGAGCCGCGCAATGCCGCGGCAAGCTGCGAAGACTGGTTTGTCCGGTAGACAAACAGCAACTGCTCGGCTCTCAGATGAATGGCTTCGGTTCGCACAGCTACCGGTGCTCGGCTCAACCGAAGACCCCCGCAGGAGGGAGCCTCGCGAAGGTGCCGCTGTCAGGCGTCCAGCGGTTCACTGAGGCGCGCACCGGCGGCGGGCAGAACGCTATCACGTCACCCTGCCGGCTTGTGCTTTGCTGATGTGCGACCTCTTTGCTGATGGAGCTTCAGCCCCCTGACTCCACGGTCGGCCGAGAGGGAGCACGGCCCCGGTGCGGCGCGCCCAACAGTCGCACCGGGGCACACGACCTGGAGCGGAATATGACTCGAAATACTTCAGCCTATTACCGCGCCAAGGCGGAGGATTGTCGCGCGGAGGCTGAGCGAGCGAACAGTCGACTCGGGAAGGAGTGCTGGCAGTTCTTCGCCGAAGAATGGCAAAAGCTCGCCGAGGACGTCGAGAGACTCGAAAATCAATGATACCTTACGTTGGAAGATTTTAGAAACGGCCCGCGAGCCCTTCGTTGGCCGTAAACCTGCGCGAGCGCGCAGGACAGACAAAAGGCTGCTGACTTCCAGGTGGCTCAGCAACGACCTCGATCTGCAATCTATTCATGCTTCAGCAATCAGACAGACAATCCTACGAATTTCTCCAAAAACCAGATCGAGGCGGGACGTATCGGGGGTGGGCGCCGAAGCCCCGAGAAAAACGGTTCTGGCGGATATCATGCAGCCGGTTGTCGGCCTTGAGACAATTTGTGCACGTGATGCTACGCACGATTCGAACCGCTCGAAGATACTTGTATCAAGCGCTTGCAGAAGCGCCGCAATTTCAGTTCGGCACGCTGTTTGCTTCATACAAGGAGCATCACGAAGCCACGGCGATGCAGGGGCGGACACAGCGCGTGTACGCAGCGCCACTACTCTGCGCGCCGCCTCTTCTACTCTCTGAACCCGACCGGCACGAAATGGCATATTGGGACGGGTGCCACTCCGATCGCACTCGCTCACTTAGGAGCATCCGCTGCGCCCCTAAACGGCAATCAAATTTCAATCGTTGGAGGTAGCTCTATGAGTGAAACGGAAGCCGCTTCGAAGACTTCGTTTTCGACTCCCGAATGGCTCAAATCACTCGGCGAGATGCCAATCAAGCTATTCGTGTGGACATCAAAGGAAGCGTTACGATTGGCGGCTTCCTGTCTGCAGGACCAGGTCACTTACCTGAAAGGTCTTGCCGGCTGCACAACGCCTTCCGAAGCGCTGAAGTACCAATTGGAGTCTGCGCAGCAGATACTTGATAGCCTCGACATACACTCGCGATCGAGTAATAAAGCAGCAGGGTCGATCAGAGCTGCTGCCGCCAACGGATCCCCCGAGCAGGGATCGCGAGTGTCCTCGGCAGCCAGCGGGCGGCTCCGGCGCGCAAGTCCCTCCGAAAAAGAGGCGCCGGAGCCGTCCCGTTCTCTTGAACACGAGAACACGACAGCTCCCCGCGTCAAGCCGACATAAATGCCGCAAAGCCATATGACGGATCTCTCGCCGCAGGTGCGCTGGTAGGCGAGTTTCTGAACGAAGAAAAGTCAGATCAGTGCACACCATGCAGGAGAATTGATGAGATGAAAGCCCCCTTCGCCGCTATGGCGCTAGCTCTCCTTAGCGCTCCGGCCTTCGCCCAGTCCATCGAGTATGGGAAGGACCGGTTAGGCTCTGAAATCGGTAACTTCTCTCTGCCGGCGAACAGCGTTCCTGAGAACTGCCAGGGCGCTTGCCAGGCCAATTCGGGCTGCGCGGCGTGGACCTTCGCGCGCAGTGGTTGGCAAGGTGCAACTCCGCGCTGTTGGTTGAAGAACGCGGCGCCGGCACCAACGGACAATTTCTGCTGCGTGTCCGGCCGTAGGTAAGCGCCGTGGCAGCTTGTATGAATGGGCGAGCGGACGATTCTGGGTGAAAGCTTGCCGCATGCACGTTCCTCCAGCATCGTTTCGCAGAAGTCGGGCAAGTCGACCGACCGACGCCTCAGCCAGCTTGCTAGCGATACGCCAACGTTCTCCGATCTCGTTCGCGGCCGCCCATCCGCGATGCCCTTACCGGAGGCGACACGGTGCCTCTGGTGGCTACCGCTCCGCCGCTCAACGCCCTTCCAGCGGTGGGGCGGATAGTCGCTTCCCAGCTCAGAGCAGATCGGTTTTAAAGGAGGGCCAACGAAAGAATGCGCGCCCGCCGTCTTAGGCACGTGCGATTTGCGCTCGTCTCGTCTTCGCGAGCACGTGCCGTTCGCGGTGGCAGTGCGCGCCCGATCTAGGCGAATAGTTTGCCAGACTACTTTGGTTGAGAGAGCAGGTCAGACGGGCTGAACTCTAGTTCCGATAAGCTCCTGGCGGGAATTCAAGGCTCACCGGGAGCAGACCCCCTATAGGGCATCAAATGAGGCTGCACTTCCACCGCGTCGATAATCCTGTGGGTGAACTGGAAATTTGGAGTGCGAGCAGCGGCGGCTTTTCGTTCGTGATCAGCAAGGACAGTAGCAGCGGTCCTGGA
This sequence comes from Bradyrhizobium sp. Ai1a-2, assembly GCF_000426245.1. Taxonomy (GTDB): domain Bacteria; phylum Pseudomonadota; class Alphaproteobacteria; order Rhizobiales; family Xanthobacteraceae; genus Bradyrhizobium. Next base: position 1,526 of record NZ_AUEZ01000153.1, on the reverse strand, counting down.
CTTCGCGGGGGGCGGCCGGGGTTTGTCGCTTCTTGGCGCCCTTTCCATTTCAACTCGACTGCCGTCAGGGTGGGTGGATCACCGTTCCGCACCTTTGCTGAAGCCGAGAAAGCTTGCGAGGTCATACTGAAGCACTTGATGGATGATAGAGCGGGATGATCACGTTCCCTGGCGGCATCGACGGCCCAGACAACGACGAGCCATTTTGCACTCAGCGGGACGGACTGACTTTTGCACCGTGACAGTCTGCGAAATTCGTTGCCGATCGAGGGGGCTTACGAGTAGATTGGGCGGTGATGTTTGGGACGGATGGATCGCAAAACATGATCAGGAAGATCATCGTCACGCGTGCGAGAAGGAAAACACGCCGGGCATTTTGACTGCCCCCGTCACTCCACCGGGCGACACAGGCGGTGGCGGCCTAAGACCAGAGGCACCATGGAAACTCAAGTCGGTAAAGATATGATCGATGGCGTTGAGCGGCTAACGAAGCTTGAACGGGGAGGCCGCTCGCGGGTGGACCACGACGAGAAAATGGCCGGCCTGCGTGCGCACCGAAATAACATCCGCCGATATCGCCGCCTGCTGCAGACCAACTTGTCGGAGTTCGAACGCCAGTTCATCGAGAGGCGTCTCTCCGAGGAGCGCAAGGCATTCGAACTCCACGCGGCAGCCACTTTCCCGTTCGCCTTTAACTTTACGACAACCGGGCCGATGCGCTGGTCCAGCTAGTCCGCCCCAGCGCGGGCTCGACCGGCTCGAAGTCTAGTACCCGCTTTCCTTGGAACGTGAGTCGTGATTCAAGGTCGGGATGAGACCGGAAGCAAGAGAAGTCTGCCTTTCGAGCAAAGATCGCAAGGTGCTGGAGGCGTGTTGTCGCTCACCGATGACATTGCAGCGCGATTTGAAGCGGGCGCGGATAGTGCTGTTGGCGGCGGACGGGCGCAGCACCCGGTCGATCGCCAAGGAATTTGGGTCCAGCGCCGATCGTCAGCCTTGAGACAATTCATGCACGCGACCCACGATTCGAACCGCTCGAAGATACTTGTATCAAGCGCTTGCAGAAGCGCTGCAATTTCAGTTCGGCACGCTGTTTGCTTCATCTGGAAGGACATGACCGAGCAATAGGTGATGTAGAGGCGGCTCCAACGTCTTTGATACCCGCGTTGAGCCGCCTCTTGATACTCTCTGAGTCCGACAAGGATGAGCGACTATCTGGATTGTCAAGTTGCATTGGCGTATTGGATGCGCGCATCGCGTGCTTTTGCGTTGAGGATGACGAGCAGTTTGCGGGCGAGGGCGATGCGGACCACCATTTTTTCCTTGCCGGCCTTGAGCAGCCTATCGCGGAAGGCTTGCAGCTTCCGATCGTAGCGGGCGGCAATAGCGGCGACCAGGAAGAGGATCGAGCGGACGCCGGCGCGGCCTCCGCGGGTGGGTCGCTTGCCCTTTCGCTTGCCACTGTCATTGGCGGTCGGAGCGAGGCCGACGAGCTTGGCAATGGCTTTGTTGGAGATGACGCCGAT
>NZ_AUEZ01000152.1 GCF_000426245.1 Bradyrhizobium sp. Ai1a-2 | reverse complement strand
AGACGGCATAGCCTCCAGTCACGCAACCAGGGCCCGCCGGCTCTACGCCGCGCGCCCCGTACAGGATGGATGATGACCGTGCCACCCAGGGGCTGAACAAAGCCGTTTTGTAGATGGGTCTCATCCTCTCAGGCTTCCTCGCCGCAAGCATGCGGAAGGTGGGTACGGATCAAACATCCGACCGGATATGAGGTGATGCAGTGAGCTGCAGAAATCTTCGGAAGCCAATCCTCGCCCGGGGGCCGGTCGTCGCGCTGCGCTATGCATGGCTTCGCGCGCCGCCCTCTCACCGCAAAAAACCGACCCATGCTTGTTCGTTGAGAGCCTTGACTCACAAAGCCCCATATGAGGGTGGGCAAAGCGCAGCGTGCCCACCATCGCGAGCACAGCATAAAATGGCGGGCACGCTTCGCTTTGCCCACCCTACGACTCCGCCGTCATTGCGAGGAGCGAAAGGGACGAAGCAATCCATGTCTCCACGCGTGGTGAGATGGATTGCTTCGCTTCGCTCGCAATGACGGGAGGTTACAAATCCACCACGACGTAGTCGCTTTCCACTGACACCGCGATGGTCTCAGCGACATACGGTCCCTTCACCAGATTCGTGCCCGGCTCGACAGTGACCGGATAGGCTCGCGCGCGGAAGCGCTTCGGGTCGCAGTAGGACTGGCCGGTGCGGATGTCGAACTCCCAACCGTGCCAGGGGCAGCGGATGATCTCGCCGAGTTTCGTATATTCGATCTCGCCCGGATCGGACGATTGCGCGAGCCCGATCAGTGGCCCCTCGCACAGCGAGGCGCCCTGATGCGGGCAGCGGTTCAAGAGGCCGAAGAACTCGCCCTTGACGTTGAAGACCGCGATCGGCCGGCCGTCGATCTCCAGGAACTTCCTCGTGCCCGGTGGCAGTTCATTCACCGGGGCAACCACATGTCGAGTCATTAAGCGAGCCCGTACAGCTTGCGCGCGTTGTCGAGATAGAACGCCTGCTTGTTGGCGTCGCTGACGCCGGCCGGCAGGACGCGCGAAGGCTCGTCATAGTCCCAATGCGGATAGTCGGTCGCGAACAGCAGCCTGTCCCAGCCGATCCATTCGATGGTCTGGAACAGATGCTCGCGCCGCTCAGGATCTTCCATCGGCTGCGTGGTCCACCAGATGTGGTCGCGGATATAGTCCGATGGCTGGCGCTTCAGATGCGGCACCTCGGCATGCAATCGCTCGAACACCTTATCGAGCCGCCAGGCCAGCGACGGTGCCCAGCCGAAGCCGGCCTCGACCATCACCATCTTCAGTTTCGGAAAGCGCTCGAACACGCCTTCGAGCACGAGGCTCGCCAGCGCCGTCTGCTGGCATTGCGAGTGGCCGACCATCTCCTCGATGTAGAAGCTCGGCCAGCCCGAGGCCGTGATGGGATTGCCTCCGAAGCCGAAGGCGTGCACGCCAATTGGAAGCCCGGCCTCCTCCGCCGCCTCATAGATCGGCCAATAGCGGCGCTGGCCGAGCGGCTCGACATTGCGGCTGAGCAGCAGCACCTGCACGAAGTTCTTGTCCCCTGCGCGCTTGCGGATCTCCGCGGCCGCGGCCTGCCCGTCCTCATTGGCAACGACGACTGAGCCTTTGAGGCGCTGGTCCTTGCTGGTCCACTTCTCGATCTGCCAGTCGTTGATTGCGGAGCAGATCGCCACCGCCAGATCCTGATTGCGGATGCCCTGCCCGGTATTGAGCGGATTGAGCACGCCGAGCGCGACATTGTTCGGATCGAGATGCTGCTGCTGCATGAAGGAAAGCGAGGAGCCCTGCGGACCGCCTTCCGGCGGATAGGCGTCGCGGCGCGATGCATTCGGCTGCGCCTTGGGATAGGGCGGGCCACCCATCATGCCCTGATAGGGATGCACACCGAAGGTTTCGAGATGTGCGTGCCAGCGCTTGGCGAGGAATGGGTACAGCTCGGTTTGGGTGGCGCGCGCCGGATGGATGTCGCAATCGGCGATGGCAGTTTTGACGCTGGACGACGCAGCCGCCGGACGTTCACGAATCTGGACGTTCATGGCGTCGTCTCCTTTTGTTTGGGCATGATCTTGTCCGAAAACCGGACGCCACTTTTCGGGATCATGCCCGTACGGATTCCTTGAGGCGGCCGTAGGTCGCGAGTGGATTGTCGATCATGATCTTGCGGACCAAATCGGGCGAAATCCCCTTCGGCAGCACCTCGTCGCCGTCGAACTGCCAGTGCGGATAGTCGGTCGAGAATAGGAGCAATTCGTCCGACTGCATATGGTCAAACAGCCGGTTCAGCGTCTCGCCTTCCGGCGGCGCGTCGACCGGCTGCAGCGAGAAACGGATATTGCTGCGCACAATCTCCAGCGGCGCGCGATCGACCCACGGCGTCTCCATGCGGACGCCGCGCCAGAACTTGTGCAGGCGCCAGAGATAAGGCGGCAGCCAGGTGAAGCCACTTTCGAGCATCACCATTTTCAGATTCGGGTGGCGAGCGAACACGCCCTCGACGATCAGGCTGGTGAGTTGCGTCTGGAAGGCCTGCGCCTGCGCAACATAGTCCTCGATGTGATAGGAGCCCCAGCCGACCGAAGTCGGCGGGTTGTGATAGGCGCTGCCGGCGTGCACGCCGATCGGCAGGCCCAGACGCTCCGCTGTGGCATAGATCGGCCAGTAGTGCCGTTTGCCCAAGGGCATGTCGCCCATGACCAGCATCAGCACCTGGACAAAGCGCGGATCCTCGGCGCAGCGCTCGATCTCCTTCACGGATTTCTCGATACTCTGCACGGGGATCACGATCGAGCCGCGCAGCCGATCGTCCTTGTCGAGCCATTCCTTGGCGAGCCAGTCGTTCAGCGCGCGGCAGAATGTATCCGCCATGTCCTCGCTGAACACCATCTGCACGCCATAGAGCGGATTGCAGATGCCATAGGCGACAGCGAATTTGTCGAGCGCCTGGCGCTGCATGTCGGCAAGATTGGCGCCCGGCTTGCCCTGCGCCGGCCGCCAATCCGGCCGCGCCGAGAGCGGCGAATTGACCGGATAGGATTGCGACAGCAGATCGGTCATGCCGCGCGTCGTCACCTGGTCGCGCCAGTAGTCGTTCATGTAGGGCAGGAGGCTGGTCAGATGAGGCACGGCGGGATGCAGATCGCAATCCACGCCACCCGCAAACGGCGACGTCATGGCGTTTCCTCTGGCGCGCGTACGCCGCGCCCGTTCATTGGCCAGCATTCAAGCAGGCCTGCCATTGGCCCGCAACTCGGCAGGAGCCGAACTGGTGTGCTAGGAAGGCAGGACGCCCCGGAGAATTTTCATGGCAAACAACAAGAGAGGCGGCCGATGAACGAGCTGGTGTCCATTGCGGAAAAGATTGCAGTCAGGCTGATCGAGCGCAAGCAGACGATTGCAGTGGCGGAATCGTCGACCGGTGGCCTGATCTCGGCCGCGCTGCTCGCCGTGCCCGGCGCCTCCGCCTACTTCATCGGCGGCGGCGTGATCTACACCCGCGATGCGCGGCGGGTACTGATGGACATTCCCAACGAGACGATGAAGGGCATCCGCTCGGCGTCGGAACCTTATGCAAAGCTGCTCGCGAGCCAGATCCTCACGCGCCTTGCGACCGATTGGGGCCTCTCCGAAACCGGCGCGGCGGGCCCCACCGGCAACCGCTACGGCGACGCCGCGGGCCATAGCTGCATGGCGCTGGCGGGACCTGTGGAAGCCGTGATCACGCTCGAGACGGGCAGCAGCGACCGGCAGGCAAACATGCAGGCGTTCGCGAAGGCAGCGCTGAATTTGTTGCTGGAGAATTTACGCTAGACTAGCTGTCGTCCCCGCGAACGCGCCAAAGGTGGAGCGACGAGGTGGAGCGTTCTCGTCATTGCGAGGAGCGATAGCGACGAAGCAATCCATGTCGCCGCTTGCGGAGGCATGGATTGCTTCGCTTCGCTCGCAATGACGGAGCGGAGACGCAACAGCGCTCCGCCTGCTTGGTCAAGCCCGGGACGACAAGGGTTACTTCTCCCGGAACGAGCGCATGAACTGGTCGCTCAGGGGCTTCATCAGATAGGACAGCATGGTGCGGTCGCCGGTCTGGACGAAGGCTTCGACCGGCATGCCCGGGATGATCTTGACGTCGCCGAGGCGCTTGACCTCGTCCGGCGGCATCGAGACGCGGATGGTGTAGAAGCTCTGCCCGGTGCGCTGGTCGGAGGTGACGTCGGCCGAGACGCGAGTGACGACGCCGCTGATCTCGGGCGTGGTGCGCTGGTTGAAGGCTGACAGACGCAGCAGCGTCTTCTGGCCGATCTGCAGCTTGTCAATGTCCTGCGGATTGACCTTGGCTTCGACCGAGAGAGCGTCGGCCTGCGGCACGATCATCATGATGGCATCGCCCGCGGTGATCACGCCGCCGACAGTGTGCACCGTCGACTGCAGCACCATGCCGTCCTGCGGCGCGCGGATGTCGATGCGGCGAAGCTGGTCTTCGGCGGTCACCTTGCGCTCGACGAATTCGCCGATCTTGTCGTTGGCCTCGCGCAGGTCCTTGGAGACCTCGGCCAGCATGTCCTTGTCGACCTGGATGATCTGCAGCTCGGTCTCGGTGATCTTGCCCTTGGCCTGTGCACGGGCGGCGATGTATTGCGCGCGTTCGCCGGCGAGCCGCGCGGCGTCGCGCTCGAGCGTGGTCAGACGCGTGAGCTGCACCAGGTGCTGGTCAAAGAGCTGGCGGACCCCGACGAGCTCCTTCTGCACCAGCTCGATCTCCTTGTCCTTGGCGACTTCCTGCGCTTTCAGGCCTTCGATCTCTTCCTTGAGCTGGGTGATGCGCTCGCGCAATTGCGCCTTCTGGCCGATCCGGCCGTTGACCCGGACCTCGAACAGCTTGGTTTCGCTCGCCAGGACGTCGCGGACGTCGGGATCGTCGGCGCGGTCGGTCAGGGCTTTCGGAAAAACAATCTTGTCGAGGCCCTGCTGCTCGGCCTCAAGGCGCGCCGCCCGTGCATAAAGCCCGTTGAGCGTCTTGACCACGATCGCAAGGCTCGCCTTCACCACCGTCTCGTCCAGCCGCACCACGATGTCGCCGGTCTTGACGAGGTCGCCGTCGCGCACCCGCACCTCGCCGACGACGCCGCCGGTCGGGTGCTGCACCTTCTTGACGTTGGAATCGACCACCACCGAGCCCGGCGCGATCAGGGCGCCCGAGATCGGCACGGTGGAGGCCCAGCCGCCGAAGCCGCCGGCCACCACCAGCACGACGACGAGGCCGATGACCAGATGCAGCCGGATCGAGCGCTGCGCCCCGCGCGATTCTTGGCTCATGATTTGCCTCCCGCTTCGGAGACGATCTTGATCGGCGGCGTCGGGGCGACGCGCGGCTGCAGCACCTGCGCCAGCACGGTTTCCTTCGGGCCGAAGGCCTGCATGCGGCCTTCCTTCAGCACCAGGATCTGGTCGACACCCTCTATCCCGATCGGCCGATGCGCCACGACCACCACAACGGCGCCGCGCTCGCGCGCCGAGCGTACCGCCCGCGTCAACGCCTCGTCACCCTCGCTATCGAGATTGGAGTTCGGTTCGTCCAGCACGATCAGGAACGGATCGCCATAGAGCGCGCGCGCGAGCGCGATCCGCTGCGCCTGGCCGGCCGACAGCGCCGTGCCCTGCTCGCCCACCTGGGTGTCGTAGCCCTCGCGCATCTTGATGATCATCTCGTGCACGCCAGCCTGCTTGGCGGCGGCAATGATGTCGTCCGATTTCGCCTCGGGATCGAAGCGAGAGATGTTCTGCGCCACCGAGCCCGCGAACAGCTCGACGTCCTGCGGCAGATAGCCGACATAGCGGCCCAGCACATCCGGCGACCATTGGTCGAGCGCAGCGCCGTCCAGCCGCACCTTGCCACGGAACGGCATCCAGACGCCGACCAGCGCGCGCACCAGCGACGACTTGCCGGAGCCGCTGGGACCGATGATGCCGACGCCGCTGCCGGCCTCCAGCACGAATGTCACGTCGGTCACGATCACCCGCTGGTCGCCCGGCGGGGCGAGCGAGACGGCCTCGACCGACAGCCGCTTGGTCGGCGCCTGCAGCAAGGTCTGGGTGCCGGCCTGCGGCATCTGCTGCAGCAGCCTGCTCAGCCGATGCCAGCTCTGCCGCGCAGCGACAAACCCCTTCCAATGCGCGATCGCGAGATCGACCGGCGCCAATGCGCGGGCGCTCAGGATCGAACCCGCGATGATGATGCCGCCGGTCGCCTCCTGGAAGATGACGAGATAGGCGCCGACCGCGAGCACCGCGGACTGCAGCATCATGCGCAGCACCTTGGCGACCGCGCCGAGGCCGCCGGCAACATCGCTCGCGCGCTGGTTGCCCGCGAGATAATTCTCGTTGGCCTCGCTCCAGCGCCGCCGCAGCCGGCCGGACATCCCCATCGCCACCAGCACCTCGGCATTGCGGCGGCTCGCGGCCGCGAGATCATTGCGACGGGCGGCGAGCGTCATCGCCTCCTTGGCGGGGCTGCGCGACATGAATTCGGTGATCAGCGTCAGCGTGATCAGGATGATCGCGCCGACCAGCGCGGTGACGCCGAGCAGCCAGTGGAAGGCGAAGCAGATCGCCATATAGAGCGGCAGCCACGGCAGGTCGAAGAACGCGCCCGGCCCCTGGCTGCCGAGGAACGACCTGACATTGTCGAGATCGCGCAGCGGCTGCAGGCCTTCTGTGCGATTGCCCATGACGAGCGGCAGCCGCACGATGGTATCGAACACACGGGCGTTGATCGCCTCGTCCAGCGAAGTGCCGATCCGGCCGAGGACGCGTCCGCGCAGGAGATCAAGCAGGCCCTGGGCGATGTAAAGCCCGGCGGCGAGCACGACCAGGCCGACCAGGGTCGGCACGCTGCGGCTCGGCAGCACGCGGTCGTAGACCTCGAGCATGAAGATCGAGCCGGTCAGATACAGAACATTGATCACGCAGCTCATCAGGCCGACGCCGATGAAGGCAGCGCGGCAGGCGCGTAGCGCATCGCCGAGTTCGGATCGCCGGACGCCGGAAGCGGCTGCCATGAATTCTTATTCTCTGCAAAAAAGGGTTACGTAATGGTCGAGTTTTACCGTTGTTTGCGGCCAGCGTCCATTTCCGACGGCCCAAAATTCATTAGGTTGCGTTAACCTGGCTGCCCGTCCCGGCAGGCAAGCATACCGGCTGAACCGCGATGGTTAATTGACAGCAAGCCGCGGCCCGGAGTGCAGCGCAACGCGGTTCCGGAGGCAGGCCCTAGAACCGTCGTCCGTGAAGAATCGCCCAAGCCATTGATGTGGAGTCGATTTTTCGGTCGTGAGGGGGTTTGAGATTGCAAGCTTTCGGGGTTTGACGCC
>NZ_AUEZ01000151.1 GCF_000426245.1 Bradyrhizobium sp. Ai1a-2 | reverse complement strand
CGACGCGGCGACGCGAGCGGATCATGAAGCGTTTCAAATCGTCCCGTCAGGCTCAACGGTTTCTGTCAGTTCACGATCAGGTCGCGAACCTTTTCCACATCCCCTATCCCGGAGCCGTCACCGCCGACTTCCGTCGTGCTTCGCGCGAGCGCGCCTTTGCGACTTGGCGCGAGATCTCCATGACAAGCGCTATCACCGACTCTCGACCTCTGAGAATCGTCTCCTTCGGCTCGGCGGTCGATTAAGTTGACGATGCCGCCGCCGGAGATCATCGAGCCGCACGGCGATCGCCGCGCGCGTTGACGACATGAAGGATCGCATCGCCCTCATGGACCACGCTGAGTTGCGTCGAGCCTTGCGGCGGCTTCGCGCTCACGGTGCCGTCGATCGGCGACCGCAAGGTCACGATCCTGGCGTTGACCACGGCCTCGACGCTCGAGGTCTGCAGCACCGCCTTCAGCGGCAGCCATCCGAACACGGCGACGATGGCAAGGCCGATGCCAACCTTGAGCAGGCGGCGAACCCATCGGCCGGAGCCTCGTGGCGTTTCGGGATGGGGAGCGCTGTCGCTGACGGGCTCGCTGACCGGCTCGTCGTGTGCCGGTTGCAACCGATCCTGCAAATCGCGCTGCAACCCTCGTGCGCCCCATTCCTCGTCCTTGCTGACGGACGTATGATCTTCGGGAACGGGCTTCTGCTGTTCCTGATTCATGATGACCGGCCCCTGAACTGTCAGGGCGCGCGGGGTTCAGAAACCGTAATCCTCAACGGCCAATGTTGCTTTTGCGGCGCCCTTCGACATGGGCGCACCGTCCCACCGAACGGGGCTGTTATACGCTGGCCCATTGATGGCCACTGTTGCTATCTTGGGTTTTTGACGCCCAAACCTACGGTTGCAGACAACCTAGACGTTTGCAACAGTCATTTTCTACTCAGGGCACAACGAAACCGCGCGCGCTCGTAAAGCGGTTGCAAGGCTCGACGCTGACGGAAGACACGTTGCTCGATAAGGAATGGCCCGTGCTCCCTTGGGTTTTCCTGCCCACGGCTGCGCTCGGCCGCTCGGCCTTATCAAACCCGAATTGCTCAAGCTCCTGCCGAAAGCGCGGACAAGTTGGCAAAATGCCGATGAGCTACTTAAATCATCGGTGAGAAAAGCCGAGTGGCGATTCCGGCACGCAACCCGCGGGGTAGAAAATCCACTACTCGCAATATCCACTGCTCGCTCGGACGACCAGACTGCGCCAACCACCGATACAACGTGAATGGACAGTGATAAGGCTGGTCAATCTCAAGCGAACTTCATTGTTTTTGTTGACGTATCACCCGGTGCCAACGCTCCCGGTATTCGCGGCGCATGGTCTAATATCCGGGCTTCATCAACTCTGCGCTTCATGGCGATCAGCCCGGATCGCCATGTCTCTGTCCACTGGGAGATGTTTAATCGTCCGGTCGAGGGCGATGGCGAATGGCCCCGGCAGAAGGATGTGCCAATAGCAATCGCCATGCCCGGTCACCGTTCTTCGGCCAAATAAGGTATGGCCGAAAAATCACGTGAATAGATCGGTGGAATGCATGATTGAGAAATAATTTTCGGGGTGATGCTGAAGGTCGGCAGCATTCACATTGGAGAGCGTGATCGAATTGCCCTCTCCGAGGTCGACGACCGTCGTATCCGTGCCAGCCGCCTCGGCGCGATCGGCAAGATCGGCAAGCGTATGAATACCCGTGTGATTGATCCCGTCCTCGATATACAGTTTATCCCCCAGCGTGAAGTCCATCACGTAATCCTTGCCGTTGCCGCTCGTAAACACGAAATTGTCGTTGCCCTCACCGCCGTACAGAGCATCGTTGCCCTGATCGCCGTACAGAAAATCGTCGCCCGCATTACCAAAGATCGTGTCATCTCCCTGATTACCTTCCAGATTATCGGCGCCCGCACCGCCAGCGATCCAGTCGTTCCCGCCCAGACCCTGGATAAAGTCCCTTTCGGGCGTCCCAGACAAATGATCGTCGGAGTTGGTACCGTGGATTACAGCCATGTGCTTCTCCTGTGTGGTGTCTGCCAAGCGAGCGGCCACGGAAGTGATCGCGCTCTGGTTACGAACATAAACATCGAAGCTGACGGACACAAGGAATTCCGACGCGTCGCACCCCGCTTTGAATGACCGCGCGAAACTATAGTCGTCGCGGCATTCGCCGCCGTCGTCTTAGTGAATGCGACAACCGTCCACACCGCCTTGCGCGCCATCATCCGAGCATTCGCCGAAACTGTCCCGGCTGAAAGATCGCTTGAATGAGCATACGCCCAAGATTAAAGAACAGAGGACTGTCGCGGCTTCTCGGTGCCCCCGCGTTGTCCCCAAGCCCGATGTGGTTCAGCAAGCATTCAAGGAGTTGCCGCAACCGTTGCAGCAGGTCTCCCCCGTCACACCCAAAGCAAGTCGAACGAAATCTCGATTCCGGTGTATGGTTCGCGTCCGGTTTGCAGGAAGAGCCGATGCTCCCAAGAGCTCCTGCTTCTCGTTCAGCCTGTTGGTCCGCGTTGAGCCACACAATGGGGGACGCTGGGGTGCGTTCCTTGCAAGACAACCAGATCTTTTGATCTCCTGCCGCCACCAGATTGCTGCAGCCGGCTCAAGCCGAAATCAATAAACAGCTTGAAGTGTACGTAGCGTCAGATTGTAGTCTCCGAGAACGCTGATCAAGGCGACAGGAGGATGGCAATCGATGAAGCACCAGCAAATCGGATTCGAGCGCCACGTAACGTTGAGTTCCTCGCTTCAGGGAGTCTGGGGTGCGAATGGACGGCAGAATTTCGTCTCTTAATGCAAGCATTTGGGAAGGGGTCGGGAGCCATGACGGCTAGTCCAATCGAGCAAGTGCAAATCCATGGGGACCGCTTTCGAACGCGCTGCCGCACTTCAGTTTATGATTCTTTCAGAGACCGCTCCGCAGCGTGCGGAGGCCGAACAGAACCTGGTCAATGCATTGACGAGATCGGCAAATCGACGCTCTGCACCTCACTGAGTGAGGTCGCGTGCCGCTCCGGGCAATGCGAACAAAATTGACGATGGCAACAAACGTCGGTGCCGTGTGAGCTCTCGCGTAACCCGTTTTAGATGTTGGACTTAATGGCAGCCGCGCCCGCTGTCCGGCGTTCCGAGCTGGCTGAGGCGCTGCGCGCGTGCCGCAGTGCCTTTGTCGGCGTCGGTCTCATCAGTTGCATGATCAACCTGTTGTATCTGACAGGTTCGATGTTCATGCTGCAGGTCTACGACCGCGTGCTGCCGAGCCGCAGCGTTCCGACCCTGGTCGGCCTCGTGGTCATCGCCGCGGTGCTCTACATCGCCCAGGGCGTGCTCGATCTCTTGCGCGGACGGATCCTCGGCCGCGTCGGCACCTCACTCGACGAAGCGCTTAACGCGCGGGTGTTCGACACCGTCGTGCGGCTGCCGCTGATGGCGGGCAATCGCAGCGAGGGCCTGCAGCCGCTGCGCGATCTCGACAATGTACGCTCCTTCCTCGGCAGCATGGGTCCCGGCGCGTTCTTCGATCTGCCCTGGCTGCCGTTCTACATGGTGATCTGCTTCGCCTTCCATTGGCTGCTTGGCGTCACGGCGCTGGTCGGCGCGATCATCCTGGTGACGCTGACGCTGATCACCGAATACTTGTCGCGCACGCCGGCCAAGGAAGCGATGACACTCGCGGCGCGGCGCAACGATCTCGCCGCCTCCAGTCGCCGCAATGCCGAGGTGCTGGTGGCGATGGGCATGGCCGGGCGGATGAACAAGCGCTGGAACGAGGCCAACGAGGAATACCTCTCCGGCAACCAGCACGCCAGCGACGTCACCGGCGGGCTCGGTGCGGTCGCCAAGGTGCTGCGCATGATGCTGCAGTCCGCGGTGCTCGCGGTCGGTGCCTATCTCGTGATCCACCAGGAAGCGACCGGCGGCATCATCATCGCCGGCTCGATCCTGAGCGCGCGGGCGCTGGCGCCGGTCGATCTCGCGATCGCGCATTGGAAGGGTTTTGTCGCTGCGCGGCAGAGCTGGCAGCGTCTCAACCGGCTGCTGCAACAGATCCCGGCGCGCCCCGAGCAGACGCTGCTGCAGGCGCCGGAGAAGAAGCTTTCGGTCGAGGCGGTGACCATGGTTGCGCCCGGCGACCAGCGCGCCATCGTGCAGGACATCACCTTCGCCGTCGAAGCCGGCAGCGGCGTCGGCGTGATCGGCCCGAGCGGTTCCGGCAAGTCGTCGCTGATCCGGGCGCTGGTCGGCGTCTGGGTGCCGGCGCGCGGCAAAGTCCGGCTCGACGGCGCCGCGCTCGACCAGTGGGCGTCGGACGAACTCGGGCGCCATGTCGGCTATTTGCCGCAGGACGTCGAACTGTTCGCCGGCACGGTGGCGCAGAACATCTGCCGGTTCGATCCCGACGCCAAGTCCGACGGCATTATCGCCGCGGCTAAGGAAGCCAGCGTGCACGAGATGATCATCAAGATGCGCGAGGGCTACGACACCCAGGTCGGTGAGCAGGGCACCGCGCTCTCCGCCGGCCAGGCGCAGCGCGTCGCGCTGGCGCGCGCGCTCTACGGCGATCCGTTCCTGATCGTGCTGGATGAGCCGAACTCCAACCTCGACAGCGAAGGCGACGAGGCTCTGACCCGCGCGGTGCGTGGTGCCCGCGAACGCGGCGCCATCGTCATCGTGGTCGCGCACCGGCCGGTCGGCATCGAGGGCGTCGACCAGCTGCTGGTGCTGAAGGACGGACGCATGCAGACCTTCGGGCCGAAGGAGGCTGTGCTCGCGCAGGTGCTGCAGCGTGCCGCGCCGCCGGTGCCGACGCCGATCAAGATCGTCGCCGATGCGGGGGCAGCCAAATCATGAGCGATCGCATGACCGATCAGCCGCGCAACGCACGTCTCTCTATCCGCAAGCATCTGATCGTCGGCCTCGTCGTGGTTCTGGTTCTGGGCGGCGGCGTCGGTGGCTGGGCGACCACGGTGCCGATCTCGGGCGCGCTGATCGCGCCGGGCTCGGTGGTGGTCGAGTCCAACGTCAAGAAGGTGCAGCATCCGACCGGCGGCGTGGTCGGCGAGGTCCGGGTGCGCGACGGCGACGCGGTCAAGGCGGGCGATGTCGTCGTGCGCCTCGACGAGACGGTCGTGAAGGCGAGCCTTGCGATCGTGGTCAAGACGCTGAATGGTCTCTACGCGCGCGCAGCCCGGCTCGAAGCCGAGCAGCGGGGCAACGACAAGATCGCCTTCCCGCCGCAGCTCACGGAGCAGGCCAAGGATCCCGACGTTCGCGACATCATGGCGAGCGAATCCAAGCTGTTCGAGGTCCGCGTCAACGGCCGCAGCGGCCAGAAGGCGCAGCTGCGCGAGCGCGTAACCCAGCTCAACGAGGAGATCTCCGGCCTGCAGGCGCAGGAAGCCGCCAAGGACAAGGAGATCGCGCTGGTGCAGCAGGAGCTGGTCGGCGTCCGCCAGCTCTATGAGCAGCATCTGGTGCAGCTCACCCGCCTGACCACGCTGGAGCGCGACGCGGCACGGCTCTCCGGCGAGCGCGCGCAATACATCGCGTCGCGCGCCCAGGCCAAGGGCAAGATCACCGAGACCGAGCTGCAGATCATCCAGGTCGACAAGGACATGGTCTCCGAGGTCTCGAAGGACCTGCGTGAGACCAACGACAAGATCGGCGAGTTTGTCGAACGCAAGGTGACCGCCGAAGACCAGCTTCGCCGCATCGACATCCGCGCGCCGCAGGACGGCGTCGTGCTACAGTCGACCGTGCACACCGTCGGCGGCGTCATCACCGCAGGCGACGCCATCATGATGATCGTGCCGAAGGCGGACGATCTGTCGGTCGAGGCCAAGGTCAATCCGCAGGACATCGACAAGCTGCAGGTCGGACAGAAGACCGTGCTGCGGCTCTCCGCCTTCAACCAGCGCACCACGCCCGAGCTGAACGGCGTCGTCACCCGCGTCTCCGCCGACGTCACCACCGACCAGCGCACCGGGCGAAGCTATTACACCATGCGCGTCTCGATGCTCCCGGAAGAAGTCGCGCGCCTCGGCAGCGAGGTGAAGATCATCCCGGGCATGCCGGTGGAAGCCTTCGTCCAGACCGGCGACCGCACCATGCTGTCCTATCTGATGAAGCCACTCCGCGACCAGTTCATGCGCTCGTTCCGCGAGAAGTGAGTCTTTCTCAATGCATGGAAATCATTCCCGTCGTCTCCGCGAACTTCACCTTGCCTCCTCCCTTGTGGGTGGGGGGTATAATGATCAGCACGGGGAGTGGACCGACGCTCTGATGTTCGTTGTCAAGGCTTGGAACGCGGAGATTTGTCTGATCGTTGACCGGCTGTAGATCTGCTGATGATCGCGCATACGTGGAGGCGGAACCGAAGGACGTCGGTGATCAAGCTCTGATGCGCGGGTTAGGGGCGGCGCATCAGAGCGTTCGATCGCATCACCCAGCACTGGAAGCGTGTCAGAAGGAGCGTAGCGGAGTAGATCCGCAGACGCCGAGAGCGGCTGACAACGCGTGGCTCGCAGAGATGTACCCTTCATCCGTCGCGGCCGTCTTTGAACTTCGAGCAAGTACGTTGCGGGGCTGAGCCGGCAGGACGAAGCTGCCGACGAGGATCATGACGCGACCGTGTAACCTCGCCCTATGCAACCACTGGGTTTTCAGTTCTAATGAGGCTGAGCGCAAGGGGTGTACCGCGCCTTGGGCTCACCGCGGCCCTAGCACCTGAGCTAGGGCCGCATCCCACAGATGATCGGACCGGGGTACGGTGAGCCCACCGTATTCGCCCGGGATCCACGTTTCCACCGCGCCGCAGCATACGCAGAGTTCATGGAAATCGCATTTGAATTTCGTCCGGCCATCCTGATTGGTGGTCGGGCTTCTGGTACGGCGCGCAACTTGGCCGGCGTGTCCCGGTCAACAGCGCTGGATCAGCGCTGGTCTAGGGTGGGCTGTCAATCGGCACTGGAATGGGGCTCTGACGCAACTTCGATGACGGTTTGCCGCAACTAGTTGCTCTGCACGGTGATTATGACTCTTTGGAAGGGTTTGGGTAGGCGCGTCCCATTTTGGCGCGAGCTTTTTCGATTGTGAACATCCATTTGATGCGGGAGCGGGCAGCATTTCTATGCCGCTCCCAGGCGGAGATTTCGCGGCGCAGTTGCTTGGGGTCGTCGATCCTGCGGTCGAGGCACTGTCCCCGCAATACGCCAATCTCGATCTCGACCATGTTGAGCCAGCTTGCGTGCTTGGGGGTGTAGTGGAACTCGATGCGCTGCAGGATGCGCCGTGCTTCGGCAGGCGGGAAGGTCTGATACAGCGCACCTGCCGAGTGGGTCGACAGATTGTCCTGCAC
>NZ_AUEZ01000150.1 GCF_000426245.1 Bradyrhizobium sp. Ai1a-2 | reverse complement strand
CGATAGCGTACATTCATGCTGGCCTCCCTGAGAGGCTGGCACGAACAACTGAATCGGATGGCCGGCGTGAGTCCTTCGGCAAAAACCTTCACGACCAAACAGGGGCAATACCTCGCTTTTATCCACCTCTATACGAAGCTGCACCGCAGGCCTCCGGCAGAAGCCGACATTAGGGAATATTTCCGCGTCAGCCCGCCTTCGGTTCATCAAATGGTGCTGACGCTGGAACGAGTTGGACTCATTAAAAGGCAGCAAAGGACAGCTCGCAGTATCGAGGTCCTCGTCGATCCCAAGTGTCTGCCGGAACTTATCTGACCACCTCAATCCAATCCGTCAAAATCACTGTGCGGAGCCACTAGTTCTGTCTGAAAGCAAACGCGCCTCATGTCTGAAACCCGCCAAGCGGTTTGTAAAGCGACATTTGCGCCAGCGAGGTTACATTGAATCGCAGCTGGCCCAAATCCTGCTCTGCAATCCCTCGCGAAGGAAAACGGGCAGTGACAACAGAATTGGAGGCGCATTTGGGTCTCGATCTGCGAAACGACGATCCGGTCGCCGGTCCGCGCTCGGCGATTGATGTGGGCTGTCCCTTTCACGCCGATAGAGCCCGCGTTCAGCAGTCAGAACGGAAGACGCTGGTGCTGACGGGGGCCTCGCGTGGCATTGGTCACGCCACCGGAAAGCTGTTTTCGGAAGCGGGTTGGCGCGTCATCTCTTGCGCGCGCCAAGCGTTCGATGGCGGGCGATGTCCCTGGGAGTCAGGGGCCGACAACCATGTACAGGCCGATCTGAGCAACCATCGGCTGCTGCCGCGCGCGATCGCAGAGGTCAAGGAGCGCCTCGCAGGCGCACCGTTGCACGCATTGATCAACAACGCCGGCGTTTCACCGAAGACGCCGAACGGAACACGACTTACGTCGTTGACGACGTCAATCGAGACCTGGATGAGCGTGTTCCACGTTAATCTGGTGGCACCGATTCTGCTCGCGCAAGGCCTATTTTACGAGCTGAAAGCCGCGTCGGGATCGGTTGTCAACGTCACATCAATCGCAGGCTCGCGGGTGCACCCGTTTGCCGGCAGCGCCTATGCGACATCGAAAGCGGCCCTCGCGTGTCTCACGCGCGAAATGGCGCACGACTATGCGCCGCATGGCATTCGCGTCAATGCGATCGCGCCCGGCGAGATCAAGACGGACATTTTGTCACCTGATACCGAAGCGCGTCTTGTTACAAACATCCCGCTGCGGCGGGTGGGCACGCCCGAAGAAGTCGCAAAAGTCATCTTCTTCCTATGCTCGGATGCGGCGAGTTATGTCACCGGCACCGAAGTGCCAATAAATGGTGGCCAACACCTGTGATCGGCCGCACCGGGAATAGTCAAATCGCAGCTGATTTGAGCTACATCAATGGAACTCGCGTGCGTATCGGAAAGTCGCGCGGCGATCTCACGAAGAGAAAAAGCAAATCAAGGCACCAAAATTTTACTGTCGTGTTTACTGTCGTGCCATGAAAGTACGTTATCTCCTGCGGTCATCCTGTCAAATTGGGCGCGAGATCGAGGATGACATTGCAACACAACACTCGCAAATCCGAACAAGGTGACAGGGAGGACGATCACAACAACGGAGACGTCGTCATGCTACATATCGCTTCCGTGCGCGAAAGGCCTAACTCAAAGTCCGATACGGACCACGAGGTCACAATTGTGCCGTCGCACGAGAACGCGCTCACCGGCATCTTCGAAGTATCGAAGGTACTCACCGCTCCCTGCCGCCTCGAAGTCGCGTTGGCCAATGTCGTCGATCTTCTGCAATCGTTTGTACAGGTGCGGCACGCCATCATCTCGCTTTTCGACGATGATGGCGTGCCGGACATTACCGTCGGTGCCGGGTTGGGCGAGCTCAGCGATGAGCGCTATCGGATGCGCCTGCCACAAAAGGCAATCGACCACATCGTGGCGACGGACAGCCCGCTCATCGCCGAGAACGTCGCGACGCATTCGGTCTTCAGTGCCGCCGACGTTGACGTGCTCGGGGCCTCCGACAACGTGCCGGTGTCGTTCATCGGCGTTCCTATTCGCATCGATGCAAAAGTCGTAGGTACGCTGACCATCGACCGCATCCTGGACAACAGGTCGAGTGTCCGGCTTGATTACGATGTCCGGCTGCTTACCATGATCGCCGACTTGGTCAGCCAGACGGTGAAGCTGCATCGCTTGTTCGCGTGCGACCGCGAGCGACTTATGGTGGAGAAGGACCGGCTGCAAAAGCAGTTGTCCGAGCTCAGGAACCCGACCCGAGAGCGTAAGAAGATTAATGTCGAGGGTATCATTGGCGACAGTCCGGCGCTGCGGGCGCTGCTCGAGAAGATCGCGGTAGTAGCCAAATCAAATAGCACGGTTCTGCTACGCGGCGAATCCGGTACCGGGAAGGAGCTGATCGCCAAGGCCATTCACGAGCGGTCGCCCCGCGCGAAGCGGCCGTTCATAAAGCTCAACTGCGCTGCGCTCCCTGAGACAGTGCTCGAATCCGAATTGTTCGGTCATGAGAAGGGGGCCTTCACCAGCGCGTTCAGTGCGCGCAAGGGCCGGTTCGAGCTCGCCGACAAGGGGACGCTGTTTCTAGACGAGATTGGCGAGATCTCGGCCTCGTTTCAGGCAAAGCTGCTGCGGGTGCTGCAGGAGCAGGAATTCGAACGCGTCGGCGGCAACCAGACCATTAAGGTCGACGTTCGCGTGATTGCCGCCACGAATAAAAACCTGGAAGACGCGGTGGCGAGGAACGAGTTCCGCACCGACCTCTATTATCGCATTAGCGTGGTTCCCTTGCTGCTGCCGCCATTGCGCGAAAGACGCAGTGATATTCCGCTCCTCGCCGCTGAGTTTCTCAAGAACTTCAACGGCGAGAATGGCCGTGCGCTGGCCTTCGATGGGAGTGCAATAGAAGTACTGATGAACTGCGGTTTTCCGGGCAATGTCCGCGAGCTCGAAAATTGCGTGCAGCGGACGGCCACGCTCGCCCCGGGACCATCGATTGTCAGAGACGACTTTGCCTGTTGCCACGGCCAGTGCCTGTCCGCGGTTCTGTGGAGGAGCGCATCGGATGAGATAGCGCTGCACCCGGGGCCAATTGTGCAAGTGCCCGTTAAGCCGACCACATTCTCGGCCGAATCTGCTCCGTCGGTCACGGTTGCAGGCTCGCCCGTCGGCAGCGAGCAGGCTCCGTTTGCGCCTGCCGGAGTAGCTCTCGTCAGCGGGGCGAACATGATCGATCGCGAGCGTGTTATCGCGGCCATGGAGAGGGCCGGCTGGGTGCAGGCAAAGGCGGCGCGCCTGCTTGGAGTGACGCCGCGTCAGATTGGTTATGCCCTGAGGAAATACGGTATCGAGATTAAGCGTTTCTGAAAGAGCTGTCGGCCTGGCAACATGTAGGGGCCGCGACCATGGCGACCGAGACGAATAACTGGGTCATCACGGCCTTCGTAGGTCGGCGCGGACCTTGGGCCCGATCACGATCCGAATGCGGCTCCCGCGTGGTCGGCGGTGTGCATTGCGGCGAGCGAAGCGGATCCCGGTTCAAGCCGCGCTCCTACGGATTCTATTGATCAAGATCAACGACATATCAGGTGACGTTGACGGCGCTGTCGTATTTGCGACAAATGTCCAATTCTGGCGCTGGGGAACGGTAGCCGAGGGTGTCTCATGATACTCGCCTAAATCCTTGTATTGCCGCCGTTTTTGAGATCGCTGCAATGGTACGACACTTGCTATGTGTTTCGGCGTCCACACAACGTCTGGAGAAGCACATGCACAATGTCGTCTGCGTCAAGCAGGTGCCCGACTCCGCGCAGATCCGCGTGCACCCCGTGACCAACACGATCATGCGCCAGGGGGTGCCGACCATCATCAACCCCTACGATCTGTTTGCGCTGGAAGCGGCGCTCGAGCTGCGCGATAAATTTGGCGGCGAGATCACCGTCCTTACAATGGGGCCGCCATCGGCCGAGGACTCCTTACGCAAGGCGTTGACCTTTGGCGCCGATCGCGCCGTACTGCTCACCGACCGCTGCTTCGCAGGCGCCGACACCTTAGCTACGACTTACGCACTGGCGACTGCCATCCGCAAAATCGGCAAGGAATACGGATCGCCCGACCTCATCTTTACGGGCAAGCAGACCATCGATGGCGATACGGCGCAGGTTGGACCAGGCATCGCGAAGCGGCTTAGTGTGCTGCAGCTCACTTACGTCGCTAAGATTAGGGCGCTGGATTTCACCGCACGCACGATTGAAGCGGAGCGGAGATCCGAAGGTGGCGTCCAGGTGCTGCGCACGAGACTGCCGTGTCTCATCACCATGCTGGAGGCGACCAACCAGATCCGCCGCGGCGCGATGACGGATGCCTTGCGTGCCGCCCGGGCGCCCATCGTGAAATGGAGCGCGCAGGACGCCCATGTCGAAGACATCTCGAAATGCGGTCTCAGAGGCTCGCCGACAGTCGTCAAGCGCGTTTTCGCGCCATCTTCCCGCGCCGAGAAAGCTGTATTGGTAGAGTCCGCCGAGCAGCCCGCGGAAGCGCTGCTTGACGCTGTGTTCAAGCACCAGCCCAAGCTTGAAGCCGACCTTGCAGCCCTGGCGGTCTGCGACCTCTGATCTGAGGCAGTTTTAGCGATGAGCACTGAGATAAAAGGTCCTGCGTCGACTGGGGAAGGGCGCTGCGCCGCCAAAAAGGAACTGACGGAGCAGTTCAAGGGCTACAACCGTGTCGGGGTCCCATCGAGCGGACGCGCGGCGAGGTACATTCCGAGTCTTGGGAGTCTGGGAACCGATGGGCGCCGATTGTAAATTCGCGAAAAACCTGAAGGTCGATGTCGCCACCTGGCTCGGCGAGGGGATGCGCAATGCCCCGCTCCCTTCCTCCTACTGCGCTGACTTGGTCCATCTCATGGATGGACGATGTGCTGCCGAAGCAGCGCAAGGCACTGATCGACCCCTGTCAACTCCCACAGGCCGGAGATCCTGCTGTTACGGGCGACGACGCTCGGCCGCGATCTGGGACCACATTGCTTACCGGCTGGACCGTCGATTGCGCGGAGCTCGGCGAAACCCTGATGGTTCGCTCGCGACAACACACCCGACCTCCGGCGGCGGTTCGTTGCTCTGCACGATCTATACGATGAACTATCGACCACAGATGGCTACGATGCGCCCGCGCGTGATGGCAATGCCGAAGCGAGTCGCGCGTGATAACAGCCCTATCATCATCCATTCGCGGAATCTGCTCGAAGCCGGCATCCTCGCCAGGGTGCTATCCTTTGTACCGGACCGTGAATTCGCTCAATCCAATCTCGCCTATGGCGATGTCGTTTTCGGCGGTTTGGGATTACGACGCCGCGTAGATTGTTCAGCTGCGTCGCAAGCTCGGCGCTGCGCTCAGTGCCGCATATGGCACGCGCGACCGTCCGTACAGAAGGGCCGCCTCTCGTCCGACCGGCAGATCGGGCGGACCAGAAGACCATCCAGCCGATGGCGCATATCGCTGCCGTCTTTTTCCGGCGCGAGCCAGCATCGGGTCGGGGTCGAAGGCGCCGACCTGATCGTCGGCAACAACGCGCCTTTCGAATTCGCGCGCATCGCTATCGGCACCGACGCGACCTGTTTTATGGCCGGCGCTCACAGCCGCATTACATGCCCGGCAATCGCCGCATTCCCGCAACTGGATCGCAAGAAGATAAGAATTCGAACGGTACGCCACTGAACGGAGAAGAAAGCCGTGATCGAAGAAAGGTTCGATGCAATCGTTGTCGGCGCCGGAATGGCTGGCAACGCGGCCGCGCTGACCATGGCCAAGCGCGGCATAAAGGTGCTGCAGCTCGAGCGCGGCGAATATTCCGGATCGAAGAACGTCCACAGTGCAGTCATGCATGCGGACGCGCTGGCCGAGCTGATCCCGGATTTTCGCGTGGACGCGCCGCTCGAGCGTCATCTGGTCGAGCAGCGGTTCTGGATGCTGGATGACTGCTCGCGTATCGGACTGCGCTATCATTTCGACGATTTCAACGACGGGCGACCGAATCGCTACACCATTATCCGCGCCCACTTCGACAAATGGTTCTCCTCGAAGGTAAGGGAGGCGGGTGCCACCGTCTTGTGCCAAACCACCGTTACGGAGCTAGTACAGAACCGTCGTGGCCGCGTCATTGGTGTACGTACCGACCGCCAGGATGGCATAATCCGAGCCGATGTGGTCGTGCTCGCAGAGGGCGTCAATGGCCTACTCGGCACGCGTGCGCGCTTGCGCGAAAGACCGAACCCCGACCAAGTTGCGCTAGCGGTGACGGAAATGCACTTCTTGCCGCGCAAGGCCATCGAAGACCGTTTCAACCTCAGGGGTGACGAAGGCATTGTGATCGAGGCCGCCGGAGCCATCTCGCGCGCTATGACAGGCATAGCTTTCATCTACGTGAACAAGGAGTGCATCTCACTCGGTATTGGCTGCCTCGTCTCCGAGCTCCAGCGCACCCGCGAAACGCCCTACGGCCTACTCGACCGCTTCAAGCGTCACCCGTCGGTCGTACCGCTAATCGACGGCTCGAAGATTGAGGAATATTCCGCGCATCTCATTCCCAAAGGCGGTTACAACACCATACCGCGGCTCCACGGTAAGGGCTGGGTGGTGGTCGGGGATGCTGCCCAGCCCAAGAATGCTATCGCTCGCGAAGGCGCCAACGTTGCGATGAAATCAGGGAGGATTGCCGCGGAAGCGATCTTCCTGGTGAAGTCGCGCGGCGATCTCAAGAAGTCCGACAGCCTTTCATTATACAAGAAGATGCTGGATGAGTCCTTCGAGCATGCGAAAAAGTATAAGGTTATGCCGGCGCTGCTGCATGCCCAGCCGCAAAACTTTCTTCTGACCTATCCGCAGCTCATCTCGAAGGCGATGCAGAACTTCGCTCGCGTCAACAGCACCCGGCAGGCGGAGAAGTCGACCTTAAATCCTTCAATAGCGTGGTCATGGACCGGGGTGTTTAGCGACGTGTTCCGCCTCCCGCGCGCCTTCTGAAGCAGCACCAACTCACGCGGACACCTTGAACGCCAAAGATATGAATGCCGAGTGTGCCGCGCGCGTTGGGAGACAAGCTTTCTAGTCGACCGTGAAGAAATCCCAAGCCATTGATTTGGAATCCAGAAGCGGCGTTTTGCGGCGATCGGATTTGCCGGGAAACGAGCGTGTAGAGCGGGATTCCTTGCGAACTTGATTTGTGATTCACTCGGCATTGACTGCTTTGGCGAGGGGATGAGATGCGACCGCGGGAACGGAGCGAGACGGGAGAGCAGGATCTGTTCCGCTCCCGGCTCGATCAGATCATCGACATGAAGCATCCGCTGGTTACGCTCGCTCGGACGGTAAATTGGGGCTTCCTGGAGGAGCGGTTCGGCGAGATTTACGACGATGATCCCGGCCGGCCGCCGTTGCCGACG
>NZ_AUEZ01000149.1 GCF_000426245.1 Bradyrhizobium sp. Ai1a-2 | reverse complement strand
AGATATTCGAAGTCCGGATCATCGGACATCGCCTCGAAGATCCGCCACCAAACGCCCTTGATGCTCCATCGACTGAAGCGCCGAAATACGCTGTTCCAATCCCCGAACACTTCCGGAAGGTCGCGCCACGGAGAACCCGTACGCACGATCCACAATACGCCTTCAACAAACATCCGATTGTCGCGTCCGGTCGAGCCCTTCTGGTCGGGACGACCTATGATCAGCGGCGCCATCCGCTCCCACGCCGCGTCGCTCAAAACCAAACGATCCATCACACCCAAGGCCGCCTCCCCAAAAGCAGCCTTGAATCTGATTTGCTCCTAAAAGGGAATCCTTAGAGTCCACACCGCCTAAAGGACACATGGCCGGGAAGACGCGCGTCTCGGCAAGAAGCTCTACCAGAGGGCCATCGTTCGCAGCGACGCCGCAAACCGCGGCCCGGACCGTCCGACCGCTCGGCGGCACTCTTGGCGTTGAGGCTGGCATTACCCGCCCACGGCCTCCGGAATCCAGATCAACCGTATTGGCGGCACACTGCGCCACCAGGGCAACCAACTGCTCCTGGGTGAACCCTAGCAGGGACATCCCACAGGTCTTGCATGTGACTGGGCGATGACCCCGGTGGCGCATCACGGCAATGTCAGCGTGGACGCAAGAGACCGGCCAAATGTGCAGGGCGGAAGCGTGGGGGTGGATTGCGCAAGCGCACAGATGCGGTTGCCTGCTCCTGTCCGAAGGCGAACGTGCCTGACGTCTGTAACCCGCCAAGTAGTTTGCGAACGTGACATTGGTCGCGAAAAGCCGGCAGCGTTCCTCCGCATCGCACTGGCCCAAATCCTGCACCGCGAGCGAGAGAAGACAGCCGAGGACGACAGAATGGAGGCGCATTTGAGTCGGGCTCTGCCAAGTGGCAATGCGATCGCCGTTCGCCGTCCGCTATGGGCGTCGGGTGCATTATTACCTGCGCGCGCCACCGCCTTCGATGGCGGGCGATTTCCGTTCGACGCGGGCGCCGACAACTGTGTCCAAGTCGATCCGGGCAACGATTGGACGCGGCCGCACGCCACGATGCTTGGCGGCCTATTCCGAAGCGAGGTGTCACTACATGATCGACGACTTGGATTTGGGATTATTCAAGCTGCATCCGGAGCGCGAGGCCGTGCTCAGCGAAGTCCATGCGCGCCCATTCACCGCCCATGTTTCCTCACTTGGCATGGTCCGCTTCGTGTTTCTCGCTCAGGGCGAGGCGGCCGCGTGCGATCGCCGTCGCTTCGTCGATTTCTGCCGGAGGCACAAGCTTCCGCCGCCGGAGCCGTCCGCGAAATATCATCAGGTGGAGATCGGACCAGTGCTGCTTCGCTGGGAGCAACATGCGGAATTTGCCACCTTCACGTGGAGCTGGAGTATCGCGAATAATCCTGCCGCTCGCCAATTCGGCGATGTCGATGATACCGCTAGATCATTGATTTGTGAGTTGTCGCAGGCCGGACAATTACTGGTCGCAATCAAATTGGAGGTGGAACGATGCGCTTCTGCAACCGAACGTGCCGACCAGCTTTTCGACAAGAGCAGTCTAGCGATGGTCACGGTAAAGGGCGGCGCAGGCGTTGTGGCCTCGGACTTTCGCGTGGACGAGAAAGGTTTCAGCAGAATTCTGGTCTGCGATTCCGGATTAACGCCGCACGATCTCGGCGCACTGGTGCAACGGCTCCTAGAAATCGAGACCTACCGTCCGTTGGCGCTGCTTGGTCTGTCGTCGGCGCTTGAGCTTGCGCCGTCTGTCGATCGTATCGATCGCCGTCTCGTTGAAGTGCTTGAGGAGATGAAAGGCGCCGAGGGATTAAAGGTCAACAACCACCTGCTTGACGAACTGACGGCGTTGGCCGTCTCCTTCGAAAGAGGTGTGGCCGGCAGTCTATTCCGCTTCGGTGCCAGCAGAGCCTATAACGAGCTGGTGCAATCGCGACTGTCCATCATTGAAGGCGACGATGTCGCGGGTTACCCGATTTGGTCGTCGTTTCTAGCGCGCCGCATGGCGCCGGCGATACGAACCTGCGCAACGATGGAGGAACGTCAGGCAAATCTATCGGCCAAGCTGGCGCGTGCCGCCGACCTGTTGCGAACACGTGTCGATGTCGAAATCGAGCAACAGAATCGTGACCTATTGCGGTCAATCAACGAACGCACAAGACAGCAGCTCCGACTGCAGAGCACGGTCGAGGGATTGTCGGTCGGGGCCATCGGCTATTATGTGGTCAGCCTGTTCGGCTACCTCGCCAAGGGCGCTAAGGATGTCGGACTGCACGTCGACCCCTCGTTTGTAACCGCAGCCTTCGTGCCGATCGCGGTCGGCGTAATCTGGGTGGTCAGTCACAATATCCGAAAGCGACACCTCAAGCCGGACGAGGCGCCGTCCAGGGCTCGCGACTAAGTGCCTTAAGCGAGATCACGGCATTTGTGCCAAAAGCTCGCAAAGACAGCAGCAAGATCCAGCGAAACGACGCTTTTGCGTAAGTCCGGCGGCTGTCCGTATTTGACGAGCCGATCTGATCGCATGACTAATGTTCTCTTGCGATCGCCGTCCTGAAGGCAGTTGTAGAAGGAAAGCTCCCTCGACGTATTGTTTCTTGAGAGCTCTGTTGCCTGTTTGCACCAAATGATGCCGGCCGCCTCAATCTGCTGCTGGCTAGGAACCGCTATCGCTGCATGCACGATCTGGTGCTTCGCGCAGACCATGCCGACGATGTGGTCGCGGTCGCCAGCTGCGCGGCTGTGGCGGGGCTCCAATCCGACCGATGCGGCGCGCCGCACGAGGCAGCGCTGTCGGCGGCGCGGTAGGCGGCGAAACCGAAGCTGACTGTCGCTATTCGTCCTTGAGCGCTTCTGCCTCTTCGGCCGCAGGCGTTAGCTTTAACGGTCTCATGAGAACATCCCTCTGTAATCATTGGCGGAAAGTGGACCGATCACCTGATTGGCTGGCATGAGTTTCTCGAGTGTGGTGAGGACACCGGATCCGATGGCTCGTCCGCGTTCATCCATGCCGGTCCAGCAGGCCTCACGTCCTCGCGGATCGATCTCCAGCAATTTTACGCGAGCTGGCACGCGCGAGCCGTCCCGCACAACACCGCGCAGCACTCCATCGACGGGTGCCCGTACCGGTTTGTCACCAAGAGAACCAAGCTGCAGGCCTTTGTACACCTGGGTGCCAATATCGAGCGGTGTGTGCCAGACGCCGTCGCGATCTGAATAAGCGAACCGCTCGCGTCCCACATGGCCGAGCTCGCGGGCTCGGCCGTCCGCCATTTTGGTGATGCCTCGCGAGATAATTGCACCGGTCTCCGCCGGATGGGTTTCGATGGCGATATCGCAGTTGATGCCTACCTCGAACCTAGGCCCAACGCCCACAGTAAGGCGTGCGACGCCGCGGAGGTCGGGAGTGACCCGATGCTTCTGCATGCGTGCATCGATAATGACCAAAGGTGAACGCAAGCTCACTATCTCGGTGAGGTGCAGTTCGGTCACCGCAACCTTGTGCGGTTCGGCGTGAATGCGTGCGATCTCCCTTAATGTATCAGCCCGTTCGCCCACAACGCCTTCAATTTCGCACAACTCGCCGAACAGCGAGTCATGAAATGACATGCCGCGGCGCATAACCGGCGGAAAGGCGTCGTGCTTCATCACGACTGCAAACGTCGCTTCGGTCAGCTTCGTCGCGATGGCGGAAGCGATTTCGTTCGTTCCAAGCACCAGCATAAAAGGCCTTTGTTCGCGCGGATGGCGCGCGATAGCAGCGACTTTCATGGGCGGCGAGCCTCGCGTTAGCGAGTGATCCCTAGCAAGCACCGCGCCAATCGCTAAAACGGGTTCAAGTTCAAACGAAGCAAATAGTTTGTTCTAAAGTCGACAGCGCAGCCGCCTGGTCGCGCGTGCAACAAACCACGGTCGACACTCGTACGAGCGCAACACCCATGCCGGGTTTCAGATCGTGCTGGCCCACGAATGTTCGATGGCCTGTGAGAGCAGGCGTGCTCCTGTGCTGTCCTCACCAAGGCGGAGCACCCTGGTGATCCGGTAGCCCGACGGGGTTCGGAAACGCAGCGCACATGGGCGCATAACGTTGACCACCGTGATCGCCTCGGACGCTCGCGCGAAAGGTTGACATCTTAGACAGGACGCGCTGAGGCGGCTGCTCGCTGCGCCTCTCCGCGCTCGAGGCAGCCGAGAGCCACGCATGCATGAACGAAGGCAAGCACGCGTTCAGCATCAGCAGCAAGGGACAAACACGTCATTGCGCACCGGCAACGCCAGCTTAGGGCCACGAGGCTGCGATCAAACGCTATATGCGAAATAGAGATCTTCTTTGTGGTCAAACATGTGGGCTTCGCCATTGGTGACTTTCATCGAGAAGTAGGATGACGTGTCATGATCAAAGCCGCTGTACACTCCCAAGCCCTTCGGTCTGAGCATCAAATGCGAACTCTCACCGTGGTGGTACAGGTTTGGGAGCTCACCACTGACGTGGCAATGGCTGATGTGGTCATATCCGCCAACAATGTCCCCGCGCACGGACGCGCTGATCCTGCAACAAGCGCAGGTTTCGTGTTCGTACACTCTGGTCACAGGACGCCCGAGACTGTGAGCCAACGCGACTGCGGCCGCGGCCGCCCGAACATGCGGTTTCATATCGCCTCCTGATTGGCCGCAGAGAGTAGAGCGGGGCGGCCCGACGGCGGAACCTGGGGAGCATTGAGTCCGCCCCTACATCACCCGGCCCGACTTGGTGATGCTGCCTTGAGCGAAGCGAGCAGCGTGCCTAACCGAGGTTGCAATCACCGCAAGCATCTCATGGGAGGCCCCTCGAAGAGGCTTGAATCGTATGCGGCGGCGAGTTGTACGCTCTTAGCGCTAGTGTTTTCCGACTGAGCAAGGGTGAGGTTGCCAGCTGACGTAACATTCTCCGGCTGTTTTCCCGTCATGTAGCAGCGCGCAACGTGTGAAGCCCAAGCGCTCGGCATGTAGCTAAGACATCAAGAGCCAGGTGCGTTGAACACCGGGCGCACCGCATCAACTAGTTCCATCTGCCGAGCAATGTGTGTTTTGTCGCTCTGCCTCACGTCTCGTTCAGCTTTGGCAGGGTATTCCCAAATGGAGGTGCAGGTCCATTCTGCTACTGTATACCCATTCCATAACGATACCCGCAATGCTCCGATGCTGATCGCGGTGGTCGAGAGGTCCGAGGCATGGAAATTATCCTCAAGCAAACGTTCGCGTTCGGCGTGAGAGGCGATGGTCGTCATTCAATGCTCCGTGTGTCGTGGTAAGCCGTGTTCGCTTGATGACCTCTATGTCCGAAGCTCGACACGAAGACGCTAGTGTTCCGCCGGCGCGACGGGACGTGCATGGCTTTTTCTCTCTTTAAACAAGCCTTTCAGAACGTCTTGTGGCACGCCGATTGCTCATCCGTGAAACGAGGCGTGAGCACGGAGTAGATGGTGGCCGGTCAAAGCTCTCTGACGCTGCCGTGCGCCAATCATACGAAGCGGCGTGCGACCGTAGGACCCAGAGGAAAACGGATGAAGCTTGGACTGTTCTATGAACACCAATTGCCGCGGCCTTGGGAAGACGGCAACGAGCAAAAATTGTTCAGTGATGCGCTGGAGCAGATCGAACTCGCCGATCGAGTCGGATTCGATTACATGTGGGAGGTCGAGCATCATTTCCTGGAGGAATACTCCCACTCCTCGGCACCCGAAGTGTTTCTGGGGGCCGTTTCGCAGCGGACAAGGAATATGCGCATTGGTCACGGCATCTGCCTCTCCCCGCCGAACTACAACCACCCGGCGCGGGTGGCCGAGCGCCTCGCGACCCTTGACTTGATCTCTGGTGGGCGTGTCGAGTGGGGGACAGGAGAATCCGGCTCGTTGATCGAGATGCATGGATTTGGGATCGAGCCAGGGCAGAAGAGTGAGATGTGGCTGGAAGGCGTCGAGCAGACCGCCAACATGATGACGATGCGACCGTATCCAGGGTACGAGGGGCAATTCTTCAAAATGCCAACCCGCAACATCGTGCCAAAGCCGGTTCAGAAGCCGCATCCGCCGATCTGGATGGCTTGTTCTCGGCGCGACAGCATTTTGCGTGCCGCGCGTCATGGGGTGGGGGCGCTGGTTTTTGGCTTTGTGGAAGCCTCCCAAGCGAAAGCCTGGCGCGACGAGTATTATCAGATCATCAAGTCCGACGAGTGCGTGCCCATAGGTCATTCGGTCAACGCCAACATCGCCACCCTCAACGGCATGATGGTTCATCAGAACGCCGAAGAAGCCATGCGTCGAGGGCTCGATGGTTTCAAGTTCTTCGGTTATTCGATCGCGCATTACGCGGTATATGGCGAACACCGTCCTGGGCGCACGAATTTGTGGCGGCGCTTTCAAGCAATCAAGGACGATATGACGGAGACGCCAGGCGCGGGCAGCATAGGACGACCTCAGAGTGTTCGCGAGCACCTCATGGCGTATGCCGATATCGGTATCGACCAGATGATCTTTATCCAGCAGTGCGGCATGAATAAACACGAACATATCTGCGAAGCACTCGAGCTCTTCGCCAAAGAGGTCATGCCGGCACTGAAAGAACGGGAAGACGAGCGCGTACGACGTAAAGAAGAGGAGCTCGCACCCTACGTGGAGGCGGCACTTGCCCGCAAGGCCTCGATGCCCGAGCTGTGCGAGTCAGACATCCCAAACGTTGAGGCGATCGGCATCGTGCTCGAGCGTTGCACGGGTAAGGACTACGCATCTGCGGGTGGCACCTACGCGGACCCGACCCGCGGAGGCGCAATTCCGATGGCTTCACGCGAGGCCTTCGCCAAGTCGGCCAAAGTCGACTGACAGTTGGGGCCACAGTCGGACCTGGCCGAGTCCTGGTCGTGTGGCGTTCCTTACCGACGATCAAGGAATCAGCCACGCGATCGCCGTTGGTACTACTCAGTCGCCGGAACAGGCGGCAAGCATCGGAGAATTCGATGAAAATATCTCAAGCTTTCAAGCTCGAGGCGGCTCACCGGCTCCCGAACGTGCCGCCCACACATAAGTGCAGCCGCTCGCATGGGCATTCCTATAGGATCGAGGTACAAGTCGATGGACCCGTGGATCCGGTCACCGGGTTCGTCGTGGACTTTTCTGACATAGAGGAAGCCTTTATCGGAATCATGAGGACGCTTGATCATCAATACCTCAACGAAGTCGAGGGATTAGCGAACCCTACGGCAGAAAACATTGCTTGTTTGGATCTGGGATAGATTGAAGCGCAAGTTTCATCAAACGTCGTCCATTCGCGTCTACGAAACCTCCGATTCTTGGGCTGAATATGATGGACGATAACAAGAAAGTCTGTCTCTTTGACTTCGCTTTCGCGTCGTCGCCACTCGGGACCGAGGACATGGCCTTGTCGCAGAAGGAACACGCTTGGTTGATAGTTTAATGTCCTTCTCCAGCTCCGTCACGTCGGGATGCTTAGTCCGGCTAAACTGAGAAACTAGTGGCTCCGCACAGTGATTTTGACGGATTGGATTGAGGTGGTCAGATAAGTTCCGGCAGACACTTGGGATCGACGAGGACCTCGATACTG
>NZ_AUEZ01000148.1 GCF_000426245.1 Bradyrhizobium sp. Ai1a-2 | reverse complement strand
CCAGCCTGAGAGACGTTCGGCCAGCTTCACGTCGTGAAGGGCGCTCATTTGCGCCCCGCGATCTTGTTTCCGATCCAGTTCTTGAAGCGCCACGTGTGCAGCGTCGCGAACTCGCGGATGTTCTTGCGCTTGCCCTTGGCGACGATCGCCGGGGCTTTCGGATCAAGTACGCGAGCGGTCGATTTCGGATGCGAGAAGCGATTCACCATCGCATCACCAATCGGCACCTCGCCCATAAACAAGCAGGTCGAGTTTCGAAATAAAGACGGGCGGCCGACGAGTCCGACCGAGTTTGATCGGAGGCTCTGATGGCCGAAACGAAAATCGAGTGGACGGCATGGCGGGACGGTAGGGGTGCGATGCGGCCGGGCTACACGTTCAATCCGTGGATTGGCTGCACGAAAATAAGCGCCGGGTGCGACAACTGTTACGCGGAGACATGGGCGCAGCGCTTCGGCGATGTCCAGTGGGGCAATCATGACCGAAAGCGAACCTCAACCGGCAATTGGCGCAAGCCGTACCAGTGGGCGAAGCTCGGGCGCGAGTCGGGTGGGCGGCCGAAGGTGTTTTGTGGCTCGCTCTGCGATGTGTTCGATAATCAGGTGCCGGTGCTGTGGCGGCAACCCGAGCCCACAAACATCATCTCGATGGACCGCAAGAGGTCTTGACCTTCCCCCAGGCCGTCGCCCTCTACCTGAAGGCTGGGAAGTCCGACAATTACCTTGGCAAGATTGAGGACTATTGGAAAGACGCCAAAGTTAAAGACATGACCGCTGGCGCCATAAAGCAGAGCGCGCCTGTGCTCTATCCGGGTTGCAGTGGTGCGACATGGAATCGGCAGGTGATCACGCCGACGCAGGCGGTAATCAACCATTGCGCCGAGCTTGAAAAATGCGCGTTCGTCCGGATCAAGCGTTTCGACTTCGATGAGACGGTTAAGACGCCGGTCGATCAGTTGTGGCTCGACACATTCCTCCTCTACGCCCGGCCAGTGATTAAGGCGCTAGTGTTGGTGATGTATGCGACCGCATGTCGGTTCTGCGAGGCTCACCGGCTGAACTGGAAAACCGATATCGACTTTGCGCGGCGGACGATCAAGATCAGAGACACCAAGACCGGGAAGCAGCGCACCGCCCATATGCCGCAGCCGGCTCTCGTAGCGCTCGCCAATCTGCCGCGCGAGCGGCAGCCCTACACCCAGGGCAACGCCTATCTAGAGCGGCCGTTCTGGCGCTCCGAGTCGACCCTGCGCAACTATTGGGATCAGGACGTCGCGAAGGCCGCCGAGGCCGAACCGGGCTTCGAGCGCCTTACCTTCCACTGCTGCCGCCACGGCTTTGCGACCACCATGCTGCGCAAGGGCACCGACCCGAAGACGGCGGCACATCTCGGCGGGTGGGATGACATCGCGCTGTTCATGGAGACCTATGCCCACGCGATGCAGGACCCGACGCTGACAGACAAGCTTTTTGGCACGGAATTGACACAGGCGGAGGAGCACAATGAGCAAAATCAACAGCTTACAAAAAAGAGATGACCCGTCCGGGGGGACAACCGGACGGGTCAAGCCATATGGGCGCTTGGGGTGGATGGGCGCTCGCGCCTGATATAGCTAATGGGGAGGAATGGATCGCTCCCACCTTTATTGGTCGCGACACCCTGCCCGACGTTCAAAATCCCGGTTCGATTTTTTAACCTTCCGCGGTGACGGTCTGTGGCGCGAAAGGCGCGGCAAACTCAGCGCGCGGCGGGGCTTTTCACGTCGTTTTCGGCCGCTTTGTCCGCGGCCACGGCCGGTGCGGACTGTTCCATCGCCCGGCTCACAGAAGTGTTATCTCGCGCGGGCGCAGCCGGTACGGGTGGAACCGCCGAAGCGGCGATTACGGACATCGCGTTCCATCAGACCGGCACCGCGCGCGATCTCGGCGTCCCCGGACGCGACCATCTGTTCGCCGCAGGGCGACCGGAGAACAGTTTCTCCTGCGCATCGGTGCCGCTAATCGCGATCACGTTCGGATTTCGCGGCGGGATAGAGCGGCGCCGACTTCACCCCCGCATTGCCGGCGGCGGCAATCAGCACCATCCCGCGCGCCACGCCCGCGGCGACCGCCGTCTCGATCCACCATTTCGCGTGTTCACAGGTCACGGCATCTCGCGCTGGCGCGAGGCGGAAAGATCTGCGACCGGCTTGCGCGTTACGGCGTCTCGACCGCGAGGCTGACGATCTTTTCCTTCTGCAGCCTGCCGAGCAGCGCCGCGACGTCGTCCTTGCTCATCGCGCTGTTGCCGAACTGGATGCGGAACATGCCCTCGCGGGCTCCGCCAATAATCGAGGCCTGGTAATTGTCGAGCAGCGCCGTAATGTCGGAGATGCGGGCGTCCGGCGCGAAGCGCACCAGCGCGCGCGGCGGGCTCGTGATGCCGAGACTACGGGTGATCGGCGCCGCGGATCGCAACTCCGGTGCAGCCGCCCGCGGCTCCAGCGCGAGCGACGCCGTCTGGAATGAACTGCCCTGGCTCTTCATCATCAGCACCGCGCCGATCACGCCGGCCTGCAGCAGCAACACGATCGCGCCAACGCCCGCCGACCACGCCAGCGCCCGCGGCGACAGGCTTGCGAAGAACTGCGAGATTCGCGTCGAAAGGCTCACCGAGGTCGGCCGTGTGCGCACGGGCTCCTGGTCGATATCGGCGAACAGCTTTTGCATCGCGCGCATGGACGGCGCGCCCAGGGTTTCGTTGAGGCGGATGGTCTCGGCATATTCCTCGCGGATCACGGCGTATTGCCCGGCAAGTTCCGTATCGCTGGCCAGCGCCTCCTCGACACGCCGCGCCTCGCGCGCGTTCAACGTGCCCGCGGCATGCCAAGGCAGCAGCAATTCGACGTCGCTGGGCTCTTCCAGCATTTTTCTTCTCGCTGCCATCACGGCCAACCTCGCTCCATGCCGGCTGCCTTGAGCAGTTCGGCCAATTTCTTGCGCGCGTAGAACAAGCGCGTCTTCACGGTGTTCTCCGGAATACCAACGATCTCGGCGACTTCCTCCACGGACTTCTCGTGGTAGTAGACCAGATCGACTATCTCCCGGTGCTCCAGCGAAAGTGCCGTCAGACACTTGCGCAACGCTTCACCCGTATCCCTCTTCTGCACCGCCACTTCCGGATCGTCGGACGCATCCTCGATCGCGTTCGCGGCGTCCTCGTCCAGTTCAGCGTCCTTCCTGCGCCGCAGCGCAGACAGGGCCTTGAACCGGGTGATCGCCAATAACCAGGTTGAGACGGCAGATCGACCTTCGAATTTGCCGGCCTGGCGCCACACATCGAGGAACACCTCGCTGATGAGGTCCTCCGCGACCTGTTCGTCCCGCACAAGCCGGAGTCCGAAACGGTACACTCTGACGTGGTGCCGCCCGTACAGCACCTGCATGGCGAGCCGGTCGCCTTGAGCGATGCGGGCGATCAGAACTTCGTCTGAAGCCGCCCGTGCCGCACTCAATGGCCGTCTCGCAAGATTGGTCGAGGGGGGGTGGGGACTGGTTCGATGGTGGGAGCAGAATTCTTCACATTACCGCAATGTGCGGAACGCATGTGTGAGCTATCCCACAGACTCCGAATTCCTTTGAATTCCACATTTCGACCCCCAACTTAGGTATTATGGTAGGGATCGCGCTGCCTAAGACCTGCCGACGGCTCGCAACCTTAGCAAGAGTCGGCGCACAAGGCAGTCCTGTCACCAACCCCCGCCCGTCGCGTCCGGCGCTCGTCCGCCACCAGCGCCCAGTCAGGGTTCGCCTGATTTTCACCTGCGAAAACAAGGGATATGGCGGGGTTCCACGGACCGAATTCGGAGCCGAAAGATACCAAACCTAAAGGCTTTCCCCGTAGATTTTGCGAGTTTTCCTTCAATGGCGAGCCATGGGCACCGCGGAGTCCTCATTTCTGAACCCGGTTGCGGGCCGATTGGATGGCTGCCGCTCCTGGCTGGCCATCACGAAGCTGTCCCGCTGCGGCCGAACGAGGGCCCGGGCACGCTTTTCGCGCCCGCCGACAGCGCGCTTTACTCGGCTAAGGCACGGGGACGCAATCGCATCGCCAGTGCATAAGCAAACAAATTCGCTTCCTGGCGTCGAAGAACACGACGCGGTCGCATCGCTAATACTCCAGGACAGAGTTACAGTCATGAGTTCGAAACCCGCAATTGCCCCCGAGAACCTCCTCGACGAGTTGCAGAAGACGCTCGCGCATGGAACGGTGGCACGCCGGGTCGAGACCCTGCGTCGCGTGACCGATCTCTTCATCAACGGTGCGGTAGACTATTCGGACCAGCAGATCGCGCTGTTCGACGATGTCTTCCAGTGCCTGCTGCTTCACATCGAAGCCTCGGCCAAGGCGCTCTTGTCGAACCGGCTGGCGCCGATCGACACCGCTCCGCCGCTGACCGTCCGGACGCTTGCTTTCGACGACATGATCGAGGTCGCCGGCCCCGTGCTGACGCAATCGAGCCGGCTCGACGATGACACCCTGATCGAGACCGCGCGCAACAAGAGCCAGGCGCATCTGATGGCGATCTCCGCGCGCAAGACGCTGAGCGGCGCCGTCACCGACGTGCTTGTGCTGCGCGGCAATGACGAGGTGATCCAGAGCACCGTCAACAATCCGGGCGCCGAATTCACCGAGCGCGGCTTCACCCGCCTGATCAGCCGCGCCGAAGGCGATGACGACCTTGCGACCTGCATCGGGCTGCGCCCGAGCATGCCGCGGCATCTCTATCTGAAACTGCTCGCGAAGGCGTCGGACGCGGTGCGGCACCGGCTCGAAGCCGGCAACCCGCAGCAGGCCAAGGAGGTGCCGAGCGCGGTGCGCGAGGCGACCCGGCGTGCGCGCTCCTCGCCCTCGGCCGTCACGCGCGACACCGCGATCGCCCATGCGCTGGTGAAGTCGCTATATGAGGATGGCCGGCTCGACGAATTCCAGGTGGCGGCGTTTGCCGAGGCCGGCAAGTTCGACGAGACCAATGCCTCGATTGCAGCGCTTGCCAATGTAAGCCTGGCCGTCGCCGAAAACATGATGATCGAGACCCGCGCCGAAGGCGTGATGATCCTGGCCAAGGTCGCGGGCTTCTCGTGGTCGACCGTGCGCTCGATCATCAACCTGCGCGACGAATTGTCAGGCGGCGACCCGACCGATCTTCTGGCCTGCATGGAGACCTACGAACGGCTCCGGCCATCGACCGCGCAGCAAGTCCTGCGCTTCCACCGCATGCAGCAAAGCGCGCCCGTGGCGTAGCCCCCTTCACACTCGTCATTGCGAGCGCAGCAATCTATCGCGCCCCAAGTGGAGGCATGGATTGCTTCGTCGCTGTCGCTCCTCGCAATGACGACCCCGTAGGTACCACCCATCAATATCGAAGCACCTTCGACCCGATCAGCGCGCCGATCGCGGCGACCACCGCAGTCCCGATCGTGTACCAGGTCGCCACGAACAGCGGTGAATCATCGGCGCAATGCGATGCGTAAAGCGTGGCCGCAAGCCCAGCTGCCACCAGCCCGGCGATCGCTCCGGCGACTGCCGGGCGCGCCGGCGCGCCATGGCGCAGGCCGAACAACGCGGCCGCGAGCAGCGGCAGCGACATCAAGGGAATCGAGATCAGGCATACCCGCGAATTGTTTCCGACGAGCCGCGTCATCATCGGCGCGCGCTGCGGCATCATCATCTCGCCGCTGATACCGGCCACGAGCAGCCCGGCCGGAACAAGCAGCCACCAGCCAAAGCCGCGCAGCGAAGCCTCGGGCCGCGACAAATGCAGGCTGACGGCGATGGCGGAAGCGGCGAGCGCAAGCGTCACTGCGAACTTCAGGTCGAAGAACGGGTTGCGCATCGCGGTCATGACATCAGGCCTGACGCCGAGCTCGGTGAAGAACATCAGCACAGAAATCGGTGCGGCGGCGAGCAATGCCAGCATCAGGACGAAACCCACCGGCTGCGCGCGCTGGGTGTTGTCGGCGGCGAGCGTGCGAATGAGCTGATCGGTCTCCATGCTCAATTCTCCCGCAGTTTCGCCGTCAGGTTGGCGAGCCCGCGATGCAACGCCACCCGCACGGCGCCCTCGCTCATCGAGAATTTTGCCGCTGTGTCCTTGATCGAGGCGCTGTCGACCGCGATCGACCGCAGAACCTCGCGCTGCCGCGCCGGCAATGTGTTCAGATGCGTGGCGATTTCGCTGGCGGAGGCCGTCTCCTCATGGGCCTCGCCAGGCAGGGTCTCGGCGAAATCGTCGATGTTGACGAACACCCGTTTGCCCCGGCGGCGCAGCGCATCGATCAGCTTGTTGCGGGCAATCGCGAACAGCCAGGGCGCAAACGGGGCGTTTACGTCCCATGTGTGTCGCTTTGAATGCACCGCGAGCAGAATGTCTTGCACGATATCCTCGGATTGATCGATCGGTTGCCCCGCGCGCGCCAGGCCGCGGCGCGCGGCGGCCCTCAGGACCGGCGTGATCGCCTTCAGCAAGCGATGATACGCTGCGCTGTCGCCTGAAATGGCCGACCGCATCAGGCCGGTCCATTCGTCCTCACGCTCACGCACGCGCGCTCCCACAACGCAATTCGGTCGATCCTTCAAATTATTACGCCGGACGCAGATTGATCACGAAATCGTGAAACGACGCCCGAGCACGGGATTCAGATTCGGAACATGGACATCGATGGGCGTATCGATGTCCGCAGCGCTCTTAACATCGATTGCCGGAGCTCGCACGGCCCGGGTCGCCAGCATGGGATTCTGGGTGGAGGAAAATCGAATGCCCCGCCCGAAAGCGGCCGCTATGGCGCAACAGTGGCGCCCCGTTTTGGCCCGGCAAAACCCGAAGATTCCCTTTTTCTGCCCCGCTGTGGACACGCCTCGGGGTCTCATTTCGCCCCGCGGGGGCGGGCAAATGGGGAGATTGTCAAATGATCACCAAAGCCAGCGGGCTTTTGGCGGTGCTTGCGGCCGCAGGGCTGTTTGCATGCGTCGCCGCGCCGTCCTCGGTCGAGGCGGCAGGTTCGGGCAGCACGACTGCCTCGGACTCAGATAGCGCGGCAAGTGTTAAGAAACAGACTACGCGTCATGGAAAGCGCGACAAATCGGCCAAGGCTCAGTCCAAATCCACCGAGTCTAAATCCTCTGAATCCAAATCCTCAGAATCCAAGTCCCCAGAATCAAAGTCCACCGAGACCAAGAAGCCGGATGGCGGCGAGGTTGCCGACGCCGCAGCTGTATCGCTTCCGGTATCGGTCGCCAATGCCAAGGCCGAACTGACCCCCAACGTCCCTGCCGATAGCGCGAGTGCGATGTCGGCGAAGGCCAACACATTGCTCGCCGCATCTGACAAGCCCGACGAGGCAAAGGCGCCCGGTGATGGCGACGTCGTCGCCTCCGACCAGCTCAACGAAGTCGATCGCGCGCTGCAGGAGAGCCAGCAGCAGAATCAGCCCGCTGCTCAGCCGCAGCAACCTGCCCCAGCAGTCGCGATGACGACCGCCCAGGCGTCGACGGCAGCGCCGGCGGCGCCGGTCGCCAGCACTGACGACTCGACCTGGGACCGGACTTCCCTGATCGGAAAGATCTTCATCGCCGCGGGCGCGCTGCTGACCATGGCGTCTGCCGCCCGCATGTTCATGGCCTAGGTCGTGTGGACAATTACCTTAGCCAGAGCAGTGTTGCGGCGATAGCGACGACGGCGAAGTAATTTCGTGCCGTTTTTTCGTAGCGCGT
>NZ_AUEZ01000147.1 GCF_000426245.1 Bradyrhizobium sp. Ai1a-2 | reverse complement strand
GGCTCGGTCACTACGAAGGACGCGGTTGGCGTGGCTTCCATCATCACGCAACCCTGTGCATCGCAGCTTACGGCTTTCTGATCGCCGAACGGGCGACGATTCCCCCCTCACGACCTCGTTCCGCCGCGCCGGTCCAGGTACCTCCCTTACCCGACAATTATCGACCCAGAGGCTCCGCCCGCGCGGCCTGAGCGCCACATCCCAAACTCGATCGCAACCATGCGCATGCGCCTGATCCAGGCGCTCATCAAAACCTTACCGCGATGTCCTTGTTGCGGCGGCGTCGCTGCTTCAAAGGGACGAAGAAAACCCATGACGCAGTAAGATTAGCGTAGCGTAACCCACCATCTTTTCTCGTGGATGAGCGGCGGATTACGCTTCCGCCTTCGCTCATGGAGCTACGGCGGACAAGTCGCTAATCCGCCCCACGAAATTCCACGATCATGTTGTTCGCGGGCATCTCGAAGGTCTCGCCCAGTGACAGGCCGAAGCGCGCTGCCAGCTTCTCGAGATCGGTGATGTCCCGCACGCCCCAGTCGGGATCCTGGTTGCGCAAGGACGTGTCGAACACGGCGTTGCTGAGCGCGGTGTGCTTGCCGTGGCGCTTGAAGGGGCCATAGAGGAACAGCCGGCCATCGTCGCGCAGGCGACGCGCGGCGCCTTCGAACAGGCCCTCGGCGACGCGCCATGGCGCGATGTGGATCACGTTGGCGCAAAACACCGCGAGCAGCTTTGGCAGCTCGCCGCCCTCGGGCGCAGCACCAGGCCAAGCCGGATCGGAGAGATCGATCCTCAGCGGCGGACGGATGTTCGGAAGCCCGGAATGCGCGCGCCAGGCCGCGATGCTCTTCAGATGGGCGTCGTTGAGGTCGCTCGGCCACCAAATGATGTCAGGGGTCCGCTCCGCGAAATACACGACATGCTGGCCGGTGCCGCTGCCGGCCTCCAGCACGTCGCCGGATTTGCCTGCGAGAAATTTTTCCAGCACTGCCCAGATCGCCTGATGGTTGCGATGAAAGGCGGCTGCATCGAGCCGGCCGTCGGCCTCGACCCGCCCGCCGTCCTTGCCGAATTCAACCACAAACTCTGGCACGATGCTCTCCGGTTCCTGTCGCACAAAGCGCAACACCGTAGCGATCCTGCTATTCCGTTCGCGCCATCGCAATGCGCGATTTGCGCACGCCTTCGTCAAAACGGCTACGTCCGTAGCCCGAAGCGTAATCCAGGCGGCAGTCATTGCTCCGCTCGTCATTCCAGGATGCCGAGGGTGCTCGCCTGGAATCCATTGCGCCACATACCTGGACGGAGTCCGTAGCCCGGATGAAGCGAAGCGCAATCCGGGGCACAGTGGAGCAAGTGACATGAATCCCGGATTGCGCTTCGCTTCATCCGGGCTACAACCCCGTCATTGCGACCAGGATGAAATCCTGGCCTCGGCTGCTCGATCGCCTCCAGCGAGCCGGCGCATCAGATCTCCGCCCAAGGCACGATCACCGTCTCGCGCTGATGCTCGGCGCGGAAGGCGCTGACGCGGAACACATCGGCCATGACCGATTCCGACAGCGCGTCCGCCGGCGCACCCTGCGATGCGAGGCGGCCCTGCGCCAGCACCAGCGCATGGTCGGCAAAACGTGCGGCAAGGCCGAGATCGTGCGTCACCACGATCACCAGCACGCCCTGATCGGCAGCAGTGCGCAGTCCCTTCATGACGTCGATCTGGTGGCGCGGATCGAGCGAGGCGGTCGGTTCGTCCGCCAGGATGATCGGCGCCTCCACCGCGAACACGCGCGCGAGCGCGACGCGGCTGCGCTCGCCGCCGGAAAGCTCGGTGACGCGCCGCTCGGCGAACTCCATGACGTCGGCTGCCTGCATCGCCCGCACCACCGCCTCGATATCGCGCGGGGACAGCCGCGCCGGATCGGTTGCGCCATGCGGATAGCGGCCGAGCGCGACGATGTCGCGCGCCGGCAGCGGCCAATGCACCATGTGCCCTTGCGGAAGATAGCCGAAGCGCTTGGCCCGCTCGCGCAGCGGCAGCAAGGCGAGCGCCTCGCCATTGACCTTGATGACACCATCGGAGGGAATGAGGCCGGCGAGCGCGCGCAGCAGCGTGGTCTTGCCGGCGCCGTTCGGACCGACCAGGGCGACGAGATGGCCTGAGGCGAGTTGCAGCGACACGTCGCTGAGCACGCGGCGGCCCGCGAGCGCGACGTTGAGATGTTCTGCTGATAGCGCCGTCATGCGACGCCTCCGCCGAGCGCGCGGCGTTCGCGCATGATGAGATAGAGGAAGAACGGCACGCCGATGATCGAGGTCAGGACGCCGACCTTGATGTCCGAGGTCGACGGGATGATGCGGACCGCGATATCGGCCGCGAGCAACAGCGCCGAGCCCGCGAGCGCGCTCGGCACCAGCAGCCGAGCCGGGTCGTGGCCGATGACGGGCCGCATCAGATGCGGCGCGACCAGGCCGATGAAGCCGATGGTCCCGGTGACCGCCACCGCGCCGCCGACGCCGAGCGCAACGCCTGCGATCACGAACAGCCGCAGGCGGCCGACGTCGACGCCGAGACTTTGTGCGGTCTCTTCGCCAAGCGTGAGCGCGCGGAAGGCGCTGGCTTGCGAAAGCAGGATGGCCGCACCGGCAACGATGAAGGGCAGCGCCATCGCGACATGCTGGAAGCTGCGATCCTCCAGCGAGCCAAGCAGCCAGAACGCGATCTCCAGCACCAGGAACGGATTGCCGGCGAGGTTCATCACCAGCGCGGTCGCAGCGCCCGCCAGGCTCGAGATCGCAAGCCCGGCGAGGATCAGGATCAACAGCCCCGCATTGCGGCCTGCGATCGCGAGCAACACGAAGACCGAGCCGAAGGCGGCGATGATGGCGGCGACCGGCAGCGCGTAGGAGCGGACATCGGCCAGCCCCAGCGCGATCACCAGCACCGCGCCGAACGCCGCCGATTGCGGCGCGCCGAACAGCGAGGGCGAGGCTAAGGGATTGCGCAAAAGGCCTTGCAGCGCTGCGCCTGACAGGCCGAGGATGGCGCCGATGGCGAACGCCAGGATGGTGCGCGGCAGGCGGATCTCGCGCACGATCACCTGCGATACATCGCTGCCGCCACCGAACAGCGCCTCGATCACCGTCAGCGGCGACAGCCGCACCGGACCGGTGCCGAGCGAGATCAGCATCAGCAAGGCAACCAAGGCGACCATCGCAACGGTCGCCCCCAACCGTCGTCGCGCGGCGAGACCGGCCGCCATCGTGAAATCCTGTGCACTCATCGCGCCCTGCTTCTTGCAGCGAATTCGGTGGCAGACAAGCGACACCAGAACAAAAATGCGAATTGGCGATGGGACGCCGCAGTTTCGCCGGGATTGACTCAGGCGTCGCTGAAATCCTAGATGGCTGCGACGGTTCCTTTCGGGATCAAAAGGGAATGCGGTACGGGGAAACTTCCCTCAAGCCGCGGCTGCCCCCGCAACTGTATGCGGTGAATCCTTCGTCATATGCCACTGGGAATCTCGGTCCTGGGAAGGCGACGAAGGGTAACGACCCGCGAGCCAGGAGACCTGCCGTCGTACGTGGTCACACGCGACGATGTCGGTCGGGGAGTACAGACATTAGCTTCACCTGAAGCGCAAGACGCGATGGTGAGCCTTGGTTCGCTGTGACGTGCCACTGACGTCATACCGAGGTCTCGCCAATGTTTTCCGTTATTGTACCCACCAAGCGACGCGGGGCGCTCCTGCTCGCGTCGAGCATGCTGGCGCCCGTCTTGTGCGCTTCCACCGCTCGGGCGCAGCAGGCGCCTTCCGAGCCATTGCCGCCGGTCGAGGTCAGCGCTCCGGTCGACCAGAACCGCACCCGCGCCAGGCCTGCATCCGACGGCACGCCCGGCCTGCGGCGTCCCGCGCCGGGTCAGGCGCCTGCCAACGCACAGCCGGCCGGCGATGCGAGCCCCGGCGCCGCCGCTGGTGCTGGAACGTCATCCGGTGGCAGCGGCGGCAGCCCGCAGTTCGCCGGCATCGTCGGGGCGTCGTCGACGGTGATCACCGCCAACGACATCGCGCATTCGCCTTCACACGTTTTGGCGGACATCATCGCGCAGGCGCCGGGCGTACAGCTTCAATCGCTCTATGGCGGCGTGAATGGCGCCAAGACCGCAGTCGATCTGCGCGGCTTCGGCGCGTTCGCCACCGCCAACACGCTGTTCCTGCTCAACGGACGGCGGCTCAACGATATCGACATGGCGCAGGTCGATCTCTCGACCATCCCGCTCGATTCGATCGAGCGCATCGAGATCACCCGCGGCAACAGCGGCGCCGTGCTCTACGGCGACAATGCGATCGGCGGTGTGATCAACATCGTCACCAAGACCGGCGTCGGCGGCCCGCCGGTCTCGGTCCGCGGCGAGGCGGGCTACGGCTCCTTCAACCAGCGCATGGCCGCGATCTCGACCGCGGTGAATTCCGGGCCATGGTCGGCGTCGTTCTACGGCAACGGCATCAAGTTCGACGGCTACCGCGTGAACAATGCGCTCGACCAGCGCAACGGCGTCGGCAATCTCAACTACACGACGCCGGACCTCAAAGCATTCCTGACGGTGACCGGCGACGACCAGAAGCTGGGCTTTCCCGGCGGCAGGCTGGTTGATCCTTCGATCGGGGTCAATCAGCTCGTCACCGATCGCAGGGGCACCAGCACGCCGTTCGACTACGGCAACCAGCAGGGCGCGAGCGCGACGGCTGGCTTCACCAAGACACTCCTGAACGGCGTCGACCTGATCGTCGATGGCGGCTACCGCCAGAGAGATACGCAAAGCGGATTCTTCGGCACCTCGCCGCTGCCGAGCTTCGCGTCAACCTTCAATGACGCCGCGCTGCAGACCTGGTCGATCACGCCGCGGCTCAGCATCAACAATTCGATTTTCGGGATCCCCTCGTCGATCCTGACCGGCATCGACTACTACGACGCGACCTTCCGCCAGCAGCGCGGCGCGTTCCGGGGCGTGCCGCCGATCCATACCTACGACCTGTCGCAGCAATCGCTCGCCGGCTATTGGATGCACACCGTCGGCCTGCTGCCCACCACCGATTTCTCCTACGGCGCGCGGGTGCAGAACACCTGGCTCAGCGCGCGCGACCGCTACGATCCGAACGCGCCGTTCGCCTTCGACGCGCAGGCGACGCCGCTCGACCAGAGCGAGACCAACTACGCGCTGCATGTCGGCGTCGAGCATCGCTTCACCGAAATATTCTCGGTGTTCGCCCGCGCCGCCCACGCGTTCCGCACGCCAGACGTCGACGAGCGCGTCTCGACCGGTCCCGCGTTCGATGCGGACTTCAACCCGCTGCCGCAGAATTTCCAGTTGAAGACCCAGACCTCGCATGACGCCGAGGCCGGCGTCCGCATCAGGACCAACCGCTTCCAGGTGCAGACCAGCATCTACACCATGGACCTCGAGAACGAGATCCATTTCAATCCGGTGCTGTTCTACAACGTCAACCTCGATCCAACCCGGCGCTATGGCTCCGAGACGCAGGCCTCGCTGCGCGTCAGCGATACCGTCACGCTCCGCGGCGGGATGGCTTACACGCGCGCGGTGTTTCGCGAAGGGCAGTTTGCCGGCAACGATGTGCCGCTGGTGTCGCGCACGACGGGCAATCTCGGCGCGACCTGGAATATCTGGGACAACTATCTCGTCCTCGATGCCACGCTGCGCGCCTGGAGCTCGCGCGTCATGGACAACGACCAGGCCAATACCCAGACCGGCATTCCGGGCGATGCGACCATCGACCTC
This sequence comes from Bradyrhizobium sp. Ai1a-2, assembly GCF_000426245.1. Taxonomy (GTDB): domain Bacteria; phylum Pseudomonadota; class Alphaproteobacteria; order Rhizobiales; family Xanthobacteraceae; genus Bradyrhizobium. The sequence goes on along the minus strand of NZ_AUEZ01000147.1, from coordinate 2,134 downwards.
AAGCTCAGCGGGGCCTATGAGCATTTCTTCTGGTCGGTCAGCGTCAACAACCTGCTCAATGCGCTCTATTACGACTACGCCATCGCCTCGAACTTCACGCCAGGCCGCTTCAACGCCTACCCGCTGCCAGGACGCACTTTCCTGGTGAAGGCCGGCGCGACGTTCTGAGGCCACGCGCGGGCCGGCTTGTTCCGCGCGAATCAGCCATTATGTCGTGATGGCGGGAGATCGATATGGGCTGGATCGGGAAGAGAAACCAACCTCCGAAAGAGGAAGGCGGCAAGCCAAAGCCGCCGCCTTCACCTGCGCGCCACGACGAGGACGACGACTACGAGGACGGCGACATCGCCACGCCGAAGCGCGACCGCTACGGCCCGGACGACGAGCCGTTGTGAGACGCCTCCCGTCATTGCGGGCGCAAGCGAAGCAATCCATCGCGCCGCTTGTGGAGACGTGGATTGCTTCGCGGGGCTCGCAATGACGGGGTGAGAGCGTTACCCAGAATTGTACGGTGGGCAAAGCGAAGCGTGCCCACCTTGCCTTGCACCGCCGTGAAATGGTGGGCACGCTGCGCTTTGCCCACCCTCATATGGGGATTTATGAGTCAAGGCCTTTCGATTGGCTTGAGTGAGGTTGGCACGGTGCGAGGGCGGCGCGCGGAGCCATGCGTAGCGCAGCGCGCCGACCGTGTTGCGGGCGAGGATTGGCTTCCGAAGATTTCTGCAGCTCACTGCATCACCTCATATCCGGTCGGACTGGTGTGGTCCGGACCCACATTCCGCATGCTTGCGGCGAGGAAGCCCTGAGGATGAGACCCATCTACAAAACGGCTGTTTGTTCGGCCCATGGGTGGCACGGTCATCATCCATCCCGCGCGGACTGCGGCGACGCGCAGCGGTGCGGTGGTTCGGTTCTATGCCTTCATCGTCGCTCCCGCAGGCACAAGTCCGGTGGTGAGGTAGCGCCATAGCGCCACGATCAGCTTGCGCGCCAGTGCCACGATGGCGATGCGCCTGGCCCGCTTGCCGGCGTTTTCGGTGCGGGTGTGGAACCAGCGGCTGAGCCCGCTGTCCGCCTGATGCCGCAGCCACAGCCAGGCCAGTTCGATCGCCTTGAGGCGGGCGCGCGGATTGCCTGCCTTGCTGATGCCCTGCTCGCGATCGATGCCGCCGCTCTGCCAGGGACTGGGCGTCAATCCGCAATAAGCGGCGACCTCGCGCCGGTTGCGGAAGTCCTTGTAGAATACCTCGTTGGTCAGCGTCGCAGTGAAGGCCGGGCCGAGGGCTTTAAGCCGCTGCAGCAGATCTTGCCGCTCGGCCGTCTGCGCAGGAACGGCGAGGGCCTGAGCCTGTGCCTCTTCCAGCGCCGCAAGCTGGTCACGCATCAGCATCAGCCGCGCGTGCTCGCGCGTCACTTCGGCCAGCAGCTGCGGCGGCAGCGGCTGCCCCTGCCAGTCGCGCTGCCGTGCGAGCCAGCTCAGCCAGTCCCGCCGCCGCGGATTGCCGGCCGCCATCCCCCTCAGCCGCAGCAGCGCCTTGATCCGGTTGGTGTGGGCCGTCTGTTCCTTGACCAGCCGATCGCGTTCGCGGCTGGCGCGCCTGGCGTCTTCCTGCGTCACACTCGGCACCCGCACGATCCGCACCACCCGCGGCTCACCGCGCAAATAGGCCATCAACGTCCGCAGCAGAAGCTCCCCGTCGATCCGGTCCGTCTTGGTCCGCCGCGATCGCTGCTCCACCGCGATGCTCGCCGGGTCGAACACGAAGTTCAAAATCCCGGCGGCCTCCAGCAGCCGGTGCAGCCAGAAGCCATCGTAGCCGGCCTCGTAGCAGCTCACCACACGCGGCACCGATCCGAGCTTCTCCGCCGCCCGGCTGCGGACCTTCTCAATCAACTCCAGCAGCCCCACATGAGCGCCGCCCTCGAGCTTGTGGCGCGACATCCGATCCCGATCCGGGCTGTGCAGCGTCACCAGCCACGTCTTCTGACTGAGTTCGATCGCAACGAAAATTGTGCCATTATGGCCGGTGGTGGGCGTGTCTACGGTCGATGCTTGCATCTGACTCTCCGAGGGTTCGAGTGTGGAAACCCAAACCTATCGGAAAGGCCACGCTCACCGCCCCATGGAATCTAC
>NZ_AUEZ01000146.1 GCF_000426245.1 Bradyrhizobium sp. Ai1a-2 | reverse complement strand
AATGCGCCACCCGATTACAAGTTCAGGGTGTTCATCTCAGGCCAGAAGCGGCGCGTGACGCCCAGGATCAAACGCGAGCTGCGCCGGCGCTCGGCCGTCGAGCCGGTCATCGGCCATCTCAAATCCGAGCATCGCATGGGGCGCAACTACTTCTGGTACCGCAAGGGCGACGCCGCCAACGCCGTCCTCGCCGCCGCCGGATACAACTTCCGCCGTCTCATCCGCTGGCTGGAGCTTTTGTTGCACCAAATCCTGGTCAGGCTCATCCTCCGATTTCAGCTCGTCCCAAGCTGAAATCAGACTTCTTCACGGGCGACTGGAGACGGTTGCTCGATTGGAGGCGTCTGCCGAATTTCGATAGCGAGCGGCACCGCATCGCTACAATTCGTGATTGCCACTTAACGCATGTAGCGGCGGTCCTGCTCGGTCCGTGCGTTCTGTATGGGTGGCGGCCGCTGCAGTACCCGCGCCGTGCCCCTCAATTGCCCCCTTGGGTGTGCTGGCTCGGCGCTGTGGCGGTTGTCCTTGTCAGCCCGCAGTCCGTGCGCCCAAGGTGTGCCAATGGTGCATCCTCCCCCGGGCCCTGAGAGGTGCGCTTAGGATGCACGGTGCGGGCTGCGGGCAATAGCCGCTAGCCGCGATGATCGGCATTGCTGCCGCGGTGGCTGCTAGTGGCGTGTAGCGCGCAGCTCCAGTGTGGTTTGGGTGATCCTGGCGACGAGCCCTTCGAAGCCCACGACTCTCTGCCTGGCCAATTCGCCGTGGAGTTTGCGAATTTTCTCCGATTCAGCGACGAAAGTCTCAAACGCCTGCTTCGCGAATTCCGTCTGAAGCTCAAACACCTTGTCGAGCGAGCGGACGCCCGCAAGCTGCTCCAGGAAGGACAAGGTTTGTGTCAGCGACTTCCTGGTGTAGTCGCTATAGGCATCGGCGATCGTTGCAACGCTCACGGCGACGGGCTCGGCCGATACGATGGCGGGGGCCGGGACGGTGTCAGTCGCGGGAGCCTCAGCCGGAGCGCTTTCAATCGACGCGACCGGTGTGCTGATCGGCTCGTTGAACTTGGTCTCCTCGCTGATCTGCTCGGCTTGATTGATTGGTTCGGCTTGATTGATTTGTTCCTGGGCGCCCTCCAATTGGTCCGCCACGGGTGCCGGCTCGGGGACTTGTTGTGTTCCGGCTTTCTTGCCCGGCTCGGCCTTCTTGCCCTGCCGTGCTGTCTTTCCCTTGCGCTGGCTGGATTTTCCGGCCGGCTTATTCCCATCCGCACTCAACATTGGCGCTCCAGATCTCAAATATCAATTAAGCTGTGAGCGTCCGCGATGTTTGCGCTGGATTCGGGGTTGGGCTTTGTTCCTCGCATGGCGGTCCTGTGTCGATATTTGGAAGGAGCGCCGGCGGGCATCTCGCGCCTATTTCAGGCTGCCCACGGGCAGGCTCAAGGGCGGTTCCCCAATGGTCGGCGCGAAGCGCGACTCCGCGAGTCCTTGACGGTTATCGTCACGGCGGCTTGGATTGCGCCAGCACTTTGCGGAGGCGAGTAATGCGTTTCTTCCCGTCGATCGCTCCCGGGTCCGATCGCGACGTCTATCAACGGCACCGACACCGCGTTGCGACCCAGCTTTCGCTGCTCTGATCATCCGCGAATTGGTGGCGGTCGCTGCAGCGCATCGCCGAGCCAGACGAAGAGGAGCAGCGCGTGAGCGACATCTCGAAGGTCGTGGAGTTCATCCGGCAGAACCAGCAGGACGCGGTGCAGCGCGGTTGGTTGCCGATGTGGAGGATCTACGAGCCGGTGGATTTCCCGGGCTGCTACGTCGCGCGCATGTTCGAGGTTGGCGGCAGCGAGGTGCCGCAGCCGACTGAGGTGATGCTGCGGGCGGTCGGAGACCGAAGGATGGGTTGAAGACGCTGCGGGACGCGTTCGAGGCGGCAGGCCTGCTTTGCATGCCACACTCGGCCGGCGACGAGTCGGAGATCGTGGAGAGTTGGGTCTGAGCACGCTAACGTTGTGGGCGTTCCATTGGGCGAAATCTGCCCTCCAATAGCCCAAGTCTGGCGGCATGCGGACCAGGGCGCCCCACCGAGTCGAGCGATTCGGCAGCTTGAACTGCGCTAAGCCTCAGGTTGAAATTATTCCAAAATGGGCCGGAATGCGATTTGGAACCTGCGACAGCTCGTCGCGAGCACGGCGCGACACCGGCCGGCGGAAAGCAGCGTGACACCGAGCTCGCTTCATGCGAACACTCACATGATGGACGCGTCGGAAACATATCCTGCCGCTGAACGCCGGTGGCCGCCGACGATAGTCGTTGGCCGCGGTCTGCGCATTGAGCTGCTGCAGGTCCTGTCGATCTTTAGTCTCGTCCTGGTGGTGGCGGGCAGCGTCGCCGGCGTATGGTGGTTCTACGTCCACGGCATCACCTGGTTTGAGCCTTTGCTGCTGCTGTCCGTGACCTTCGTCACCGGACTTGGCATCACGCTCGGCTACCACCGCTTGTTCTGCCATCGCGCGTTTGTCGCCCGACCGGCGCTCGCCGCGGCGCTCGGGATTCTTGGTGCGATGACCATGCAGGGCCAGATCCTGGGCTGGGTCTCGATCCATCGCAAGCATCACCGATACAGCGACCGGCCCGGGGACCCGCATTCGCCGCGCCCGCGCGGAACCGGGATTGTCGGCGCCATCCGGGGTTTCTTCCGGGGCCATGTTGGATGGGTGGTGTCCGACACCTATTGCGTCTACGTCGACTACGTCCGCGATCTACGCCGCGATCCGGTCGTTCGCTGGGTTGATCGTTGGTATTGGCTATGGGTTGCCGCCAGTTGGATCATACCCGGCTTCATCGGTCTCGCCTGGTACGGGACGGCGGATGGATACTGGGCCGGCTTCTTTGCGGGCGGCCCGCTCCGCACGCTCTGGCAACTCAATTGCACCTGGGCGGTGAACTCGATCGCGCATAGCTTCGGCGGGCGGCGCTTTGAAACGCGCGAGGACAGCCGCAACAGCGTGCTGGTCAACGCTCTCACCATGAACGGCGAGGGGCTGCACAACAACCATCACGCCTTTCCCTGGTCGGCAAGCTTCGCGCTCTTCCGGGGCGAGATCGACCCCGGCTACTGGGTGCTGCGTGGTTTCACGGCCATGGGCTGGGCGTCGAAGGTGCGGGTGCCTTCCCCGCACCTGGTTGCGGCGCGGGCTGCCGCTCAGCCGACGACCGGTCCCTTGCGCTCGAGCACCAAGCGATAGAGCGTAACGGCGCCGGCGAGATAGGCGTCCAGGCACGTCTTCAGATTATGCATGTAATCGCTCACCATCTCGCGCCCCACCAGCGCAACCAGATCGGCCTCCTGGCTCCGCAGATTCCTTAACCAGGCTCGCAGCGTGTAGATGTAGTCGCGCGGTTTTCCTTCGAGATGCACGAGGTCGAACCAGTGTTCGCTGGCGAGCAGCATCTCACTGGCGTGAGGCAGGTTGCCCTCGAGCCAAAAGCCGTCGATTCCGCTTTGGACAATGTGGCGGGCCTCGCTGCCGAGTTCGATGTTGCCCCAGCCGTTAACCTGGATCGAAGCCCGGCCACCGACCCTGAGCGTGCGAGCACAGAACTCGAAGAACAGCCGGTAGGCCTCGATACGCTGCTGACGATCCGCAGTCTTGCCGGTGAAGTGCTCCATCGCCTCGAGGCTCACGATCGCGTCGAACGGGCGATTCGACTGATAGTCCTGCCAGGCCGAAATCTCGGTCACGAAATTCGGTGGAGCATAGCTCCGCACGTACTGGGCCTGGTTATCGGCGAGTGTCAGGCCGACATAGTCGATATCCGGCCTGCGCACCATCAGCCGCTTGACGAGGCTGCCCCAGCCGAACCCGACATCAAGCACACGCTGCGCGCTGTCCGCGCCAGACATATCGATGTGCCAGTCGAGCTTGCGCAGTTGCGCCGCCTCGAGCGTGTCGCGGTTTCCGGGCTCGTTCCAAATGCCAGCCGAATACGCAAGATTGGGTCCGAGGAACCGCTCGTAGAGTCGGGGCTCGCGGTCATAGTGGGCCTGAATCTCGGCTTTCGACGCCCCCAGATTGGGGATCGCCGCGCTGGGCGTTTCGAGAATGGTGTCGGTTAGGCGAGTGCTGGCCATCACAGCTCCAGGAAATCAGGGTATTCACCAGAATACCCCAAACTATGATCGGCTCATACCCCTCCCAACCGCTTGGCCATCGCATGCGGGATGAACGCTGGTGAAGCCCAACGGTCATTGCGAAGGCCGCCATTGGCTCTTTGGCCCCTCGGGCCGCCGACCTCATCCACAAACTGCCGAGGCGGCGACTATGATGTACCGATCAGGATAAATCCGGCTGCCTTCTCCTCGGTCCGCGCGGTGAATACGACCGGACCGACCAGCCGCTGCGCGCGGGCATGTCCTCCTTCGCGGACAGGGACGACGGGATGATGAGCGCATCCGCCGCCGATTGCCCTCTGCAGTTGCTCGACTGAAAAGTCACCGCGCTGGATTGTTTTGGTGATGGTTGCAGTCGAGCCGATCACGCTCAACACATGGTTCTTAGACATCGCGGGTTTCAGTCCAAACTGACTAGTACCCCGTAAATAACACTCTTGATGAATTCCGTTGACAGATCGGCGGAGGTAAAAGACAACCGGCAGTAGTTTCATTAAAGCGGGTGCGAGGAATGTGGATTGTCCACAAAGTAGTTCGCGCTGCGTACGGCGCCCTAAATACTACGAGAGTTCTTGACACTCCGATCGGTCAGGCGGCGTACCGGTACTTATACGAACAATACAAACGTCGTGATGACGATCTCAAGATTCGATCCTTATGCGACGATATCGTGCCCGGCACGATCGCGATTGATGTCGGAGCAAACATCGGGACCTATGCCACGGCGTTCGCAAAGAGCGTTTCGAATGGTGGAATTGTTCTCGCGATTGAGGCCGATCCCTACAATGCGGAGATCTTGCGCAGACGCTTTGTGAATTCCTGCAATTTGGTGCGTGTCATCGAGGCCGCAGCATCCGATCGAGCGGGCCTTCTTAAGCTCAGCCGCGACGAAAAGAACCCAGCAGGTCACGTTTTATCCAGCCAAGGCATAGATGTTAGAGGCGTCACTCTGGATGACATTGTGAGCGATATCAATTTGCCCGTAAGCGTCATCAAAATCGATGTTGAAGGTGCTGAGCCGCTTGTCATTAGAGGTAGCAAGAGAACTATCGAGCGAGACAGGCCCACGATCCTTCTCGAATACTCGCCAAGCAGAATTGCGCCATTTGAGCCGGATCCGACGTCATTACTGTCTTACTTTCGTGATCTTGCATATAACTGTTTTCTCGAGGGCTCTGCAGTTCCCCGATCAATCCAGGAAGTCAATCTGGCGGCAGAGCGTCGTCAATACGTTGACGTCTTGCTGCGCCCGACGAAGAGGTGAAGTTGATGCAGCTGGCCACGTTTCGCACTCGCTTGGGCTTCTGGCTGCCGATTGCCGTGGCATGTGCCGCGATCCTATTCCTGTTCATCATGATGCAGCTGTCAGCGATCACCTATCCATTCTGGGATCACTGGGAACAAGCAGAGACAATCAGTATCTACTATGAAAAGGGGCTTGGTCCAGCTCTGTGGCATGTCCTGACTTCCTTGAGTCAGCATACGCGCCCAGTAACGGTGCGGCTTATCTTTTTGTTGAACGGAATCCTTACCCGTTGGGATATCGGATCCGAATACATTTACATGTACATGACCCTGGCCGCAGGCCTGCTTCTGCACTTCAGGATCATTCGGCGCATTGCAGGCACCAAGGAAATGACTGCAAGCGAGGCGATGTTATTTTCCGTCGTGACGATTCTTTATTGCTCGCCCGCGAACCACAACAATCATTGGTGGTCGTGGATGCTGCAGCTGAATCTCAATGCAGTGCTCAGTCTCGTCGGTCTGTACGTCAGCGCTTTCGAAAAGAGGGAATGGACCCGGAATATCTTGATGGCCATCGTTTGTTGGCTATCAGTCTACACGCTGACAAACGGGTTATTTTTGCTGCTCACGATGGCATTTATCGCTCAGTTCAGAACCTCTAAGCCACTTCTTCCTGGCAAAGTCACAGTATTCTGGCTTGCCAATATTGCAGCCATCCTCTGGACCTATTTTCCCATTGCCGAACCGGGCATGACAGCGCATCCGCAGGTGATGAGCGTCGTCCAGTTTGCTCTCATGTACATAGGCCAGCCGGTAGCGGCGCTGATCAATTTTCCATACTACAATATGTTCGAGCCGCCTTTTGGTACCATGCTGAGCACGCTATGCGGTACCGTCATCGGCCTCTTTGCGTGTTATATTGTTTTTGTCTATCGCTCCTATTTCCGTGATCCTCCCCCACACTTCATCTTCATGGTCGGAACATTCATCTTCGTCGGGCTCAGCGCGCTCGGGACGGGGTGGGCGAGGGTCACCTTTGATAGCTTCGGTGTGCGCAACGGAAACTCAAGCCGATACGTGGTGACTGGATCGCTCTTTGTTATCGCGATGCTCTATTTTGCTTTCGCAGAGCGAAGAGATTTTCTGAACAGAGTATCGTTTGGATATCTGTCGACATCGAACAGGACGAATCTGGCGATCGTTGCTGCATATACACTTTTCGTCTTGGTATCCTGTGTGTCGTACGTGCGCTCGTTTCCAATCTACTCGGAGGTGAGAGCATTCAATTTTCGCTTGGCGTCAGGATTTGCCCCGGACGGTCGCGTTACCCCGACGGACCCGGCCTTGTATCCAAATGCAACTCGCATGGGCGAGCTGCGCTCGAGATTGTTGCGGTTGCGAATAGGCCCATACCGGGGTGATCCAGTGCAGGCACCTTGAAGTCCAAGGGCTCATACGACCGTCATGCGACTGATCAGCGCCCAAGCAGTCGGGCGACAGTCTTTCTCCATGCTGATGGTGCTGGCGATGCGGCCTTTGAAATGTCCGCGCCCGCATCGAGCTGGTGAACCGTCTCCCTTGCGCCGTTATAGGTCGTGAAATACGGGTACCGGATGTACTTCAGCCCCTTGTAGCTCTGCAGATCGAACTTCTGTGGGGGCTGTGACTGCACCTCTTCGCGATCGTAAAGCATGAACTGCTCGAAGGTGTAGAGCAGAGTTCTCTTCCCGACAAAATGAAATACCGCGCTGCGTCGGCTTAGCTTCGGATTGATCCGCGGCGATCCGCCGTGCGCGAGCAGCGAATGCCAAAACACGACATCGCCAGCTCTTAGGTTCAGGGCCGGCCGTTCCGACCTGTAGGAGCGCTCCAGCGCGCGGAAGTCTTCAGTCCATGTATGGCCAAGCTCAGCGACAACTTTGGAGCGTTTGTCGGCCGGAAAATCCAGACTGCGCGCCGCCGTACGTTGTTGGTCCAGTGCAGGGCGCGCCTTAACGATATCGTCGCTTCGATAGAACGGCCAAGTGTGGCTCGCTGGGACATAGAAGAGCGGACCGGAGTCAGGGTGAATGTCTTCGAGCGCGACCCAGCACCCGGCCATTGAATAGCTCGGCTCTGGCCAGAAAAATATTGCGTCGATGTGAGCTTCCTGCGTCGTTCCGCGCTCGAAATTGAGTGACCCAAATACGATCGGATCGTCATCGAAGGCCCATCGGAGGAAGGCGGTCACCCGTTCATTGCGAGCGAGCTCAAGGAGCTCGGGATGTTTCTGATGCAGCTGACCGATGCGGTCTCCGAACCCGCTTTCGTCCTTGCCGTCGTCGAGCTGTCTGCGCTCGGCGGCGACGATCTTGTTATAAGCTGCAATGTAAGCGTAGCGCAGAGGCCCGTCGGATTGTTTGTGCGGGGTCTTAAGAGCACCGTTAGAAGAGTCATCTTCAGCAAGGGTGCTTACAATGGACGACCATTCGGATGACATAAGACGACCGTTGTCGCCGCGTATCGAAGTGTATGCTGGCGCAGGTCGCAAGCGGTGGCCGGATGATTTGAAGGCACAGATTGCCGCGGAAAGCCTCGAGCCGGGGGCGGTTGTCACAGACGTCGCCCGTCGCCATGGCTGCCGGCCCCAGCAGGTGCACGACTGGCGGCG
>NZ_AUEZ01000145.1 GCF_000426245.1 Bradyrhizobium sp. Ai1a-2 | reverse complement strand
GAAAACATAGAGATAGCGGCCATCACCAAGCTGGATCAGCTGGTCTGCCATTGGCATGAGCTCGGTTTCGTCCATCGCAACATGCAGATGAACGCTCGGATTGGCAGAGCTCATGGTCATTTCTGCGATGTTATCGTCGGCTTGGAAAACGAAAGCAACACGCTCGCCGATGGTATTACCCGATTGCGGCAGGAGGATCTTCAATGCGGGCAGCTCGCCGGTATTTGCCGATCTCGCAACAGGCGCACCGTCAGACCCGTGCATATGGTGCATGCCCGGCTCATGGTGTTGTGCGTGGGCTGGAGCCGCGACCAGAGCGCCAGCCACAAGAATCATGCACCAAATGAACTGTTCGAATCGATCGCCAAACCGGTTGGGACGGGATGATATTTGCATGCTTTCCTCCTTTGTTTGCGAGCCCTGAAAGATTTCCACTAATTCAGTGCACATGTTGAGCGGGTGGCGGGAGAATTTTGGACTCTCTATTGAGAACTCGGACCTGCGAGATCAGCTCGTCGGAATTTTGCCAACCACATTCGTCCTCCTCTTGCAAGCAGCGCGCACGGATGTATCCGAACCTGTCGATTAGGAATTCCATGGAATGTCTTCCCATTTCCAAACGCGTGGGATCTCCACGATTTGTAGTGCTCCGGGAGAGCAGATCGTAACTTTCTCTAACCTCTTGTGCTCCACGCCGAACATTCGGGACGCCCGCCGCCAGCTTTGCGTCCGGCGACACGATAATCGCCCACAATCGTTCTTTCCGGAATCTTTTCTGCTCAAGGCGTAGCTGTTTAACGCGCATTGCGTCGGACTTTTCGGGAAACACGAGCAGCACATTGCTTTGCTCACGGAAGTCCTTCAGCTCCCTCTCCGCCCCATTCTCGTCCTCTAAGAAAAAGTTTGGAGCCCCCAGCCACGGATGATCGGGTACGATTTCAGGCGACAGGAGGCGCGCCTGAAATCCCTCTGAAAACGTCCGCAGGAAGTTGATCACATCCCAGCGGGCCTGTTCGTCCAATACATCAGCAAATCCGGGCATGCCGCTTTTTGGAATTCCATGGCTAAGCCACCAAAACATGTCGCCGGCCGTGTGCAGCGCAGTGTGCGGTTCGCTCAAATTCGCGGGCGGCTTGGGAAGGGTCGATGCCGCCGGACCATCGCCAAGCCCTCCGCTGCCGTGGCAAGCCGCACAATTTTGGGCAAATAGACGCTTTCCATTGGCTATTGATATCGTCGAATAGGCAACCGACGGGCGGCGGTAAGTATCGGGATAGGCTGGCACGGATATCTGCCACAGACCGCCTGCGACCGAAATAACGGCGGCGGCGCCTGCTGCAACTGCTTTTACCTTTTGCGGCTCTCTCAAACAAACGAGCAGGCCCCAGAAGAGTGACAATATCCATCCATGCGTCGACCAAAGTGTAGGTCAGTCGGATCACGTCGCGCAGGCGCGGAGCATTCTCCAGGCGCGACAGCGTCGGTTGGGAACACAGATCGCGACCGCTGTCCGGCAGCCGTCCGCAGGCCAGCTTGAATGCGGGATCGGACCGCAGATGATCGAGGTCGTCGGCGTCCTCGTAGCCGCAGCAGATCGCGAACATGCGCGCGCGGAACATATCGACAAGGCTGTGCACGACCCGCGTCGGATCGCGCCGATCCGGGAACACCCGGGCCAAATTGTCGGCCAAACCGAGACGCCGCTCGGCCATCGCCAGAAGCATCACGCCCCCATTCGAGGTTAGGCGTCCACCATCGAAGGCAGCTGTGACTTTCTTGGCGTGAACGGCTGGAAACGAGAAGGGCAGAATCGTATCATCGGTCATGGCGGGCGTGGCGTTCGCGGTTGAGGTGATGGGGTTGGCTTCGCAACCGAATCCTACGCCGCATCAGCGCTTTACACCACGCTCGCCAGCCTCTCAGGCGCCCTCTCGCGAATAAGACGGGTTAGGACGAACCGTCCGCTCAATTAGTTAGGGTGAGGAGTCCACCGATCCTGGGTGAACGAGGCGAAAAAATCGCCTGTTTTCGGGCCAATCCAGTCATCTAAGCTGAGCGAACCTCAGCGGGATTCTCACACCCCATTGAATTGGGTAGCACCAGGTGCTATCTTTTGCCATGCCCGATCGAATATTCAAGACGGCCTGGTTCGCCAAGGCGGCGCGCAAGGCGCGGCTTCCAGATGCAGCGCTCGTGCGCGCGGCCAGGGAGGCTGCGCAGGGCAAGGCGGACGATTTGGGCGGAGGCGTTTTCAAGAAGCGGCTCGGCGACAACCGTTTTCGGTCGATCCTGCTCGCCAAGAACGGTGAGTTCTGGGTCTACGTCTATCTGTTCGCCAAGCAGGACAGGGCGAACATCGATGATGATGAATTGCGGGCGTTTCGCGAGTTGGCGGCGCTGTATCGGCGCAAATCCGCGGCGGATTTGGACGCGGAACTAAATGCTGGAGCTTTGATGGAGATTGGCGATGGCCACTAAGCGGAAGTTCAAGAGCGACGCCTTTGAGGCGATCCACAGCGCGGTGGAAGGCATGATGCGGGCCGGGACAGTCGACAAGCAGACCCTGCGCTCCTTCGATGAGACATGCCTGTCCCGACCGGCGGTATTCGACGCCAAGAAGATCAAGGCGCTGCGTGAGCGCAATCACGTCAGCCAACCGGTCTTCGCACGCCATTTGAACACCTCGGAATCGACGGTGCAGAAATGGGAGAGCGGCACCAAGCGGCCGAGCGGCATGGCGCTGAAGCTTCTGACGGTGGTCGAAAAGCATGGCCTTGACGTCCTGAGGTAGGATCTTCAAAACGACCGATAAGGCAACATTATCAGTCGTTTTTATTTGTCGACAGGCGCGGCGGTTTGATGGGAATTATGTGGCGGAAAGCGCCGTCCCGGATTAGCCTCGGACATGGCCCCACGCACGCGACTCACGCTCCATGCCCCGCCCACCTTCCCGCCGTTTCCTGGCTGGGTGCGGCAGGCCCTCACGTCCGAGAGCCTTGATGACGCAATGTTTTCGGCCGGCGCGGCGCTTGCCGCGATCCATCCGATCGCGCGCAGCGAGCATCCGCTCGGCGCGCTGTGGCGGCATCGCCTGTCGCTGTCGAATGCCGCGGTGCTGGCCCGGCACGGCGGCCGCACCGAAGACGAGGCGGCGCTGCGCGATGCCTGGTATCTGCGCCGCGATGACGACGATCCAGGCCCCGGCGGCCGCATCCTGAAAGCCTGGCGGCATCTCGGCGAGCGCAGGGCCATGGCGTCGAAGGACTGGACCCTGCGGCTGTCGGCGCTGTTCGAGGTGCGCTTCAGCGACGCGCTCGAGGACGTCGTCACCCAGGCCGACAAGCTGATGGTCGGGCAGGGGAGCGCCATCACAGCCGCCGCCGAGATTGCGGCGGCGAGCCTGCGCTTCGTCCCGCAAAGCGAACCCCTCGCCTTGTGGCTCGCCGACATGGTGCTCGCCCATCGCCTGAAATGGCCGATGGCGGTGCCGTTGATCGCGGGCCAGGTCCGCCGCGGCGATCTGCGTGCCGCGGCCAAATCCGGCGCGGCGGACGACGGCTGGCCGAGGGCTTGCGCCCTGGCCTATGCGCGCGCGGCCGCAGGTGCGGCGGACCTCTATGTCGACCTTGCGCGACGGGCCGAGCGCTTGCTCGCTGCGGCGCCGAAGCTGCGCGGCAAGGACGCCGACACGATGGTGGCGATCCTGATGATGGAAGACGCCCAGCCGGCCGGCGCCGGCAAGACCGCGAGCGACCGCAGCATGCGCCGGCTCTTCGAGCGACTGGTGTCGCTCGGCGCCGTGCGCGAGCTGACCGGCCGGTCGACCTTCCGATTGTACGGGCTCTGACATGGGACGGCGCATGCGAGCAAAGACGGATCTCGATCTCGAACTGGCGGACCTGCCGCCGGAGCTGCGCTGGCGCGAATGGATGGGCCGGGTCGAGGCCGTGATCTTCGCCGCACCCGCGCCGGTGAGCCGCGAGACCCTGGCGCGCGTCGTCGGCCGCGATTGCAACCTCGATCTGATCATCGACAACATCCGCGCCGAGCTGCGCGGCCGGCCTTACGAGCTCGCAAGCGTGGCCGGCGGCTGGCAGCATCGCACCCGGAAAACTTTTGGCGATGCGATCCGCACCGCGCTCGGCGGCGAGAGCGATAGCAAGGCGCTGTCGCAATCCGAAACGCTGATCCTGGCCTGCATCGCCTATTACCAACCGATCACCCGCAGCGAGCTGTCCGCCTTCTTCGGCAAGGAGGTCAGCCGCGACACCATCGGCCGTCTGCGCGGGCTGGACTTCATCGCGAGCGGCCCGCGTAGCCCGCAACCCGGCGCGCCCTACACCTACGTGACGACCAAGGCGTTCCTGTCGCACTTCGGCCTGGAGACACTGCGCGATCTTCCAAACATGGAGGCGCTGGAGGACGCCGGCCTGCTCAGCAAGGACAGAATGTTGGCGGGAGAATTGCCGGATCCCTTGCCGGCAGATGATGAAGAGCATGACGATGACGAAGAAGCTGCAGATTGGACAGAGACAGGCTAGGTGCCTCTGTGGGCGGCCGCTTTCGATTCTATCCCCAACCCGCAAGTGTCCCGCCCCGAGACATAAAACCTTGGCATAGGTTGTGCTGACTAATGGGAGTCGGGATTTTGCATCACCCTCCCGGGCTCGATAAGCGCCGCCTGCAAGCTATTTCAAGCAGGCGGCGTTTTTATTCGGTGTCCCAATTCGATTTTGCGGGTGTGCCAATTAGGACAAGAACTGACGGGCGGGGGCGGTGGCCTCGCCCGGGGAATTCTTTAACGCTGCACCTTGCCGATCTCCTAATTCATCCCTAAATTGAGGATGAGTTACGGATGGAGGTCCGCCATGTCTTCCGCCCAAGCGTTGACTCTCACGGAAGCAGGTTACGTGCTGAACCGGTCGGCGGCTGCGCTCAACAAGGCCGTTGATACCGGCATCATTCGCGCACGTCAGCGACGGGTCGGAAGCGGAGTTCAGCGCCTCCTCGGCCGGGCGGAGATGCGCTTTCTGCTGGTCGCCGACAGATTGGAAAGAGACCTTACCCCTGCCGGCCGGCGCAGGCTCTATGAGGCGATCCGGCAGCTCTCCTTCGACGCGCACCGAGTCGCGTTTGGCGAAGTGGAGCTTGATCTCGGCAAGATCGACGCCGACCTCAAGAGCCGTCTTCATCGTCTCGACGAATTGCGCCGATGGGGACAAATCGGAAGTGACCGCAACGAGCCCCTCATTAAGGGCACCAAAATTCCTGTCTACATGGTGGCGGCCCTGGCCCGTGGGCAATCGGTCGAGCAGATTGTCGACAATTTTCCGTCGCTCAAGCGCCATCAGGTCGAGGCTGCGATCGAATATGCCAAAGCGTATCCAAAACGAGGACGACCCTATCCTCCGCGGAGCCTGAAGCGGTCGCTTGCGGAGCTGGCCGACCTCGGCGCGTTTGATGAAGAAGCCGAGGTGGGCGAGGCTGCGCCGCACCGGATTCCGTGACCGCGTATTTGGTCGACGAGAACGTGCTTCGCGAGTTTGGTGCGCGGGGCAACGCGAACGTGTGTCGCGGCTCCGAATATTGACCGGGTGGCAAAAGCCACGCCGATCTACAGCGCGGTTCTGGTTCAGCTCGGTGTTGGTAGCCCGTATGAGCATTCCCGAATGCAATAAGTGCGGGAGCCAACGTCTCGACGTCCATGCTGTGATTGTTGTCGTCATCGCCGACCCATCTCGAATTCGCGCTGGCAAGTTGACGATGGTCGGCTCTGTTGCGGATCGCGCGCCAAGATCAAACCATCGTGCCAATCGGCGCATGGTCGGATGAAGCCTCGCGCAACCACTCGGCGAGCTTGGACCACCGTCGCCGCCCGGAAACATTCCGTACCGCGATGGCAACGGCCTTCTTCTGTCCAACCAGAACGACCAGCTTCTTGCCGCGGGTGACGCCGGTGTAGAGCAGGTTACGTTGAAGCATCGCGTAGTGCTGGGTCATGATCGGAATCACGACGGCGGGGTATTCCGATCCCTGGCTCTTGTGAATCGTCGCCGCATAGGCCGGGGCCAGAATGTCGAGTTCGCCGAATTCGTAAGCAACAATGCGGCCATCGAATTCTGCGGTGAGCTCACCTTCGGCAGAATCGACGTCGACCACCGTGCCTATATCGCCGTTGTAGACCTCCTTATCGTAATCGTTCTCGATCTGCATAACTTTGTCGCCAGGGGCGAAGGTCCAGCCAAACCGTTCGACCTTGCGCTCGCCGGCAGGGTTGAGAGCGGCCTGCAATTCGACGTTCAGAGATCGGGCGCCGACACCGCCCCGGTTCATCGGACACAGGATCTGGATGTCACGAATCGGATTGAGGCCAAATCGCTTGGGGATGCGAGTTTTCACGAGCTCGATGATGCGAGCAACGACCTTCTCTGGTTCATCGGCCTGGACGAAGTAGAAGTCGGCTTCGCCTTCCGGCGGACTGAGATCGGGGATTGCGCCCTGATTGATGCGATGGGCGCTGACAATGATCCGGCTCTGAGCGGCCTGCCGGAAAACCTCGGTGAGCCGTACCACCGGCACGGCGCCGGAGAAAATGATGTCGGCCAGCACCTGGCCGGGACCGACCGAAGGCAGCTGATCGATGTCGCCGATGATCAACATGGCGGCCCCGTCCGGAACTGCCTTCAGCAACGCCCGCATCAGCATGGTGTCGACCATCGAGGCCTCGTCGACGACCAAGAGGTCGCAGTCGAGCAGGTTGTTCTCGCCGCGTTTGAAGCCACCTGTCTTGGGGTCGACTTCGAGCAGGCGGTGAATGGTCTTGGCCTCGAAGCCGGTCGCCTCGGTCATGCGCTTGGCGGCGCGGCCAGTCGGCGCACATAGCAGCAGGTTGGTGCCCTTCGCCGCCAGGATATTCAGGATGCCTTTGACGATCGTGGTCTTGCCCACCCCGGGTCCGCCGGTTATGACCACGACCTTGGATATCAGGGCGAGGCGAACCGCGGCGACCTGGCTTTCCGCGAAGGACATTCCGATTTGCTTCTCCACCCAAGGCAAGGCCTTGTCGGGATCGATCGTTGGCCACGGTGGCGCGCCGTTGGCCAGATGCAACAGGCGATCGGCAACGGTACGTTCGGCCCGATGAAGAGCGGTGAGGAAAATACACGGCGCATCACCAACCCGCTCTGCGACCACGGTCCCCTCTCGCAGTTCAAGTTCGAGCGCGGCACGGATCAGGCCCGAGGGAACTTCGAGAAGCTTCTGCGTGAGCGGGATCAGTTCGTCAGTCGGTAACCCACAATGCCCGTCATCCATCGCCTCGGTCAGGGCACAGGAGATTCCAGCGCGCACCCGCATCATCGCTGTTTTTTCGACGCCGAGCTTCATGGCGATGGCGTCGGCCGTCTTGAAGCCGATGCCGCGGATATCGCGTGCCAGCCGATAGGGGGTCTCGGTCATCACCTGGATCGCATCGGAACCGTAGGTCTTGAAGATCCGCACCGCACGTGCCGTTCCGACGCCGTGGCTGTGTAGGAACACCATGATCTCGCGGACGGCCTTCTGCTCGGCCCAGGCAGCCAAGATACTGGCGGCGCGGACCGGGCCGATGCCGCCAACCTCGCGCAGCCTGGCAGGGGTCGACTCGATGATGTCGAAAACCTTGTCGCCGAAGGCGCGCACGAGCTTCTTGGCATAGCCCGGTCCGACGCCACGGATCATTCCCGAGGCGAGATACTTCTCGATGCCGTCAGCCGACGTCGGCGGCGATGTTCGCAGGAACCGTGCCTTGAACTGCTGACCGTGGGTCCGGTCATTGATCCAATCGCCTGTGGCTGTGATCCACTCGCCCGCGGCGATGGTCGCAGCATGGCCGACGGCCGTCACGAGGTCCCGATGGCCACGCGCCTTGACGCGCAGCACACAGAAGCCGTTTTCGGCGTTGTGGAACGTGACACGCTCGACGATGCCGGCCAAGACGTCCTGGGATGATGCGTCGCTCTGAGGTCTCAATAATGTCGCCGTTTTAGGGGACTTTATCGGCTGCGCGTCGGGCCGCATCGCCGGTAGCTCGGCTGAATTGGTGGCGCGGGATATTGATGATGGCGAAGCGTCGGCGCTCCTCCGCCGCTGTCTCAGCGTCCGCTTCGACGAAGATTTCGACAGTCTCCTCGCTCGCATGAATCTCCACGCGAACGGGTGATTCGCCAAAATCGACTTCATGTCGCCGCCCACTTCGACCGCGAATGATAGCAAAGGACATTTGCATATTCTCCTTGGGGATGCCCCGGGTTCTGTTGAATTTCTGAA
>NZ_AUEZ01000144.1 GCF_000426245.1 Bradyrhizobium sp. Ai1a-2 | reverse complement strand
CTCGATCACAACGAGAGCCGATCCTGGCATGGCTGGCATCGTCATGTTTCCATGGCCATGCTCGCCTTCGCTATGATGGCGGCGATCCGACATCGCGCTAATCCGCCACCGCCCAAAAAAACGAAACGTCGCCACGCGGCAAAAGCCAAAGCAAAGCCACGGCGTCACTGATCCGCTGGTCAATCCAGGAAATTCGCCGCATCGCCATCAAACTCGCACGAAAACGCATACCGCCCTCGCATATCGTCGCATGGTCACTCTGGCGTCGAGCGCATCAAGCGGCCGCCCAACGCGCACACTTCAAAGCAAAAACACAACTGTAATGCTAGGCCGACATCGGTGCGTGCGCCTTCGGCCATGCGCCGAACGGTCACTGGAAGACGACGACGTTTCTTGCGGGCCTCACCTGCGAGGGGCGGATTGCGCCCTTTTGTGCTCGACGGGCCGATCAATGCCGAGTGTTTCCTTGCCTATGTCGAGCAAATCCTCGTTCCCGTGCTGCGCAAGGGCGACACGGTGATCCTCGACAATCTGTCGAGCCACAAGAACTGAGAGGCGGCGCGCCTCATCGCCGCCGCCGGCGCACGCCTCCTGTTCCTGCCGCCCTACAACCCCGATCTCAATCCGATCGAAATGGCCTTCGCCAAACTCAAAGAACTATTGCGACAAGCCCAAGCCAGGACCGTCGATGCCCTTTGGGATTTCATCGGTCGCTCCCTAAAGCTATTCACTCCTGACGAATGCGCCAACTACCTCCGTCATTGCGGATACAATCCGCTTTGATCACAAGTGCTCTAAAAGCTGGTGTTCCTGAGCAATACATCGCCATAGACTGCGCGGGGATACTGGGTCACCAGTTCGAATGAGGGTAAGAGCTGAAGGATGCCTTGCAGCGACAGCTGCCCTTCGTAGAGCTCTTTGTCACTGTATTCTGTGTAGATGAAATGCGTATTGCTGAAGGTGCCCTTGCCGCCAGCGATAACGTCCGCCTCGGCTCCTTGCACATCCATCCAAATGAGATCGATCTTGTTCAGATTCGCTTCGCCGCACCAATCGTCTAGTCTTCGAGTCTCAACTGAGATGGGCTGATCGAACCGAACCCAATCATATTCGACAAGATGCTTCTTGGGTCGACGTATTGAACCAGAGAGGTCCCATTCTTTCGCTTCTCCCTCTCCATTGCTCGGATGGAAGGTGGCCTTACCGTTTCGGTCGCTGATGGCGATTTCAAATAGCGCCACCTTGTCGAGGTACGGCCTCATGTTCGTTTTAAAGCGGGCAGCCGCGCGGACGTCTGGCTCAAAGCAATAGAGCTTGGCCTCTGGACAGAGCCTGAGAAAGCATTGGGTATCGGTTCCGTCATTGCAACCGATATCCAAAATGACCGGATCGGGCTTTTGGAGAAGCGAAACGATGTGCTCATGTACTGTTAGCAAGACCGAGACTCCTTCATGGTTTCCATAGGTACTATGGCAAGCCCCTGAACCGACTTTTACGGATTGTCCGAGCGAGCCGGGCATTCCAATTGAACCAACGCTCCCGCAAATGTGCATCAAAGAAGATTTGGCTTCGCGCCAACAGAACACTTGGCTTTCGACGGTTGCATTGAGCGCGGAGCTAAGAAGATGTTGAAGGCTGGCTCAATTCTACGGAAGCCAGCGGCCGATATAGAAAGGGCTGAGAAAGCCATACAAACGTTTACCAGCAGTCCGTGCCTACGGGATCGGCTCGGCATTTCGCATCGCCCGGCCACACCGATTGCGCAGCCCGCCCCAGACGATCAGCGCAATGCACGTGCACCTCGGTCGAAACTCGATATCCGACTCTTTTCTCGGATCTCGGACAAAGATCGGCAACCATCGTTGCAGCCTAAATTTTGTTACCCGCGAACGACGGTTTCATATCTGCCATTATTATTGATCAGCCGTAAAATCGATTGTGTGGATCGGAACCATCCACGCGATGGATTTATCTCTGCCATACGTTTTGACCGCCTGGCGAAAGCCGCCAGCAAAGAGCGTGCCATTACCCCCGAAACGCCGGTGATGCGGCCCGGGATCCATGAGCGTTTGGATCTGGGAGATCTCGAAGGATCGCCGGAACGCATGGTCGCAGGGATTGCGAACGCTTAGTGACTTGCCGCAAGCAATTGACCTGCCCCTGCGTATTTCCTCCAGATGGAGTTAGAGTCCGGCCCGCAGAAGGACGGACAGATGAAGCGAGCAAGGTTTTCGGAAGATCAGATTATCGCGGTGTTGAAGGAGCATGAGGCGGGTGCGAAGACGGCTGACCTGGCTCGCAAGCATGGGATTTCCGAGGCGACGATCTACAATTGGAAGGCCAAATTCGGCGGTATGGATGTCTCCGAGGCCAAGCGACTGAAGGCCTTGGAAGAGGAGAACGCGAAGCTGAAGAAGCTTCTGGCCGAGCAGATGCTCGATGCGGCCGCCCTTCGCGAGCTTCTTTCAAAAAAAATGGTAGGGCCCGCCGCCAAGCGCGCTGCGGTCGCGCATCTCTGCAGGCCGTCATGAGCCTGTCGGAACGGCGGACCCGCTCGATCGTGAGCGCGGATCGGAAGATGAAATACCTAACCCCCGCGGCCTATGCCACCCACCTCACCGCAACGGACGATCGGCTACGCAACCCCGACCAGCTCCGCCGATCGTCCGTTGCTCCACCCGCGCCATTGGCGTACAAAACTCCGAGACTCTAACCGCCGCTGGATGAAAACTCAGTGGCAGGTCACAAGCAGCTGGCGGCGCAACTCCGGTCACAAAGAGTGCCAATCTTACGGGTGAAGCGCCAAACTCGACCTCCGGCACGGTCACGTCGCTTGCGCGGCCACAGATACCATGCGTGCCGAAATAGTTCGCAACAGGTTGTTTAGTCCCAGGTTTTGATGGTGCACTCTTGTCGCACGATTCGAGGGATGCGCTATGGAACAAGTTTTACACGGCTGCGCCACCACGACGGAGGCAATCCGTCGAGCAATACAAAATAGTCAAGAGAGCCTGAGAGCACTCGCCCCAAACGCTGCGGGATCAACCAGAAGACTGTCGCGAAGTGGAAGCAGCGCGAGACTGTCGCCGATCGTTCGACGGGCCCCAAGGAAGCCAATTCGACAGTCCTTTCCATCGAGGAAGAGGCGATCATCGTCGCTTTCCGGCGGCATGCGCTGCTGCCGCTCGACGATTGCCTCTATGCCCCGCAGCCGACCTTCCCGCATCTGACGCGGTCATCCCTGTATCGCTGCCTCCAGCGCCACGGCATCAGCCGATTGCTGGAGTTGAAGGCGGCAAGCCTTCGAAGAAAAAGTTCAAGGCTTATCCGATCGGCTATTTCCACATCGACATCGCTGAACTCCAGACTGCCGAAGGCAAGCTCTGCCTCTACGTCGCAATCGATTGCACTAGCAAGTTCGCCTTCGTGCAACTGGTCAAAAAGACGGGAAGGACCTCGGCCTCGGCCTTCCTCGAAGCTCTGATCGCGGCTGTCCCCTACAAGATCCATACCGTGCTCACCGACAATGGGATCCAGTTCACCTTCCCGCCGCGCCATGCGGACGGCCCGACGGCAAGATACGTGACGCATATGTTCGATATGCCATGCCAAGAACACGGGGTTCGAACATCGGCTGACCAAGATCAAGCATCCCTGGACCAATGGCCAGGTCGAGCGCATGAACCGCACGATAAAGCGAGCGACCGTCCAACGCTACCATTACGATCGACACGATCAGCTCGAAACTCACCTTGCCGACTTCATCACCGCCAACCACGCTCGGCGGCTGAAGACCCTGAAAAGCCTCACACCCTACGAGTACATCTGCAAATGCTGGACTTTCCCAGCCAGAACGATTCAATCTCAATCCGCTCCAGCAAATGCCGGGACTAAACACCTAGTTTTCTCCGTCCTCGACGCTCAACAACGCGCGCGCCCCCAGCTCAATCTATATGAATGTATATATTGTGTGACGGTCGATGCTGTATATGATGCGGGTGGATCACCGCTTACCTCGATTTGCGTGCCTTCGTTGGCCTGAGCCTCTGCATTTTTTCGGCTGCTTGGCTCCGAATCAAGCGCAATGGTTGCGGTCCAACCGCCTGATTGAAATCTACTTTGAGTTGACTTCGAAATGACGAGTAATAAGGGCAGCATGTCGTTTACTGCACCCGAAGGGACAACGACAGTTCGAGACTCGAAGCGGCGCGTAGCGCTGATTGCCGGCGTGACCGACCAGGAATATGCCGACAATGCGGATGCAATCGGCGTGCTGCGCTTGCTAGAGGCCAGCCGCATCCTCGGCAGGGAGTGGGAAACCCGCTTTTATCAGGCCTCTACCTCCGAGCTCTATGGCCTGGTGCAGGAGATCCCGCAGGAGGAAACTACTGCCTTCTATCCGCGCTCGCGTTATGCCGTCGCAAAGCTCTATGGCTACTGGGTCACGGTGAACTACCGCGAGGCCTGTGGGATGTTTGCCAGTAACAGCATCCTGTTCAACCATGAGAGCCCGATCCGTGGTGAGACCGTTCTCACCCGCAAGTTCACCCGTGGCGTCGCCCGCGTCGAAGCGGGATTGGAAGAGACGCTCTATCTCGGCAATCTCGAGGCCAAGCGCGGCTGGGGCTATGCACGCGACTATGTCGAGGGCATGCATCCGATCCTGCAGGCCGACGCGCCGGACGATTATGTGCTCGCATCCGGCGAGGCGCGCTCGGTGCGGGAGTTCGCCGAGCTTGCCTTTGCCGAGGTCGATCTTCTGATCGGCGACTCCAGCAGGGCGACGGCCAAGCTTGGCTGGAAGCTGAAGGCTCGCTGTGCGCAGCTGGTGAAGGAAATGGTGGCGGGCGACTTCAGCGAAGCCCGACTGGAAGTCGCAATGGCAAGCACACCGTATGAACTGAAGGGCAAGACGGCCTTCGCGGCCGGCCATCGCGGCGTGGTCGGCGGGCCGCTTGCCCGTCGGCTTTCGCAGGAAGATGTAGAGATCCTGACCGCAGGCCGCGCCGAGCTCGACCTCGGCGACGAGGCCCAGGTGTTCGACTGGTTTGCCAAGAAGAAGCCGCAAGCCTTGTTCCGGGCCGCGGCCAAGGTCAGCGGCATCGTAGTCAACAATACGCTGCGCGCGGAGTTCATCTACGACAACCTCGCGATTGCGGCCCACGTCATCCACGCGGCCTATCTGAACCGCACCGAGAAGCTGATGTTCCTCGGTTCCTCCTGCATCTATCCCAAGCTTGCCCCGCAGCCCCTGCGCGAGGACTACATGCTCACGGGCCCGTTGGAGATCACCAACGAGCCCTACGCGATCACAAAGATCGCCGCAATCAAGATGGTGGAGGCCTATCGCAGCCAGTATGGGTGCGACTCCATCAGCGTGATGCCCACCAATCTCTACGGCCCCAACGACAATTATCATCCCGAGTATAGTTACGTGTTCCCCGCGCTGATCCGCCGCCTCCATGAGGCGAAGCTCGCAGGCGCTCCCAACGTGGTCGTTTGGGGCACCGGCACGCTGCAGCGGGAGTTCTTCTATGTCGACGACATGGCGGACGCCTGCGTGCACCTGATCAAAATGCATTCCAGCAGCGACATAGTCAATATCGGGACCGGTGAGAACATCTCGATTGGCGGAGTTCGTCAAAGCTGTCGCGCGCACCACCGGGCATACCGGCGCGATCGGCCACGACACCTCGCGGCACGCCGCGCAAGCAGCTCGACTTCAGCCGTCTCCGCGCACTCGGCTGGCACGCTCGCGCCTCGTTGGAAGATGGCATTGTGCTCGCCTACCGCGCCTATCTCAACGAGAGCACGCAGGCGACGGAGTGACCGACGGGCCTCACCCGGTGACCGATGTTTCGCGACGATTTTGCAAAGGCGTTGAATCTTAATGAGAGCTCTTATAACGATGTTGTGCAAGAGGAACTTGGTAGGCTGGGGCGAAAAACGAACGCTCCCAAAATGTGGACAGTGAGCGCGAAAGATAGGAGATTCGATTGTCAGTTGCACCCGAC
Organism: Bradyrhizobium sp. Ai1a-2; assembly: GCF_000426245.1. Lineage (GTDB taxonomy): Bacteria > Pseudomonadota > Alphaproteobacteria > Rhizobiales > Xanthobacteraceae > Bradyrhizobium. The sequence continues at coordinate 2,818 of NZ_AUEZ01000144.1, read as the reverse complement.
TCGATCGCGAAGGCCGCTCAGGGGCTAAACGCTCTTGCAAAGCAATACGACGGAAACGGCGAGTCCGAGAGAGCGGAGCAGCTGTATAGAGTGGCGGCCGAACTTGAGCTCAGTTCGGCTGAGCTGCAAGATTGCTGGGGCGGCCCGCTCAATGGGCAAGTCGGACGCCAAGCCATATTCGTAGATCTTGTCGGGCGCATCCGCCCTGTTTCAATTCTCGAAACCGGCACTTTTCGTGGGATTACCACGCAATGGTTCGCGGAGCACTTTAAAGGCCCCATACATACCTGCGAAAAGGAAAGGATGTTTGCGCTCGAGGCGACTGCTCGGCTTTCCAAGTTTCACCACATCAACCTGTATGTCGCGGATTCTCGCCAGTTTCTAGAGACCACGCTCAACCAACATAACGAACATGATTCTTTGTTCATCTATTTGGACGCACATTGGGAAGAGGATCTTCCACTCGGTGAGGAGCTTCGGCTCATCTTTGCGAAGCATCCGAAATCAATTATTGCGATTGATGACTTCCAGGTGCCAACGGACTTTGGATATGGTTGGGACAACTACGGGCCCGGCAAGTCCTTGGACCTAGACTACCTAAAGGGAGTCATTCCCGACACAACCCAGATTTTTTTCCCCACGTTGCCTTCAGGCGACGAAACAGGTGCGGTCCGTGGACTGTGTATTTTAGCTACGGAATTGGGTGAGAATCTGACGGGCTGTCCGCTACTTCGCGGTGCAAGTTTTGACGAATGGCAAAAGGTGCGGAATAGTTCCGTCTCGGACCTCAGGCTGCAGCGGCAGGCATCTGAGAAGAGATTGGAAGTCATAACGGGTGAGTGTGATGCTCGGCTCGAACAAATTCACAAGCTTACCGCGCTGGTTCACAACCTTAAGTCTGAGGCCCGGGAATTGGGGGCTAAGAATGAGCAGTTTGAAGCAGGGCATGCAGACCAAACGAACCGAATCATGAATTTGGAAGGGGCACTCAAGCGCGTGCAAACTGAAAGTGATGCTCGGGCCAATCAGGTCAACACGCTCAAACGTGAGAAGGAAGAGCTCCTGATGCAGGCGCGCGGTCTAGTTAACTTCGAAAGTCTCGTGGCTAGTGATGAGGCGATTCCCGGCGCTCCTAAATCTTTGCGGGCTGCTCTGCTACTTGCGCGTTTGCTGCATCAAGCAGCGGCCGCGTTTCGCAGCCTTAGGGACAACTTCGGCGGGTTCAAAAATCGGCCGTAGGGTTTCGGTTTGAAAGTGCATTCCAATAGCGACATGAGAGCTGGTCCCGGAAATCTGAACAGCGCGATAAGTGGGGTTTCTGCCTGACGGCAGGCAAGATTGCCCAGCGAATCAGGAGAGACGATGAGCAGAAGATCACAGCGGAATCACACTGCGGCCTTCAAGGCGAAGGTGGCGCTTGCCGCCGTCAAGCGTGACCGCACGCTGGCGCAACTGGCGGAGCAGTTCGACGTTCACCCCAATCAGATCGCATCGTAGAAGGCACAGCTCGAAGGCGGTGCTGTCGATGTGTTCGGTCCAGGCAGCGGAAGTCGGTTCGCCGATCCCGCCATCGATGTGAAGTCGCTACACGCCAAGATCGGCGAGTCGACGCTGGAGAACGATTCCCAAGAAACGGCAGCACCGACTTTCGGCTCCAAGGGCTGGAGAACAAAGCCGAATGCCTTGGCACGCCGATGCAAATTGTTGACTACTCGCGTTCGGTAACGCGTCTCGTAGGACGAGGCCCCCGGATCGACATAGTCCATTCCGTATCGCACAGCATTGTAGAACAGAACTGCGATCTTGCGGGCCGTGGCGGTCACGGCCTTGGCCTTGCCGATGCGCGCTGAGAGCCGTCTATAAAAGGCGCCGAGCGCGGTGTCCGTACGACCCACGGTCACGGCAGCAAGGCGCAGAAGTGCCGCCGCCCGGCCGCCGGATCGGCGCGTTCGGGACGAGAGCATTTTGCCGCCGGAGACCTTGTTACTCGGCGCCAGTCCCAGCCAGGAGGTAAAATGCTTTGCACTCGGCCACGAGGAGAGGTCGTCGCCGCATTCTGCGATCAGCTTCAGCGAGAGGCAAGAACCGAGGCCGTCGATCGTGGTGATGTCCTTTCCGAGCAACGCGAACAGCGCCTCGCGGACGTCGAAAGCTGGAGCGTTCGCCTGATCGGTTCGGTTCCGACGCCGCGAGGCCCGCGGCGCTGATCCATGGCCATGACCGCGATGGATGCTCAGTTCCTTCAACACGGCTTCGATCCGGGCGTCGCAGGCAGATGCCTTCTCGTGGTAGGCGTCGTAAAGCGCAAGTGCTTGCTCGAGCGCAAACAGATGCTCGGCGCGATAGCTTCCGGCGAGCGCCTTCGCGATCGTCTCGGCGCTGGAGTGGCAACTGTAATGGCGCAAGCAGGCCAGCGCCTCCGGATCGCGCTTCGCCGGCAAGGATCGCGCGTATGATACGCAGGCCGGTCGCGCCGGTGATGTCGGCGACAACGTGGTGCAGCTGAAGATTCATCTCCGTCAAGGCCTTCTGCATATGCTGGATGTGTGAGGCCGCGTACTCCAGCAGACGCTCGCGCTGACGCACGTAGGCCCGCAGCTCGGCAATCTTCCGTTTGGGCCGAAAGCTGGCCCGCAGCAACCCGAATGAATGGAGCCGCTGCAGCCATTGCGCATCGCTGACATCGGTCTTGCGCCCCGGCACGTGCTTGGCATCGCGCGCGTTGACAAGGAACACGGTAAATCCTCGGGCATCGAGAAGCTCGAAAATCGGAATCCAGTAGACGCTGGTCGATTCCATGACGACGGTCTCGACGCCG
>NZ_AUEZ01000143.1 GCF_000426245.1 Bradyrhizobium sp. Ai1a-2 | reverse complement strand
CGCTGAACAGCCAACTTTTTCGTCCGGTGCAAAACGGCCTGATGTCGCGCTCCAGAACATTGTTATCGATCGGGGCGAGACCGTCACTGGTGTAACGGGTCAGATAATCCCATTGGTTGCGCGCATAGGCGATCGCCTTGCCGGTCAAGCTTTCGGGTAGGACCTTCGGCGCCTGGTCGTCGAGCCAGGTCCGGAAGGCGGCCAATACCGGCAGGCTATGCTGCTGGCGCAGCCGCAAGGTGTATGCGGCGCACGTTTCGCCGTCGGGCGGCGTCTGGCGCGCCACCCTCTCGACCTCATACAATGCCTCGAAGAACTTGGCTACCGCCCGCTCGATGCAGCGCTGAACCGTCTGATGATGGACGTCAAGTTTACGTCCCACGGCAAAGAACGACGGGTTCTCCCGATAGGCCAGCAGCATCGCTGCCCGCGACACCCGGCTCGCCGACTCAGTTCGAGACAGCGAAAGAGCCGTCAACCTTTCAATCTCCTCCTCGCTCATCGCCAACTCGACTGCTTGCCGCCATGTTGCCATGATACCAACCCTCGTTCAGATAATCTCAAAACGAGGAATCCACCAACACACTTCCAGTTCCGTGCCGGTTTCATGGAATCGGTCGTCTAGATTGTCGCAAGGGGGCTGATCTACGCAGGAATCCGTACACCATCAACCTTGCTTTGAGATATTCTTGCCACCGTAGTACTCTTCCGCTGCCTTACGGCAGACACCAGCGTAGAACTCATCCGCATCCTCGATCGTGTAGCCTGCGCCGACGAAGCAGCCGCGGGCTATTTCGTGGAGCGTATGCCGGATTGAGCTCGTGTCGTCGTACACAGCGTTTAGGCATGCTGCGATCACTATGACCTCTTCCTTTGAGAGGCGCGGCTGCCCACTCATCAAGCGCGCGTGGTTGATGCACGCGACCGCGTTGGCGCACGTGAACGAGTCACCCAATCCAGAGCAGTCCTCGAACCCATTGCCCTGCTCGTTCAACTTGAAGTGCGCGATGGGCAGGTATTTCATGTCCGCGATCTCCGGATGGTTCAGATCCTCGACTACTGCGGGATTGTGACCCGACCGCATCTCCTGAAGATGGATGTCGAGTTTGTGCAGCCGCTCCCCAACCAAGCTTTTATTGCGCTTCAGTGGGTTCTTGTTCGGATCCTCGAACATTAGAGTTGCATCGAGCCTCTCGGTTTGCGCTCGTGAGAGGAAACCATGCTCGGCAAGGGTCCGCATCACGACGTTCTCGGGATGCCCCCAATGTATGTCCGCAGAATAGACCTGCCTAAAGTTTAGGATGGCCTGGCCGGCCGCAAACTGAGCCTCCTCACCAAGCTTGCGGTCGTTGGCGAGCAGCGCCTCGAGCGTCTCGCTGCATCGCTTGTACGTTAGGCCCTTCTCGCTCTGGAGGGCATTTCGCAAGTGCTGCGCGCCCTTGTTAATAAACGGGTGAGTGATCGACCTCGACGTGTAGCCGTACGCGCCGGTCTCCTCGTTGAGCACGCCCGTCAGCGAGTACTTTTTCTTCTGATCGTACAGCGGGCTCTTCGTCAGGTCTGGATCCTTCGGTACCTGCGGCGGTCTATACTTGGCCACACACTCGTCATTCACCAGATGCCCCTTCATGCAAGCTAGGTTTAGAACGAGCGACTGGCGCGCCTGCGTTGAGTCCACTAGGCGCGCGACATGTACGCGGGTCGCTGTCCGGTAGTCGATCATGGTTACAAACTGGTTGTTGCCGCAGGTACGGATTGGGTTGACAGGACGCCCATTCAGACGCTGAGCTTCGGCATCGGCAGCGTGATATTCTGTGTAATACTCCCTCGCCTTCGCCTGGGCCGTCCTGAGCCGTTCGTTGCTGGTGAACCCCTGTTTCCCGTCATGCAGCGAGGTGGTGGAAAGGAAGAAGTCGTTGGCGACCTCGTTGTAGGCGTAGCCCGCGCCCACCAGGCACAAGCCGTACTTTGCCACGCGCGCGGAAAGGCTTGGTCCGTCTCCCATTCCCCCTTCCGGCGCTCCGCCCCCACCATGCTGTCCCTTCCCGCCCTGCGGCAGCGCAGCGTTCCTCGCAAGTAGCGTTGCCGTATTCCGAGAAGGGAGCGTAGAAAGTGAATGACCCGCATCATGGAACACAGTCATCGCACTGGGGACCTCAGCCGGCCCGCCAACGATCCGCCGAACCTTGGAACGAAGTGCAGCAAGTGGATGATCCGCTTCGTGAAACGCAGTCATCGCGCTCGGGGCTTCAGTCAGGCCGTTGGCGATCCGCTGATTCAGCGCCCAACAGCTGCCAAGATGGTGATTCCCAATTCGCATCCCACTGCTCCTGAATTGATGCATTTGATGCAGCCTCAGCAGCAAGATTCCGGAAAGCTGCTATTCGGCTATGATTTCCGATCGTATTTCGGTCAAAGACGACCGCTTCGATCTCAGTTCTGAGACCGCCAACTGAAACCACCTCACTTGTGTGAGGCTTGTTTGCGCTCTCGTGTTGGGCAAGTGGTCCACTCAGCCGACATACGAGCCACGCTTGCTTACGCCGCGGAGAGCCGTTCGTGGCGAGCGATGATATTCCCGCGGAAGACCGGCGCGGCGCACATAGATCATCCTCGTCCCTGCGGCACTGGCGAACTGCCTTCCCGCGCGCGAACCCGGTTGCTCACCGCGTAGGCTCGAAGCCTCGAGAACGCGGTTATGATCGGGGTTTCATCGTTCTTTGTAAGCCGGTAGCCATGGTAGCCATGAGCATCTATGGTCAGTTCTTAGTGTTGGGGTCGGCGAGCATGGGCTCTTTGCCGTGATCATCGAGCCATCACTTAATGCGCAAAGAGCACGCGCCTAACTAACCGTTGTTGACAGTGTTCTGCCGGACAGTGGTCCCGGCTACATCTCAATAGCAACGGCCGTGCCAGTGGCGTCCGTCCCACTTAAGCTGCTGATTACGCTTTGAAACAATTCGCACGCTGCAGACGGCGGTCGTTGTTTTGAACTCGACAGGCGGTGTGGAGCTGTCAGAAGCCCGACAAGGAGCACGTGCAGGACGCCAACCTCACGATTGCTAACTGGTTTCACCAGCCAACCTATATGCGGCCCGTTGCGTCGGTTAACCGAACGCCACACTTGCAACGAGAGCTCAGCTCTTACGCACATCCAGTTTGCACCAGTTCCACGATGAACCGTGACAAGTGGTCCCTCGGTACGAAATCCTGCACGCTGGGCGGCAGAAGCTGCGGCTGATCAATCTTCCAGAGGCGAAAATACTTGCTCATCGCCGCCAATAAAATCAGACTCCCACCCAATTGAACAGGGACTACTCGGACAGGCTCCTAGGGACAGGGAAGGTCCCTGCCACGAGCTGTACTGCGAACTGCCCGCCGCGGCGGACGACCCCGCTTGCTCATGGGATTGCAACGCCAGCGCAGCGTTCGGCCAGGCCAGCCGAAGCCAGCCCAACGCGTCGATGATGGCGGAGTGGTTGAATTCAATAGCATCCTGCGCCAGCGTATCGTCGTGCAGTCGGCCAACCATGGGCTCCTTGCGGAGGTCATGGAGCCAGTCACTGAATCTGCGAAGAAGGCTAGCGTACACGTCGACGGTGCTTTGGGTCAGACCCAAGTCCACCACCCTGAAACGGGAAATAAGGGCGTCGTCCTCAACACACTTCGCTTTGAGGTGGTCGCCGGGCTTGGGGCCACGGCGAAGACGAGTCACCGGCCTTCCGGCCGCCGCCTCCCGGAGGTGTGTCAACGCTCTATTGAGGTTATCAAAGTCTTCGGGATCAAGTCTCACCTGGTTCGCATAGGCACGCGCATCGGCATCCGATTGGTTAAGCCGACCGGCCATTGGCGGCCTCCCATTCGTACGAAGCCAGGCGCTTAATTTGCGCAGCGCGCCTGCCATGCGTTGGACGTACGTTATGACAAAGCCGCCCTTCTCGGCTTCACGTTCGAAGTGCGAGATAAGCGCCTCGTCAGTGTCGAAGTGGAGCGCCTGCTCCTGGCCAGAGGGCTTGTCCGGAGAGCTGCGCGTTTGCTGTTTATGCGGCGGACTGCCCGTCATAGTCCGTCTCCATTTTCGACACTGAGCTTGCTTGTCTCAATTACGAGGGCTGTCAGGCTCGATGCGAGGAGACAAGGCAGATCGGCGTCGAAACATCGAATGCCATAGGCCAATGACACTGTGCTATCGACAATAATGAACGCGCCAGCAGCCCTGCACTCCATGCTGCATTTCGAGATCGAAACACGCGAACTTGCCGCGAAACGCATAAGCCTGGAGTCGCCTCCAGGCTCGACCGGCCATACGCATTCAAACCCCAAGCAATTGCTGATATCGATCTGAACCATCGTCACACCATTTCTCTGCTATAATTGGGTCTGGCGCGGCGCTCTGGCTCCGGACCGGGCAGCCCCCAAGGGGCAGAATCATGCTCTTTTCCTTGAAAAGTATCCCCGCCGCTGCAAAACGTCGACGGAGCAAAAGCATGCGGTTTTCACCACTTATCTTCGCCGCTGGTACTGCCAGGGATGTGTTCCCATTTCACTTCTTTGTAGGTGAATGACCAGTCTTCCATATTCTGGTAGAAGTTGTTCTGCGGATTGATCGTCAGCGGCACATAGCCCTTACCTTCGATCAACGTCGCATTCTTCCAAGTCACTTTGAAGAAGTTTTGCGGCTGCGGCATACCACTCGGATCGGTGCGGTAAAACTCGCAAACCACCTCTTCGAGAACTTCGTTGGTCGCCAGTGCCTGCCAGAGCAACGGCGAGGCGCGATCGAAGAACTTGGTGAAGACGGCCGGCTGGTGATTGCGCGCGCCGGTGGCGACGCCGCTCGTCATATCGCGAGGAACGGTAATACCGGCGGCAACGGCGACGACAGTGATCTTTGATTGGTTGCTCGTGTCGCTCCTGGCGACCTGCCCGATGCTGTCCGGCTTGGACGCATCTTTGGAGATGTCGCCCTGCTTCTTCCCCTTGATGGTCATGTAGGCTTCAAGTGACACTTTTGTCTCCCTTGTCTGGCATGCGCCGGCACGGACCGGCACCATAGATATCGCAACATCCGTGCCAACGGTCGTGCGCACAGGAACCATTGATATGCAGGCCCTTCTGGATGTAATGGTCGAACAGCGCCGTCCAGATTCTCGCGAACCGACACCATAAGCAAGGTCATCTGCGCAATTGGGACGGCGACCTTGTCACAGCACGACAGCGCCGACTGACTCCAATCGACACTCGACATCGAGAAACGCACGCGTGGCAGCGTCGAGCACGGCCTGCCCCGTCACACGGTAACCCAGGCGGTTGTCGACAACGGCATTGCCCTGCACCGCGTAGACAACCACCGTGCGAGGGCCGCGTTGTTTCTGCTCCAGATATTGCGTGGATAGCTGCAGGTGCAATTCTCGTCCGTCGCGAAGCCGTTGCGAGCGAATGCCATCGGCCGAGAGCGGCGCAGCATTGATCCACGCTGTCGGCAGGATGCTCGCCCGCGTCGCATTCGCGACGGCTTCCAATAGTGGGTCGATCTCGCGGGTTGCGGGCCGCCAGGCGCTCATAAAGCGATCAGAAGTGAGAAACTCACGGAGGCCCGTCGTAAATCTCGATCAAAGCGCCAGATTGCGACTTGATGCGATTGAACAGGTGTGTCTCGGAGGTCACTAGTCCCTTCATAGCGGGATTGTGCACCGCTCCGATCACCACCGGCCGATCAATGTCGCCGTTCATGTAGCCAACCATGACTTCCGTTCCAGCCACCAGTGGAAAATGCAGCCCACTCTCGCTCGGGCCCACATAAGGCTCGAGCTTCCGCACGTAATCGCTGCCGCGTCCTTCCGGCGCCGTTTCGTCGGCGAACGTAAACTGCAGCTTATAGCGGCCCTGGTCGTCGATCTCGGCCCGCCCGTTCCAAGCTTCTCCATCGACCGTGGCGGTGTGCACGCCGACGCCGAGCGGCACTGGCGTCATAACGACCGGACGATAGGGCACCTCCGAGCGGATGCAGTGGACCATGTTGTAGTAGGCGCGCCCGTTTTGCGGTAACGCATGGAATCCGGTCGGGGCCGGCCGGTAGGCCGAGTGATCGGCGGCGACGACGAGATAGTCGCCGTCAAACCGTGGATGGCCCTTTAGTTCGAAAATGACGCCTGCACGGAGCTCCGGCGCGTCGCTGTTGGCGATGTACATCGTCTGACTAGCGCCAATCTGCTCGGCGCGGATCCTGGCTAGCGAGCTCGCTTCTCCTTCGTTAGCAAAATGCCCGCCGAATCTCTCAGAGTTTCCCAAGAAGCCGCTGCCTTGTCCAACCTCTTTGTACCCAGAAAGGACAGCAGGAACCGTTTCGTTGTAATCGCGCACTGCGATCGTCTTTGTCGAGAGAACCCGGCGCTGCCGGAACGAAAGAACGGCGCTTTCGTCAATGCTCCGCGGCATATTGCGGTCGCGTTGATGGGAATATTCGATGGCCGACTTTGCGCCGAACTTGACCTTTGGAAATGCCAGATTCCTATCGCCGAACACGATGGTCTCACCGCCGTCTTCTTGCTTGAAAAAATAGAAAATTCCGCTGCGTTCGCAAAGGCGCGAAATGAAATTGAAATCACTTTCATTGTATTGGGCGACATAATTTCGCTTTGGATAGTTATCCAGATTGTATTCTGTGGGAACGCTGATAGCTGCCCTGCTCAGCTGCAGTTTCACGATTTCATCGACGCCCACTGGTTGGCCAGGGCCATAAACACGGCTCGCTAGGGAGAGTTCGGTAGCCGAGAAGCGCGGGCGCAGAACGAACTGAAGCACCCGCAGTTCGGTTACCGTCGGGTCCAGTTCCTCGACCTGGGCACATAGGCCCGAGGCAATCCATCGCCCGCATGCGGTTTTGACCGTCAGCTTGGCGCGCTCGCCAATCCATGAGTCAGTATCGGCATCGCTTGATGTAGTGGCATAAACCAGATAGCTGAACGGCACGGAAATGCATTCCGTGCCCTCGAAGCCTTGCACGTCGAGCTTGACTTCGGGCTTGCTGAGAATGTCCAGAGCAATGCTGAGATTGTAGTCGGTCATCGGTGCACCACATCGAACGTTCGCTGGGCTGACAACGCTTGTCACAGTTGCGGCGGAGCGAACTGCCGTCTGCAAAGACGGCAAGTGTGTGCCGGCGGTCTGCAAGCACTGCAAATGCTCAAACCATAACTCGCCTCCTTACAACCTTTACGACAGACGTATGGCGAGCGCTGCCGCACAGGCGGTAAAACCAAGGCGGCTTGCCGAGACGCTGGACGAACTCGCCGACTGTCTGGATGCGGTCGCGGCGGTTTAGGGCAAAGGCCTGAAGCGAGCACGCACCATTGCGCCGGCGAAATGTTCGCAGGCCGCGCCGACGTCAGATTCTCCTCGAGAGCCTCGTTGGCCGGCCGCTGCGGATATGGATGAGTTCCAGTCAGGGCAAAATAGGCGACCACCGCGAGAGAATAGACGTCGTCGCTTTCTGCCCGCGGCTCGCCCATCAGCATCTCTGGCGAAGCATAAGCCGGGGTCAGTTGGCGGATCTGATCGAGCTGCGCCGTGCCCTTATCGCTTTGTGGCGTAACGTCGAGCATCAGCACCGTCCCAAAATCGAGAAGTTTGACTTCGCCTGTTGGAGTCATGAAGATCTTGCCCGGTTTGACATCGCCGTGGACAATGCCGAGGCGGTGTATGTGGGGGCCGTATTGCCGCGTCCCAGCGGCGCGTCGACGGTGTTGATGTAGACTCCATTGGTGCTGGTGTCGGTGATCGTGAAGCCAATACCGTTGAATGAGATCTGCGCGTGACACGCCGACAGCATTTTGGTTGGATCTGGAAGTTGCCAGTTGCAGGCGAGCCCCCGTCCCAGAGAGCCACCTTCCGGTGAACGCCTGTCTGGCGTTACCGCCCAAGGATTCAGCCTTCTCTCCGACGACTGTAAGTATGAGATGCATCCCAAGCCTTGTTCGGCTTTGCTAACCAACACGCGTCAGTATCCGATCGCTGCATAAGACTTGCGTGCGGCCCCGGCATTGCGGCGTCTTTCGCACCATGCTGTGAGGTCGACCGACTGGCTCGCACGCCTGGTGCGCGACAAGAAAGAGAAGGTCGTTGCGGGCGCTCTCAACTGCGGTGGAGGATGTGCTAGAGTTCCCTCTCAGAAACGAGGCACACGGGTTCAAGGAAAGGAGAGCATCGCTGGTCCTGCGGCGTCTGCATGCAGTCATCCCTCACTCAGTGTTGCAGCATCTTGTTAGCAACGGCCGTGCCAACAGCATGTCGCCATTTAAGCGACTGATTAAGCGTTAAAAAATTGAAGCTCGGCAAATGACAGCAGGTGTTCTGAAACTGACAGAGGGAGGCGGTTGTGATACACTGGATGCATGTTTCGCGGGATCGTGAGCAATTTTTGAATGGCTCAGCCCGCTTCGGCCGACAACTCAACCGGCTTAGGAACTGCCTCGTCAGTGAACGAGGAAGGCCGATGCCCACCCAGAGATTGTCGATGCGCCGGATCAAAGAGGTTCTCCGCTTAAAACATGTTCAAGGCTTGCCGGAGCGAGCCATCGCGCGCACCCTGGGCATCAGCAACGGTGCCGTACACAGCTATCTGCGCCGAGCCGGGGCTGCCGGGCTGAACTGGCCGTTGCCGACGGGAATGACCGACGAGGACGTGGAGCTGCTGCTTTTCCCTGCGCCGAAGCCTGCGGCGCTGAGCCCCCAGCGGGCTGTTCCCGACTGGGGCTATGTCGACAAGGAGCTGCGTCGGCGCAACGTGACCCGCCGGCTGCTGTGGGACGAGTATCGCGCCACCCATCCCGATGGATTCGGCTATACTTGGTTTTGCACGACCTACGAGGCCTGGAAGGGGCGGGCCCGACCTTCG
>NZ_AUEZ01000142.1 GCF_000426245.1 Bradyrhizobium sp. Ai1a-2 | reverse complement strand
CTATCTGGCGCCGAGCCGGGCGAAAGCCGAAACCGCGATCGACACCTTCGTCGAGAAATACCGTGCCAAATACGGGCCTGCGGTCGAGTGCTTGATCAAGGATCGTGAGGCGCTGCTCACATTCTTCGACTTCCCTGCCGAGCATTGGGTTCATCTGCGCACCTCGAATCCGATCGAGAGCGTGTTCGCCACGGTGCGGCATCGCACGGAGCGAACGAAAGGATCGCTCTCGCCGAAAACCGCCAGGCTGATGGTGTTCAAGTTGATCGACGCCGCATCGAAGACCTGGCGCCGACTGAAAGGAACAAATCAGTTGCCGAAGGTCATCGCCGGTGTAAAGTTTACTGACGGCATCGAGGTCAGTCCGACCGCTGAAAGCCACGCCGCCTGATCAGGCCGCGTCACCCAGAATCAGCCATAGCTCGGAAAATGATCGGATGCCCTTCTCCAGTTTCCTCAAAATAAAGCTTCACACCAGTGGAATCGAAGTATGGCATCCGAACTCCTATTCATCTGAACGCATCTGCCTGAGCAAAATGCTGGTCTATGACCGGACTTGACTTGGATGTGCTTTGGTGCCGGCTACCTCTCCGCAGCTCTGAACGAACATCCGCTATCGCGTTGTTGCGGCGCGTGAGCACCCTTTGTCTATCGGCATGGGTCTTTCGATTATCCGCGCGACGAGTGTGGCGGGATCGGGCGCTGGATTCCGCGGAATTTCGTGCAACGGTGCTGCACCGCCTCGCCTCTTCGCGGCGCGCGACAATTGCGAGAACGAGAAGCAATCTCCATCAGCCAACTGGATCGTTTGCTTCGAGCACAACGCGGCATTTCCCAGAGACTCTATCGTAACCGAACCGAAGCACTTCATCCCCTGTAAGCCCCCGGAAACACCATGTCCTGGTTGACGAGGACGTTGAACACGTAGCCCGGTCGAATCTCGAGTGTGGGCTGGACGTTCATGTTCTTGCTGATCGTCTGTTCGGCGACGCGGCCGAACGACTCAGCAAAACTGTTGCGCGCGGCATCCGTCGGAGTTTGCTGATACCCGTAAGGCGAACTTGCGGGCATCGACATGTCGATGCCGGCGCCGATCGCGGCAATCAGGATCGCGGAACCGAACACCTGGAAATAATGATTGTCGACTTGATCATTGAAGCCACCGTAGCCTTCCCCGTCCGTGCCCGCCATGCCTCCGATCTGCAACGTCGAGCCATTCGGGAAGATGATGTCGGTCCAGACGACGAGGACTCGGCTTTGCCCGAACGAAATCTTGGAATCGTACCGTCCCAAGAGTTTGGCGCCCTGCGGGATCAGCAGCTGATGGCCTGTGGCGCTGTCGTAGACGTTCTGGCTGATCTGGGCGGTGATGCGACCAGGAAGATCGGAATTGATGCCGGTGATCAACGTCGCTGGAATGACAGAGCCCCGTTTCAATTCGTAGGCGGATGTCGGCGCGACCACCTTGTTGGGAAGGTAGCCGAGCTTCTTGAGGTCCGCGTTGAAGAAATCCTCCTTCGCCGTTTGCCCGTTCGGATCGATGTTCTGCATGCCGAAGCCGGCACGCAGCGCCGCTGCATAAAGGTCGGACGCACCGCGTGCGGGACCGGGTGTCGTCGTCGTCGATGGTGCTGCATTGCTCATGGGTGCGCTCGATGTTTGCAGCTTGCTGAGATTGATGGCGAGCGGTGAGTCATGGGCGGTACCGTTCGCCTGCACGCGGGCCATGCGCTGGCGCTGCTGCTCCCGCAAATATGGCTCATGTGCCTCCCGCTCGAGGCGCGCCCGCCATAGGGCGTCGGGTTCGAGCTGCGGGCCGGCCGCCGCCTCGGTCTGTTGTCGGCCGGAGAAGGGATTGCCTGCCGGCTTTCGTGTGTCCGGCTGTGGGGGTGGCGGCTGGAAGGTCTGTGCCTCCTGATCGCCGATGATTCCGTTCGCGACGCCTTTCTTCAATTGATCGGCATAGGTTGATGCCGAATTGGATGAGGCGGTGTCGATGCCGGCCTCGCGGCGGAAGTACAGACCGCGCGAGGTCAGGCCGTAGAAAATGACGGCAAAGAAGACGATAATCAGCACGATGGCGAGGATGATCGGCAGCCGGTTCAGGCGACGGATTCCCGTGCTCTCGCCCTCCGGAGCGCCGCCGAGCTTCAGGGATTGCACCATGATGATCCCCTTTACCCGCGCTGCATAACGGAAAGCGGGCTGGCCGGCGACGCTCCAGCAGCGGTTGCGCTATAAGCGCGACCGAGCTCGACATTGCCCGTCGACAAGCGGGCCAGGACCTGACCATTGTAGGACTCGATCACATAGGCGAGCGGGATGGTCTTCTCACCCTTGGTTTTCTGATCGGTCGCAACCGCATATCCCCAGCTCTTGAGCGATGTCTCCAGAGCCTGGCCGAAGGGCGAACCGTCAGGCTTCAGGATGATGGTGCCTGTGCCAGGACCGACCTGCTCGGCGAGTTTCGTCACCATGTCGCCGGCGATCGCAGAAGCCGCGGGACCGGACAGGTCGGGCGGCGCAGAGCTCGCCACCAGGGCAGCGCCGCCGAACGACGCGCATCCGGCGAGCGGCAGGCCGAGCAGGAAGAGAAGGACGAGCCGACGCAACGAGGAGACCTGCCGCATGATCAGCCTCCCCTCCGGATCGTCACCTTGTCCTGGTTCCAAAAGCCGACGCCGGAGACCAGAATGGCAGTGTCGATCTGATAATCGACCACCATCATGTCGTCCTTCAGCCGGTAGTTGACAATGCGGTTCTGGCCGCCCGACACCACGAAGAGGACCGGTGCATCCTGGCCCGATAGCGAAGACGGAAACTGGATGTAGGTCTTCACGCCATCGCTGTAGACCCGCGTCGGCCGCCAGGACGCGCTGCCGCTCACGCTGTAGGCGAAACTCAACTGCTCGGCGGGAACGCCGGCGCCCGGAATCACCTCAGTGCCAATACGCGCGTTGATGTCCGCGAGCCGGCCGCTGACATCCGCCGGATATTCGAAGCCGACGCGCGCCATGTATTGGGTCGCATTCGACTTGAGCTGGATGTGATAGGTTCGCCGCGAGGTCGTCACCACCATCGAGGTGACGAGCCCTGGCTCCGACGGTTTGACGATCAGGTGGATGGCTTGTCCGCCGACCGCTCCGGACGTCGCTGGTTCGACCTTCCAGCGCACCGTGTCGCCAACCAGCACATCGCGCACGACCTCACCGGCCTCGAGCTCGATGTCGCAGACCTCGAGCGGCGAGCAGACGATGGAGGGCTGGACCTCGCCGAACAGGAAGACGACCTTGCCGTCCGCTCCGCGCGACTGACTCGAGATGCTCGTGCCCTTTCGCTCCTTGGCGTTCATCGCCTGCGCGTGTGCGCTGACATTGGCAAGCAGCAAGCCGAAGCCGGATGCCGCGAGAACAACGCATGTATGAAGTCTGATCATATTTGGGTGCATCTGTGTCCCCGCCCCTTTCATAGTTGCGCCGTCCAGTCGAAATCACGCAGGTAGAGGCCGATCGGATTGAGCCGGATGGTCTGCTCATCCTGGGGCGGTGTCAGCGTGACAGTGGCGATGCCGCGAAAGCGGCGCTCGCCGGTTTCCTTGCCTTTCCTGTCGCGCTCGAATTCAGTCCAGTCGATCTGATAGGACTGGTTGGACAGAGCGACGATGTTGTTGACCTCGACGGCGACCGTCGTCGTCTTGGCCTTCTCGAACGGCGAGTTGCTCCGGAACCAATCATTGATCTTTTGCGTGGCGGGATCGGAGGTCCGCAGCAGCGCGTAGGTCCGATCGATATATTGCTTCTGCACGACCGCATCGGGCGTGACCGATCGGAAGTTCGAGACGAAGCTGCCGAGCGTGGTGCGCACCACCCGCGGATCCGCATATTCGATCTGCTGCGGATAGCCGGCGCTCAAGGCGGTCCCAAGCTTGTCGACCTCGACGATATACGGGACGAGCTTGACCTGCGTGCTCTGGAACAACGCATAGGCGAAGCCGATCACCGCCATCACCATGGCGACGATGCCGATGGTGCGCCACGTCGCGGCCGCCTTCACATAGGAGCCGTAACGCTCGTTCCATTCCTGACGGGCGGCGAGATAGGGGTTGTCGGGCGGATTACGCGCGGCCATTCGAGAAAGGGTCTCCCACTGTTCACCTGCCGGGTTGAATCGGCTCAAGTCTTTCCAGTCGATTGTCGCTGCGAGCTCCGCTGATCGAGCTTGGCGTTGGCGAGGCCGAGCGTCGACGTCCCGAAGGAGCCTGGCGCGCCGATGGCCTGGTCGCGTGCGGCGGAGGCGAGCGCGCCGCCCGCCGAGCCGATGCCTTGCGTCATGGCCTTGAGGGCGGCTGCGCCAAACGAGGCGCCGTCGGCACGCGCGGCACTGAACCCGGCTGCCCCTGCCCTCGCGCCTCCCATGGCGAGGCTGGCGCCGCCGGCCGCGAAGCTCGCCGCCTGTCCGGCATGCTTCACCACTTCCATGCCGCTGCCGACGGAGACGCCCTGCACCACGCCTTGCACGATGTTCGGCACGTAGATTGAGATGATGAAGACGACAACCGAGATGCCGCCGATCGCCAGTGTCCCGACAAAGGCGTCGTTGCCGGTACCGGTCTGGTTGGCGAGGTTCAGCAAGGTGTCGGACCCGATCTTGGCGATCATCACCAGCGCCATCAGCTTCATCCCGACACTGAAGGCATAGATGAGGTAGCGGATGGCAAAGTCCTTGGTGAAGGACGAGCCGCCGAGGCCGAGCATGATCATGCCGGCGAGCAGACCGACATACATCTCGACCATCACCGCGACGAAGATCGCCGCAACCAGCGAGAAGGCGATCACCACGATCACCATCGCGAATACCGAGGCGATCGCCAGTGCATTGTCCTGGAAGAGGCCGAACTGCGCATTATGCGACATCGCGGAGGCGACCTTGAGACCCGCGTTGAACACATCCGCCGGCGACGCCGAGCCGCCGCCAGCACCGATCTGGTAGAGACTGTCGACGACCGCTTTCGCGAAATTCGGTCCCTGGTCGAGCACGAAGGCGAAGAAGCCGATGAACATGACCCGCCGCACCATCTCGGCGAACCACGCATCGAGGGTTGCGGTCTGAATGGCGAGCCAGACCGCGGCGAGGCCGACCTCGATGCCAGCGAGGATCCAGAACAACGACTTGGCCGCCTGCATGACGGTCGTCTGCCAGCTCTTGGCGGCCGTCGTCACCGAATTTTCGAGCGTCGTAAGGACGCTGCCGTCCTGCTGCGCCAATGCAGGATGCGCAGCCACGACGATGCCGATCGCAATGATCAGGACGAGCCCCGGTTTAATTCCACGCACCCCCTGCCCCCTTGTCCTACCAACGCGGTTTCATCTGCTGGCCGCCGGACGTCTTGTAGTCCTGCGGGGGTTTGAAGAAGTCACCGGCGCGCGACGCGGTCCCTTGCCCCGGGACTGGCGTGCGCGGCGCGAAGATCAGCCAGGCCCCCGCGGCGCAGGCGCCGATCGTGATGACGACAATGATGATCGTGGACGGCCTCACCAACGCGGCTCCATCGTCTGGCCGCCGGAGGTCGCTGGCGCGGTCGCGTTGAAGAACTGCTCCCGGCGTGCCTGCGACAGGTCCTTGCTCGTCTGGGAGGACTGAAACCATGTCGCCATCATCGTGGTCTGCTGCGCAATGAGACCTCGCAGCTTCTGCATCTGGGCGACTTCCTGCGCGGCGATCTCATGGCCGACCTGCAAGGCCTTCATCTGGCCGTCGGAGCTCTCGGATGCCGTCTTGAGTTGCGCCATCGTCGAGTTCTCGGTCGCGAATTGCTGCGAGGTGAGCCCGGCCGCCTGCAACGTGCTCGAGATCGTGTCACGGTTCGTCGTCGACCAGGTCTGATAGGTCGACCCGAAGCTCGCGCCGTTCGGCAGATTGGTCTTGAACTGCGCGTAGCTCTGAAAGCGCTGCTTGAGCACGTCGTCGATGTTGCCCATCGAGAACGCCATGCCTTGGCCCTGGTTGACGATGTTCTGCAGCTGCTTGAGATCGCCTTCCACCTGCCCCCAGACATGCGAAGGCAACTGGGCCGTGTTCTGCAGCATGTTCTCGTAGATCCTCAGCTGGTTCTGAATCTGCTGGGCGAGCTGCGAGATCTGTTGAATCTGGTTGTTGATCTGTGTCGTCGACTGGCCGACGAGGCTCACCAGCTCGCCGTTATTAAGGATCTGCGTGAACTCGGTGGAGCCGCCGGCCGCGGCGCCGGCCAATGCCGGACCCACGGCGGGTGGTCCGATGATGATGGCGACGATGAGCGCCCTACAAATCGGCGAGAAGCGTCTCGGCATGGCCGATCCCCCTTTCCTTGAGCCAGTGAACGGGCCAATTGGCCTCGGCCTTCTTCAGCGCCAGGATGCGCTGCAGGTCGTCCTTGCCGGACGCGCCGACGAAGGAGAGTGCGACGGGGCCGAGCGCCATGTTGAAGAGGCGGCGGCCCTCTGGCGAAGCGACGTAGTATTCGCGCTTCGGCACCGCGGTCGCGACAATCTCAATCTGCCGTTCATTGAAGCCGATACGCTCGTAGAACTCGCGCGTGCCGGGCTCGCGCGCGGCACCGTTCGGCAGGCAGATCTTCGTCGGGCAGCTCTCCTTCAGCACATCGATGATGCCGGAGCGCTCGGCATCCGAGATCGACTGCGTGGCGAGCAGCACGGCACAATTGGCCTTGCGCAGCACCTTCAGCCATTCGCGGATCTTGTCGCGGAAGACAGGATGGCCGAGCAACAGCCAGGCCTCATCGAGAATGATCAAACTTGGCGCGCCAGACAGCCGTTTCTCGATCCGCCGGAACAGATAGGTCAGGACCGGGACCAGGTTGCGCTCGCCCATATTCATCAGCTGCTCGATCTCGAAGGTCTGGAACGATCCGAGTTCTAGACCGTCCCTCTCAGCATCGAGCAGTTGGCCCATCGGACCGTCGACCGTATAATGATGCAGTGCGTCCTTGATTTCGCGCATCTGCACGCCGGACACGAAATCCGACAGCGATCGTCCGCGGGCCTCGGCCATCAGGCCGATCTGCCGCGAGATGGCGTTGCGATGATCGGGCGTGATCAAGACGCCCTGCACGGCGACCAGCGTCTCCACCCATTCCGCCGCCCAGGCGCGATCGGTGTCCGTCGATAAGTCTGATAACGGACAAAACGCGAGCGCCGCCGCACCGTCCGGGTCATCGCCGCCGATCTCGTAGTGGTCGCCCCCGGCGGCCAGCGTCAGCGGCATCATTGAACGTCCCTTGTCGAAGGCGAAGATCTGCGCGCCGGCATAACGGCGAAACTGCGCTGCGATCAGCGCGAGCAGCGTCGACTTGCCGGAGCCCGTCGGCCCGAACACCAACGTATGGCCGACGTCGTCGACATGCAGGTTCAGCCGGAAGGGTGTGGAGCCGGATGCGACCTGCATCAGCGGCGGGGAGCCCGGAGGATAGAATGGGCATGGTGCGGTCGGACTGCCCGACCACACCGAATTGAGCGGGATCAGGTCGGCGAGGTTACGCGTGTTGATGAGCGGTTCGCGGATGTTGGCGTACCAATTGCCCGGCAGGCTGCCGAGGAAGGCTTCGGTCGCGTTCAGCGTTTCGATGCGCGCGCCAAACCCTTCGGCCTGGATCAGGCGACGGACCGCCTCGGCCTTCTCCTGCAGGCGCGCGCTGCTCTCGTCGAACAGCACGATGACCGGGGTGTAATAGCCATAGGCGACAAGTTGCGAAGAGGCTTCCGCGATCGCATCCTCGGTCTCGGCCACCATGGCGGCCGCATCCTGGTCGAGCGAGCGACTTTGCGTCTGGAACAGCTGGTCGATGAAGGGGCGGACCTTCTGCTGCCATTTCTTGCGGGTGCGCTCGAGCTTCTGCCGCGCGTCCTGGTCGTCGAGGAACATGAAGCGCGACGACCAGCGGTAGGTTAGAGCGTGATGGCTTTAGCTTGAATCGATTGAGGATTCCCAAATCACATCGGTTCTGATTCAACATGCTGGCTGGGAAGGAGGCCAGCATGGATGGGGCGAGCGTATTCGATTGATCTACGTGAGCGCGTGGTTGACGCCGTTTGCAAGGGTGGCCTGTCGTGCCATCAGGCGGCAGCGCAATTTGGTGTAGGCATCAGCACGGCCATTCTCTGGGTGCAGCGCTTTCGCGAGACCGGCAGCGTCGAGCCGGACCAGATCGGCGGCTACAAGCCGAAGAAGATTTCGGGAAAGCATCGTGATTGGCTGGTGCAACGGTGCCGGACGGCGGATTTCACCTTGCGCGGGCTGGTGGCCGAGCTCGCCAAGCGTGGTCTGAAGGTCGATTACCGGACGGTGTGGGACTTCGTCCACGCCGAGAAGCTCAGTCACAAAGACGCTGATTGCTGCCGAGCAGGACCGTCCAGATGTTGCCCGTCGGCGGGCGCAATGGACCAAATATCGGGAGCGGATCGACCCGTCTCGCCTGGTGTTCATCGACGAGACCTGGACTAAAACCAATATGGCGCCGCTGCGGGGCTGGGCGCCGCGCGGTCAAAGGCTCAGGGCCAAAGTGCCACATGGCCACTGGCAGACCATGACCTTCCTGGCCGCCTTGCGCCACGATCGCGTCACGGCTCCGTGGCTCATCAATGGGCCGATCAATGGCGAAGCCTTCCAAATCTACGTCGAGAAGGTTCTAGTTCCGACATTGCGGCCCGGCGACATCGTGATCATGGACAACCTCGGCTCGCACAAGGGCAAGGCCGTGCGCCGCATCATCCGTGCCGCCGGTGCACGGCTGTTCTTCCTACCGAAATACTCACCCGATCTGAACCCGATCGAGCAGTTGTTCGCCAAACTCAAGCATTGGCTTCGTAAAGCCGCAAAGCGGACCACCGAGGCCGTCTACGATGCCATTGGTCCGATTCTCGACACTGTCACGCCCGCCGAGTGCTCAAACTACTTCACCAACGCCGGATATGATCAAACCTAATCTCATCACGCTCTAG
>NZ_AUEZ01000141.1 GCF_000426245.1 Bradyrhizobium sp. Ai1a-2 | reverse complement strand
CAACAGCGCATCCTCCAGCGCTCGCTTGAGATGACCGTGCGCACTCTCGATCGAACCGTTCTCGTGGGCGATGCCCGCATTGTTGCGCGTTGGCGCCATACCATAGTGGCCCATCAGCGCGGCGTAGCGCTGTGTCAGATCCTCCCGCGCGTCGGTCGCCAGATTGCGGAACGCTGCCGACAGGCTGTCGCTGCGATGTTCGCGCGGCACGCCGCCGAGCACCCACAGCGCGTTCTGCAAGCCCTCGGCCAGGGCGACGAAGCTTTCGCCGCCGAGCACGACATGGGCATGCTCGAAGCCAGAGAACGCCAGCCGGACGTGATAGAGCCGGTGATCGAGCGGCTCACCCGCGATGGTAATGCCGAGCGCGCCCACGTCGGTGAAGTCGGACAGACCCAGGCGGCCAGGCTCGTGCTCCTGGCGGAAGATCACGTCCTGTTCGGGGCCGTTGAGTGCCCGCCAGGCATTGATGCGCCGCTCCAGCGTGCGTCGGATGTTGGCCTTGAGGCCAAGATGCCGTCGGCGCAGTTCGTCCAGCACGCCGATCACGCGGATGCCGGGCGCAGCCTTCAGGATCGGAACGATCTCGGCGTCCCAATACGGCGCGAGCGGATCGGACCGGCGCCGCCCCCTCGGCGCCTTCTTCTGCGATGGCGAACGCGCATCGCCCTCGATCCGATACGCACTCGCTTTCGAGAACCCCGCCTTGGCCGCGGCGGCCTCAGGGGACAATGTCAGTCGATAGTTCATGTACAGCCTCATCTGGTGGTCGGTGATGTGAAGGCCAGGCAAGGCGTCGATTCCCTCTTGTCGAGACGAATCAACAGCTTGCACCAGCCGCACCCGGCCGCCAGACGGGTCCGAAAAGCGCGACGCCGATGGGGACGGTCCTCCGGTCGGGCTACGCCCTCCCTTCGGTCCGTCCCCATCGGCGCAGTCTCATCCTGATTGCCGGAGTCTCACCCTGATCGCCGCCGCGCATGCCATCGTCAAGCTCCGAGATGGTCTTCTCTTTTATTTCTTCCAGATCATCAAATAGCGAAGCGTGCTCGTCACTATAAATCTCGCGCGCATCAGCCGCTCGCCGATAACTTGCTCCATATCTCGGATATGGATCGTTGAAAGCATAGCCCTTCCAAATGGCCGTGCCTGCTAAAACAAGCCCCAAGCCGAACAAATAGAAGGAGTTAAGATCAATAAGCCCGAGGGGGCTAGAACGGAGCGTTTCCAACGCCCTTTGAAACGCATGGTCGTCCCCCACAACGGCGGTCGCATCACGATAGTGCGCCGCGAACCCATGGAGCGCCACAAGAGCCATGATTGCGCTTACTGAAACAATTAATCCAACGACCTTGATTACGTAGTTGCGATGATTGATCCACCGCATCGGAAACAGTCCGATTGCAAACGATAGGACGACATTCACCAGCGATATGCCCATCGCCGTGCCAATTCCCCCGATCAATCCGAGGTCGGCACCCTTGGCAAAGAAGAACCCATTCAGAAGCGACTCAAATGCGACCAGGAGCACAGGCAATCCGGCAGTAGTCCACCGTCCTGCCGGATTTCGCGCTGCTCGTTTCAAGAGATGCCTAGCTTGAAAATCCTTCAGCTCCTCGCGATAAGCCATGAACGTCTCGCGAAGTGGACCTAGCTCCGCTTCGGCGCGATGATTGGCACTCCGTATCGACGAGAATATGCCGCTTCTTGCCTTTGACCTTCTTGCCCGCATCGTAGCCATGCGGGTCGTAAGGCCCCCTTTTTCGGCGCTTTTCACGCTCTGGCTGTCGATGATCGCGGCGGTGGGAGAGGCCTCGCGCCCGGCTCTTTCGCGGCATTCGACATAGAGAGCGTGATGGATGCGATCGAGAGTGCCGTCCCAGTTCCACAGATCGAAGTAATCGTGCAGGGTCGAGCGCGGCGGCAGGTCTTTCGGAATCGCCCGCCATTGGCAGCCTGTGCTCAGAATGTACATCAGCCCGTTGACGATCTCGCGCAAGTCTACTGTACGCTTGTTGCCGCCGCGCTTGGCCGATCGGCACATAGGTGATATCGGCCGCCCACACTTGATTCGGCCGGTCGATCACCATATGGCGCAAGAGATACGGGAAGATCTTGTGTCCCGGCGCCGGCTTTGTGGTTCTGGGCTTTGGTCCCAGCGCCGCGATGCCCATCTTGCGCATCAACCGCTGCACGCGCTTGCGATTGATGCGACAGTCGTGGCAGGCAAGCCTCGATCCCCAGCGCCTGGTCTTCATCGATGAGACCTGGATCAAGACCAGCATGGCCCCGTTGCGCGGGTGGGGACCGAAGGGCGAGCGGGTGCGAGGCTTTGCACCCCACGGCCATTGGCGGACGCTGACCTTTCTCGGCGCCTTGCGCTCCGACAGCCTCGTCGCTCCCTGCGTCTTCGACGGGCCGATCAACGGCGAATGCTTCCGAGCCTATGTCGAACAGCAACTCGTTCCAGTTCTTAAGCCTGGCGACATCGTGATCATGGATAATCTCGGCAGCCACAAGTCGGCTGCTCTGCGCCGTATTATCCGCAGGGCCGGCGCCAGGCTCTGGTATTTGCCGCCTTACTCACCCGACCTCAATCCGATCGAACAGACCTTCGCCAAGATCAAGCACTGGATGCGCATCGCCCAGAAGCGCACCGTCGACGACATTCGGGCGACACCTCGGCGACCTCATCACTTCGATCCAGCCTACCGAATGCAGCAACTACTTCGCCAACGCAGGATACGCTTCTATCAAAACGTGAAACGCTCTAGCGCAACGCCGATCCAAACACCCGCTGTCCGGCGGCGAGGTCCCTCGCGGGACGATGGACGAGATGAGTTCGCTTTGGGCTCTTGTACGATCGCGGCTCTGCGATCAGTACGCGAGTCAGTCAGATTGTTCCGTCTCGTTCTACTGATCCCATGCTGGGAGAGCCATACGGCTGATCCCGAAGAGAAGCGCGGCCCCGCGAACGGTACCAAACCCTACGACGCATCCAATCAACGCCCTTGACCAAACCCGGCCGAATAGAGAAGAAGAGCCTCCCTTCGCCAGCTTCCCAATCAGTCTCAATCATCTCACGACGAAGGGCTGCAATTGTTCCCAGGAGATTGCCGTGACCGACCGGACAAAGCCGAATCAAGACCTGCGTATCGCGCTGCTCGGCGCGCCCATCGACATGGGAGCCTCGCAGCGCGGCACCCTGATGGGACCTGCAGCGCTGCGTACCGCCGGCCTTGCGACATTGCTCGAGAGCCTCGACTTTGACGTCGTCGACTATGGCGACCTCTCAGTCACGGAGATCGAGGACCTCACCGACAGGCCGCCTGCCAAGGCCAATCACTACCGGGAAATCCAGCGCTGGACGCGCGTGCTCAGCCACCGCGGCTACGAGATCGCGCAGACCGGCGCGCTCCCGATCTTTCTCGGCGGCGATCACACCCTCTCGATGGGCTCGGTCAACGCCATGGCTCGTCACTGGCGGGAACGCGGCCGCGAGCTGTTCGTGCTGTGGCTGGATGCGCATGCCGACTACAATACGCCGGAGACGACGATCACCGCGAACATGCATGGCATGTCGGCGGCGTTCCTGTGCGGCGAGCCCGGCCTCGACGGCCTCTTCGGCGAGGATCCGCGTGTCTCGCTCGATCCAGGTAGGCTCGATCTGTTCGGCACGCGTTCGATCGATCCCATCGAGAAGGATTTGATGCGCGCGCGCCGGCTCAGGGTTGCCGATATGCGAGAGATCGACGAGTTCGGCGTCGCGGTGTTGATCCGTCGCGTGATCGAGCGCGTCAAGGCGAGCGACGGCGTGCTCCATGTCAGCTTTGACGTCGACTTCCTCGACCCCTGCGTTGCGCCGGGTGTCGGCACCACGGTGCCGGGCGGGGCGACCTATCGGGAGGCGCATCTGATCATGGAGCTTTTGCACGATAGCGGTCTGGTGCGGTCGGTCGATATCGTCGAGCTCAATCCGTTCCTCGACGAACGCGGGCGCACCGCCCGCACCGTCGTCGAGCTGATCGGGAGCCTGTTCGGACAGCAGATCACCGACTAGCCCACGCCGAGCAACGCGATCGCGCCGGGCGAATGAGGCACCGCCGTAGAGCGAGGACTGCCGACGCCTCTATTGTTCGCAAAGCTTCCAAGGAGTGCTGTCGGCGACAAGCTCGCCAACACCATTGCCACATCACTCGTCAATGTCGGCGCGTACGAAATTCGTGAAGGGCAATGCCCACGCGTAGCCCGAACCGCGAAGTGACCAGCAACAAAACAGCGAGCCGCATCGAAGGTTCTGTGGGCAAGCAACGCCGTAAATGTGTTTCGGCGTGGGGTCTCGACCATGATCGGCGTAGGGGTCCCGTCATCTCAAATCAATGAAATCAACGGCCTGAAAGGGTCTCGACGACGCCGATGGGGGTCAATGTTCGATCAGCATTCACACGCTGGCCCACGCCGGCTGCCTTTCTGTTGCGGATGTCCGGCTTGAAGCTGCATCGCGCGGGTCTTGATGGCGACCAGTGCCGGGCGCGCCCACAGGTAATCCTCGCCCTTCGTCAACAAATGCCAGCAAAGCACGGTGAGCTTCCGGGCCACGGCCACCGCGGCGATCTGATGGCCGCGCCGGGCGCGGATGCGCACGAAAAACGCATGCAGTGGACCGAGCGCCTTGGCCGCTGCCCAGGCCGCCTCGACCAGCATGGCGCGCACGTGACTGCGGCCGAACTTGCTGATGCGGCCGTGATGGGCGGCACCTAGTCCGGACTGCCGCACCCGCGGGTTCAGCCCGAAATAGCTCACCAGCTTCTGCGGGCTGTTGAACCGGCTGATGTCGCCGATCGCCGCCATGATGCCGGCGGCGACCGCCAAGTTGACGCCAGTGATCGTCATCAATCTGTTGACCGCGGAATCGTCGATGGCGTCCTGCGCGATCTCGCGGTCGAGCAGGGCCAGATCTTCCGCCAGCCCGTCAAGCTCGCGGACGTGCCGATCGATCGCCGCGCGCTCATCGTCCGGCAACGGTTGAGCGGCCAACCACGCCCGGCCGCGGAAGTTGAAAAGATCGGCAAGCGGGCACTTCGGGATCAGGTGCGCGTGCAGGATCGAATGCACCTCGTTCTTGAGCCGCGTGCGATGCCGCACGACCTGGTAGCGCCGCGCCACCAGCCGACGCTTGCGTTCGGTCTCCGCGTCAGGCGTCCAGATCTGCGGCAGGTACCCGGCCGCCTGCAGACTGGCGAGCGTGCCGGCATCGATCTTGTCGGTCTTGACGTGAGCCTGGGCGATCGCCTTCACCTGCAGCGGATTGGCGATAATCACCCGTGCCACGAACGGCGCCAGAACCCGCGACACCGCCATGCTGTTGGCGGTCGCTTCGACCACCACCACCTCATCACTGGCCAGCAGGGTCTTGCCAAATCCCTCCAACGCAGTCCGCGTCATATCAATGCGGCCCGCATGTCGGAGCCTGCCGTCCTCCCAAACCACCACCTCCCCGAAAGTTCGGTGGACGTCGATGCTAATCACCCGTCGCATTCGCACCTCCTGCCAATCAGACCACATGACGGGAGCTGCGGGCGACACGACAACTACGGATTCGCGCTCTCAGCGCAACCGGGCGAGTCGCAGAGGCGGCCAGCTACTAACTCGAGCTCGCGGCTCATCGTATGCATCGGCCTGCCCGCACCTTCGTGCTCCCGGTGCCTCTGTCCCGATGGTCGCACCATACGCTACGATCTTGAATATCGCAGCGGAACATCGGCACCGAGACAATCTCATACCGGTTACCAACATGTTACCAACCCCATCGAAAGCGTGTTCGCGACCGTGCGGCACAGAACCGTGCTGACGAAAGGATCGCTGTCGGCAACGACCGCCAGGCTGATGGTGTTCAAGCTGGTTATCGCCGCATCAAAAACCTGGCGGCGGCTCAAAGGCACAAATCAGTTGCCGAAGATCATCGCAGGTGTCAGATTCAACGACGGCATCGAGGTCATCCAAATGCCGGCAACCCACGCCGCCTGATCACCTCGTCACCCAAAATTCTGCATAGCTCGGGCGCCGACGCCGTCGCTCTAAGCGCTTTCCAGCACATGGTCTTTGATCGGAATGGAAACGACGCAGCCGACTTCCTGTTCCTGCCCGTGAATGATGCCAGTGCTACGGATCCTGATTGCCGCGGCACTCATTGGTCGCTGCTGCTCGTTGATCGACGCGAGCGGGCGCGGCCGGTCGCCTATCACTACGATTCGATGGCGACCACCAACAGCGCCATTGCAGAACAGCTCGCAGTAAGGCTGGGCGCTCACCTGCAGCCAGCCCGCATTCCTCGGCAGCAGAACTGTTTCGATTGCGGCATCTTTGTGTTGGCCGGGACGTGGGAGCTGGTTGGACGATTGGCCCAAGGAGAGCGACCGGAGTACGAGCCGCTGCACCTCGACAACCTCGTCGCCGATCGGCAGGCGCTCCAGGACCGACTAAGGGGCCCCCCGCTGATCTGAGGCCGGCCAAACGTGGTGGCTCCGGCCCCTGCCACACCCTCGATGCCACGGGACAGGATATGCACGATCCGGATGCGCCGGCCCCTCGATCTTTGTCTGGCTTTTCACAGCCGCGTACGAAAGAAGACATCTCGCGCCGTGGCGCATGGCAAGCTGTTTCAAAGCGTAATCAGGCGGTTCAATGCGTGGGGAGCGCTGGCATGCTCATTGCTCTCGCAGCCGGCAACAACGGCGCTGGCTACTCCCCTTCTGGTGCGCGAGGAATAGTGCAATATGAGCTTGGTAAGATCATTGGAAAGCGCGGAAGTTGATGCCTTCTATACGTTCAATGAGGGGCGTCTTGCATCCGTCACGCGCGAATTCACCGAGTGTTTCTCAGGACGCGTGCTGTATGCGGTGAAGGCGAATCCGTTGCCCAAAATTCTTCACGCGATCTCTCGCGCCGGAGTGGCCGGATTCGACGTGGCGTCGCTGGCCGAAGCCCACCTTGTCCATTCCACTATTCCCCGGGCCCGTTCATGGTTCATGAATCCCGTGAAATCTCGTCGCGATATCGAACGGACGTTCCGGGATCTGGGGGTTCGCGACTATGTCATCGATTGCGAAGCCGAATTGCGGAAGCTCCTTGAGGTCCTGCCGTCGCATGATCCGGAAATACGAATCTACGTCCGGTTCAAGTGTGGTGGGACGTGCGCCACCTTAGACTTAAACGGCAAGTTTGGTGTCTCGCCCGCCGAAGCGAGCCGTCTGCTGGATCTCGTCAACGCACAATCGCGCTGGACCACGGGCTTGTCCTTTCACCCAGGTTCCCAAACGATCGTTGTCGATCCCTATCTGCATGGCATTCGGGCGGCCGTCGACATTATAGAAGCTGTTTCTCCGGCTCCCACAGCGCTCGATATTGGTGGCGGCTTTCCCGGCCATTATCTGAACGTCCCCTATAACTCTCCCTTGAGCATGCTCTCCGACATCACGAAACTTGTGCGCGAAACAGATGCACTAAAGCGTGTTGAACTCTTGTGTGAGCCCGGACGAGCACTGGTTCATGATAGCATCTCTTTGTTTTGCCGTGTGATCTTAAGAAAAGACGGGGCGCTCTACTGCGGCGCGGGCATCTACAGCGGCCTCTCACCTGCCCGACAATATTTTCTGCTCCCCGCCCGCGCTTGGCGTGGGGGACGGCCGATGCAGACTGAGGAGTGGCAGGACTTCGTCATCTTTGGTCCAACTTGCGACGGCATGGACAGGCTCGGATTTTCGTATTCACTGCCACGCGATTTGCACGAAGGCGATTGGATTGAATTCCAGAATGTGGGCGCCTATACGCAAATGGCGAGATTCAACGGGTTTTCGGTCGATAAGATCGTGGCTGTAGGGCAGGATGAACTTACCATGTTGCCCGCCGCCAGTCAGTAGTAGTTCATGAACATACCCGCCTGGCCCGTTTCGAGATAGGGACTGAAGCAGACGACCGGCTTCCGTTCGGATTGGTCGCCGGAACCACCATGGAGTCGCTGATGCACATGGCGAAGTTTCGCCAGGGCCCCTTGATCTTGTGCGCATCCGGCATGTCGGCGACGCTGCCGGGGAAGTCGTTGGGCGGATTCTTTCCGTTCTGCCACCAGAACGTCGCCCAGGTCCAATTCGCGATTTCCTTCGTGGTGATGTGCATTGTGACCAGAACCTGGAAGTCGCCGGCCTGCACCGCTGCCGTCCCAGCGAGCTTTGACAACGTATTGATCGTCGCGGCCTCGGCTGCGTCAATCTGCACGTAGTAGAACGCGTTTAGCGGCACGATCTCGGCCTGGATCTGATTGCCGTTGCAGTTGATCGATGCCGTTCCCGTCTGACTATTGGTCGGGTCGACGGCGACGCATGTCTTCCACGTATCCGGCGTCGGTTGCGTCGGATCGCTGCTGTCGGCCGCGCCGTTCGAGACCGGTGGTTTTGACCGTAAGCGTAGCTCTGCGACCCTTTTGATTGGCGCTTGACGCCTATTTTGATCGCAGCTTGCGCGGGCGTGGCTTCCAGAGCGCGGACAATGCGTTGACGGCGGCCTCGATCGCCTTCCGGTCGATGACGTTGGGATCGAACTGTTCGGGTCCCCAGAGACGCATATTTTCATGTTCTGGATGAGTAGCGTCGCCGATGGCTTCGAGGTAGTCGGCATACCCGGGCGCACCTCCAACATCCTCTGGAGGGCAGCGGCCAGCGGCCTCGAGCAAGAGGGGGAGCCCCTCTGTCGTGGTGT
This sequence comes from Bradyrhizobium sp. Ai1a-2, assembly GCF_000426245.1. Classification (GTDB taxonomy): domain Bacteria; phylum Pseudomonadota; class Alphaproteobacteria; order Rhizobiales; family Xanthobacteraceae; genus Bradyrhizobium. Next base: position 794 of record NZ_AUEZ01000141.1, on the reverse strand, counting down.
TGTCGAACCATTTTTCGAGCTTGATCACATGATCCCAGCTGTCGGTCTCGCGAACGATATCGCAGAGCCGCGCCTTGCGGGCGTCGATGGGCTGGGGACTAAAATCGCCATCGGGATCAGGGATGCCCTAACGTCCTTCGCCAGCCAGGAACTCGAAGAGATGGCTGTTGGTCCAGCCGAACGCCCGCCTGAAGCGTCAGATGCAGCCTATCAAGGCGTAGCGTGAGCGGCACGACAAGACATCGCATCACCTCCGGTTTCACGTCCTTAAGTGTCACCTTGATCCGGACCGCGGTCGTGTTCAGGCTCATGCTGCCAGCCTCGGATCGTGAGCATGCATCGTGTACGTCGACGCCCAGGGAAGCAGTTCGTCCAGCCGCGCCGCAGGCCAACCATTGACGAGCTTTGCGAGAACGTCAGCGAGCCAGCGCTCGGCATTGACGCCATTGAGCTTACAGGTCTCGATTAACGAAGCTAGTACTGCCCAACTCTCGGCGCCCTCGTCCGAAGGGGCTGCATAATGCAGGGATTCCGGGCAACGAAGTTCGAGTAACATATCCATTCCATCCTGACGCTGGCCGAGACCTGGTCGTGCTCGGCGAACAAATCCACGATGGTCATCGCCACTTCACGGTTCGCCGCGAGAACGGCCGTCTCCATCTTCTGCCGGCATGGATGACAGAGCCCGAATCAGCATCGGCTAAAATTGTAGCCGATCCGTTTCTCCCGGTGGACCGGCTTCTTGAGCTACGCACGTTCCTTGACGTCCTCGTAGCCTCGCGTTGGGAGGAATC
>NZ_AUEZ01000140.1 GCF_000426245.1 Bradyrhizobium sp. Ai1a-2 | reverse complement strand
CTGTTCAGCGACACCGTCGCCGGCGCCAAGGCAAGCGCCGTGATCTACAGTTTGGTGCTGACATGCCGGGCAGGCGGCGTCGATCCCTATGCATGGCTACGTCACGCGCTCACCGAATTGCCCCAGCGCGCGCCAGACGCCGATATCGAAGATCTGTTGCCGTTCAACTGCACCGCTCAAAAAAACCTGCCAGCTGACAACGACAGCGGCTGACGGTCGAACGCTCAGGATCAATCAAGCCGTTCCGATGATCCCGCTGCGGCCCGGCGTCACGCGACACCGCGGCCAGCCGCGCGCGCAGCCTGTGCAGCAAAATGCGCGCTTACGCTCGAGTTAGTAGCTGGCCGCCTCTGCGACTCGCCCGGTTGCGCCGCGAGCGCGAATCCGTAGTTGTCGTGTCGCCCGCAGCTCCCGTCGTTGTCCGGCAGAGGAGGTGCGAATGCGACGGGTAATTGGCATTGATGTCCACCGAACCTTCGGGGAGGTGGTATTTTGGGAGAACGGCAGGCTCCGACATGCGGGCCGCATTGATATGACGCGGACTGCGCTGGAGGGATTTGGCAAGACCCTGCTGGCCGGTGATGAGGTGGTGCTCGAAGCGACCGGCAACAGCATGGCGGTGTCGCGAGTGCTGGCGCCATTCGTGGCGCGGGTGATTATCGCCAATCCGTTGCAGGTGAAGGCGATCGCCCAGGCTCACGTCAAGACCGACAAGATCGATGCCGGCACGCTCGCCAGTTTGCAGGCGGCGGGATACCTGCCGCAGATCTGGACGCCTGACGCGGAGACCGAGCGCAAGCGTAGGCTGGTGGCGCGGCGCTACCAGGTCGTGCGGCACCGTACGCGGCTCAAGAACGAGGTGCATTCGATCCTGCACGCGCACCTGATCCCGAAGTGCCCGCATGCCGATCTTTTCAATGCCCGCGGCCGGGCATGGTTGGCCGCTCAACAGTTGCCGGATGATGAGCGCGCGGCCATCGATCGGCACGTCCGTGAGCTTGACCGGCTGGCGGAAGACCTGGCCGTGCTCGACCGCGAGATCGCGCGGGACGCAATCGAGGATTCCGCGGTGAACAGATTGATGACGATCACCGGCGTGAATCTGGCGGTCGCCGCCGGAATCGTGGCGGCGATCGGCGACATCAGCCGGTTCAACAGCCCGCAGAAGCTGGTGAGCTATTTCGGGTTGAACCCGCGGGTGCGGCAGTCCGGGCTGGGAGCCGCTCACCACGGCCGTATCAGCAAGATCGGCCGCAGTCATGCGCGCGCCATGCTGGTCGAGGCGGCCTGGGCAGCGGCCAAGGCGCCCGGTCCACTGCATGCCTTTTTCGTGCGCATCCGCGCCCGACGCGGCCATCAGATCGCCGCGGTGGCCGTGGCTCGGAAGCTCACTGTGCTCTGCTGGCATTTGCTGACAAAGGGCGAGGATTACCTGTGGGCGCGCCCAGCGCTGGTCGCCAACAAGACCCGCGCGATGCAACTTCAAGCCGGACATCCGCAACAGAAAGGTAGCCGCCGTGGACCAGCCTATGCCTACAACATCAAGGCGCTGCGCGACCGCGAAATGTTGATTGCCGCCCAGGCGGAGCAAAGCTACGAACGATTCGTGTCGCAATGGAAGCCGCGGCACCCAAAAACCGGCGCGCGGGCGCCTCAGTTCGGCAGGACAAAATAGGCAGTCCGGTGACGCTTGCAGCCGACGCGTCACGCTTCGCCACGAGGTCGCCCGCGCCCGACAACCATAGTCGCGGCTGACGGCAAGTTCTAGGCAGGAATGCAGTCCCGTTCCACGCCAGCATGCCGCCGTGCTCGGGCCGGTCAAGGCCAAGCCTTGCGGTGGCCGCAAACGCGGCCAGCCTTGACCGCCCCTGCGCGCGGCGGCTGCGAGATCGGTGGCCGGGACGGAAGAATGGCCCCGCGGCGCGACCAAACAAAAGAATGGACGTACGCGATTTCTGCAATCGTCATCTCGGTCATGAAAAATCGCTTGTCCATCTCATCCGTGGTCCGCAGGTGTTTCCAATGCTCGGCCGGGAAGTCGTAGAAGGCCAGCAGCGTCTCGATCGACTTCGACCGGCGCATGTAGGGCGGTAGGATCGACGGTGAGAACCGGATGCAATCGGGGTCGGCGGCGGCCTCGCGATCGCGCACACGCGGCTGGCAGACGGCGACCGGACCGATACCGGTCATCACCTCGCGCTCCGGCAGGTGACCGTGGCGGACCACGCGCTGATGGCCGTCCTGGGTTTTCAAATCGGCATGCTTACCGAGAAAGTCCGCGACCTCGGCCTCGACCGCCTTGGCCAGCAGGGCACGTGCCCCATTGCGCAAGATTTCGGTGAGTGGATCGTCGAACCCTCCTGGCTGAATCAGCTTGGTGACGTTATCATTCGACACCGCATATCGCTCCTTCGGTGGAGAACTGGAGGCGTCAAGCACCCCCACGATATGCCGCCTTCCCGATTCCCGCCGTCACCAACTTTCGACGATAGCTCCTTCCAATCTTTGGATCGTAACTCCATGAGACCTGCAAGTTTGACATACCCACGCGATGAGCCTTCGAAGGACTTGAATCGCACGTAGCGTCAGATTGTAGGATTTCGGACAAGAAGGCGATGGTCCCCGGGGCCGCGTGTTGGTTTCCTGACGGTAGGTGGAGTGCCTCTAATTCCTAAGCTCGCATCCATCACGCTGTTCGATCACTCTTCCCAATGGCTTGCTCCGAGGTCATCGGTTGGCTGCCGGGTATTCTTTCCCTCTCACGTCTCCAAAAGACTGGCACATGACAAAGCGACACAAGATGGGTTCGCACGGCAAGGCTGACAGTGGGCTCAGGTCAACATCGGGAGTTCCCAATGTCAATTTCCGGCGTCAGTTCAGCCAGAAGTGCAATCATATTGCCGCGACCGGGTCGATGACGACTGCCGCGATTGCCTTACAGTGGAAGGGTTCGGCCACGTCTACCGATCGTCCTAATGATTTCGCCCTACCTCCCACTAGCGACGGCACACTGAGCTCCGCCAAGACCGCATGCGACCCACAACTGGTCGTCGAAAATGCGAATCGATCGACAATGAATGGGATCAAGTTGGTGGTTGGCCACTATCGCGCCTCTTCGTCTATGCCGAGTTCCGACGTCTAGTTTGAAGCGGGACCATTCAATTTCGCCTGGCCTCGTGGTCAACGGTGATCTGCTGACTGGTCTTGGCATGGCTTGATAGGAGGCAGTCTTATGCGAACGTTACTCGTTGATCATGAGGCGGACCTTGCGCGCGCTGTGCAGGGAGCGCTCTCGAATTGCGGTTTCGCCGTTGACGTGACGCGCACTCTGGATGAGGCGACGGCCGCTTTTGGTTGCGCCAGCTATGATATTCTTCTGCTTGAGTTGGTTCTACCGGATGGAAACGGCTTGGACTGGCTCAAGCAGTTGAGGCGCGATGGGCATTCGACGCCTGTCGTGATGATGAGCAGCCTCAACGATCTCGGCAGGCGGATCGCGATCTTCAACGGTGGCGCGGACGACTTCCTGCCCAAGCCGGTGTCTATCGACGAACTCATCGCCCGGATGCGAGCCACTCTGCGGAGATCAACGCAGATGACGGCGCCCGTCGTGACGTTCGGAAATCTAAAGTTCGATCCGATCAGCCGGCAAGTTTCCGTTAACGGTCGACCGCTGCGGATCGCGCGCCGCGAAGTGTGCATTCTTGAGCATCTACTCAGCCGCGCAGGCCGCACAGTGGCGCGCACGTCACTGGAGGATAGCCTCTATACATTCGACAACGAGGTCTCGACCAATGCGCTTGAAGTCGGAATCTATCGCCTACGCGGGCTTTTGAACCGGTCCGGTGCGACGCTAAGCATCAAGACCGCCCGCCGCATCGGCTACGTCCTTGAATTGAACGGCGCGGCATCGATCGCGTTCAGTCGAACTTGAAAGCGAAGACCATCTTGAAGATCGTTTTTAATCATGCAGGTGTCGATCGGCGAGCGATCGTCACCAGCGCTCTGTGGCCTACTGTTCTTCCTTGTCTTTCGCATATCCTGTGCGTGGTCGCTCTGCTCTCTCAACCTGCTGCCGTCGCTCAAACTAAGCCGGACGATAAAGGAGTGCCATCGCGTGCGGCTCCCGACGGCATCAGCGGAACGCTGAACATTTCCCTCTCGCTCGGCAAGACTATTCATCTTCCTGCGCCAGCGGCAAGCATCTTTATCGCCGACCCTACGATCGCAGACTATCAGGCGCCTTCAAATAAGACCGTCTTCGTTTTTGGTAAGAAATCGGGACGAACCAGCTTGTTCGCTTTGAACGATAACGGGGAGGCTCTCGCCGAGCTACGCGTTGTCGTCACGCAACCGATCGAGGATTTGCGTGCCATGCTGAAGGCCCAAGTCGGCGACTATCCGATCCAAGTCAGCTATACTCCGCGCGGTGCCATCCTTAGCGGTACAGCACCCAATGCGGAGATCGTCGACACCGCGAAGAGAGTTACGGAACAGTTTCTCGGTGCGGGTGCGCTCGTCGTCAATAAGATCCAGGTCGCTGGATCACTGCAAGTCAACCTTAGTGTGCGTGTTGCCGAAGTCTCGCGCGGCGCCATGAAGGAGCTCGGCGTCAACCTCTCCGCTTTCGGTCAAAGTGGCCCCTTCACTCTCGGCTTGGTCAGCGGCAGTGGTGGCGGATCCGGCGCAGCAAAGGGCGGCGGTACCGCAAGGATCGGATTTGGCGCTGGCAATGTCAACATCGACGCCGTTCTCGATGCGATGGCTGGTGAGCGCCTCGCTTCCGTGCTGGCTGAACCGAATCTGACTGCCATGTCCGGCGAATCCGCCAGCTTCCTGGCCGGCGGCGAATTTCCCATTCCGGTCTTGCAGGACAATCGGCAGGTCTCCGTTGAATTTCGCCACTTCGGTATCAGCCTGGAGTTCGTACCGACCGTTCTCAGCAACAATCAGATCAATATCCGCGTGAAGCCTGAAGTCAGCGAACTGTCGTCACAAGGCGCAGTCAGCATCAACGGTATCTCCGTTCCCGCTCTCTCCACGCGGCGTGCCAGCACCGTTGTCGAGCTCGGCAGCGGCCAAAGCTTTACCATTGGTGGTCTAATCCGGCGCAACTTCAACACTGATATTACCACTTTCCCGTGGCTTGGTGACGTGCCGATCCTCGGCGCGCTGTTTCGCTCGTCCTCATTTCAAAAGGAGGAGACGGAACTCGTTATTGTTGTCACGCCTTACATCGTGCGGCCAGGATCGAACCCGAGTCAGATGAGCGCCCCCACCGACCGCGTCGGGCCGCCCTCAGACCTAGGACGCACCATGACGAACGCGTTGGCGACTCGACCGCCAGGCCGCGGTGCTCCCCGCACCGGCGTACTAGGCGCGACCAGCGGGGCCGGCTTTATCATCGAATAAGGAGCAGCTAATGACTTGGCAAATCGTGTGCTCCCTGATCGCTCTGACGGCGAGTGTGGCCGGCTGCGCAAGCACGGCGCCGATGTATATCGAGCCGACTGCGCAAGCGATCTTGGTTCAACAGGAGAAGAACGTCTTACTGTTGCAGAGCCTTCGAGGTGCCGAACGGCAGCGTCTGCGGTATTTCATCGCAAGTGTCAGTCGTGGTCGGCGTGATGCGCTCCATCTCAATATCATCGGCTCGCCTCGGCTCGGCGCGCATGTAGCCAGCGAGGCCCGTGCAATGGGCGTTGATGCTTACAATATCCGCCTTTACGCTCCCCCGATCGGCCAACGAGATGGCTTTGCCGCGCGCATCGAGGCGATCACTTATGCGGCACAGCCTCCTCTCTGTCCGTCGGTGCCGATCGTTGGTCCATCAGCTAACGACAATTCTTTCGACCAGACGCTTGGCTGCTCGATCCGCCACAACCTTGGGGTCATGGTCAATGATCCGCTCGACTTGCTCGACAATAAGGCTGTCATGGCGAGCCCCGGCGATCGTGCGGCCATTCCCGTTGCCACATACAGAACCTTCGCGACGGGTAATAATAGCTCGGGGCACACAGCTAACAACAGTGTATCGTCAGATGCCCGTCAGTCGGCACCACAGATGCACAGCCATCTCGATAACGACATCATTCTTCACTGATGCAAAGCCAGTCATATGCAACATGATCCAGACCTGGCCGGCGGCAAGCAGTGCTCTTGCAATAGGCTAGAAGTAAAGTGCTGGCAAGGAACGGGGTTACCAAGCTTGGTGTTGCGGATTGGCTGACCGGCCAGGAGATGTTCGTGATGATTGCGCACGATGCTGAGATGCAGGACTTGAGCCTCCTCAAAGAGCCGCGAAGCGACTTCGCCTCGCCGGCACACCAAGACCGGGACACCAATTTCGCTACGAACGTAGCGTAGCGAAACCATTATCTCCTGATCTTCCCCTAAATTATGGGTCTAAGTGTCTGTCCGAGAAGTTGTTGAATCGGATGAATCGTTTGTGATTCAAGAGATGCGGCCTGATTCTGTGAGAGCCGCGACCGATGTGGACAGCCGAAAACCGCGCCCGCTATGACCGTAGCCGCTTGCGCTATCCATCCGATCTGACCGACGAGGAATGGGCGCTGATCTCGCCCCGTATTCCGCCGGCCAAGCGCGGCGGCAACAAGCGTACAGTATTTCGACGGGAAGTTTGTGTTCGACGCCCCCGATCCCGGCGGCCTGCCAGCCGGTAAGAGGGCGTCGGAGGCTGGCCACAAGCCGCCGGATGATGACGCGGCCAAGCCCGCGAGCAGGCTGGACGATGGGACCTTCCAGGGCAAGGAGCCAGACAATCCGAACAAGGCGGGCATCAGGATCGATCTGACCGGCATTGGCGTCGGCAAGCCGAAATAGCCCTTTGCGGATTGCCTCGGCACCAGCTGGAAAGCCGAGGTCTATTGGATAGGCGGCAGCGCTATGCTGTCGACCGTAAGCTCCTTGATGTAAAAGGGCCCGCGATCCGGCTGGTTCTATGGAGCGTGAGGTCGCCGCTCTCACGGGCTATCGCATACCCGATCGCATCGCCCAACGCCTCGTCGATCGGCGCGCCATACCAATTCGTGACGATGCGATAAACCTTGCCGAACAGCGCGGTGCCCATCCTGATATTGGTGCAGGTCTCGACCAGATCGGGTTTGAGCTCCGAGACATCGGTGATACCGAGCCCTGCTGGATATTGGGTCACGCCAACGCGGACCATCGCCTGGCCGACGTAACGGCGCACCAGCTCCATGGCATCGTCCGCCGTCGTGGGCGGCCTCACCAGGATGACGCGGTTTCCGGTCCGGACGGTGACGGCGAGCGGATCAGGTGCGCCAACCGCGCGGATGAATTTCTCGACGATCGCGGGCCTCAAGCCCGGATCGGCGCATTGATGCATGGTGGCAGCATCGATCATGCTGATCCCCCTCAGGTGTTGAACGCGAGCACAAGCGGCAAGGCGAACAAGCGCGCCCAGGCTTGGGTGCTGGCTCGCTGAACCGCGAGGACGTTGGTTCCGGCGGTCCACCAATCGTTGCCGATCGCGACAAGCAGGTTGGGCGACTGGAGCATCGACTGCAGGACGGGCCAGACGAGCAGTTGCTCGTAACAGATCAAGGGCGCGATGCGGCTGCCGGCGGACTCGACGACGGGATCGGCAAAGAAGCTGGCTCTGGCCCCACCGCCCTGCCCCGTCCATGCGAGCCAAGGTTGCCACATCGAGACCGGGACCGGCATGCGTTCGCCGTAGAGCCGGCGCGCGCGACCGGCGCTGATCTCCATCATGGCATTGTCATAGCCTTCGCGACCGACGATCGCCGCACCAACGATCAGCGTGACGTCGTTGCTGCGAAGGCCGTCCATCCAGAAGCCGCTCGCGGTCGGCGTCCACAGCCCGGCCGCACTCTCGGGAAGCACGACAGCGCGCGCTCCGGCCGCGGCCGCTTTGCGCACGCGCTGGAGAAACGCCTGGGATTGATCGAGGTCCGGAGCTCGGCCGAGCACGCTGCCAAGCTTGGTATCGAGACCAGCCCATCCGTCTGGTTGCGACGGCGCGATCCAGTGTGCGGCCGACCAGGCCCAGAAGCTGGCCGCGACGATTCCCGCGATGGGCCACTTTCCGGTCGTCATGGCGACCAGGATGGCTGCGGTCGCGCCCAGTCCCCACCATCCCCATCCCGGCCGCCGTGATCGGCTGCGCCCATCCGACGATGCCGAAGGGCGGCACGCTCATCAGGATCGCTGCGAGCGCAAACCAAAGCGCCCTCCCCCATCCCGGTCGGCTTTGCCACAGCACGGTGTGGACAATGACGAAGCTGGCCGCCGCCCCGATCCACAAGGCGATGCCGACGCCGAAATCGGTGCCGTAAAAATTGACGGCGCCCTGCGGCAGCCCGCGCGAGGCGGCCAGGAAATAGGCCGCAGAGACCATTGCCGCGGCGATACGTGAAGGGGCGAACGCCCACAGCGTCGGGAACGCGCAGGCAAGCGGCAGGGCGAGCGCGTGACCGCACCAGGCACCAGCCCCGATCGCGGCCGCGGCGACGGCCATTGCCGCACCCCGCCGGGCGCTATTGGCCGAAGGTGAAGACGGGACGGGCGAGACCGAGAACGCCCGATGACGGGATCGGGCCGAAGTAGCGGGAATCATAGGAGCCTGGGAAATCGGAGTGGAGATAGAGCTCGCCGGCGGGAACGACGCCGCCGGCAAACGGCGCGAGAGGACGGCCGGCGGCATCGGCATGCCGGACCTCGGAATCAGGGAGCGGACGTCCGTCGATCGAGACCCGATTGGCCACATCGACCTGTTGGCCGCCGATGGCGACGACGGTCTTGATGAGCGGGCTTAAGCCCCCGGCGCACAGTCTGCGCCGGATGTAGCCGCGCGCGAAGGCGCGTTCGAACTCGGCCGTATGCGGTGGACAGATGAAGACGAGATCGCCGACAGCGGCCTCACGATCCAGCATCTCAATCCGCCACAGGCCGCGGGGGTAGCTTGGCGTCATGTTGACGGTAAGCGCTCCTTTCTACGCACCTATGCAGTTGAGCGCGGGGATGGGATGAGGCGTCCACCATGAGCGAGGTGGACACCATCGATGATCACTCCAGAAGAACCTTTGAGACTTGAGACGGTCGGCGTGTTGCGCAATGGCCGGCGTCGCTATGATCCGGCCAGCAAACAGCGACTGGTCGAGGCCTGTCTGCAGCCTGGCGTGTCGCTGGCGGGGCTGGCGTTGCAACACGGCGTGAACGCGAACCTGCTGCGCAAGTGGGTGGCCAAGCGACAACTTCAGAACGGGGATGGCCAGCCGGAGGCGCGGGCGCCGATTGCGCCAGCCTTTATTCCGGTTCGCGCGCCGTCGCCGTCGCCGTCGCCAACTGGATCTGCTAGAGCGTGATGAGATTAGGTTTGATCATATCC
>NZ_AUEZ01000139.1 GCF_000426245.1 Bradyrhizobium sp. Ai1a-2 | reverse complement strand
CGGCCCTGGCGAATTCCGCATTCTCGGACAGAAATCCATAACCTGGATGGAGCGCGCCGGCGTTCGCCCTGCGGGCGGCCGCGATGATTTGGGCGCTATCGAGATAAGCCGCGACCGGCGTACGTCCGCCGATGGCAATCGCCGTGTCGGCCATCAAGACAGCGGGCGTCCGCGCATCGACATCGTGGTAGACAATTGCAGAGCGAAGCCCAAGCTTGCGCAACGTCTTAATGATGCGTACGGCGATCTCGCCCCTGTTAGCGATCAGGACAGTGTCAAAGGATAGTTTGTGCATTCGCCCATTCGTCCAAATAATGCCCTGTCAAGGAAAGGCAGCTACTGACCCTCGTCGGTCCAGAACAAGATGATCGCACCGACTGCGACGACGATTGCAGCTCTAGAGATCGCCAGTGCCGTGCTCATACGGATTTCCGCCGGTCGCCTCAATCGCGACCGCCTGGTGTTGTCTCCAATCTGTCCGCGCTCGCTCACATGTTCCCAAACGAATGCGGCCCTACTGCACAGCCGAACAGGCTGAGGGCTAGTCCCAACGAGCGCCCGTCGAAGATGCCGACTGGTTGGGCACCTCATTTCGAGGCTGCGTCTCTTTTGGCAGTATCTCGAACTAACATCACCTTGCGACATTGTTCACTCAAGCTTGTGAACTTGGCTCTCAGACAAGCAGTGATGGCGTCCGCATCCGGTATGCGGGTGCTACAAAGGCGAAACACGTCCGGTGTGCAAGCCTGTCGCTCCTCGGCTGTCGCCGACCGATCTCGCGCAACCGCCCATTCGGGGCACAGAGCTGTTGTCGTGGCAAAGGCAACAATAAACGCCGCACAGTGGAGTGCTCTGTAGATCCAAGACCCGCCGATGCCCTGCTTTTGATGCATTGTAATCCTCGCTTGATACATCCTGAGGTATCGTTCTTCCTGCGCGATGCGCAACACGACCTGCCTACCGGGAACAGGCCGGAACAATTGAAGGCATTGATGGCCGCAGAAGTGCTCTTGCATAGCCATCGCAGCGACGCTTTCGGCGCTCGGTCGCGCCGCAGCAAAATCAAGGCTCGCAACCGAAACACCGGCGACAAAAGAGAATGGCTCAGTTGCAGCTGAATGCGGCGCGGCTTAGAGAACAGCGTTGCGATAGTCGGTTAGCGATATACCGGAACCCAGCAATCCCGACGTTTCGTCATGTGCAACTGCCGCTGATGCTGCAATCCGTCTGGGAAAACGAACCGTTGGCGGGTCCGTCTCGCACCAGCTCCCCGTGCGGCGTCGGCCTAAGCGTTGGAGACATTCGCAAGTTCTTATTTCCTGTCAGCACGATCTGCTGGAGACCGCATACACCGTCCCCATCTGCATTAGATCGTACAATCTGACGCCACGTACGATTCAAGCCCTTCGAGAACGCCTCGTGTGAATATGTCCAAAGCGCATGCTGCCAGAAGCATGTGCGCAAACCAAATGGAGAGCCGTCGCTGTCGCTGAAATGATAGTTCACGTCACTCGATCAAGAACTCGTCACGCATCCGGCCGTTGAAGCTCTCGACGAAGGCGTTCTGGATCGGCTTGCCGAGGGCGATGAAGTGCCAGTCGATGCCGGCCTCCTTGGCGTCGAGAAAGTCGGCCCATCGCTCGTGCGCAACAAACTCGATAACGCCATCAACGTTTCGCTTCACCATATCCTTGTTTGTAGAAATCAGTGTTGAATTCGTATTTGCTCGCAGGAAAATATATCGCGCCCCCCTTTGAGCCAGCGCTCCACGAACTGACTCCACAAGCGTAGTTAGTCAGCACCATCCGCTTTGTGGCATCGAGTGCGATCTGCGCGTATCTGGGTTCGATGTGACCTTGATATAGTTTGCCAGGAAAGATGGTAGATCGATGGAGGTGAGAGGCCCTATTCCTGCGCCATAGGGGACCAGGCTCGATCGAGCTGTCTCGATGTTTATCCGCTCCGATGTTACGACCTTGCTGAGCGCGTCTGCGAAGGCACTCACGGCTGTTGCAGCGGCCTCGACTCTTGACAATTCGACTACAGAAAGTGTTGTCATCTCAAGATCGCCGTAACGCTCCTGGTACGCGGCTAGGAGTTGGTTTGAGAGCTCAAGAGGCGACATAGCTGGGTTTTCGGTCAGCAGTTTGAACGAGCTGGCATAGTCCCAGCCCGCCGCCGGTTCCCGTTCCTCACTTCCGACCATAAGCGTCGAGAAATTTTGCAAAGCGTAGGCGGTTTCGATCGACGACGTTAGACCTGCATCGAAGCCGACCACGTCGAGTTTTCTCTTCAATCGTCGCGAGACCGCCTCGACGCTCTGCTGTACGTCGCTCATGCACCACAAGGAATTCGTCTCTTCGTCAAAGGATACGGCACGATATCCTCCGACGTGCGGGACGTTTTCCGAAGCAGCTCTCGAATCTTGTAAGGTCGATCGACTAAGGCGGCGCGTTGTGGCCATCTGCCTGATGGAGGCGTCGGCTGCCATCTGGAAGCGCCAGCCCTGACCGTGATTCCAGACTACTAACATGTACTTCTTGGCTGGATATCGTTCGACAGACCAATTGAGGAAATCATTGAGTGCCGCGAGCGATCCCAAGTCCGACACATCTGGTGCATTTCGCAAGTCCGCGACTGCTGCAGAAGGAACTGGCTTCTGTCCTTTCTTGACAAGAAATCTCAGAGTTCCAGACCATCCTTCGGCCTCGCTTGTGTAATGTTTGCTGGGGCGGCCCATCTCGACAACACTCTCGATGTGGTGCCGACCTTTGCGATGTCCCGAAAACTGGGCGATAGCGCGTCCGCCTCGAGATTATTCTTCGCATTCATAAAGACCATTATCGTTCAATCAGCAGTATGGACCATGGCTGTGGCTGCCTCAGCAGGGCAGGCCAATAAAAGGATGGCCGCGAACAATAGATCGGAGAAGCACTTTTTCAGGAGCATGGTCCTTAAGCATATGCCGTTTGCAGGTTCGGTTTTTGCGCTGATGGTTCTCACCCTGGAGTTTGCAACGACCGTGCCTGCGCCGCGAGGAGAAAAATAGCGCTTCCGTAATAGATCCGTGCGCGCACTGCTCATCGGAGCGCTGTTACAAGCGCAACATTGTTGCGTTTCAAACATATCGGAAAGCGCGTAAGGCTTTGCCTGAGCATAGCAGCCTGGACCAAGCTTGAGCGACAACACTACAAGATCATAATTGACTTTGTACGCGGGGAGGGACGAACTCCTCCGGCTCTCAGCCTGATCAAACCGGGCCACGACCGTGCACCCATGGCCTTCATCACATGTCCGCCCTTCGTCGCGGCGCCTCCATCGTCCTCCCTTCAACGAATGAAGAGCGCACGATTGCTGTCCACCAGTACATGACGAGGCGCTTTTCGCAGAAGCCAGACACTTTGGAGGGATTTGCGGTTCTCGGTGTAATCGTGTGCCTCGCGAGCGGAAGAAATAGGTTCGTGAGTGCCAGCGTTCGCGAAAAGCTGCGTGGTCGACCCTTGGCGAGCGCGATCGGGACGGTCAAACTCTGGAGTGACCGATCTATCAGGGATCGCACCACATACGGGCTGTTGGAGGGGGATTGCGAGTGGCCGAAGAGCCGCCTACGTGATGACCCCGAATCGGGATGTCGCATTTCTTGGTCCAGCCGTTGCATGTCCATTTACATGAAGTCGAAAACCCCATTATTCGGTCCGAAACATTGGCGACAGCGGGCGGAAGCAACGCGGACCAAGGCGGAGTCGTTCGCCTGTCTCAAATCCAGAGACAGGCTACTTAAAATCGCCGAGGAATATGAGCGGCTAGCCCGGCACGCAGAAGAATGGCAGACATTAAGAGAGGAGCGGGATCCTGAGTCCAAAAGAGAGGAGCGGGATCCTGAGTCCAATCATTCTTCATTCTTGGGTACCTCTCGGCAAAATCCAAGGTAGGTCTGGCTCGGAGCGGCTAATGGGCTCCCTTGGTTTACATCAGCGATCTGTTTGCATGTCGGCGTGCCGCTCGTACAAAGGAATTGTCTTCGAAGCCGGAGCTCCGTGTCGTGAGGCGGCCGAATTCGATCAATGTGTTGAAGCACCAACAACGATGGGAGAGGCTGGACTCCTATCCCGGGCACTATGTCACCCCCGAGTGGCCCCGAGTGGGGAGGGGGAATCGACAGCGGTACGCGCGCGCCTTCAAATAGGAACGCGCCCCTCATCACTAAGAGGTTGGAGGGTTATTCATCATCGGTCGCTTCCGGCGGCACGTCATTTGCAAGAGATGGTTTGGGGTGTCGACCCGGTCTTGAGCCGCGCCGATATCCTACCGGCCCGACGCACCTCTTACCCGGCAGCGTGCGTCGGGCTTTCATGCTTTTCAGCATAAGAGATGGACGTTCAGCCACATCGCCCAGTCTAAGTCGTATTTAGCCGTTGTTGAATGACCGATACGCCGGCGACGTTTTCACTCGCATCGCGGGAGTTAGGCTCGTCCGTTCGATGGGTGCATCTTGTTCGATGCCCGACAGGTCTGTTTGATGGCCGACAGTCACTTGGTAGCGTGGTATTGGGCGCGCGTATTCTCAACACAGCAATATCGCTCGGCGGCCGGCCGGCTGGACGCATATTATCGATAGCTTTCAAGCGGCACATCATTTGCAGGGATCACCTTGGCATGGTGACCCTGCCCATGCTACAACCTGCCCAGGTTGTAGCCCGACGCATCTGTTGTCTCCAGAAGGTGCGTCAGGCTTTTTCTTGCCGCTTCGGCAGCAGCACCGTGGCTCCGGATCTCGCGGACCTGGTATTATCCAGAAGGTCGCTGCGTCCGCAGGAGGCCGATTCAACCTCCTCATGCCACCATGGCCAGAGTCCATCCACGGCTGCTTGATCTATTGCAGGAACCCAGACGTCAACCTGATGCGAGTGGAAAGCCATCCGATGAGCCAGCCTAGCCTCTTCGTACCGCTTCTTTGCGGAGCCCTTGCGACGGTCAGCTGGAGTATCGGCAACGTTCTGTCCAAGGCCGCGCTCTGCTGCATCGAGCCGCTCTCGCTACTAACAGGGCAGTTGGCCGTGAGTGCCGCAAGCCTCACCGTGCTATCCGTCTGGTTCGGCGCGCCGCCTCGCTTGAGCGATTGGCGTGCCGGCCTTCCCCGGCCTCCTGCAGCCGGCGCTTGCGTCTGGTTTGTCGACCGTCGGTCTGACGATGCTATCGGTGTCGGTGGAAGCGATCCTGTTCGCAGTTGAAACGCCAATGATCATACTCCTTGCGTGGTTGATTCTTGGCGAGATCCCCAACCGTGCTGTCGGCTTGCTCTGCTTGTTGGCCTTTGCCGGACTCGGCTTGTTGAGCTGGACCTCCGAATCCGATCCTTACGCAACGCGGGGACTAGGAGTCGCCCTCGTGCTCGCCGGTGTTCTATTTGCCTCACTCTACAGCATCGTAGTCCGTTTGATGTCGCATACCATCGATGTGTTGCGGCTTACGACAGTAAGCCAGATCGTCGCGTTCGCAGCAGTCGGGTCTGTGTGGATTGGTGTTCGTCCATTGCCGACGCTCTCTCTAATCATCGCTGATATTGTTTTGGTGGTCGCATCCGGATTGCTGCTTCTGTCAATCCCATTTCTTCTCTACGGCGTTGCGCTGGAGCGAATGAGCGCGACCGCAGCCGCGTTGTTGCTGCCGCTGGTTCCATTGTTTACATCCATTTTCGCATCGCTTTTTCTTCGGGAAACTCTGACCGCAAGACAGTGGCTCGGGGCTGCCACGGTTCTCGTATCGGCGCTTGGAATGCCTTTCGCCTTGCGGTCCAAACCACACAAATGAACTGAATCATTTGACGCAGGCGACGTCGTCTGACGCAGACCTGTTTGGTAATGAAATGTGTTGGTGTCCACGCACCTTCAGAGGATAGCCGACATGGCTGGCTTGCGCGCACGCAACAACAAGAAGCTTAGTTGCGGACCTACCACGTCAGTAATATACCGGCCAACGAGTCGGTCCGCTTCGCCTCCCAATAGTTCTGCAACACGGCTGATTGATCACTACGATCGTGCGAACGCATCGACCACGACAAGGCAGTCCGATACGTGATCGAGCACAAACTTCAGGAAACAATTTGTGCGTTGTGGGTAGGGCTCACCGTGGATCGAGAACATGTCATTGGGACTCCTGTCGCCGGACATGCATTCGCGACGTCTCGCGCCGCGACTGAGCGCCAAATGGCGCACCGTGACCCGCCAACAAATGGATCATAGAACAGTATGAGTCGGTGATTCATTTTTCGACGAGCGATGAGAGGCGATTATCACCGCGCTGTCTGGCGGCGACTTAGCCGAAGCTGGTCCGATTTGACTCTCGCACCGGCTGAGACCGCACAACGTCTGTCTGGTTCAAGACAGCTGACGTTAGGTACTCAACCGTTCTAGCGAAATAGCGCCTTAAGTCGTGTTGGACGCAGTCGGCACGGCGCTTGCTACTGAGAAACAGTAAACACTGGCCGCATCTTAGTGCTATGATGCTGGAGCATCGCGAAACGAATGCCATGCGCATTGAGAAACCAAATGTGTTTGTGAAGCTCCGTATCGTTGATGATTGAAATGGGAGACTTCGATGATTGCGCCGCTTCGGCGAAAATGGAGACCGGCAGACTTGTTTAGCAATCTGTCTCCGGTGATGTTTACCGCCGAGGCATCAGTTCTGCGCGCACGTTGGAGCAAGTTATGGCCGGAACTCTACACGGAATATGACGCACGGCATCTGAAAAAGGAACTGTCCAACCGTAACTTGGTCACGACCGAGGAAGCCGCGGCGTTTTTTGATGCCTGGGGCCGCGGACGAAAAGCGTCACGCCGATGGTTTCATACAACTCATGAAGCTGGTCGCGGATGCGTCCGAAGAGGATCTCTGGGAGAAATTGGAGACACGACCACATAATTTTAGCGTAATAGATGCGTACCTGAAAGACGAATTCTCGCTGATGGTTATGATCGCTTTTGATGAAATGTGCACCTGCCGCGCGTATGCCGCCGATAGGCGTTTTTATGCCGGACTGGGTAGCAATCAATTTCTTCGTTGGCTGAGGGAAGTGACGGTGGACGAGGCGGTTCACTCGATGAACGCAGTGAACGTTATCCGCGCCCGCTATTCGGATCGCATCCGCGAGGTCGGTGCGATCCTCGAAAGTCTACCGAGCAGTGTTACTAGTGAATCGTGCTGCCGGGGTACTTTCGTTCTGGATTATTTCGGTGATAAGTATACCAACGAGCTACTTGCCAATTGCCGTACGGTGATCGTGAAAAACGTCGCCGTACCGCTCAATACCGCAGGAAGGGAGTGACGCACAACCGGTGGCGCAGCTGCTGCGGAACGCCGGGCGGGGGAGTGAATTGATCGTTTGTGATATCTGCGTGTCAATTCGCGGTCGTCCCAAGAAGTGTGGTATGCATTCCCAGTCAATGTCGGTCATCCCCGGCGGTCACCACAATGGCATGGCATCGCGTGCCGCAAGCTCGCTACGCACCCAGATCCGCTCCAACTGCGAACTGTCCTTCTTAATGGAGGCGCAAGACGGATTACCGCTGCAGCTGCCGAGCAGGTTGGATTTCGCGGCCTTTGAGCGTCTGGCTCATCGATTTCGTGTTCGCTCGGCTATCGCGACGCCAACGAAGCCTGACACGGCTGGTCGATGCCGTCGAACGCATCGTGGACTCGACGGAACTGCCTGTGCTGGTCGACGGTGATACGGCTTCGGCAATTTCAACAACGCTCGCCTTCTTGCGCGCAAGTTGCGTCAACGCGGGGCGGCCGGTGTCTCGCTGGAAGACAAGGGCTTCGCGAAAATGAATTCGTTTGTCGGCGATCAACACCCTTTCGCCAACATCAAGGGGTTTTCGGGTCGACTCCGTGCCGTCAAGGACACGGTGGGCGACGATCTGGTTGTCATCGCCAGGGTCGAGGCGCGCTGTTTGCGAATCGGCGCCGACGTAAGCTGCTTGAAGTAACGGCACCAATTCCTAATGATCAACAATGAGAGCAGAGTCCTGGCCGGCGCCATTTCGCTCATGAGAACGCCCGGACGATCCAGTAGATGCCGCCCCAGAGCAGCGCGGTGACGAGGATCGCCGCGAAGGGCCAGAGAGTCCATTTTGTCCGCGCTTGCGAAGCATCAGGACGCGATACGACGATATCGGCTCTGCCGCCTTCAATCATGCGCAGTCTTGGTTTGCGCCAGTGCGTCATCAGCACCCTATTCTGCCGCTGAGATAATCGATCAGCGCCACGGCCGGGATCACAGCAAAGAAGACTACCAAATAAGGCGAATAGCGTCCTGACGCCGGTCGGAACACGGTCCTGAGGCTGCCAAGCGCCAGCCTTCTCGGCTGCGAGATTCCAGAAGGCCCCATTTTAGTCCAGCCTTGGCTCTCGAGCACGTAACAGTTGCGCTCGATCATTGCGTGAGCCCTCGGCCCTTTTGAAAAATTGGTGAAGCCCGCGTCATCGTTATCGGCGCCGTTCTTCAACGTGGCGGCATCTTGTCGAACGGGCCGTTTGCGCCCTCGACGACCGTCGGCCGCATGATGTCGTGAACGCCGAGCGATCTCTCCGCCTTCACCGGTCCCGAGCCATAAAGCGTGGCGGCGGATTGCAGATCGACAAGTTTGAAGGACATCTTTTTGGACATCCGCGCCATTCAGTACTGCAGTCTTGTTCTCAAACCACGAGCGTTCCGATTGTGCGATGGATTGGGTTTCCCGTCGGCGAGTCCTTCCATGACGAGGACGTTTGGTCGCGAATCGTCGGCTGAGCAGATCTGGAATGGCGCGCCTGCGCGACGTCGCCGTGTCGCCGACACGCGCCGGTGCTCCAGACCGTCTTATGGCCGGCCGTTCGCTTGATGGTCGCGGCGATCTCCTCAGTCGGTTCGGTGAGGCAGCGATTGCCACATCGATGTCTGCCGGCTGTGCAGTTGGGACCAGCTTCAACGCCGCGCTGATAAGGGGCAATAGAGCAAATCTCATCGTGAACTCCTGGGGAACTGGCGCGCGCGCCGCCCTTGGCTGCGGCGGTTTTTGCTTCAGCAATCTGCGTGCCGCGCCAAAAATGCTGTGAGCATCGTTGAAAATAGAAAAACAGTTCGTTTGCGGCGGCGCCGGCGAAATGATGTGGCTGCCGCGGTCGGGTTCCCCACATCGACGTCATCAACCGGACACGGCTCATACAACAAGAGCGAATGATGCCGGTCACCTCTCGTGCCGCAAGCAGATAGCATCTGTGTCGGATCAACATGGCTATGACAGTTCAGAAGCGGTTATTCACCACCCTGGCCGTCGGATCGGAGAAGAATCACGTTCGTTCGATTACCTCAAAAAGATAGTGGCACTGAGAGCTGCGAAGTGGTTCAGCCCAATCAAAGGCAATGGCTCGTAGGCGCCACACGGCAGCCCTAACATGTTCGTGTACATCTCTGCGTCCGGCAGGCGGTGCTTACACTGAAAGTGCAGAAGACAGCCAAGATCAGCGACGAACTAGTGACTGGCCGCTCGGGAGAGGGTTCAACGAAAACGTTGGCATCGGTTAGCATTCTGCTGCCAAGCAGACGCTTCCATGGCACCAGCGCGCAACTGTCTTTTGGCACGCGCTTCGCGTGAGTTCAGAGCACGAATCGACCTGCGGAGACAGTGACTGCTTGCGGTGATTTGCGTGAGGTGGGGCGTATCGTGGACAGCGACCGTGGCGTCCGGCGACTGGGCCCGCTGGTCGAGAGGGGCGCGGGCAACCGGGGAATCCACTTATCGCTACTAGCGCTCTGCGCCTTCTTCCATTGATGCTAAACAGGTTTTGTACGCCATGCGAATAGTCTCTGATGGCGCTCGACTTGCTCTAGGCGGTGTGGACTCTAAGGATTCCCTTTTAGGAGCAAATCAGATTCAAGGCTGCTTTTGGGGAGGCGGCCTTGGGTGTGATGGATCGTTTGGTTTTGAGCGACGCGGCGTGGGAGCGGATGGCGCCGCTGATCATAGGTCGTCCCGACCAGAAGGGCTCGACCGG
>NZ_AUEZ01000138.1 GCF_000426245.1 Bradyrhizobium sp. Ai1a-2 | reverse complement strand
TTGGCGTATTCAACATCGGTCAGGCCCATGTTGTGGGCCATCTCGCGTTGAGCCGGCGTCAGCGTCACGGTGCTTGACCGCGAGACAAAAGAGCCGTCGCCGCGGCGTTCGCTTCGTGAAACAGGAGCCGACACGTTCACTTCCCTTTCGTCGTTGTCGTCGCGCTCTTGCCGGCGCTCGTTCTTGAGCCCGGTTGCGCGCTCGATATGGTCGAAATATTCGTCGGAGCCGCGGACAAGACCCTTGCCGAGCGCGCCCTGATAGGCGGCTTCCAGCTTGCGGTTGAAATCGGCGTCGCGGAAATCCGCTTCGTGCTGGATCATCCAGTCCTTTTCCACGGTCATCAAGTTCGGATTGCGTTGCACGCTTTCCGACCATGACAACTGCCGTTGCTGTTGCTGCGGTTCGGTCCGCTTCTCGACCGTCTTGCGCTCCTCGATTTCGGCTGCGCCGCCTTCGAGATTCACAATCTGGCTCTGCGCGCGAGCGATGCGCGAATTCGCCTCGCCCATCGCCGTGTAGTCGCCGGCCTCGCCCGCGCGGACCAATTCTGCCTTTGCCGCCGCAAGCTCGTTCTGAGCCGCTTTCAGGCCGCCCGAGATCACATCGCTTTCGAGCGCGTTGCTGCGCTTGCGTGCTTCCTCGACTTCCGCGGCCCGCTGGTTGGCGACGCGTTCAGCCTGCGCCCTTTCCCGCTCCGCGCGATCTGCGCGCTCACGGTCTTTCTTTTGGGCTTCCAAGGCCGCTTCAAGCTGTTCTTCGAGCGTCTTGCTGCCATCGTCGCGGCGCTCGACCTTCGCCGGCTTCTTTTTGTCGCCGGGTTCGATGTCGCCGCCAGCGTCGTCAACGCCCATCGGCAGTTCGATCATGACCGGCTCATCCAGCGGCACCGCCGCGATGTCCTTTTCGTCTTTCAGCGCTTTCAACGCCATGTTGCCGCCCTCCTATTAGCGGTGCGTGATGATGTTGGGATCATCCACCACCATATCGAGCAGCGAGTCCTCGACCATGCGGCAATCAACCCCGTTGATTTGGACGCGGCGCGCGTCGCCAGGGCGGAAAACCACCCACTCGCCAATCTGCGCGTCTTGCCCGTGGAAGTAGGTCCCGCTCTCGGGCTCATCCTTGAAAGCCGTGTTGCCCTTCTTGAGCACCAGGCCAACCGAGCCCTGCCACACCGATTCCTTGACGCGACCGGCCGACAGGATAATCCCGCCCTTGGTCATTTCCGGTTCGATGTAGATGCCGACCAGCACGCGATTATGAAGCAAGTTGATCTTCGAGAGATCGCCCACCGCCGCCAGCATTTCGTTTTTTTGATCCTCCGCACGCGACAAGCGTTCGGCCGCATTCGTGACAATCATGTCCCGCCTCACTCTTTCAACAGTTCCTCGAGTCTCTCTTTCAGCACCGTCCGGAAATCGGAGATCGCCTTGCGATACCCGATCTTGCGTTGGTACTGCCCCCAATCGGAGATGTTGCCGGATGCCATGGTCGCTACGACCATGTCATCCGCGCTATCGAGCCAGCCTGAGAGACGTTCGGCCAGCTTCACGTCGTGAAGGGCGCTCATTTGCGCCCCGCGATCTTGTTTCCGATCCAGTTCTTGAAGCGCCACGTATGCAGCGTCGCGAACTCGCGGATGTTCTTGCGTTTGCCCTTGGCGACGATCGCCGGGGCTTTCGGATCAAGTACGCGCGCGGTCGATTTCGGATGCGAGAAGCGATTCACCATCGCATCACCAATCGGCACCTCGCCCATACCGCTCATTGCCGTTCCAGCAATCATAGCGGCATCGTGAAGGCCGCCGATCGCATCGATAATCTGTGCGTCGGCTTTTGCCTTCTCGAACTCGCGAGCCCGTTCCGTCAGGTAGACCGGACGCTCGACCAGCGCCAAACCGCCCCGTTCCAGCCACACCGAGTCATCGCTCTCGATAGATGGATGCCGAGATCGCGGCACACGCCGCCAACCGGACCTTTCCATTTCCGCCAACTGCGAAAACGACTCGTCACCGAGGACAGCCACGGTGACGAGTTGATAATCAATCCCTTTCGGGATTTCGTTCGGTGAAATATTCATGCCTCTTCCCTCGCTCCCTTGAAAGAACGGCGGCCTCCATCAATCGCGAGCCCCCTTGCGCGCGTTGCTGCCGTACTTCTCCGTTTTCTCAAGCCGGCCCTCGCCCGAGCCCGCGCCAGCTTCCATGTCCGGGTAAGACGCAACGCGCCCGCCCGAGGCGAAGCCCTTCTTGTTGCTCATCTGACGGCGCATCTCTTCGGTGCGACGAACAGACTCGCCAGTGTGTTTGACGTGCCTCATCACTTCGGCCCTTTCCTTGCGGGGTAATACGCATCCGGCTTCCGGAGCGTTCTTTCGAGCGGCACCGAGCCCCACGGTTCGCCCTGTTGCAGTGTCTGCCAGGAATGGACAGACGGATCGGTACGGGTGACATCGCCGCGACCGTCCAACTCGCGGTCGATCTGGCGCTTGTCGGCAGCTTCGTCCGGGTGGAGGATCTGAGGTGTTGCATCTTTGCCATTCATGACGCGCTCAAACAGGCCAGCATCCTCCGAGGCGTCGGGACCGCCGCCCTGCGGTTCACCGCCGTTCAGCATCCGCTTAATCATCGCCATATCGGCCCCGGCGTCAGGGTTTGGGTTTCTTGCCATTGGCGTTGCCTTTCTTCGGCTTGGCCTTCTTCGGCAGAGCGCCGACCGGCCCGGCTTCCGGCTTGGGAGCGATGGCGGCATTGTGCTCTGCCATGTCCTTTGCCCTTTCGTGTGCCTCTCCCGCGGCTTGCTGTGCCCGCTGGTGCGCTATTCCACCTTCGGCGAGCCGATGCGCATGCTGTTGCTGCGCCCTTTCCAAAGCATCCGCATGCCCGTGGGCCTGCGCGACGTGATCCGACGCGATCTTGATGTTTGCCGCCCGCTGCGCTTCGTCTAAGTCGTCGGCATGGATTGCCACCGTGGACGCGAGCCGCAGGCGTTCGGTCCCCTGCCCGATCTGCGCGATTTGGAGCTTGTTCTGCCGCTCCGCTTCGTTGTCAGCGAGTTCACGCTGTTGTTTCACGATATCGGCCTGCCGTTCCTGCGCGGCGTTCTGCGCGTCCAACTGCGCCTTGGCATGCCTTTGCTGCACGTCGGCGAGCTTGGCCTGATCGACAGGCGGCTGTTGCGGTTGTTGCGGCGGGGCAAGCGTTGCCTCGACACCTTCGATGCCCATCTCATCGGCGTATTTGAGAATGGCCTTTTTCGGGTCAAACACCGTCGGCGCGGAAGTCACCATCTGCCGATAGGCTTCCGCCTTCGCCATACGATGGAGCTTCGTGGGATTGTTCGGGTCTGCCACCGGAACCATCTCGAAATCTTCCAGCGCCTTGAGGAAGACTTCCTTTTCCCACTGCATTGCGGGCTTCTTGTTGAAGCGCCAGAACGCTTCCGGGTCCTCACGGAAGCGCTCTTTCAGCAGATCGAACTCGCGCGCCTGCGAAGAATGCAGCCGCTTGTTGACCGCGCTCACCGGTTTTGATGCCTGCTCAATGAGCGCCAGCGTCGTTCCGACCGGCGCATCAGCGCGCCCTTCGGCGACCATCGTCTGAGCGGTGCCGCCGAGCTTTTGCCCCAACTCCTCGACATGCTGCACGAATTGCGTGAACGCCGCATCCGGGTTCTTGTACGGCAGCGCCATCACCGCGGCGCGGATGTCCTCGACAGAGGCATCAATTCCGACGCCCGATCCAGGCGCAACGCGGAATTGATTGGTCAATTGCCGGCCAGCGCCCTTCAGATACAGGAAGCCGGGGAAGTTCGCGAACATGCCCGCATCCAAAAACTCGCGCCACAACGCCGTAAGCGCCTTCGTGGTGTTGCCGAGCAGATGCAGAAGGCCGATGCAGTAGAAGCCGAACGCCCGCATGTACGGGAAATCGACGAAATGCTGTTTCGGCAAACACTCCTCATCCTCTTTCCGCCAGTTGCGGCGGATTTCGAGGACTCGTTCAGTGGTGCGCTCAATCGAGACCTTGTAGGGCAGCGGGAGCTTTTTGCCCCTGAACTGTTTCGGCGCGAATTGATCGAGATCGAGCAGGCAATAGCACTCGTACACCTCAAAATCGAGGTCGCGCGGGTCGGTGCTTTGCTTGACGCCGGAAACCTCTTCCTTGGTCTGCTTGACCTGATTGGGCGCGTCGGATTGGAGCGTCGGCTGCCCGAGATCGATATCCCGGTAAGCGCCGACGATTTGCATCCGGCGCATTGTCGCCTTCGGCATGCGAATCCGGTGCGTAATCCGCTCCGCATCGTCCAAATCGCTCACATCCTTGGAGACGATAAAGTCTTCAACATTGATCGAGCGCGAGAGCGGCCGGCGCTTCAGCGGATCATGATAGACCTTCTTCACGCCGAGCCCGCCAAAACCGGTCTTGAAAAACATCTGATCGGAATCGGCGACATAGCCCTTATCGACCACCGTCAAATAGTGGTTCATGTCCTTTTCAAGCGCGTCCTCGACCGCATCGCGCTCCTCTTCCTCATCCGGAATGACCGGCATGGCCGGCATCGGAAGCTGTTGCGGAGCGGGAGCGCCAGGCGAAGCGCCAGCCGCAGGCGGCGCGGGATGTGGTGCAGCAGCAGGCGGACCCCCGGCAGCAGGGGGAGGAGGCGGGGAACCACTGCCGGGAGCGCCAACGCCGGGAGGGGATTGGGGACTACCCGGCGAAGCCTGTTGAGGAGCACCCTGCGCTCCCGCGGCTGCAAACGGGTTAATGCCGCCATTCAACGCAGGCCCGCCGTTGTGCCCGAGCATGTCCGCGTCTTTTGGCTTCTTCGGCCGATCGTCGCGCACCTTCACAGGCCCGCCAGCAGGCAGCAATTCGCCGTTCGCGTTGGCCTGGAAAAGCTGACAGGCATCGAGCAGCAGCGGATGCCGCACCGTGGACATGCCCTCAAGCGGAGCCGATGACGTGACGCTTGTCGTCGTTGTCGTTTCGATCACGAGCCCGAGAAGCTTGATGCCCTCAGATAGCATTTCGAGGTGTTCAGACCTCGACTCGTCGTCGCGGCCGATGCCTTCGAGCAATTCGGTTGCGATCTGCGCGAGATCGCCATCGCTCATCTTCTCAGCCAAGTTCGCGTTGAACTTGTCGTCAATAGGCGTCGCCGGTTCAGCGCGTCCCGAAAGGTCGATCGCCACCGAACCGTCGGGCAGTTCAGTGACCGCAGCGCCATCCTGTACCGTCGTCGTCGGCACTTCCGAGCCGAGATCGATTGACACCGCGGGCAAGCGCGACTTTTCATCGTCCGGCCGGGCAACCGGCAAGACCGACGCAGCGAAGGGAGACGCCATTACTAACTCACGTAGGTTTTCGAGTGCCCGTCCGGATAGGAGATCAGAATCTCAGCGCCAGTTTCGCCAGGGCGGACAAGCATCGTATGGCCCTTTACGGCCCTTGAGACACCCGCCGAGGAGACGTTCCACGGCGAGCCCTCGAATAACGCAAGCTCCTGACGAAGCGCCCTATTGCCTCGCCTAAGCGACCTGTAAGCCTCGAATAGCGCGGTCATGGCCGATCAGGCCGCAACCTTGCTAACAGGGACGCGGCCCGAGACGATCAAGAGCAAATCGCGCGGCGTGATATGGCTAAATTCGGTCGCGAGCGGTGCGGCGAACCAGCCGCATTCAACGAGAGCCGCCGCCTGCAATTCGCTACAGAACCACGAGTCCGGTTCGCGCCAGTCGCGGCCGGTGACGAAGGCGAGCACCGCCGTAGTGTCGTAGGGTTCGCCGATCTGCTTACGCAGGAAGGTATAGAACCGATCGGCGACATCGGGAGCGACATCGATCTGGACGAACATCTCGCGCGAGAACGTGCCCTTGTCATAGTCGCGCGGCCGTTCCTGCACGCCGCGGTCAAGATAGGCACCGAGCGCAGTGCCTTCCGGCATGATCGCCTCGACATGGCTCGCCCAAAAGCCGTATTCGGCCGTTCGGATTGCAAGCGTCGCGAGGCTATCACCGTCACAAAATCGAAGCGTAATCACAGCCGCATTCCTTCACTTTGGCCTCGCCTTGCTCTTGCGCGCCCGCTCACCGCGTGCGGTCAATCGGCGACGATCCACACATAGGGCTTTCGCTTGCGGCATGCGATGTAAAAGGCGCAACGCGGCGTTCAGCCGGCTTGCAAGTACGGGCTTCCATTGTTCGCCGTTCACGTCGTAACGATCGAACAGCTTGTGCTCGACAACGAGCATCACAGCGTCGTGCTCATAGGCAGCCCTGACATCTACCCGGCTGATCGGGACGCCGTCGCTTCGCGCTCTATCGGCCATCGCCCACACGCCGGGCGAAACGACGTTGGCGATATCGTTCAGCGTTTTAATGGGCAGCATCATAGCCATTGCCGGCCCCTTTCCGCGCGACGATGAAGCGATGCCAGCGCGTCCGCCATGATCCGTTGCGCGCCTCTTCCGCCGTGATCTTTAGCAGCGTCGGCGTGAGTGTGCCCCATTCGACGATGTTGAGCGCCCCGCCATCCCCAAGAGAGACGACGTGATCGAGCTTGAAATGCCCCAACGCTGGCATCAGCGCATCGCGCAGTCCGGCAATCGTGTAGCCCGTAGGGTTGAGCAGATCGGCCGCCACCTTCAAGTCGATGCCGCCGCCCTTGTAATCATCTTGCAAGGGCTCAGAAGGCCGAACCATCATGATCGGATGCAGCAGTGGCAGCACTTCGGCGACCGCTTGCGTGAGCAGCGTCCGCAGTGTGACCAATTCGTCCGCGATCCGCTTCATTGAGACGGCCTGCGCGAACATCATCGCGCACTTGGCCGTTTCTACATCGGCATTCTCCAATCGAACGCCGCCATCGATCTTATCCCCGTCGATATTCAATCCCATGATGTTCCCCTATTCCGCGATCTGGCGCGGTTTCTGACGTGTCCGCGGCTTGCCCTTGGGCCAGCCACCTTTGCGCTTTGCCGTCACGGGCTCTCGCCCAGGCTCTTGCGGAGCCTCGACAGGAGCCGTTTCCGTCACCGGCTCAGTAGGACGCGGCCCGCCGCCGCGCCCTCTCTCGTTGGCTTCCGCAATGCAGGCAGCGGACCATGCAGAGGCGAGAAGCTTGCAGCGGTCCATGTGATCGTTGAGCGGTGCCAGTTGATCGGCAGTGAGGATATTCGTCCCGCCGATGAACTCACCGAGCCGTTGCATGTTCGAGATGAAAAGCGCACGCCATTCCTGCGAGTCGATCCTAAACGCCCTGCTCACCGCTCACCCACCTTTCCCGGCCGATCCACCGAAAGATGCGCGTTGATCTGCCGGGCAATCTCGTCAAGGCTCGACTCAGGCGTCTTGGACGGCAGCGGCTCGACATGGCCGTGAAGGCTGCCCGCGCTGGCAAGGCTGCCAACACCGCCTTGGCTGACAGGCGGCTTGGCCGGTGCCGGCGCGGCCGTGAACGCGAACCGCGCAGCCCGTACCGCATCCATGAAGCACGATTGGCTGAGATCAATCGGCCCGAACGTGATTGGCTCGCGGCCCGGCTGACTGATAGTGCAGGAAACCCCGAGCACATCGTGATCAGGATCGATTTCTCTGTGCGAGTGATCGCACACATAGATGGTTTTCTTCATTTGCCGGCCTTCTCCTCATTGATAATTTGCGTGGGATGATGCACTTGCATGGTATGAAAACTCGCCAGCCACCCGTCCAAGAGACAGGCGAGCGGGCCGGGCCACAGCGCATCTTTCTGGAAGCCGATTCCAACCGCGCCTTGCGGCGCAATCGGGCGATAGTCTGCCCTCACGCTAACCGGCCGGAGTTCCCCCGACCCTCAGACAGAAGCCCCGCGGGCGGCGGACAGATGTACCGCATCCATCGAAGTCGATCGCCGCCCCTTTCGGGGTTTATCCATCCGTCGGCGTCACGCGCACCACAGTCGCATCATCAACGCGGGAGCTAACCGCACGAATGAGAACCGCAAACGCCGTCAAGCCGATAGTCACCGGCCGCCGAACTTATTGGTTGCAGGGGCGGGATTCGAACCCGCGACCTCCGCGTTATGAGCGCGGCGAGCTACCAGACTGCTCTACCCTACGTTAAACTTGGAGCCGGCGGCAGGAATTGCACCCATAACCCACCGCTTACAAAGCGGTTGCTCTACGGTTGAGCTACGCCGGGCAAGAGTTGACGTTGAAAAAAAGGCCGCCTGTTGCGGCGGCCACACGAACAAAGCTACGAGATCGCAGCATCGCGCTGCGTTGCCGTCGGATCGACAACGATAGTATCAGGTCCGCGAAGTAATTAGCCTCAACTAGCTTATCATTCTTGCATCGCGCCGGACGATGCCTTCTTATTTTCGTCTAGTTTTCTCCGGCACCTTTCCACAACGAGGCATGCCGCTGACCCTGTACCCAGCCATTGATGGACCGTCTTGATATCAAACTCGCTCTGCTCCACTTTCGTGCCATCAGGTAGGGTAATCCTAATTGGGCGATCGAGAAGGATTTTCCCGTTCTTAATCGACACACCGCTGCTCTTTGCAGCAAGCTTTGCCAAACGCTCTTCTTCCGTAGCTTCTTTAGCAGCAGCTTTAGCAGCGGCTTGTTCAGCAGCTTTAGTAGCAGCAGAGTCTCCACTAGACAGCACCCTTCCCCAGACAGCCTCCCACACATCCCCCCAGACAGTAAACCGGTTGGCTGCATGCGCCGACGACCATCCAAGTGCGCAACAGAGCGTAAGCGCCATTGCAAACCACGAAGCTTTCAACATGGCTTTGCTCCTCGCTTTTCGACATGAGGCGACAATCCTAGCCATGCTGCACTCTTGTAAATGTGATGCAGTTCACCCGAAGATCGAAGAAGTTTGTGACGCCATAGGTCAGCGCATTTGACCGAGCCGGGTCGCTTGGCGGCCGGAGCGGAGGGCTTGGGCCGCCTTCCTGTCCGCCCGTCAGACCTGTGCATCCACGGCATCACCTCACCACGCTCCTTACGCACAACCAGCCACGACGGAAGAGGAACGATCGTCGCCCATGCGACAATTCGGCTAGAGGAGTTCGTGAACTACATTACATGCGCTCAGTGCGGTCCGAGTTAATGTGGCGATGATCTCGTTCCCCGCATCGAGATAGGCCGCGGTCATCGCGCGGACGCTGGATTGGCCGAGGCACCAAGCGGTTGAAGCCTTGGAGGCTCAAAATGTGCGATGGAAATGCGATCGGCGTGTTCTTGCTCTTGGCGGAATTGGCTGTCATTACCGCCTCTATCATGCTTCTCACCGCGATCCAGAATGCAGAGAGCCTCCTTACCGCCTTCAAATCAGTCGGCGGTACGGTGACAACCATTGTCTTCGTCGGTTTGGCACTTGCGAACTTGGTAGCCGCCGCCGGTTTGGTTTCATCGGGCTGTACTGGGGGAGGATGTGGAAGCAGCGGAAGCGCCCTGCTCACAGCCATAAACATCACCATTGGAATGCTGACCGGACTAACGGTTTCGCTTGCCGTTGCGACGTTTGTGCCGCCAGCCGTGCTCATAGCGGGTCCCGCCGCTCTGATCACACTGGCCGGCGCGGGCGGGAGCTTTGCGTATCTAGGCGTGTTGGCAGCGACCCTCGCCGCCTGCCTAGCGCCAGCGGCAACAACGCCACCTGCGTGGTTGGTGCTGAGTGCTGCCGTTGCCTTTGTTACTGCCTTTACCGCTATTTTCACCGCTGTCTACGGTGCCTACTACCTCAGTAAGGATATTGCCAAAATTAACAGTGCTGCGAGCGGGTAGTTGGCCTCCCTATGAGGAGATAAGCCGCCCTATGCCTCGTAGAGCGGCTTTTGCTTCGGCCGGTGCAGCAACTGGTGTTGAAGTTCGGCCGCTACCTCATGATCGTGGATCGCAACAGACCTGCGCGGCCCGGTGGGGGCGGCCCACCGGGCCTGACCAAGCGGGACCAGGGGTAATTGCTGGTCGTAAGCGCGATTTTCCCCGCACGTTGACGCCGGCGGTTTTGATGGATTGCCCTAGTATCGGGGCGATACCGGTCCGTTCAGGCAGTGGCGGCT
>NZ_AUEZ01000137.1 GCF_000426245.1 Bradyrhizobium sp. Ai1a-2 | reverse complement strand
GATGACTTTTCTTCGAATCGTCATCCCGCTCTAGCTCTTTGTTTGAGCATGATCTTTTTCGGAAAACCGGTCTCCACTTTTCCGGATCATGCTCTAGCGAGACGGAAACCGGCCTGAGTGCAGCGTTCCTTTGCGTGCGCCCGGCGTGGGCCCATAGTGTTCGGCGCCCGCTAAGGCGCGCGCCCCTGCTCCCAAGGCTTGCGAACACCTGGGTCATCGCCGCCTACCAATGAACTCCTCCCGCGTGCAGCGGCAGGGTGCAACTTGCCGGACCGCAGTGTTACCTGGCGCCTCAGCGCCAGGTTGCCGGTTCGCAGGGAGGATTATTCCACGCACCTCCGGCAAACTGGCCAACATCTGGAGCCCGGATGCAGTGAACGACGCGGGAGGGAGCGATGACTGCGCCGTTTCTGTCGTACCACGCCGCCCTGCCACCTGAGCGCCAGGTTGCTGGTTCGCAGGGAGGATTGTTCCACGCACCTCCAGCAAACTGGCCAACGTCTGGAGCCCGGATGCAGTGGACGACGCGGGAGGAAGCGATGACGGCGCCGTTTCTGTCGTACCACGCCGCCATGGCCGGACTAGCGAACATGGCCGCAGCGATCAGTGCTGCCGAAAAGAGCTTACTCATTGCGTCCTCCTTCGATTTGCCTCGGGCCTCAGACGAATAGGTGTCTGGAAATCTATAGCACCGACCTGGCCCGAGCGATGCTGCACCAACAACCTGGGTGAACTTGAACGTTAGCGCTGCTCCCCAGGGGCGGACTATGCGTTTTCGGCAGTTGGAGGGATCGACGTCCCATTTTCGTTGCAGCCGCCATCTCGCGACCGTCTCGAGTCGCCGCCCGTCCGGCTCAGGGGTATTGACCGGTAAAGGAACGCCGCGATGTCGGCTTCTGGCCCCAAAGCAGTCGTAGAAAGGCGCTACCCTGCATAGTGGGTCTCGATTAGGATTGTGCGAGGGGCGAGCTCGGAACGCCGCAATGGACGTCGGAGGTTGGCTACGGAAGCTGGGCCTCGAACAGTATGAGGCGACATTCCGCGAGAATAGGATCGATGACACGGTCCTGCCGAGGTTGACGGCGGAGGACTTGAAGGACCTTGGTGTCGGGTTTGTCGGGGACCGCCGTAAGCTGCTCGACGCGATCGCCGTTTTGCGCACTGAAGCAAGCGCACCAACTCCTGCGCTATCCGATGCCCCTCCGGCTATCGACAAGGACACCAGGGAGACTGCCGAGCGCCGCCAGGTCACCGTGATGTTCTCGGACCTCGTCGGTTCGACGGCGCTCTCCGCCCGTCTCGATCCAGAAGACCTTCGAGGGATCATTTCGACTTATCAGAGGTGCGTCGCCGAAATCGTGCGCCAGTTCGGGGGATTCGTCGCCAGATACATGGGCGATGGTGTGCTGATTTACTTCGGCTATCCGACAGCGCATGAGGATGACGCCGAACGTGCCGTCCAGTCAGGCCTCGCACTGATCGATGCAATCGCCGCGCTCCCGGTTCCTGAGCCCTTGCAAGTACGGATAGGGGCTGCCACCGGGATGGTGGTCGTCGGCGACTTGGTTGGATCGGGAGACGCGCAGGAGCGCGGCATCGTCGGCGAGACCCCGAATCTCGCCGCACGCCTTCAGGCCATCGCCGAGCCGAACACGGTCGTCATAGCGGAGGGCACGCGCAGGCTGCTGGGCAACCTCTTCGAGCTGCGGGACCTCGGGCTAAGGGAGCTGAAGGGGATCGCCGAGCTCGCCCGAGTTTTTGCGGTGCTGCGTGCCGGTTCTGTCGAGAGCCGCTTCGAGGCCATGCACCCCGGCGGCCTGACTGCGCTCGTCGGACGTGAAGAAGAACTCGACCTGTTAATGCGACGGTGGTCGAAGGCAAAGGTCGGCGAAGGTCAGGTGGTGCTGCTGTCCGGCGAGGCCGGGATAGGCAAATCCAGGCTCGCCGCCGCGCTTATGGAGGACCTCGCGGCCGAACCACTTACGCGCTTGCGTTATTTCTGCTCGCCACAGCACACCGACAGCGCTTTCTATCCCCTCATCGGGCAGTTCGAACGTGCTGCCGGGTTTACGCATGGCGACGCGCCACAAACAAAGCTCGACAAGCTCGAGGCGCTGCTGGCGCAAACCTCGACGTCCAGCCAAGACGCGGCGCTCTTTGCCGAGATGTTGTCGCTTCCCAACGACGGCCGCTACCCTGCATTGGACCCTACTCCCGAACAGCGCCGGCAGAAAACGCTCGCAGCCCTCGGCCTACAATTGGAAACCTTGGCGCGCTCCAGCCCGGTGCTCATGATCCTGGAGGATACGCACTGGGGCGACCCCACGAGCCTGGAAGCGTTCGGCCGCACCGTGGACCTGATCAAAGCCCTTCGCGTGCTATTCATCGTGACGTTTCGGCCGGAGTTCGAGGCGCCCTGGGTCGGGCAAGCCCACGTAACAGCCGTTGCCCTTAACAGGCTGGGACATCGCGACATCGACAGCATGATCGACCGCGTCATCGGCAACCGGTTGCTGCCCGAAAACATCAGGCAGGACATCATCGAGCGGACCGACGGCATTCCCCTGTTCGTCGAGGAGATGACAAAGGCAGTGTTGGAGGCCGGGAGCGAGCGGGAAGCGATGCAGACTGTGGCCGCAGTTCCCTCTCCGGCGCTGGCAGTGCCGGCGAGCCTGCATGCTTCCCTGATGGCGCGACTCGACCGGCTCGGCCCAGCCAAGGAGGTGGCACAGATCGGGGCGGCGATCGGTCGTGAGTTCTCTCATGGGTTGTTGGCCGCCGTGGTGGGCAAGCCAGAGGCGGAACTTAGCTCGTCGCTCGACCGTCTGAACCGTGCCGGTTTGCTGTTTCGCAAAGGCGTGCCGCCGCACGCGACCTACTTGTTCAAGCATGCCCTGGTGCAAGAAGCAGCCTATGGCACCCTGCTGCGCCAGCCGAGACGCGAACTCCATGCTCGGATCGCCGAAACCATCGAAAGCCAGTCGGCTGACATGGCCAATAGCCAGCCCGATCTGCTGGCGCGGCATTACACCGAGGCTGGGCTGATCGACAAAGCCGCTGGTCTGTGGGGCAAAGCAGGATTGCGGTCGCTGGAACGCTCGGCGCTGGTCGAAGCCGCAGAGCAGCTCACACGTTCGCTCGCTCAGATCGCGACCTTACCCAGCACGCCGGCGCTTCGTCGCGAGGAGATCAGGCTTCAGGCCGCTCTCGTCGCCCCTCTTATGCACACCAAAGGCTATGCGGCACCCGAAGCCAAGAATGCAGTCGAGCGCGCGCGTCTCTTGATCGAACAGGCCGAAGCGCTCGGAGAGCCTCCCGAAGATCCACTGCTATTATTCTCGGTCCTCTATGGCTTGTTGGCCACGAACTTTGTGGCGTTCAACGGCGACGCGGTGTGCAAGCTGGCGACCGAGATCTCGGCGCTTGCAGAAAAACAAGGCACGACCGCTCCGCTCATGATTGCGCATCGCATCATGGGCAGTGCCTTGCTGATGACCGGAGACATCACGGAGGGCCGAGCGCACTACGATCAGGCGCTTGCACTTTACAGTCCTGCCGAACATCGTCCGCTGGCGACGCGGTTTGGCCAGGACGTCCGCGTAGCAATCTTGTCATTTCGGCCGTTGGCTCTGTGGTTGCTTGGTTATCCCAAAGCCGCACTCGCCGACCATGAGCAGGCGCTCAGGGATGCGCGCGAGATCGGCCACGCTGCGACTTTGATGTACGCCCTGTCCAACACAGCGATGACGCATATTTTTTGCGGAAGTTTCGCAACGGCAACTGCGCTGACCAATGAGCTTGCCGCCTTGGCAGATGAGAAGGGAGCTTCATTCTGGAAGGCATATGGAATGATGCACCAAGGGTGCGTATTGGCCATGACCGGCAAAGCCCCGAAGGCGGACCAAATGTTTACTTCCGGGTTTAATGCGCTGCGGGCAACGGGAACTACACTGTATATGCCGTGGTACTTATCATTGTTGGCGGTGGCCTATGCCGAACTTGGACGAAACAATGACGCTTGGCGCTGCCTCGGCGAAGCAACAACGACAATGGAAACAGGCGGGGAACGTTGGTTCGAAGCAGAAATCCACCGGACCGCTGGAGAAATCGAGCTGATGGACCCGGAGCCGGACGCGGCGAAAGCAGAAGCGTGTTTCGAGCGTGCGCTCGCGGTCGCCCGCAAGCAGCGGGCAAAGTCCTGGGAATTGCGTGCGGCTACGAGCATGGCGCGGCTCAGGCGCAGTCAAGGGAAGCGGAATGAGGCCCGAGAACTCCTCGCTCCAATCTACGGTTGGTTCACCGAGGGCTTTGACACATTGGACTTGATGCAGGCCAAGGCCTTACTCGACGAGCTGGCATAAGACTTGTGGCGCAAGCGCCTCGGCGCGCCGAAAAGGTGATCGAATAACCCCCATTTGCTGCAGTGTATGAGTCCGGTTATGGCCCGCAGTCGACCTTCGCGAGACAATCCGGGAAGACGGTGTGACGTTTTGTACAACCCCTGCGCGTGGTTTAACTGATAGTATATAGGCAGCGGCGGACTCACCTCATTGCCCTTTGCCGATGCGGCTTCCCGCCCACGGCCAGAGCCGCCGGATCGGCGGCCCTTGAATTTCGCTTGTTTTGAATCCTCCGCCTTAGTCGCGCACATGGGCCACCGGGGACTCGAACCGCGAACCAACGGATTAAAGAGCGTAATCCGAATCCCAGAGTCACACCGGCGAGAAACCCGGATTTGGACTACGGCTTAACAAGCAAAACCGAAGGAGACAGGTCTCACAACACCAGGAGAGTCATATGCAACCGAGAACGCTCCTCTTGAAACACATCGTCCTCGTATCGGTAGCAGCCATGTTCTTCGTCGCGAGTGCGACATTCGCGCAGCAGAAAGACGCGTCCTCTTCGGAGATGAAAACAAAAGAGGCGCGAGTTAATGGCCTTACATTGCATTACATTGAACTCGGGCAAGGAACGCCAGTGGTGCTGGTGCACGGCACACTGGGGGACTACCGCACGTGGGATGGGCAGCTTGAGGCGTTCTCGAAGGGATATCGACTAGTCTCGTACAGTCGTCGCTATCACTATCCCAATGAATGGACCAAAGATTCAACAGACTTTTCTGTCACCATACATGCGAGAGACCTGGCTGCCTTCATCAAGGCACTTAACCGACCCCCGGTTCATCTCATTGGTCATTCGTATGGGGCGTTTATTGCGTTCCTGGTCGCACGAGATCACCCGGATGTCATTCGCAGTCTGACCCTGGGCGAACCGCCCGTATTGCCGTTACTAAAAACTACTCCTGAAGGAGATGCTCTTCTCACCACCTTTATTACGACATCGATCCTGCCTTCGAGCGAAGCATTCAAGCAGGGGAATGACGAAGAAGGAGTGCGTCGATTTGTGAACGGCGTGTTGGGCGAGGGTTCGTACGAGAAACTCCCACCTCCCGTTTTGAAGCGCCTCATGGACAATGTCCAAGAACTAAAAGGCGAGACCTCATCGCGAGACCTCCACCCGCCCACCACATGCGAGGATGTGCAGAAGGTGAAAGCGCCAACATTGCTCCTCGACGGGGAGTTCAGTCCCAAGATGTTCCATCTCATCAACGACATGTTGGAGCGCTGCTTACCGAGCGCAGAACGTGCAATGATTCCGGCGGCGTCTCATGGGCTAGAGCTGGAGAACCCCCAAGCGTTCAATGAGACGGTGCTTGCATTCATTGCAAAGCACTGAACTGTTGTATCTCGTTCAAGATCGTTGATGCCGTTTTTCCGGGAGCTCAGCGGGCGATCGAGCGCTTCCGGCCTTTTCACACGGCCTGGGCCCGCAGCCGACCTTGGCTGCTCGAGCCGCAAAGGTCCGCTTTCAGATGTGAAGCGGACCGAGGCTGTGCATTGTCTGCCGGAAACGCAGACTGGGCTGGCTGGCCAAAATTACCACGAGTAGCGCAGGCCAAGGTCTCCCCGGACGCCATCGCGCTTGCGGCCATCCGTATCCCCGACAGCGAACTGGTAGCCGGCCTCAGTATTGAGGCTCAGCCCGGCGTAGATCTTGGCGGTCAGGCCCGCGCTCAGGTCAAGCCGTGTCCCTTGCTCCAGCAACGAAACCAGATCGACACCGGAGAACGTCGTGGTCGCTCGCGCATCCCAGTCCCGCCAGAGGTTGGCGCGAACATAAGGCTGCCAGACCAGTCCACCGTCGCCGACAATGGTCCATCGGCCTCGCAGACCCACTCGCCCGCTCGCGCCCGACGTCGAGAGATCTACCACGTGTAGTGCGCGCCGAAGTTCCCCTTGACGCCGTCGCGCCTGCCGCCGTCGGTGCCGTCCACCGCGAACTGGTAGCCCGCCTGGGCATAGAGGCTGAGGCCAGGAAGGATCTTGCACTAAGGCCGCCGGCGAACTCCAGCCGCGTCGCCTGCTCGAGCAAGGGTACCGAGCCAGAGCCGAACATCGTGTTCACCTGGGCGCCCCAGTCGCGCCAGACATTGGCGAGCACGTAAGGCTGCCACACCCGCCCGGCAGGATCGTCGATGGTCCACTTGCCGCGCAGGCCGAGCCGGCCCGTAGTGCCGGACGTGGTGCCGAGCGCGACCGGACCCAAGCCGTCATTGGCGGCATCAAAGGAGACCTGCTGCCAGATGATCTGGGCCTCCGGCTCCAGCACGAAGCGCGGGCCGAGCCAAGGAAGCGGGATCGGATAGCCCGCCTCCAGCGACGAGGTGAATCCCGTGCCGTTGGTCGGCAGATTGGCAAACTGTGTCCACGCGTTGCCGTTGTAGAACGAGCCCTGCAGCACCGCGTCGATGTACCAGCCCGTGGGGCCATAGTGGGTCCAGTAGCCTCCCAGCGAATAGGCATTGAGGTTCAGCGAACCGGTGCGTTGCAGGATATAGGCGGTCACCGCCGCGTTGGTGACGAGGCCGTCCACGCTCACATTGCTGTTGCCATAGGCGAAGTAGAGACCGGCGGTGTCGGTGTGGCCCGGGATCAGGCTGCCGCGCCACACATCGATGCCGGTCTGGATGCCGGCCACCTGGCCGGTGGCGCGCGGGTCGGCAAAGGCCTGGTAGTGGTTGTCGATCTGCTGGCCGAACAGGCGGCCCCAGACCGCAAGCCGGCAATTGTCGTACGGGACGGCCGGCGCCTTGGTGATGGGTGGCGCCTTGGTGATGAGGCCGTCGTCGGGCGTGGCATGTAGGCAGGCCGCGTCCGCTGCCGCGTCGCCGACGCGCTCATGCAAGGTGCCGAGCGTGGTGAGGCTCATCTGACGGGCGATGGGCTGCACCACGCCATAAGTCGCGATTTCAGGCCCGATGATCGGCCAGATGCCTGCGGGCGGCGGCACTCCATCGCCGGGTGGAGGCACCGGGGGCAGCACATCCGGCGGCACAACCGGGCCGTTGCCGCCGTCCCCACCATTGCCGAGGAAAGACGAGCGCAGGAACCAATCATTCGCGACTGTGGGATCGTTGATGTTGGCAGGACTGCCCTGAAACAGACGATAGTCGTAGAAGCCGGCTCGCACTTCGCCAGCGAGCGTGAACATGCCGGGCATGGTGGTGGCGCCGTTGATCGCGTCCACCACCAGAATGCCGTTCGCCACTGTTAGTGCACCGGGGCCGGTGGTGTTGGTGATGCGCAGCACTGTGTCGCCTATGGCGCGGCCGCCGTCAATCACAAGCCGGTCCGACGCCGAGCTGTCGGTGCCGAGGAATGTGTTGAGTCCGATGATGCCGCCAGCGCCGGTGTAATTGTTGACCGTCAGGGTCTTGTAGCTTGAAAGCAAGGTCGGGTCGCCGGTCGGCGGAGTGTAGTTAATCGTGCTCGCGTTATTGGTGAGGTTCGTCAGGTTCGAACTGCCGGTCATCGTCCAGGTGGTATTCCCCAGAAGCGTCGCGTTTGCCGTGCTGGTGGAGTCCGTTGTGGCGGCCCCGGTCAGTTGCGAACCGGTGGCGGTCAGGTTGGTGGTGCCAGACAATAGCGTGTTCAGCAGCATCCCATTGCCGCTCGTGATGGTCGATCCGCTGACGGATATATTGGCAATCGCTTCCGTCACATGGAATGCATCCGCCGCCGAGGTCACTGTCGCGTTCTCGATTGTCAGCGTGTTGGCGGCCCCCGCGTTCGTGTTGCTCACCCCCGGGGTCCCGGGATAATTAAACGCCATTGGAAACGGCGCTGCGGTCGCTGGCTGAACAAGGAACCCAAAGCTACCCGTGCCTGTGGTCATGACGCTGCCGCCATTAATGGTGAGGTTGCCTCCGTTGCTGAGTATGCCTCCTGGTGAGTTCGCACCGCTTGTCAGGGCGGTGGTGCCCGTGGCGCTGATCGTGCCGTTGTTGGCGAAGTAGGCCGCACTGTCGGCCCCCTGGATCGTGACCGTGCTGCCGCTGTTCAGGGTGATCGAGCCATTATCCTGCGCAAAGGCACCGATGGAAGCAGCGCCCATTGTCGTTACGGTGGCGATACCTGTGATGACGCCACCAGTACCGGTGGTGTTGCAATTGCACGCCACCAGACCATTGGAATCGGGTCCCTCGGTCGTAATAGAGGGCACCGCGCCGTTGAGCTCGTTGAGCAGGACCGTCGCGGAGGTACCGCCGCCGGTGCCGGAGGCCATGGCGCCGGTGGAGTTGGGGGCCGTCGTCAAGATCGAGCCTCCATTGATTGTAACCACTGAGGTCGGTGGTCCACCCTGAAGGTTGGTTGCGTTGAATGTGCTGGCGAAGACTCCGAGTGAGTTCGGTCCGTTCATGATGATCGGGACGTTATTGAGGACCGGGGCTCCGTTGGCATCTGCATGCACACCCTGGCTGTTGATACCCTCGGCCGTGATGCTGCCCCCCGTCATCGTCATCGTACCCAGGCGGCTGACCCAAATTCCGTTACTGTTGTCTGGCGTTACGTTGATGACAACGTTATTCAGGGTAGCGTTTCCGCCAGTGTTCGAGCCGGGGTCGCCGGTCAAGCCGCAGCCTCCGACACAGAGAGCCACCTTAGAGGCGGGGAGAAACCCAGCAGGACCACCAAGATCGAGGGTGACGTTAGTCAGGTTCGCCGTGGCGCCATTTTGAACCGCCAGGACGGTGGCTTCTTGGTTCGTCCCAGGGGATGCACCGAATGGAACGGGGCTGCCGTTGCCTGTGAACACCACGTCACTGGGGGAGGTCGCGCCGGTGGCCGTGAGCCTCGCATTCAGGCCATAAAGCCAAATGACGCCTTGACCCGAGCTCGTGAGGTTAACCGGGGCAGCAGAAGAGCCCGTAACGTCGATATTGATCGCGGTGGACGTCGAGTTATTCCTAAACGGCTGCCCGTCTCCCCCGCCACTCACCACGAGCGCGCTCGTGCCGTTCGCCACGCCCGAGTTCGCGCCAGGAGCGGTGGTGATGCTGATCGCGCCCGGCGTCCCCAGTCCGGAATTGATATTCAGCGTCGGGGCGGTACCGGCTGAACCACCCGTCGCAAAGAAAATGTTGCCGGTTGCGTTGGTCAGGTTGGTGCCGCCCCCGACATTCGTGATCGAACTCGGCGACAGGACAACAGGGGGCGTACCGGTGGGGAAAGGAGGGATATTCGTCGTCTGCCCGTTCGCGCCGCTCCCGGCCGCGAAGTCAAGTGCTACAGTCAGCAAGATGATTGGTAGAGCGCGGGATTTCCATTGCGCATCGCGCAGTTTACCTGAGTGGCCGAGGTTCCGCGCAGCGCGACGCCTGCGCAAATTGCGCATCGCGACCAGCCCGTCCGTCTTAAGACCTATGGTCATGCCCTTCGACTCCACCGTCAGTTGCCAAGTCAGCAATCTATGAAGCGATGAAAGATCGGGGCACGCCGACTAGGTCGTGTGGACAATTACCTTAGCCAGAGCAGTGTTGCGGCGATAGCGACGACGGCGAAGTAATTTCGTGCCGTTTTTTCGTAGCGCGTAGCAACGCGCCTGAAACGCTTCAGTTTCGAGAAGCAGCATTCGATCAGATGACGCTCGGCATAGAGGGGTTTGTTGAGCGGATATTTGATTGTCCGTGAGGGGTTGTTCGGAATGACGGCTTGAGCGCCTTTTGCGGCGATCGCGGATCGCAACGCATCGGAATCGTAGGCCGCATCGCCCATCACGACCTCCGCTGGGAGCCCCTCGATGAGCGGCTGGGCCTGAGGCGCATCGCCGGCTTG
>NZ_AUEZ01000136.1 GCF_000426245.1 Bradyrhizobium sp. Ai1a-2 | reverse complement strand
GCCTCGAAGATCCGCCACCAAACGCCCTTGATGCTCCATCGACTGAAGCGCCGAAATACGCTGTTCCAATCCCCGAACACTTCCGGAAGGTCGCGCCACGGAGAACCCGTACGCACGATCCACAATACGCCTTCAACAAACATCCGATTGTCGCGCCCGGTCGAGCCCTTCTGGTCGGGACGACCTATGATCAGCGGCGCCATCCGCTCCCACGCCGCGTCGCTCAAAACCAAACGATCCATCACACCCAAGGCCGCCTCCCCAAAAGCAGCCTTGAATCTGATTTGCTCCTAAAAGGGAATCCTTAGAGTCCACACCACCTAGTGGGTCTCTGCCATGGCCAAAGTGCACACCAACTGCATGGAAATAGGCGCCGGACAGTTCGGTGTTGACGTAGATCAAGGGAGGGCAGCGCCGAAGCTCCCGCGACCATCATTCCGGAGCGCGCCTCCATACGGCTGTCGGAAGCGGCATCGTCTCCGACGCTCGCCAGCAACGCTAACGTTTATGTGATCGGGCTGTCTGGCAGCCCTTTGCCTTTGCAATCGCTGCACTTTCCAAGATCTGCGCGTCGACGCTCCAGAATCTCGAATGCTCGATGGAATAAGACGTGCCCGCACGCGTCGCACCCGCACAACGCAATCGGATATGGAGGCCAGAATGCGTAGGCCATCGTTTCTCGGCGCCGTGACGGCGCTGTCAGGCATGTTTCCGAGGCCGGGTCTAGGCACTGCGGTTCTTGGCGCGCGCCTTCTCATCGCGTTTGCTCTTCCGTCGCATGTGCTTGCGCACGAAGCCCACCCGCCAGCGCCGCCGGCAGTTACCGCTGACGAGGCTCCGTTCTGGAAAGAGAACGAGGCCGCGATGACCAAGATGATGAACGACATGGAGATCAAGCCGACCGGCGATGTCGACCGCGATTTCGTGGCGATGATGACCCCTCATCATCAAGGCGCGATCGACATGGCGATCAGCGAACTGCGCTACGGCAAGAACGAACAGCTACGGCGCATCGCGCAGGAGATCATCGTCGATCAGATGCAGGAAATCGCGGCCATGAAGCTTGCGATCGGTCAGCCGGTGACCGATGCCGCGCCTGCTCCCACGCAACAGCAACCGGCTTCGACTGCGGTCGAACATCACCACTCCGGCATGTCGATGGACATGTCATCGGGAATAAAGAAGTAGGAGCAAACCATGACGATCTGGAAAAGCGTTCTCCTTGCAGGCACGATGCTTGCGACCTGTTCCGCCGCCTGGGCAGGACAAGCGCCCGGCGCGCTGTCCGCGCCCGACGTGCCGATCAGCCATCACGACCGCATTTACGCCGCGGAGCAATTCTCGAATACGGTCTCGGTGACGGACCCCGTCGATAACAAGCTCCTCGGCGTGATCAGGTTGGGCGATCCGCAACCCGTCAACTTCAGCCCGCTCTACAAGGGGCAGGTGCTCGTCCACGGGATGGGCTATTCGCCCGATCATCGGACCCTGGCGGTGGTTTCGATCGGATCGAACTCGGTGACCTTCATCGACACCGCGACCAATGCCGTCAAGCATGTGACTTATGTCGGCCGGTCGCCGCATGAAGCATTCTTCACGCCCGATGGCCGGGAGGTCTGGGTCACCGTGCGCGGAGAGAATTATATCTCCGTGATCGATAGCAAGACGTTCGCAGAGAAGACCCGTATCATCACGCCCAGCGGTCCGGGCATGCAGATCTTCTCGCCCGACGGCAAATATGGCTACATCTGCTCGTCCTTCAACCCGGAGACAGATGTCGTCTCCGTCGCCGATCACAAGATCATCGCGAAGGTCAAGCAGGAGAGCCCGTTCTGCCCGAACATCGCCGCGACGCCGGACGGAAACCAGGTGTGGTTCACGCTCAAGGACACCGGCAGGACGCAGGTGTTCAATGCGAGGCCGCCGTTCAATCTGATCAAGACGATCGACACCGGCCCGATCACCAACCACGTCAACTTCGCCCATACGGCGAAGGGAACGTTCGCCTATGTCACGATCGGCGGCCTGAACCAGGTCAAGGTAGTCAGCACCGATGATTTTTCGGAGGTCGCAACCATCCCTGTCGGCAATCTTCCGCACGGCGCGTGGCCGTCGGGCGACGGCAGCCGGATCTATGTCGGGCTTGAGAATGCCGACGCGCTGGCAGCGATCGACACCGCGACCAACACGGTGATCGCCAACAT
Source organism: Bradyrhizobium sp. Ai1a-2 (assembly GCF_000426245.1). Lineage (GTDB taxonomy): Bacteria > Pseudomonadota > Alphaproteobacteria > Rhizobiales > Xanthobacteraceae > Bradyrhizobium. The sequence goes on along the minus strand of NZ_AUEZ01000136.1, from coordinate 8,086 downwards.
CCCGATCGGACAAGCGCCTCAGGCCATCGCCTATGTGCCGAACGCCGCCCCGAATCCGGACGACCGCCAGAACCTGCAGGCGCTTGGTGTGGCGGGCCAGGCCGCGCACCTCTCGCTCGGGCCAAAGGACGGGTCAGAGGCCGGGAAAGCTCCGACGAGCGTTTCGCTGTTCGATCAGGGCCTGATCCAGGTGTTGCAGGCATCGGTGACCGGTCTGACGCCGAAGCAAAAATACGTGCTTGCGCTGGCAGACCACGCTGACGGAAGCGGTTCTCTGCAGCCGCTGGCGGCGTTCATGACCAATCCGGCCGGATCGGCCATCGTCAATGCCACTGGGCCGATCCGGCAGATCGTCCAGGGCCCGGAAAGCCCCGAGCGGCGATACCTGGTCATTGCGCCCGGAGATGCGACGACGTTCGGAGCAGCGGTACAGGTGCAGGCCCGGTGATGGTAGAGTGAGGACAAGCTGCAGGCGGAGCGTGCGATGGAAGACATGCTGAGGCAGGTCGAACCGTTGATACCTGCGCTCCGCCGCTATGCACGCGCACTGGTTCGCAACCGTGCGAATGCCGACGACCTGGTGCAGGATTGCCTGGAGCGCGCCGTCAGCCGCTGGTACCAGCGGCGCGACGGCGATGTCCGGGCCTGGCTCTTCACGATCCTGCATAACCTGGCGATCAATCAGTTTCGCCAGTCAGCGAGGCGCGGCAGGCATGTCCCGATCGACAACACCAATGAGGATGATTTGGGCGAGGCCGCAGCGCAGGAACAGAAGTTGATGTATCAGGACGTTCTGAACAAGCTCACGAAACTTCCCGAAGACCAGCGTGCTGTGCTGCTGCTTGTTGGTGTCGAAGACCTCTCCTATGCGGATGCCGCGAAGGTGCTCGACATTCCCGTGGGTACGGTGATGTCGCGGCTTTCCCGGGCGCGCGAAAGGCTGCGGCAGGAGATCGAAGGCACTGCGATCGATGCGCCAAACAACATTGTGTCAATACGGAGCGTGAAGAATGAGCCCTCGACCGATCACGGAGGATGATCTCCACGCCTATGTGGACCGTGTCCTCGAACCGGAGCGGCAGGCGGAAGTCGCCGCTTATCTGGGCGATCATCCGGATGTCGCCAGACGCGTCGCCTCCTTCGGCGATCAGCGCGATCAGCTGCGCGCGGCGCTCGCGCCGATCGCCGAGGAACCCTTGCCGGCGGAGCTCAATCTGTCGCGCATCATCGAGCAACGTTCGCGACGACCGTCGCCGGTTCGGTGGGCGATGGCGGCGATGCTGCTGTTGAGCATCGGCGGTCTCGGCGGCTGGTTCGTGCGCGGCGCGCTGCAGGCGTCGCCGAGCGGACTGGTTGCGCTGGCGCAGGAGGCAGCCATCTCGTATAGCGTCTATGCACCGGATCGCGTCCGACCTGTCGAGGTTCGCGCATCGGAGAGCGCCCAGCTGGTGCAATGGCTTTCCGACCGGCTGCATCGGCAGGTGAAGGTGCCGGATCTGACTACGGCCGGCTACCGGCTGATGGGAGGGCGCCTTGTCGCCGGTTCGCACGGCCCCGCCGCGATGTTCATGTACGACGATGACCACGGTAGTCGGATTGTCGTGCTGACCCGACCGATGAGCAGTGCCGACCAGAACGCGCCGATGACGCCCCAATCGCAGGACGGTGTTGGAGGCTTCGCCTGGGCCGACGACGGCGTCGGCTACAGTCTGATCGGCCCCGCCGCTCCGGAGTCCCTGAGACCAATTGCAAATGAGGTTCGGAGGCAGGCTCGTTCGATTTGAAGTATTCGATCGAGTCGAGTATCTCTACCTTGCCTCGAAGCGCAGAAGTCGGGCGCGAGATCCAATCGCGGCGTCCAGGGACCTTTGATCGATGCAGAATCAGCGGGAAAACGAAGAAGTCCAGTATGCCGTTGCCTAGAGTCGCTGCTTTGGCGCTTCTCGTTGGAGCTTCCAGTTCAATATTCGCGCCTCCTGCGACGGCCGCTTCTGACTGTTCAAAATTGCTGGAATTAGCGGACTGGGGCGAGAATTCGACGGGCGATATCAGCGTCGCGTCCGGAGGAAGTTGCCTGTTTCCGATCACGATGCGCGGCACGGTCAGCAGCTCGGACATTTTGCAGAAGCCGCTGCACGGCAAATTGAAAAAGCTCAACATGACGACCTACGAATACAGGGCGAAGGCCAAATATAAGGGAAGCGATACGTTTGCCATCAAGGCAACGGGACAGGGGCCGACGGGTTCTGGCACAACGGTCATTACTGTGCAGGCGACGATCAAATAGCGATCCTCGACGCATCGATTGGCGCAAACTCAAGCAGGCCAGATCTTTATTTGGTGCCGACCCGGTTTGCCAGCGCGCGCATCTCGATCAATGTTGTCTTCTCCAGAGTTTCGCGGGCAATCGAATTCGCTTCGTTGCGGCTCTTTGCGAGATAGCGCGTCATCGCCAAACCCCTGATCGGCGCAACACCGAGCCTTCCCGCCTCCGCATCGTGAAAAATCGAAGAATAGGGCAGGAGGCCATAGATGCGTCCGCTCAGCAGCAATTGCCGCAAGGTTTCCGGACTCTCCAATTCGAGGCGGATGTCGAGCCTTGCTCCCGCGCGCGTCGCGGAGTTCTCGATCAACTGGCGTGACCGATTGCTCTTGTTGGACATCACCAGCGGCAGATCCCCGAGGCTCTTGACCTCGAGACTTCGTTTTCTCAGGCGCGCATCATCGGGGCGGCCGACGAGATAGATCGATTCGGTGAACAGAGACGTGTACTCAAGCAACGGATCGGGCTGCGGGTCGGTCACGATGGCGAGGCTGAGTTCGCCGCGCCGGAGCTGTCCCAGGACGTTCGCTGTCCAGCCGTCAAGCAGGCTGAGCGTCACCTTCGGATATGACTTCAGAAAGATCTGCGCCAGTCTTGTGAACAGCAACCGACCGATGGACGGCGGCGCCGCAAGCGAGACAGGCCCGCTCGGCACGTGCGCCTCCACCTGCAGCGTCTCCCTCAATCGCTCGACCTCGCCCAGGATGTGTTGAGAGCGTTCGAGCAGGCGCTGGCCCGATGCGGTCAGTCGGACCTCGCGCTTGACGCGATCGAACAGCAGGAAGCCGAGCTCCTGTTCCAGATACTGAATCTGCCGGGTCAAGGCCGATTGTGCGATGCGCAGATCGTCAGCAGCCTTGCGAAAGTTCTGACGCCGTGCGGCCTGGATGAAATAGCGGAGCTGGCGCAGGTCCATTTTGGATGATGCCGATTTTCGATCACACTGATCATAATTCAATATTATCGCAATCAATATACCGATGCTAACTTTCTTGCGGATGGCTCGACATCCCAAGAATCGCCGCGCATGACGGTGGCAGTCGGGCGTCCGGGGAGAGAAATGGCCGACGTGACGCTCGACGCCCAAGGCGCCGTTCAAGGCACCGTTGAGGCGACCGCTCATGGCCCGATCCAGCGGGCAACCCACGATCCTTCCAAGGGCAATGCGCAGGACTGGCTCAGCTCGATCGAAAAGTCGGGGCTGACGCCGCGCTATTTCCTGACGATAGGACTCGTCGTCCTGCAGGAGATGTTCGAGTTCTACGATTTCTTCCTGGTCGGATACCTGGTGTCCGTGCTCGCGCCGGGCTGGCATCTCACTTACGGCCAGAGTGCGGTGATGCTGCTGTCGTCCGGCGTCGGCGCCATCGTCGGTTCGCTGATCGGCGGGCAGATCGCCGACATCGTCGGACGCAAGCGGATGATCTGGGGCGGCGGCCTGCTGTTTTCGCTGGGCGCGGCCGGATGCGCGCTGATCCCGGACGGCGCCTGGATCCTGTTTTCGCTGCTGCGTTTCGTCGTCGGCTGCGGATCGATGGCCGCGACGACGGCGCAAAACCCGCTCGTCGTCGAGATAACGCCGACGCGCTATCGCACATTCGTTGCCAGCATGATGGTGGTCCCCGTCGCGCTGGGCACGATGTTCGCTGCAATGATTTCCGCGAGCCTGCTGCCGGTGATCGGCTGGCGGGGTGTCGCGGCTACCGGTGCGCTGCCTATCGTCACCTCGCTCCTGATCGTCTGGATCGCGCCGGAATCGGTGCGCTGGTTGCTCTCGCGCGGCCGCAATGCCGAGGCGCGCCGCGAGGCTGCCAAGCTGCTCGGCGTGCCCGAGTCCAGCGTCGCTCTGCCGAACGTGATCGAGCCGGCCCGGAAGTCGGGATCGATGGCCGAGCTGTTGCAGGACCAACAGCGATTCTGGTGGGTCGTCGTGATCTGGATCGGGATTTCGACCGGCACCTATGGCGTGATCCTGTGGGGTCCCACCATCCTGTCCCAGTTATTGAAGATCCCGGCGCACGAGGCCGCACATTACTTTGTCTATGCGAGCATCGCCTCGATGCTTGGCCGCGTGCTGTTTTCGGTTCTTCCCCTCTATATCGGGCGCCGCGGCGCCGCCATCGTCGGCACGTCGCTCTCGACCGTGACCATGTTGGCGATTTTCGCGTTCTATCGTGAATTCGTTGGCGACTGGTCGGTGTTCGCGATCCTCGTGGTTGTTGGCGCCGCGTTCTACAGTGGCCAGTTCTCCAACATGTCGCCCTATGTCGTCGAAGTGTTTCCAGTCTCGCTTGGCGGCCGCGCGTTCGGGCTGGCGCAGGCCTCGAATGGCGTCGGCAAGATCCTGGGACCGATATGCCTGGCACTGATCGCGGGCAGCAACGACGTGGTTTCGCCGAAGGCGACGACCGACGCCGTCGCGCCGGCGTTCCTCTTCCTGGCTCTCTGTGAACTGGCGGCGCTGATAGCGATCGTCGGCTTCCGGCAGGAGCCTCACGGCAAGCCGATGGATCTCCACTAAAGCATGATCCGGAAAAGTGGATACCGGTTTTCCCTCGCGACAAACGCGAAGCGTTTGCGCGGAGATCATGCTCAAACAAGAAGATATGCAGGGCAAGAAAAGGATCAAAAATGCTGAACATCCCTGTTCTGATTTCCGGCGGCGGACCGGTCGGCCTCACTGCCTCGTTGCTGCTGTCGCAGCACGGCGTGCGTTCGTTGCTGGTCGAGCGTCACGCCGGCACCGCGATCCTGCCGAAGGCCCGCGGCATCAATGCCCGCACGATGGAGATCTTCCGGCAATGCGGCATCGACGGAGCGGTTCGTGAGGCCGGACTCGCGGAAGGCAGCACCGGCCTGATCGTCTGGGCGGAGACCCTCGCAGGCAGGGAAATCGAACGCCGGGTCCCTGGTCGCGCCATCGCGAAGAACCTGGCGGTGACGCCGGCCAAGAACTGCCTCTGCGCTCAGGATGATCTCGAGCCGGTCATCCGTCGCTATGCCGAGCAGGCAGGACCGGGAATGCTCCGCTTCAACACCGAAATGACGTCGTTCAGCCAACAACCAGGCGCGGTCACGGGAATATTGACTGACCGTGTGACGGGCGCGGAGACGCCTTTCACCGCACGCTATCTGATCGCGGCCGAAGGCGCGCAAAGCCGCGTGCGGCGCGCGCTCGGCATGACGATGGTCGGCGAGGAGAAGGTCTACGACAGTGTCAATATTCTGTTCCGCGCCGATCTTGCCCAGTGGGTCGCGCATCGGCCCGCCGCTCTCTATTTCGTCGAGCAGGAGGACTTGCGCGCCACCTTTCTTACGATCAACGGACGGGATCGCTGGGGATTCCTGATTCACAGCCCCACGCAATTCGGCTGGAAGGCCGAAGACTTCACAACTGAATTCTGCGCCGAGTTGATCCGCAAGGGGGTCGGCATCCCTGATCTCGACGTATCGGTGCTGGGCGTCAGCCCATGGCAGGCCTCCGCCATCGTTGCCGACCGCTATCGCGTCGGCAACGTCTTCCTGGCCGGTGATGCCGCCCACGAGATGCCGCCGACCGGAGGCTTTGGCCTCAACACCGGGGTTCAGGACGTCCACAATCTGGCCTGGAAGATCGCGGCTGTGCTGCGCGGCAACGCCGATGAAGCCTTGCTCGACAGCTATCACGCCGAGCGTCAACCGTTCGCCCGGATCGTCACGCAGAACTCTCTCGCCAATGCGCTTTCGATGGGACGCACGGCGCGGCAGAGCAATGTGCTGCCGCGGCGCGAGTTTCTTAACGAGCAAGGGCTGATCTTTGGCGCCTCCTATGAATCGACGGCCGTCCTGCCGGATGGCACGCCACCGGTGGCCGTCGACGATCCCGTCACCGACTATGCGCCATCTGCACGGCCGGGCTGTCGCGCGCCGCATGTCTGGCTCGAGCGCGGCGGCGAGAAAATTTCGACTCTCGATCTGTTCGGACCGGGCTTCGTGCTGCTCGCCGGCAGTCGCGCCGATGCGTGGAAGCGGGCCTGCCGGGCGATCGATCTGTCCTGGCCGACGCTCACTGCCTTTACGATCGGCAAGGATGATGACCTGATCGATCGTGAAGGCAATTGGCACGACGCATATGGCGTGGACACTGACGGTGCGGTGCTGGTGCGGCCGGACGGCCATGTCGGTTGGCGCAGCCGTTCAGGCGGATCGAATCCGCAGGACGTCCTGCGCGCCGTACTCGATCGCCTGCTTGATAGAGTGCCGGCAATGGCGTGATCGGGCGGTCGCCACTTGACCATCGCGGCCCCGCAATTCGACAGCCAGGCATGGTCGATGCGGCGAGAAGCCACTAAGTCAGGGCGCGCACTCATAAACTTCGGTCATGTCCGCTTCGCTCCGACAACTGCCATTGCAACGCGAGCACTTCAGACAGCCTTGAATGACTAACTTGTAAGCTGACTTTCCGCTGGCGACCTCTAGTGTTCTGGTCAAATCCGCTTTTGGACATTGGCGCGACTTGGTCTGCACGACGGTGCCGGATAGCGGTAGGGAATACAGCAATTAATGCTTGGAAAGGGTAGTAGTCGCACCGCAATTCAGCCACGGAGATCGAGCCATTGCCATCCGCCACGCCTCCCTGTTGCACGCTCTTACCACAGCCGGTCTGTTCCTCGGATCCAGCCTCATCTCAGGTGCCGCGACCGCCGGCCAGGCGTTGGCCGTCTCCGTCGACGATTTCATTTATATCGACACGTCGAACGAGCCCACCGATCAGACGGCCGCGCATGAAAAGCGATTGCGGGCTTTCATGACCGCGCTGCGGGACGACGTCACGGCAGACCGCCGTTTTGAGCTCGTGCCCTCCTCCTGCGCATCAAATTGTCCGACCGAGGGACCGGCGTTAGGCGATCGGCTGCGCGCGGCGTCACAGGCCGGCACGCAGATCTTGATCATCGGCATCGTTCATAAGAGGAGTACGCTGGTGCAGGTGGCGTGGACTGTTGCCGTCGATACGACATCCCAGCGCGTCTTGTTCCGGAAGTTCTTCACGTTCCGCGGCGACAATGACGAGGCATGGCAGCGGGCGGAGCGCTTTGTATCGGAGGAGGTCCGCGACCGGCTGCTTGAAAGTAGATCGCAGCAATAGGCCGCGCGCGTCTGCAATGGGTCCAAAGGCGACTTCGCCAACCCATCCGCGCTTGGTCAGCTCTCCCCAATCGGGTCATCTGATATTTCTCCTCGCTACAGAGCGATGCCCTCCGCAATGACTACAAGTTGCCAACCCTTCGAACTAGTCTGGATGGCCTTCGGTCCTGCATCATTGGCAGGTCTCGATCCATGCCGGCAACTCGCCGTCGGCAACACTAGCCCAAACTCGGTTCGCTTTATCTGAGGCGGACATTCGCTGCTTCAGCGGCAGTTGCTATGGCCCGCTTGGCTACGGATGCAAGGACAATATCGGTGCGCGGGTGCGACAGGACGACCCGACGGGCAAATCACCAAAAGTCTGTCCAGCCCTCGCACAAAAAACATATCGCTTTCGCCGTCGGGCAAATCAGTGATTTAACTCCGAGCGTCTCACGGCGGATGAGGGGCGGCTCGCGATCGTCACGAACGTTGCGGTGAGATGCGGTGGACGCGATGGGTGCGACTGACGAGCGCATGTATCGCGGACGGCGAAGTCGTGTGGTCCTGGCGCCCCGACGCTGGCGCTAAGCCTTTCGCGCGAACTTTGTTCGCGCTTGAGGTGACGGTGGCAAGAAAGCCCGGTCACCGGGGAGAGCA
>NZ_AUEZ01000135.1 GCF_000426245.1 Bradyrhizobium sp. Ai1a-2 | reverse complement strand
GGATCATCGGACATCGCCTCGAAGATCCGCCACCAAACGCCCTTGATGCTCCATCGACTGAAGCGCCGAAATACGCTGTTCCAATCCCCGAACACTTCCGGAAGGTCGCGCCACGGAGAACCCGTACGCACGATCCACAATACGCCTTCAACAAACATCCGATTGTCGCGCCCGGTCGAGCCCTTCTGGTCGGGACGACCTATGATCAGCGGCGCCATCCGCTCCCACGCCGCGTCGCTCAAAACCAAACGATCCATCACACCCAAGGCCGCCTCCCCAAAAGCAGCCTTGAATCTGATTTGCTCCTAAAAGGGAATCCTTAGAGTCCACACCACCTAGCGGATTCCGTGTAGTGAGCGGCCTCCTGCCGTTATCCTCGACCTCAGAGGGAAGATTTGTCCGCTGGATTCGGGTAAACTCGCCATGGATTGAGCCTTGCGCGCTCTCAATCACTTCCGCCCTCACATGGTAGTCTTGAGCCAGTTGCCGCTCGCGGTCTCTGAGGCGCCTTACGTTTGATATCTGATTGAGGGCTTCGCTTAAACCTAACCTTGCACGTTCATGTCGCGTCGCCCTGTAAAACCGAAACGTAATTCGCCTGTCCATGTAGTCCGCCTCTGCCCAGTTGTGGCCAAAATTTGGCACAACCGGTACGTCAGATCTATAGAACAAATAGAGAACATTCGCCGCTTGGTCAAGGCTCCCAAGGCTTTTTTCTCCCGAAGGTCAGTAACTTAGACTTTGGTCGAATTGGGACCAATCTCGCTCAAAGAACAACACGTTGACTCCAGCGCTTTTATTGTTACAAGTTATCCTTGTAACAAGTTAGGGGGCTACGATGCCTGTGATCCGTATTTCCGACGAGACCTACGCTCGATTGAAGAAGCATGCACAGCCGTTTGAGGACACGCCAGAAAGCATCATCGTGAAGGCGCTTTTGGCGCTAGAAATGATGGACGGAGAATTTCCCCTTCCTGTGCAGCCTCGCGCGACGAAGCGAAGCGACTCCCCAAGGCTTCCGCAGAAGGAATTTCGTCTGCCGCTGCTGATGACGCTCCTCAAGTTCGGCGGCAAAGCGCAAGCAAAGGACGTTCGGAATCTTCTCGGCCCGATCATGGTTCCGAAATTAGCCGAAGGTGACTTTGAGAGCGTATCAACGGGTGATCCGCGCTGGTGGAACGCAGCATGCTGGGAGCGCAGCGAAATGGTCAAGGAAGGCCTGATGCGCGACGATTCCGAGCGAGGCGTTTGGGAGATTAGTGAAGAGGCCAAGGGCCTTGCTGCGACTTTGAATGAGCGCGACGATAAGAACAGCTACGTGCTCGCAAGAGGACAGCTTCACGAGATGGCCGCAAGATATTGGGAACGTCCGACAGGAGCCCGTCCGTTTGTCATGGTAGGCGAAGCTACTTTCGATCCTATCTTACTTCGTCGCGTCAACGAACTTTCACTGTCGGTCCGATCCGAAAATTGCTTGAAGAACGCGGGCATCATTTACATCGGTGATCTGGTGCAGCGAACCTTGAACGACTTGGTGTGCGCTCCGAACTTCGGTCGCAAGTGCGTCAACGAGATCAACGAAGAACTTGCGCGGTTTAATCTCAGAATTGGAATGATCCTACCAGGCGATTCGGTTAAGCCTTTTGACGGCGATGCGGGGGTCTAGGGCAGTCTCGGCGCCCGGCGATATTTCGCAGCGCCTGCTGATCTGACTCGAATACGCTCGCGCCGTTAGGAGTCCCCTGGATGGCATACTTGCGACGCCCTTCATGAGGACTTCCGCGTCCGCCCAAACTTCTGCTAGTAACATCTTCTGCAAAGCGGCGTGGCGGCGGAATAAATGCCGCACAACGGGAGGAACTGGTAGAATGTTCTCGCATGTGATGATCGGAACCAACGACCTCGACAAGTCCAAGGCGTTCTATGATGCGCTGCTCGGCACGCTCGGCGTGAGGCCGGGATTTGTCGACCGCCATCGCGTGTTCTGGCGCACGAAGACGGGCACCTTCTCGGTGTCGAAGCCGATCGACGGCAACGAGGCGACCCATGCCAATGGCGGGACGATCGGCTTCGTTGCGGCATCGAAGGACGAGGTCGATGCCTTCCATGCGAGCGGCCTCGCGAGCGGGGGCAAGACCTGTGAGGATCCGCCGGGCATCCGGGAAGGCGGCGGAGTGCAGCTCTATATCGCCTATTTGCGCGATCTCGACGGCAACAAGATCTGCGCCGTGCATCGGATACCTTGAGCGGACGGTGTTATTTCGCAGGGCGGGTTAGCGTTAGCTCGCTTGACCTCTCCCGCTTGCGGGAGAGGTCGGCGCGCAGCGCCGGGTGAGGGCTCTCTCCACTCGGGGAGTCCCAATGCGGAGACACCCCCACCCCGGCCCTCCCCCGCAAGCGGGAGAGGGAGCGCAGCTTCACCGGGGACCACCTTTCAACCTGATCGGCGATTGCGCTGGCGTAACGCGCCGGCTCTCTCGCGTGGTTCGGCGGAGTACGCTTCGCTAATCCGCCCTACCAACGTTCAGCGGCCTAACAACTCCGCCACGCGGTGATCCTGGGCGAGCACGGCATCAGCAATCGAAAACGCATTTTGCGCGAGAGGCGTGCCAATCACGTCGTCGCGGCACAGCGCTCGCCCGACGAGAGGACTACGCGCAACGGGCATAGCGCTCGCATTGATTACCATCATCGAAGGGATGCCCTCCATCAGGCGGTAGGCCAAAGCGATGGCGATCCGATGCTGGGCGCTTGTCCCCTCCCCCCATTGCCCGATGATCAGTTCAATGCTGGCGCCATGATCCGGTACGTGCTCCAGCGTCCAGTGGACGAAGTAGACGGCCACACAGCGGCCATCGGCGTAGGCTTCGCCCCACACACAGCGGCTGCTGTGACCGCAACAATCGCAGACACCGGTATCGTTTGATCCCGTCGGGTCGATCTCGATTTTGCCTGCCATGTCCGGCTCCCTGCCCGAGACGCCAGTTAGTTTGCCACTATGGTACCTGGGAGGCGGCAGCTTCTCAAAGAACCGAATTCAACGGCGTTGGGGGATTGGCAGCAGCGGGCATTGCGGTTGGTCCGGATTGATGGGTTTCGCTTCGCTCTACCCATCCCACGCACTGGATCTTTACCTCTCCCGCTTGCGGGAGAGGTCGGCGCGCAGCGCCGGGCGGGGGGCTCTCTCCACACGGGGAGTCCCAATGCGGAGGCACCCCCACCCCGGCCCTCCTCCGCAAGCGGGAGAGAGAGCGCAGCTTCACCGGGGCCACTTTCAATCTGATCGGCGATTGCGCTGGCGTAACCCGCCGGCTTCGCGTGAACGGCGGATTGCGCTTCGCTAATCCGCCCTACGCACTACGCATCTATATCTACTCTGCCGCCTGTTGGATCGGCTGCTCCAACCCCTCCAGCACCTTCGGCGGGGACATCGGCAACGCGTAGAAGCGCTTGCCTGTCGCGCGGTAGATCGCGTTTGCGACGGCGGCCATCACCGGCACCAGCGGGACTTCGCCGACGCCCTTGACGCCTTGCGGGTGTTTCGGGTTCGGGACTTCGACCAGGATGGTGTCGAGCATCGGCAGGTCCGAGCACACCGGCATGCGGTAGTCGAGGAAGCCGGGGTTATCGACCTTGCCGTCGCTGCGATAGATGTATTCCTCGTTCAGCGCCCAGCCAATGCCCTGGGCGACGCCGCCCTGGAGCTGGCCTTCGACATAGCCGGGGTGCACGGCGCGGCCGACGTCCTGCACGGCGGTGTATCTGATCACGCGGGCGATGCCGAGCTCGATATCGACCTCGACGTCGCAGATGTGGGTGCCGAAGCCGCCGTCCGCTCCTTGCGTGTTGAGCTGCACGCCGGCGCCGATCGGGCCGCCCTGCATGGGGGCCTTCTCGGCGAGGTCTTCCAGCGTCAGCGGCTCGAACTGGCCGGCGTTCGGCGACGCCGGATGCGCGGCGCCGTTCTCCCATTTCACCGCTTCGGGATCGATCTCCCAGATCTTGGCGGCGCGCTCGCGCAGCGTGTTGATCACCTTCTCAGCCGCCTGCGTCACCACCATCGCGGAGGCAAACAGCACGCGGCTGCCGCCGGTGAGGTTGGAGAAGCCGACGGTCTGGGTGTCGCCGATGATGACGGAGACGCGGCGGTAGTCGATGCCGAGCAGCTCGGCGCAGATGTTGGCGATGCCGGCGCGCGAGCCGCCGATATCGGGGTGGCCGGTGGTGACGACGACGTTGCCGTCCTCAGTGATGTTCACTTGCGCCGAGGATTCACCGCCGGCGTTGAACCAGAAGCCGGAGGCGACGCCCCTGCCCTGCAGCTTGCCTATTGGCGTGCTGTAATGCGGCGCGGTCTTTGCGGCTTCCAGCGTCTCGATGTAGCCGATGCGGGGGAAGACCGGGCCGTGCGCGGCTTTCGTGCCTTGCTTCGCCGCGTTCTTCAGGCGGAAGTCGAGCGGGTCCATGTTCAGGCTTTCCGCGACCTCGTCGAGCACGCATTCCACCGCATAGGCGCCGATCGGCGCGCCGGGCGCGCGATAGGCCGCGACCTTGGAGCGGTTGGAGCAGACGTCGTAGCCGACCGACAGCACGTTCGCGATGTCATAGGGCGCAAAGCTGCACCCCGCAGCGCCGCGGATCGGCGAGCCCGGAAAGGCGCCGGCCTGCAGGTAGAACGTGCCTTGCGCGGCGACGATGGTGCCGTCCTTCCTGGCGCCGATCTTCACCGTGTTCTTCGAGCCTGAGGTCGGCCCGGTGGCGCGCATCACCTCCTCGCGCGTCATCACCATCTTGACCGGGCGGCCGGATTTCTTGGCGAGCAGCGTCGCAAGCGGCTCGAGATAGACGATGGTCTTGCCGCCGAAGCCGCCGCCGATCTCGGCGGGGATGGCGCGGATGTCGCTCTGCGGGATGCCGGTGAGATAGGCCGTCATCGCGCGAACCATGAACTGGCCCTGGCTCGAGCTCCAGATCGTGGTCTTGCCGTCGGCGGCGACCGAGATCAGGCAGGCGTGCGGCTCGATATAGCCCTGGTGCACCGGGCGCGTGGTGAAGGTGCGCTCGATGATGACGTCGGCCTGTTTGAAGCCCGCTTCGATATCGCCCTTCTTGTGCTCGAGTTGGCCCACGATATTCGACGGCTTGCCCTGGAAGGTGATGGACTCGTGCAGGATCTGGGCATCGGGCCTGATCGCGTCGTCGATCTCGATCGACCAGGGCAGGACCTCGTAATCGACCTCGATCAATTCGCAGGCCTTGGCGGCAATCGCTTCCGTGGTGGCGGCCACCGCGGCGATGGGGTGGCCGGGGAACAGCGCCTTGTCGCGCGCCATCACGTTGCGGCACATCCAGCGCATGTCCTGGATGCCGAGCATCACGGACTTGTCCAGCGGGAAGTCGACGACGTCGCGCGAGGTGACGACGGCCTTCACGCCGGGCAGCGCCTCGGCCCTGGAGGTGTCGATGGACCGGATGCGCGCATGCGGATGCGGGCTGCGCAGGACCTTGCCCCAGATCATGCCGGGCATGGCGGTGTCGGCGGCGAACGCGGCGCGCCCCGTGACCTTGTCGACGCCATCGGGACGGATGGTGCGCTGGCCGATCCACTTGTTGTTGACGACGATGTTCATTGCGCGGCCTCCCGCATCTCGGTGGCAGTTTCGAGCACGGCGCGGACGATCTTGTCGTAGCCGGTGCAGCGGCAGAGATTGCCGGCGAGCCAGAAGCGGACTTCCTCCTCGCTCGGGTCGGGGTTCTTGGCGAGCAGCGCCTCGGAGGCAACCAGCATGCCGGAGGTGCAGATGCCGCACTGCAGCGCGGCCTGCTCCAGGAACTTCTCCTGCAACGGATGCAGCCGGCCGCCGCGCGCCATGCCCTCGATGGTCCTGATCTCGTGCCCTTCCGCTTCGGCGGCCAGCATCAGGCAGGAGCAGACCAGCCGGTCATCCAGCGTGATCGAGCAGGCGCCGCAATCGCCCGAGGCGCAGCCCTCCTTGGAGCCGGTGAGCGCGAGCTGGTTGCGCAGCGCATCGAGCATCGTGTCGTGGGGCTCGCAGAGGAATTCCAGCGGCTCGCCGTTGACGGTGGTGGAGACGTGCAGCTTTGCCATTTGTTATTTCCCTTGCGCGCGTTCTGCGGCGATGTTCGTGGTGCGCTTGAGCAGCACGCCCGCGATCTGGGTGCGGTAGGCGATGGTGCCGCGCTTGTCGTCGATCGGACGGCAGGCGGCGCGGCAGGCATTGGCGGCGGCGGTGAGCGCGGTGTCATCGAGGCGCGAGCCGATCAGCGCCTGCGCGGCCGGCTCGACCAGCAGCGCGGTCGGCGCCACTGCCCCAAGGCCGACGCGGGCGTGGGTGCAGACGCCGTCCTTCAGCGTCAGGCTGACGCCGCAGCCGACCACCGCGATGTCCATCTCGGTGCGCGGGATCATGCGCAAATAGGCGTCGCTCGAGCCAGGCGGGCGCGGCGGCAGCGTGAAGGAAACCAGGATCTCGCCGGGTTTCAGATTGGTGCGGCCGGGACCGGCGGGGACGTCCTCGACCTTCAATTCGCGGCGGCCGTCCGGGCCCTGCACGGTGACGATGGCGCCGGCCGGCGAGGCGTTGCAGAGATTGCCGCCGGCGGAGGCGCGACCCTGCACCTGCGTGGAGCCGATCAGGTTCACGGCTTCGAGGACGCCGGGCCAAGTCTGCCTGAAGCGCGGATGCTCGGCCAGCACGGCGCCCGGCACCGCGGCGCCGATGCGGAAGCCGCCGCCCGAAATCTCTTCGACGGCAGTGAGTTCCCTCACCTTCTTGATGTCGACGATCAGGCCCGGTTTCACCGCGCCCGAACGCATCTGCACCAAGAGATCCGTGCCGCCGGCCAGGATGCGCGCGGCGCTGCCCGCCGCGGCATAAGCGCCGATCGCTTCATCAAGCGTCTGCGGCGCGACGTATCGGATATCGGTCATGCTCGTGTCCGATGCCTCCCTCGTTGTTGGTTGCTGCCCTCTGCGGAGCCTGCCGAAAGACTACACGCCGGCACGCCATCGGAACAGCCTCCGAGCCCGGACGAAGTGGCGGGCCCCCATGCGCAAAGGGAATTTGCACATCAACAAGCCGCCGCCTTCACACAAAACGGTCATGATCGGCGCCGTCACCGGCGCCCCTCGACGGCGCCCGTTGCGCCCATCGGTCGCGTGCGTGCCCATACTTCATGCAACCGCGGCTAACCGCACATTAACCCTGTCAGCCGTAGGGTCTTGCCGCGCCGGGAGGCCGGTTGTCGGGTGGCGGTGATGTCGTTTGCACAAAAGAAACCTACGGTCTTCCCGGCACAGGAAGAACGGCGGCGGTTCCAGCGCGTCAAGGTGCACCTGCTCGGCCGCTACATGCTGCCCGACCGGCGCGAATTTCCTTGCCAGATTATTAACATGTCTCCGGGCGGGCTCGCGCTGCTGGCGCCCGGCATCGGCAATGTCGGCGACCGCGTGATCGCCTATCTCGACCATATCGGCCGCGTCGAGGGCAGGATCACCCGCATCATCGACAACGGCTTTGCGATGACCATCATCTCGACGCCGCGCAAGCGCGACAAGCTCGCCGCCCAGCTCACCTGGCTCGCCAACCGCGACATCCTCAACCTGCCGGAAGACCGCCGCCACGACCGTATCGTGCCGCGCAATCCGATCGCGCTGCTCACGCTGGAGGACGGCAGCAAGATGACCTGCCGCATCATCGACCTCTCGCTGTCCGGCGCGGCGATCGCCGCCGAGAACCGGCCGCCGCTGAAGTCGCTGGTGATGCTCGGCCGCGTGCAGTCGCGCGTGGTGCGAAACCTCGACGACGGCTTCGCGCTCGAATTCGTCCACGAGCAGTCCGCCGAGACGCTCGAAGACGCGGTTACCGCCCGGTAAAGCCAGCGGGCCCGAAATTCCCTGATTTTTAGCCGGAATAAGGCGGCATCCGCGATGGCGGACGCCGCCTTTGCCTTGTCTTGCACCCGCCGGATGCGGTTAACGCGGGCGCGTTCGGCGACGAGAAAGACCTGCTGGAACAGCGCCGGACACGTTAATGCGTAAAATTTGAATCAATTGCGGTTGTCTCAAATTTTAGTCGATTTTGCTTCAAGTATAGTTCGAATTTGCCGCCAGCTTTACTTGCATTCGCGTCAAATCACCTTTGCCGATTTAGCCGCGGCGCAAAACCTTTGTGAGAAACGTGGTCCCAACAAGAAAAACGGGGGCCACAATGGTTTTCTGGGGACAGGGGAAAGGATGGGCGGTTGCCGCCATCCTCTTCGGATTGAGCGTCACCACCAGCGTCGCGGCGAAAGCGGGCGACGTGGTCTATGCGAGCCTCGGCGATGCCACGCGTTCGCCGATCGGCTGGGTCGAATTCTGCGCCGAGAACCCGGGCGATTGCCGCGGCGGTGCGACACAACCGCGCGACATCGTGCTGTCGCAGAAGGCGTGGCGCGATCTGTTGCGGGTCAACAAATGGGTCAACGAGACCATCAAGCCGATGACCGACATGGATCATTGGGGCGTGATCGAGAAATGGTCGTTGCCGACCGACGGCTACGGCGACTGCGAGGACTACGTGCTGCTGAAGCGCAAGATGCTGGTCGACGCCGGCTGGCCGCGCGAGGCGCTCCTGATCACGGTCGTGCGCGACAAGAAGGGTGAAGGCCACGCGGTGCTCACGGTGAAGACCGACAAGGGCGAGTTCATCCTCGACAACCAGAACGAGGACGTCGTCGCCTGGACCGAGACCGGCTACCGCTTCGTCAAGCGGCAGTCGCAGAGCGATCCTAACATCTGGGTCTCGCTCGGCGACAACCGCCCGGCGGTGGCCACCGCCAGCTCCCGACAATAACGGAACATCTGAAACCGCGACCCGGTCACATCCCCACCCCTCCCCGTCCCAGACCGGTTCGCGCGCGGCCAGGCTTCCCCCAAAGCCTGGCCGCAACTTTTTTGACCGCACGTGTGGAACGGCAACGAAACAATTGGCGCGGGAGACGAAACCGTTTTCCGGCTCTATCGAAATTCTGCAGAAACAGGCGCCCACTATCTTTGCGTCGGGTGCTGGAGAACGACGATCAGAAGGTATTGCGGGGACGCTTTATTTGAGGTGCGCCATGCGTGAAGAATTTGCCTCTTATAGCTTTCTCGCCGTCACCATTGCCGGGATCGTCCTGTTGTGCTCAGGCCTCGTCGCACTTGCGTTGACGTAATCGAGGGCGACGGGCGCACCTCTCGCAGACTCTGCCAGCGGCGGCGCCCGAATATGTCCCCTTGAGACATTCCGACCGAGTCCGCAAACGTTGCCATCGATGAAGAGCGGAAGCGATGGGCCGCGACTTGAAATGTCGCGATTGGCTCAAGATCAACACGCGCATGATCGATGAACGATAAAATCTCTCAACTACGTGTTGGCTAGCGGCGGCTCGAAGGGAGCCGCACGCTGCCAATGCTTGGCGTCACCAGCCGTAAGCGTAGCCGGGATAGGAGTAGTAATAGGTCGGATAGCTCCAATATGAATTGTAGGTGGGATAGCCCCAGTACGAATTATAATTGGGGTAACCCCAGTACGAAGGATAGGTATAAGGACGCACCAGATAGCGCACGTTCGTCGTCGCGGCTGGTGCCGCCGCCTTGATCGACATGCCATGGATCGGCGCGGCAGACGATTCAGCCGTGGCGGCCACTGCGAGCGGAACAGCAATTGCGAGTGCAATCGCGAGTCTGCGGGCTTGAATATTCATGAAAAGCTCCTGTTCATGTTAGATGTGAGTATCCACCTGGGATAATGATGGGGTGGGATGCCTACAGAACGATTTCGGCGATCCGGAATCGCGTTACGCGGGTAATGACCGAACTGTTCCTGCACGCTCAGGTCTGGTGGTGGCACGAAGCCAAGCCCCACGACCCGCCACTGGACCGGAGCTGACACGGACGCGTTACGTCGCCTCTTGGCCCCGACCCGACCTCGCCGCTGGAGCCGCCAACGTCTGCTTCAATGCAAAGCGCGCGGAGCTCGGAGCAAGCCGTACCGTCGGCTTTTCACCGTTTGATGATGGGCTATGGGCCGCGCCGATTGAAATGGCATGCAGCCAAATTGATGAGGGATTGATGCGTCGTCCGTGAAGAATCGCCCAAGCCATTGATGTGGAGTCGATTTTTCGGTCGTGAGGGGGTTTGAGATTGCAAGCTTTCGGGGTTTGACGCCGCAAAAGCTTGCAAATCTGCATTTGAGGATACCGCCGAATCGCGCGTCGTGATTCCCTCGGTCTGACCGGAGGGGACGATGAAGCCAAAGGAACGACGCGACAGCGGACAGGCCGATCTTCTGCGCTCCCGGCTGGACGCGATCCTCGACATGGATCATGCACTGGTGAAGCTTTCGCGGACGATCGACTGGTCGGTCCTGGAACAGCGGTTCGGTGCGGTGTATGAGGACAAGGCGGGCCG
>NZ_AUEZ01000134.1 GCF_000426245.1 Bradyrhizobium sp. Ai1a-2 | reverse complement strand
GCTCGCGAAATCGTCATAGCGCTTCTCCTAGGATTACCCCTAGGACCTGCAGCCATCGCGTTCGTCAAACAAGGCGGCCCTCAATGGAGGGATACTGTGGATCGCGCCGTCGCCGGGCTCGTAACTCCGGTCGGGCTACGCCCTCCCTGCGTCACGAGCCCGGCGAAGCTCTCTCATCCTGATTGACGCTACGCTTCCACCCTAATTGCCGCGCGGCAAGTAGATCCAGCATCGTGCCGTATCGGTCTTGCCCTTGGACAGCACTGGCACGGTCGTATCATCGGCATGAAGGCGCTCTGCCGCCATGACATGGGCTTCGACCAGGCGCAGGAGGGGATCCAGCGACGCACAGACCGATCCCACAGCGTCCGCCATGGTCGACAGCGCGATTGGCACCGCTTCCAGGGCATAGCGCTCGGCCTGACGGTTCAAGGGCTGATGCTGACCGAACTTCTCAAACATGATCATGGCCAACAGGCTCGGGCCAGCCGATCCTCGAGCGACTGCATGGAACGGTGCCGGCGCCTGGCTGATCTTCTCACAGTCGCGGCAGGAGAACTTCTCCCGGACCGTCTCGATCACCTTCGACTGGCGCGGCACCACTTCCAGTGTCCGGGTCACGTTCTCCCCGAGCTTGTGCAGACGATTGCTGCCACAGCACTCGCAAGCCGCCGGCGCGTCGATCACCACTCGTTCGCGCGGTAAATGCTCAGGGAACGTCTGGCGTTCGCCGCGCTTGCGCGTAAATCCGAGACCACTTCCAATCGGGAGACCTTCGAAATAGGCGTATGGTCAGTCATACGCCTATGTCTTCATCCTTCATCATACCGCGCAAGGGCGGTCCTCGCCGGAGCGATACGGCGGACGGCTCTGAGTCACCGGCAATTCGCCGGCGGGATGGGGTGCTGACACCGACCTAATTTCGAGCGATCACCGATGATCGACGAGATGATGGACCTTCGCGCCCTCGTAGAGAAGGCCTCAGACGCCGACCTGCTGCGCGAGGTGATTGGCCTTGGATAGTGCGGTCGTTTCTCTCCGCCACCTCAAACCTGATGCGTGTTAAACACGGCAGTGTCACTGCTAGTCAGAAAATCCACGTATGTCAGCAACCTTCGCGCTTCGTGGGTGGGTGACCATGAGTGCAGAGCTTAGCATGCAGGCTAGCTAATCGCGTTAACCCCTGCTCAATTACAGATGTTGGGAGATAGCTAAAACACAGGCGTACATGATCGACACTTCGTGGGCCATGATTACGACCAGGTATAAGGTGTACGTCCTGCTCGCGACGCGCAGCCTCAATGAAAGTCTCAACCTCAATGCCAGCGGCCAGCCGTACCCAGAACGAGAAACCACCGCCTGGTACGACATACTCTGGTTCGCAAATGCGGCTAGACTGCAAAAGCGTGTGCAGAATATCCCGCTTGGCACGATAATGCTGGCGCAGGCGCGCAATATGCGCATCAAGAGCGCCCGATTGCAACAACGCTAAAACGATATTACTGACAATGGGGCTTACGCCGCCATCACATTTGAGCCGTGCAAGCCTGTTGATGATATCCGACTCTGCAAGCACCCAGCCTACCCGTAGCCCCGGTCCGGCGATCTTGGAGATGCTATGGATGTTGATCACGTTGCCGCCTGGCGCCAGGCAGTCAACTGTGCCGTTATAGGGCAGCTCCGCATACACAAGATCTTGTACCAACGGCAGGCCATGGTGGGCTAGCAGCGCTGCCACCTGGGCCATATGGGTACGCGACATCTGGCGCCCAGTCGGGTTATGAAATGCTGGCGTCGTGTAGAAAAGTTTCACGCGGGTATTACTATGCAAGATTGCTTCGAGTTCGTTCAGATCGACACCTTCTGCGCACATGCCGAGCTGGAGAATGGTCGCACCCGCTATTGAAAACGTGCGCAGCGCGCCCAAGTAGGACGGGTCCTCGGTCAGGACGACATCGCCTGGGTCGATCCAAGCGTCTGCGATCAACTGTAAAGCTTGTGAAGCGCCAACCGTAAGGATGACTTGATCATGGCGCACACCGTAGCGCCCTGCGAGCTTTGTACGGAGCTCGGGCAAACCCACCGCATCCGTATACTGCGGCAGATCGGCGGAGGCGACGCCGGTATCTCGGTTAAATGCATCCGGCCAGGCCAGTTTTGCAAACATCAACGGATCGGGCAGGCCGTAACCGAAATTGATGGCGTGCTTCGCACCTGAGTAATTGAACGGGGCAAAGCTCTGAGCGAGGACGCTGCGGTTGGAGGCCCGCGAAGTCATGATTTTGTCGTTCAAATAGATTGCCTAACCTGTTCTGTACGAAAACGCTTATTATACGCTGCGATGAAGTTCGCAGGTACCGCCGCACTGAAATACGGGAAGTCCACCCTCGCCCCTGGCAGGGCAGCTGCTGCAGCAGGTTTCTTGAGGGACGGCTGCCATGCTGCGCCGAAGAAATGCTGACCGTAGCGTATCGCTAGCTTAGGTACCACGGGATAAAGAAGACTCAGGAACAATGAGATCTGCGCGGCATTCCACATACCACTATCTTCACGCGCAAAATCGGCTGCTTCGAAGTACGTGTTGATGATATCAAGCGCATCCCAGAAACGCAGTGCCTCGATCGCGTTGGCGTAGCGCTGAGCCAGGCCACGTAGAGCGGGGCAGAGGCCTTTGCTGTCCATTGTGTGTGCGTTATTGGCTGAGTGACGTAGCGCATCTTCCCAGCTGCGAAGGAGTGACGCCGCCATGATCAGCTTGTCAACATCGAAATCGTTCTCATCGCTATCGAATGGCCTGGCCACTCGCGCCAGCGCGTAGCGGAGTACACTGGGGTCCACCTCGCGCGCCACTTCATCGGTCCAAAGGGCATGGTCGCGACTGGTGGAAAACTTTTTGCCTTCGAGCTTGTAGAAATCCTGGACGGAGAGATTTTTGGGAATTGGGTAGCCGCGCGCGAACAGACTGCCGGTCACACCTACCGTGTAGTAGAAACGGTTATCTTGACCCATGAAAAACACAAGTTGGGTGTTCGGGGCGTGCAATGCTGCGTTGGCATCCAGATTGTCATGGACGCATTTCTCGCGAATTCCAGTATCGAAACACCATAGACCTTCAAACCATGTGAGCAGGGTTTGGCCAATCAAGGGTTCAGGCTGTTTTAGCTCTACACCATGACTGAAATGGCGCGACATCGGCAACCCATGCGCGTTGTCGGCTAGCCAAGCACGCGCCTCATCGCGGATGGCCCTGGGCCAGGCGCTTTGTCGAATAGCTTTGTCCAGCGCCTGAGCCAGCCGGGGAACTTCGAATACGGCCTGCTTGATGGCCCTTAGCCCAAGCTTACGGCCGCATGTGGTGTGCCGCCCGTTGCGTAGGGTGTCATGCTGGACAGCTAGGCCACAGTTCTCACACAAATTACTGTCGGTAGCTGCATCGCACGCCGGACAAGTTCCAGCTGCCAGTGAGTCGGCAACGAACTCGTCGCAGTGTTCGCAATAGAGTTGGACGCCGTTGCGCACGTCGACATAGCCGGCCTCCTGCAATTCGCGGAAGATCACCCGCGCATTCTCTTTGTGGATCTCGCTAGATGTGCACACAAATACATCGGGCGTGATTTGCACCGCGCGCAAGCACTGCAAGATCTCGCAAATGTGTTTCTGCGCGACGTCGCTAACAGGTTGGCCGAGTTTTCGTGCTTTTACTAGGGTATACGTGCCGTGCTCATCTGCGCCCGTAATATAGTACGCGCGATGGCCGGCCATACGCTGAAAGCGCACGAAGATATCGGCGAGTAAGTATACGCCACCGACGTGACCGAGATGTAGCTTGCCGTTGGGGCAAGGGGGGGCGGGACAAACAAAGTAAGTGCGCATGTCAATCCCACCAAATCGATAGGAATTTGAGATTGCTGTCCTGACTGACGTTACGGATAGCGTGCTTTTGGTGTGGTCGCATGTAGCACAACGCCATCTCGCTCACCGGCCTCATCTGGCTGTCAGCCTCGAATTCTCCATACCCGGAAATCAGCACCCACAGTTCGTGCTCGTGGTGCGTGTGCAGATCGACCGCACCGCCTGGTGCGACCTCAACAACCGAGGCGCCGAACTCGGGGCTGAGACCATCCGGCAGATGCTCCAATAGGCGACAGACCAGTACGCCATATTCCGTTCGCATCAATGAATGATCAATCTGCTTCGTGTACACGTCGGTCCTTCCTCCGAGTTGGCACTCAATCGCGATAGAATATGCCGTTAGGCACGTTCAGTTTTTCCAGGTCTGATAGCTTGCCTTCTGGTGGGTTGTAGGCGCGCTTCATGCGCATATATTCGGCACGTGTTGGACCGCCAGTAGATCCGCGCTGGAAAACCAGATAAAGCGCGCGGCGGGGGCGATTGCTCCTATTTGGCAGTGAGTAGTGGGGCGCGTAGTCGTCGAAAATAAATACATCGCCGGCTTTCCATGACACTGGTTCCCATGTGAAGGTCTCGGCGACCTCTGGATTGATCACGCCGCCGGCATCCATTGGAAACACTCCCTCCTTATGGCGACCTGGCGTGAAGAAAAGACCTCCGTTGTCAGGTTCCGAATCGTCGATGGCAATGGCTGCCACTGCATGCACCATGCGTTCCGGTATCTTGTGTGGGATATGATAAATGTCCTGGTGTGGGCGGTAGCCGCCGCTATCAGGATATTTGAAGATCAGCAGTTCCTTTAACATCCGCGTGTCCTCATCGAGTAGCGTCTCGACCGTCGTGCGAATGCGGCCGTCGGCCAATAGCGTCTCGCGCAGAGCGCCATGGTAATCCAAGAAGTTCTCCACCTTTGAGATAATCTTGCGATTGTCGGATGTCTTCTCGAACCACATCATCCATTTGTCGACGCTTACATCCCAGCGCGCGACGTCCTCCACGAAGTTAGAAATGCCGTCGCGAGTGGATGGATCGAAGAAGCCTTCGAGTCGGAGATATCCGTCCTGATGCCACTTCGCTTTTTGTGCCTCGGTCAGCATATGCGAGCTCCTCTCTCAAAATTACAGGTAACCAGTTGTAGCCTTTACTCGAAGCGCGGTTACCAGCAGCGCATTCAAGGCCGTCGCGCCCAATAGCGTGAGCAACATCACGTCGGGACCAAATCCGCGGATCAACTGGCCGCCGACTAACGGAAAGCCGAACAATCCCGAAAAATATGCTAACGTGAAGATTTGTGAGGTGACGGGCACGGACACCCCGTGGTCGCCAGCAAGATTGACGGCCATTCCGTTGAGGGTGGAGTAGGTTAGCCCATAGCCTGTGGCGAAAATTGCCGTGGCCACGATATAGAGCGGGGTGCTGCCAGTATTAACAATAAACATTACCAGTGATGCCCCAGTAGCTGAGAAGAGCGTGAGCGCAAGTCGGTGTACGGGCAGGCGGCCGATCACGTGGGCGAGAGAGAAGCGCAGCGCCACGCTGGAAGCGGTAAATATTAGAAAGAACAAATCGGAATTTAGGTGACGTGATGCTGCATAGGCGGTCTGATATGTCGATAGCCCCGAGAAAATGCAGCCGGCAACGGCAATCATAGCAATGGGGGCAGCTGTGCATTTTCGAACTAGCGCTACGGTCGCGGCTACTGTGATTTCGATATGCGGCATCGGCACTGCGGATAGACCCAACATGGCACGTCGTGCGACCGCTACGCAGATGGCCGCGATTACGCAGGCTATCGCGAACAGTGCATACACCATGGCTAAAGAGCCGGTGAATTTTGCCAAGAAGTGACCGAGTGGAGCGGCTAAGCCGAGCCCGGCCATTTGTGAGCCGGACAAAATAGTCAAGTATTGGATACGTGCTGCGGGCCGTAGATGGCGAATGATCTGCAACGGTGACAAGATGAAGGACACCGACCATCCCGCGCCCATCAGCATACAGCCGGCATAAGCCGCTCGCTCATCGAGTACTGCGCCGGCAAAGAGCAGCATGGCTAGTGCCATGGTGACCGAGGCAGCGGCCACCGTCGGCATTATGCCGATGCGCTGTGCTACCCAGCCTGCCGAGCAGCCGCACACGATGGTAGCAACCATGGCGCTGGAGATAAGAAAGCCGGCGGCTTCACTATTCTTACCGAGCGCCTGCATATAGTCCGGCAATAGGAAACTTGTGCCGTAAGCTGCTGCAATAGCGATCGACGCGACCAAAAATGGTCCAAAGGCACGGTGATGCAGCCTGGCAGATAGCTGGTCCGCACCCATAGTGGGGGTATCATCACGACAGCTGCGTAGGGGGGAGAACGGCGCTCGGCTCATGTGATTGCGGCCATGTGTTGCGTGGACGGCATTACATCCAGAGCGCCTAGCTCGGACGTGTCTGAATTGTCATAACTGTCAAGGATCTGCCGATCTGACGTATCCAGATAGAACGACTGTCCGAGCAGGCTATTAATAATGAGGCTGTTGCGGTATGCGACCAGTGATAAATTGACGCTCTGCAGCCCATGCTGCAGGCGGCTTTGGTTCTGCAAAAATACCGGCCCCGGCATGTGCTGATCGAAGCGGACCGCGTAGTCCGGGCCGAGCACAGGCAGGCCATCCTCCATGCGCGCGCCGCCGAGGAGCGTTTGCAAGAAGGGCGGGGTGCGCGGCTGAAAGCCTGTGGCGAGCACTATGCGATCAACTATGATGCTGTGATCTCGCTGCGTAGTGATCCCATTTAGATCTACTCGCCAACGCTTGTTGTGGGACGTGATGTCCTTTAGGACTACGCTGGACAACAAACGAAAGCTGTCAACCAGCGTGCCCTCGACGCTGCGTTCGTACAACATGTCATAGAGGCGATTGCATAATTCGGCAGAAATGCCGTCGCTTGTTAGCTTCTCGTGCTCAACGATGGCACGACGTTGCTGGAGCGGGAGAGCGTGAAAGCGCCGGCTGTACCCGGGCATGTAAGCCTCGTTGACGAAACTGTTATCGTCCATTGCAAACAAGTTCGTTCGCGACGTTACCCACGTAATCCGGGTAGCTAAGGGACGATTAAACATGTGCTCAACAATCTCAGCGCCGCTCTGACCACCTCCCACCACGAGCACATGCTCGCCGACGTAAGGTGGATTCCGCTCGAGATAGTCGGCCGCATGATAGACGGTGTTACCGATCAAGGCTCTCGCACACTCGGGGATCTTCGGCTCTACGCCAACTCCTATGACCACAGCGCGCGCGAGGTATGTGGTTGTAGTCGTGTTGACACGGTAGCCGTCGCTAAAGGGCGCAACGTCGACCACTTCTTCGGCAAAGCGGAGCGTGCCGAGTCGTCGTGCGACCCACCGGTAATAATCGGTGAATTCCCGCCGCGAGGTTGAGGCGTTACGTTTGTTGACGAAGCTGTAGAGCCGCCCGTGTCGTGCTAGGTAGTTGAGGAAAGAATAGGGGCTGGTAGGGTCTACCAGGGTCACGCAATCCTTAAGTGGGGACACTTGTAGCCGGCTGTTTGGCAGCGCCAAGCCTGGATGCCAGCAAAATCCCTCGCACTTCTCCAAGAATCGTGCGCGTAGCGGGGTAGGCTCAATCAATGCCGCCAGGCTGAGATTGAATGGGCCGATCCCGATGCCAATAACATCAAGCATATCCACAGAGGCTCTTTCACGCTCGTGTAAAGCCTTCCCCGGCTGGCGAAGGCAGTCACCTACTCGAATTGGCAGCATACAACCTGACGTAACGTGCGATACAAGCTTCTCCAGATGGTCTGGCTGAACCGTATGCCATTCTGCCGTGAGTAGAGTGGCCGCAACAAAGACGCGCCGCGAAGCCGATGGCAGTAGCCACGCTCATCTGGTGTCACCGCAGAGAGACCAGCTCAGGCAAGCTCGTGATTTCGTAACGCTCCCAACATCTACCGGCACCCACACGTGGAAGCACTATTCGGGTACGCAAAGTCGGAGGTGGACGACGTGTGTGAGCGCGGCCGGGCGAAGAAGGTACCGCAACCGAGGTGATCGCATCATAAATCGACGTTGGAAAGCCGAGGCATCGTGCAACCTAGAACTCGGTATCTATCGTCACTCATCAGCGCCGTCAGATGCCGCAATTCAATAGTCATGCGTCGCGCGCGAGGCATCTCGGCCTTCAAGGCAGTGACTCTCGTAATCTTTGCAGGATCGACGCAAGCTGCCCGAGCGGCGGCTACTTGGCAAGGCGTCAACGCACTGTCGATGGCCATAGCGGGGGTCCTGTCGACATGGGCATTGTGACTTGGTCGTTTTCGGATTTCACCATGCCAGCTTAGGTTCCGAATAAAGGTCGGCATGGTAGGTGAGGGAAGCATCGTGCGATACACCACCGCATACCGGTGTCCATCAAATCAAGCGCGGCGAGAGATGCCATTTGAAGGATTTGCTGCACAAGGGCCGGAAACTGTGACCAAGGGTTGCTCAGTTCTCTGATCAGTCGTTTACCGACGTTCTGTCGGTCCACGGGCCCGCGACATCCTCGCCGCGCAACGCCAAAACCGGTTTTGAGATTGGAGTCAAACTGGCCCACGCGAACGCAAGAGCGGCCGACCACGCTGCAACAGGTCGGCAGGGAAGCTCCAGGTGCCAACATGCCACTGCCACTTCTCTCACTTAGCTTACAGTTCCTGTTGGTAGTTCCGGTCGTTTTTATGCTCGAGCGAAATGGTAGCGTTAATCGAGAATCTCCTCGCATCGAGTCCGACAGGCGTTATCAAGAGGCTAGCAATTCCCATTCCGCCAGCTGCCGCGACAATCGTCGGAAAGCCACGTCCTTTCGCGCGCCGACACCGCTGATGCTTGTCTGGTTTCTGACAGCCACACAAAGCCTGTCAGGTTCAAAACACGGGCTTTAGGTAGCCGTGGAGGTTTTTCATCACCCAATCAGGCGCTTAGTGCGCGATGACGGCGCTGGCACGGCCGTTGCTATGGAGATGCAACAACACTGAGTGAGGGCTGGGTGCACGAGGTGCAAGACGAGCGATGCTCTCCTTCCCTTGAACCGCTGTGCCAGTTTCTGAGAGAGAAAGAAGCTCGTGCATAAATTCGCGCCGGGTTTGGCAGTAGCCTTGGCACTAGCTTTGGAGAGCAACATGGTCCTGCGCGTTGAGTCCCCAGCTCCTCCGATCAAGGTGGAGAGCTGGCTGCGTGGCCATCCCTTTACAAACTTCCAGCCTGGGGAAGTCTACATCGTCGAGTTTTGGGCAACTTGGTGCGGACCATGCGTGAAGGCGATGTCCCATTTGGTGGAGCTGCAAGAGAAATACAAAGACAGCGGACTTGAGGTCGTCGGAGTCGCAGCTCATGAACGAGCGCGAACGGGGGGCGAAGCCCGAACCCAGTTGGACGCATGGTTGACCAAGAAGTTCCCGGACCTGAACTATCGGATCGGGTTCGACTACACGGGCGAAATGAACAAACTTTGGATGGACCCAAGTTTTGCTGGCGGGGTTCCCACCTCGTTCGTCGTCGACCGGGACGGCCACATCGCCTTTATCGGTCATCCGATGCAACTCGATGATGTTTTGCCGAAAGTTCTGAACGGCACCTGGCGCACCAGCGATGAAGCTAAAGCCGCCGATACGGAGTGGATCGCCGAAGGTCAACGCAGAACGCGCAAGCGAGAGCTGACCGAGCCGATCTTCGCCAAACTTGGGCCGGCGATGAAGGCCGAGGATTGGGCGACGGCGCTTTCGGCGGTCGAAGAGGCAGTCGCGGTGATGCCGGACGACATTAACTTCCGCGTGCTTCATGCGGATCTGTTGCTTCACAAAATGCACGACATGCAGACCGGCTTGCCCGTCATACGCCAATTGGTTCGCGACGCGATCGACCAAAAGTCCGAGCTGTGGATGGCCGGGGCGATGCGCGAACTGTTCGATCCGGCGAAGGACAACGCCTATTTCCCGCCTGACGAGCGCTTGGCGATGGGCAAGAATTTGTCCGAACATATCCTGGCGCTGAATCCTCCACAACGCGAGGATGGCTCCAAGTTCCTGTCCTACGGGGCGGTCGCTCAGTATTATTACGAGAGCGGCAACAAGGATCGCGCGATCGAGTTGGTCAAGCTGGCGTTGAAGTCGCTGGACGGTCCGGAGCCTATTCCGGACGAACTGAAACAGCATATCCTACCGCCGTTGGTCCAGGCCCTGGCCCACTACAAGGGTGAGAAGGCTTATTACGGGGGTGTTTGTTCGGCTCCGCAAAACAAGTCTCCTCAAGCGCCGAAGCGCTGCCGCCGGATCAGGAAAAACCGAAAAAAGGCGTGATAATTTGAATTGGACGACTGGCCAATTGGTCGATTCTCTGGCGGGCCATCGCAAGTAGTCGTCCGTCCAACGCCCTCGCGATGCCAAGGTAATTGCGGACCATTCGATGCTCGGACTTGAGATGACCGATGATCGGCCCCACAACGGAACGCCTCGTAGCTCGCGCTGGATCTTCGGCGTCATCCGCCGCCTCTGCCGAGAGGTGAACACCTTGAACTTGCAATCGGCCCGGCATTGTGGCCGTGGTAGCCTGGATACGCTCGATGGTGTTGCCGATCGGCATCTCCATTTCCGGGATCACGGTCGCAAGCGTGAGGCCATAGTAAGAGTTGCGCAGGCAGTGCCTTGATGGGCAACGAACTGGCCGCCTAGCATTACAGTTGTATTTTTCCGGAAGTTCTGAATCCATGGGCAACCATGATTCGAAGATCGTGGGTGCGGACAGCGTCGATTGAAGAGA
>NZ_AUEZ01000133.1 GCF_000426245.1 Bradyrhizobium sp. Ai1a-2 | reverse complement strand
TGCGCAGTTGTTCGTTCTCTTGGCGCAGCCGGGCGATCTCCGAAGCCTGGTCCGCCGACATCGGCGTCGCCTGCGTGGTGGGGCGCCACGCCGCCGATGCCGGCTCCTGCCGGAGCTTATCCACCCAGCGCCGCAGCACCGAGTCGCGAAGACCGAGTTCCTTGGCTACGGACGTGATCGAGCGACCGCTCGACAATACCAATTCGACGGCTTGCCGCTTGTACTCTTCGGTAAATGACCGACGTTGACGTTCCATTCGACACCTCCGGGCTCAATGAGCCTACTACAGGTGTCCACTCATTCGGAGGAGGTTCAGTCTCGAGCTGGTAGTCGCCTGACGGATCGAGGCCCTTGAGCTCAGCGACGGCCTCGATGCGCCGTGCAGGTCCCCGTCCCTTGATGAAGACGATCAGGTCGATCGCCTCGGCAATGAGCCGGCGCGGCACCGTTGCGACCGCTTCCTGGATGAGTTGCTCGATCCGGTAGAGCGCGGCGCGTGCCGAGTTGGCATGGACCGTGGCAATTCCGCCGGGGTGGCCAGTATTCCAGGCCTTCAGCATGTCGAGGGCTTCGGCGCCTCTGACCTCGCCGACGATGATGCGGTCGGGACGCAAGCGCAATGTGGAGCGCACAAGATCCGCCAGGCTCGCCACGCCCGGCTTGGTCCGGAGCGTCACGGCATCCTTTGCTTTGCATCGCAGCGCAGCTCGCGGGTGTCTTCGATGATGACCACCCGCTCCCCGAGGCCGGCGATTTCTGCAAGCAGTGCGTTCGCGAGCGTGGTCTTGCCCGAGCCGGTGCCGCCGGCGATCAGGATGTTGCGCGCCTCAGTGACCGCGGCCGTCAGAACCTTGGCCATCAGCGGTGAAGCAATCTGCGCCCTGACGTAGTCGGACAGGCGGAACGTGGTCGTTGCGGGTTTTCGGATCGCAAAGCACGGTGCCAGCGAGACCGGCGGCAAGACGCCTTCGAAGCGCTCGCCGGTTTCGGGGAGCTCCGCCGAGACGATTGGCGACGAACCGCTCGCTTCCGCCCGCACGTGGCTCGCAACCAGGCGAATGATCCGCTCCGACTCCTGCGGCGTCAGAACAACGCCGGTGTCCGCGCGGCCCGTCCGGTGCCGGTCAAGCCAAAGCTTCCCATCGGGATTGACCATGACCTCGACGACATCAGCTTCCTCCAGGGCGAGTGCGATTGCCGGTCCCATCGCGGTCCGCAGCACGCCGCGGCGTCGTTCGCGGGTCTCTGGCGAGAGGAGATCAGACATTGCCGACCTCCTCTCGCCCTGCCGGAGAATGCTCCGGCGGCTTGCCCGTCGCGTTCTGCGCGCGGGATCCGATCTCGCCAGGTCGGGCTGCGCCCAGCGGGGCGCCCTCCTCGAGGTTCCGCATGAAGAGATCTGGCTTCGCAGCGCTGACGCGATCCATGACGTCGGCGACAAGCCGACCACCGGAAGCGACGCGTTTGCCGACCTGGGCGACAAACATCTCGAACCGCTCGCGTCCCAACGCACGCGCTGCGTCCTGATCTTGCGAGGGCAGCGGTGGAGTGATGGTCAGGTAATAGCGGATGAAGAGCGCGATCGTTTCCGCCAGAACGCCAAGATCGCGGTCGACGCGTTCCAGTTGCCCGCTCATCCGGTCCAATCTTCGGATCAGCGCGGCATCGCCGCTCGTGTCCCGCTCAGGGTTGAGAAAGCGGTCTAGCGCAGCGTCGACAATGGCTGATTTATTGGTTCCCGGGCGCCTGGCTGCGAGCTCGAGCCGCTGGGCCACGCTTTCGGTAACATAGGCCGACAGTTTTGGTTTCATCGGGAATGCTCTTCAGAACGAGGGGAGAAGATCGTCATCGTCGCGGGTCACGGCGTGGGCTCGACGTACGGTGCTGGACGCGTTTGCGGCCTGCTGCATTTGGCTGCGGTCGGCGGCGACGTCGGACTCATCATCGAGCAATCGCTCTTCGAGGGTGCGAGCGTCGTTCGCAGGCGGTGCCGCCTCATCGAACAACGTCAATTGCTGCTTGAGACCGCCGTCCTCGTCGCCTGACTGCATGAGCTCGCGATACGGCAGGGTCGCAAGGCGAAGGTCGACGGAGCGCACCTGGTCGCTCCAATCGTCAGGTCGTACCGCCGGCCGGCCGGCATGCGCTTCGCCCGCCAAGGATGGCGGCTTGCGCAGCCGACTGACGAAGTTTGCGTCCTCATAGTGCCGCAGCTTTGTCGCCCTGACCGGTGCAAGGCCTGAAACCAGGACGACGGCCTGGTCGGGCGGCAACTGCATCACTTCGCCGGGCGTCAGCAGCGGCCGCGCGGTCTCCTGCCGGCTGACCATGACATGGCCAAGCCAGGGCGCCAGCCGGTGGCCCGCATAGTTGCGCTGTGCACGCAGTTCGGTCGCGGTTCCCAGTGCGTCCGAAATCCGCTTGGCGGTGCGCTCGTCATTGGCGGCAAAGGCAATGCGGACGTGGCAATTGTCCAGGATCGCGTTGTTCTCGCCGTAGGCCTTGGCGATCTGGTTGAGCGACTGCGCGATCAAGTAGGCACGGATGCCGTAACCGGCCATGAACGCGAGCGCACTTTCGAAAAAGTCCAGCCGGCCAAGCGCAGGAAACTCATCGAGCATCATGAGCAGCTGGCGTTGCCTGCGGCCAGTCATATTGACGTTCAAGGTCTCGGTCAGCCGCCGGCCGATCTGGTTGAGGATCAGCCTGATCAGCGGCTTGGTGCGGCTGATGTCCGACGGCGGAACGACGAGATAGAGCGTGACCGGCTTGTCGGCACTCACGAGGTCGGCGATGCGCCAGTCGCAGCCCTCGGTGTTTCGGCTGACGACGGGGTCGCGGTAGAGGCCAAGAAAGCTCACGGCTGTCGATAGAACGCCGGAACGTTCGTTTTCGGACTTGTTGAGCAGCTCTCGTGCGGTCGCGGCCACGACCGGGTGCACCTTCGGCTCGGCCTCGGTGCCAAGATGATTGGTTGCCAGCATGATCCTGAGCGTCTTCTCAAAAGACTGGGCAGGATCGGCCAGGATCTCGGTGACCCGGGTGAGCGTCTTCTTCTCTTCGGCATAGAGAACGTGAAGAATGACGCCGACCAGAAGCGAATGACTAGTCTTTTCCCAATGGGTTCTGCGTTCGAGCGCCCCTTCGGGGTCGACCAGGATGTCGGCGATGTTCTGGACGTCGCGGACTTCGGCCGTCCCCTTGCGCACCTCAAGCAGTGGATTGTAGCGGGCGCTTCTTATCGGTGGGGTTGAACAACAGGCAATGCGAAAACGCCGAACGCCAACCGGAGGTCAATTCCCAGTTTTCACCCTTGATGTCGTGCACCACTGCCGACGACGTCCATGACAGCAACGTCGGCAACACCAGACCCACACCCTTGCCCGAGCGGGTCGGCGCAAAGCACATGACGTGCTCCGGACCATCGTGACGCAGGTAGTTGTTTTCAAATCGTCCAAGAAACACGCCCTTGGCCGCGAACAGGCCGGCTTCCTTGATTTCCTTCGGCGTTGCCCAGCGCGCCGATCCATAAGTCGTTACAAGCTGATTTTGCCGCGCGCGCCATACCGAATTGAGGATCGCAAACAGCGCGCCCGCCATGCCGCCGGCGGCGGCGATGGCGCCGCCCTGTTCGAAGATTTCGGGAGCGTACGCCTCGTAGGTGAACCACCATTCGAACAACCTCCAGGGCAGATAGACCGGATAGCCGGCAACCAGGAACCAGGGCGCGCCCAACCTTTCCTGAAAGCCAAGCGCTGCCGCGGTCCATTGCGTCGCTCCCCAGGTCGACGCGACAACGATGCCGAACACGATCGTGATCTGCCCGACGTAGATTCTCGCTGGATACATTGGCCGCCCCATTCGCCCGCGTAGCGCAGACGGCGAGATGAAAACGGCGAAAACGCCAAACCTTCAATCGAAACAAAAACTGCGCTGGCAGTAAGCGCGAGGCTGATCAAGCCCGATTGGACAAGGCGATTGAAGATCAAGGTCAGCGCAGCATCATCAAACGCCTCAAGAGCGCGTGAACGGTTGGCACAAATGATCT
This sequence comes from Bradyrhizobium sp. Ai1a-2, assembly GCF_000426245.1. Taxonomy (GTDB): domain Bacteria; phylum Pseudomonadota; class Alphaproteobacteria; order Rhizobiales; family Xanthobacteraceae; genus Bradyrhizobium. Next base: position 6,878 of record NZ_AUEZ01000133.1, on the reverse strand, counting down.
CTCGTCGTCAGCTCGCTCATCCGGCCGGGGGTGATCGGCCGCTCGACGCCGAACAGACTTCCAGTGAGTCGGCGCGATGATGAATCGCCGTGACGCGATGCCGTACGACTGAGCTTCTTCTCATTGTATTTAGGCGCGCGAAGTCCAACGGGGTTGCCGATCGTCGTCGGGTTCGCAAAGCCTATAAGCGCGCAAACCGCGACGAAACATGTCGGTCCCATTAATGGCCATCGGGGTGATGCCCGGCGCACTGGCGACCTGCCTCATTGGCGTGATCGACGTGCGGGCGCCGTCATCACCGTCGGCGGCACCGGCATCATCGGGTCGATCACGTTGCCGTCCAACTTAGTGCCGCCGCTGCTGCTGGCCAAAGCCACGTAGGCGCCCGCAGCTCGAGCCCGGCAACCCGGTCTGTCATCCGCAATTCATTTGGGACGGCGGGCGGAGGCCTCCTCATCGGAGGGCTTATCCGTCAGATCGTACTCGGCGGGGTCGGAGCCGAGCTCGGTGACGCCCTTCGCAAGTTCGGTTCGGAGCGAGGTCTGGAAATCATCGTCGTAGGTCGCAAGGCTGGTGCGGATCGCGGCTCTCCACTGATCGCCGCGATCCCATGCTTCTGTAAACGCCGACGCAAGATCGGCGTGCTGCCGGTTCGCGATCATCGCTTCGATGATCGATCTGGCCTGGAGCCGATCCTTCGCGCTCTTTGCCGTCGCATCGCGGTCCTCCTTGCGACGGGAGCCGACGATGAGCTTGTGGACGGCGTATCTTTCAGCTGATGGGATGAGGACCGGCACGCCGGCGCCATGCAGCAGCACCGCGCGGATCGGCTGGTAGATCAGGTAGTCGAGAAAGCGCAGCGGAAATGCCGCCGCGCCGCCCAACGCCGGCATGGTGACTGGCTTGCCTGCCTGGTCGTCGGACCACTGGTTCGGCGTCAGAAATTCAACCTTGAAATTGCTCCTCGAAACGAACTGGGTGGAGGCCCTGCCGTCGGCTTGACTTGGAACCTCGCGAAAGGTCGGGTCGACCTGTCGAAGCACCTCCAGGATGGGCGGCATGGAATCCTTGATGGCCACCGAGATTTCGTGGAATTGCGCAAAGTCGGCGTCGCCGGTCTGCATCGCGACCAGATCAAGCCGCCGGCCGAGCACGGCGGAGTAGCATTGGTAGGCAACGGTGCCGACGAGCACGCCCCTCATGCGGAAGAAGCCGGCCTTCGCCAGGGCCTCCACCACTTGGCCAGTCGTCGCCAAGGGGCCCGGCAGATAGGCCTCTCGCGTCAATGTGGAAACGAGACGGCGACGTCCTTTGAGGTCGGCTTTCAGATCCTTGAACGCCTCGACCCGCTTGGTGATGTCGGGATCTTCGACGGGACCAACGTAGCGGCGGTCCTGGCCACCGCCTTCGGGCTTGGGCGTGTCGAAGTACCAGTATTTCTTATCCTTGACCTCCACGGCCACGAATCTTCCGTTCGAGGAAAATTCGGAGGTAAAGCTCTCGTCGAGGCTGCGCTGAACGAGTTCGGAATAGAGCGTCTGGTAAGTGATATCGAGGCTGGCGGAGGCCATGGCGGGAACCCCAGTTATACTATTTTCGCGAAAATAGTATAACTATGGCGTGGGGACAACCGGTTATACTACTCTAGCAAAAATAGTATAACCTCTATGTATATCAATAGCTTATATGGTTGTGCAGTCTGCCCTACAGACCCAAGCCTCGCTTTTGTCCGATCGACCATGAAATCCCGCCGCCCCCGACGGACCCGGTCACCACATGCCCGCGCGCCCTCTCCAGCACCGGCCGCCAAGGCACCAACGCGAAATCGCGGGATCGCTCGATCAGCGCAAAGCGGCCGCTGTTCAGCGTCAGCATGCGACGATAGACGCCTGTGAGACTGTCGCCGGCCTTGACGTCGAGATGCTCAAGCCCCGTTCGCGCCGAAACATCCGCAGCCGCCTGGCGGAGTTCACGAGCCTCAAGCGTCCGCAACAGATCCCCGCGCATAACGCACCTCACCACCCTGCGCGCGCGCAAACCCCTGCTCGATCAGCCATTGCCGCCGCGTTCGCATGGCCGCTTCGACCTCGGCGCCCATGCCGCTCGTCCAAGTGCTTCGAGCGTCCTGCGACGAGTTGGCGATCAAGCCAGGTTGCGCCCACCGCCTGCGGGAGATCCTCGAGCCGCTGCCATGACAGCACTATAATCCGCACTGGATTGCGCAAGCGTTGCCGGCTCTCATACTGAAGCGCCCGATCGAGATAGTCCTCGCCCACTGCCCAGCTCCCGTCGGTCAGCCTTAAGACCGTTCCCTCCCGCCGCATCGCTTCGAGGCGCCGCACGTGGGATGCGACGTACTCGCCTGAGGCTTGCGGGTCGAACTGGCGATGAAGGCGGTCGCTGTAGCGGCCACCATGTGCGGCGGCGATCGTCGCGATGGCGCGATCGATCTGCCGCGATTCTGCGGCGCGAGATCTGAGCTCAACAATCGTGTTCCGGACAGGCGGCTCATCCTGCCCCGAGACACTGCCGATTTCGGCATAATGCGTCCGCCCGTCGATGCCATCGAGCACGACGTAACGGCGTTCTCCCAGTTCATCCGAAAACCCCTCCCCAATGACGCGCCCGACCACGCGCTGGCCGCCCCCGCCCGGATCGAAGATGGTGTAGGTCGCGGCGGCCCGCGCCATTCCAGAAGCAGCAAGCTCGCGATGCATGGTCTTGATGACGTCGCCGCGCTCGCCCATGCGCCTGAGCTTCGCCTCGAGCCCGGCATCGATCCGCCAATGGGTGGGACGTTCCTCCTCCGCCAACCCCATCCGCTCAAGCGTTCGCAGCCGCCCCATTCGCGCGGCCTGCCAGACTGAAGCGCTTGCCGGCCTCGCGCCGAGTTCCAGAGCAACCATCCGGCGCATCGCGCAGGATCGCGCGGTCAAGGCGTGTGAACCGCTCGGCCGCGACCTCCTGCTGGCGCTTGCGTGCCGCCTCGATCTCGGTCTCGGGACCGAGCTCCCGGGTGATCAGATCCGCCGCCCTCGCGCGCAAGCCGTCAGAGATATAGTCGCGGGCAATCACGAGGTCCCGTCCCTTGTCATCCTTGCCGCGCAAAACGATGTGGCTGTGCGGATGGCCGGTGTTGAAATGGTCCGCCGCAACCCAGTCGAGCTTGGTGCCGAGGTCGCTTTCCATCTGGTGCATCAGGTCGCGAATGAAGGGCTTCAGGTCGGACAGCTCCGCGCTGTCCTCGGGCGCCGCGATGAAGCGGAACTGGTGGCGATCCTCCGCACTTCGATCCGTGAAGTCCTTGCCGTCGGCGCGGTCGTTGTTTGCGTCATAGAGCTCGCCCGGCTCACCGTCCCGCGTGACGCCGTCGCGCTGCACATAGCGCAGATGCGCCCGGAGGGCACCGGCATCGCCCGCCTTGATGCGCACGATGCGCGCCTTGATCACGACCCGGCGCTGACGTTTGCCCCGCGCACGTCCGGCCAGCATCGCGCCTTGCGCATGCCCGCGGCCGATCCGACCGCCCGAGAACTGCGATGCGCGATGCGACCGGGGTCCGGCCTTCTCGGCTGCTTGCCGAACGCGCCGCAGATAGCTGGACCCTTTCCTGGCTTTGCGGTTGCCGATCCGGCCAAGCTTCACCTCGAATTCATCGTCATCGACGCCGTGCATGACGCAGGTCTCCGTTCGAAGACCGCGGATATGTGAACTGTCGGCGCACCTGCCAAGACGCAGACGCAGCCGGCCAATGACGGCCGCGCCTTAAGCCACACTTGGCGACATCGCGCCCCGCGATGTCGCCAACACTTGGATGTGCAGACAAGAACTTAAGCACCGTGGAGCGCCAGTGCTTTTATCTTGCCCCACGTAGTCGATCGCCTCTTGATCCGTAAGCGTCCGAACCCTGCACGACTCTCGGAGAGCGGGTTGTCGCTCCATGTCGGCTCCCTGTTGGATTGGGGCATCGCCGCTCGGTTCGGAATGTGAAGAACGGCGCGCGCCATTGTCTTGTTCGGTACAAGGTGACGCGCGGTGGCGAAGCGGTTTTAGAGAGCGCAAATATTGCCGTCAGCATGGTCGCGGACGGCAGCGCTTTGATGGCTGGCTGCGGCATCCGATCGGTGGGTCGGAAACGGCTCCGCAGGAAGCGGGATCCAGTGCCCCGCAAACCAGCGCTGCGGAGCCGCGCAAGCGTTCAGGCCAGTGCACGTAGATGCGATGCGATCATGCGGAACCGACATGCAAACATACGCGCGGGTTCGTCGCATACCGTATCCGGTCCGAGGCAGTGGCACCGAACTGATCGACGCAACGAGGCGGAAGCGCAGCGTGCTGCTCAGCATGGCGCATCGCAGTACATGGCGGCGCGCCCTTGGCAAAGCCGCCGCGCCCCGCTGCAATCGGAGCCGAACGCCTTCAGCCAATCCGCACCCGCCTTCTCCGGATGGCCGCGCTGGAACCTGCGTCGCTGGTGGCGAGCGGCGACAGCTGCCGGCCTTTTGGTCGATACATAAATTTGAAGCATGCGGGGAGGCTTAAGGTTAGCTTAAGCTTCCGCTGCCTCTTGTCCGATGCCACATTCTTTCGAAACGGTGGGAACGAAAGCGTATCATGAAGCGGCGGCTGGCTATCGCCTGTGTCATCCTGTCGGCTGCGCTTTTTGCTCAGCTTGGCCGCGCCAGCGATCATTTGTCCGCTTTGAATCCTCCTTCCCCGGCACCGGCAGAGGCCTGGAGGGTCCCCGATATCGACGCATTGCCGGACGACCGATGGGGCAAGATGGTGCGCTTCGGCCGCGAGCTGACGGTCGCAACCTATGCCCATCTGGGTCCCGAGGCTCCGGATCCGGCCAAACGGTTTGCCGGCAACAACCTGTCCTGCCAGAGCTGCCACCTGCAAGCCGGCACCAAGCAATTCGGTCTGCCCTTCGTTGGCGTCCTCGGCGATTTTCCCCAATACCGGTCGCGCGAAGGCGACGTCGCTACGCTTGAGGACCGGGTCAACGGCTGCATGACGCGCAGCCTCAACGGGCGGGCTCTGCCAGTCGACTCCGCCGAAATGAAGGCCTTCGTCGCCTACATTAAGTTCTTGTCGACCGGTCGGCCGATCGGGGCGAAAACCTCCGGGCGCGGCGTTGGCAGGATGCCCGAGCTGGCCCGCCCGGCTGATCCATCGGCAGGCGCAACGGTCTTCGCGCAGTCCTGCGCCGCCTGCCATGGCGATGATGGCCAAGGCAAACGCCCTGGCGCGATCGGCGACCGCAAAGGCTACGAATTTCCGCCACTCTGGGGGCCGGACAGCTTCAACAATGGCGCCGGCATGGCCCGACTGATCTCGGCAGCCAATTTTATCCATAGCAACATGCCCAACGGCACGACCTTCGATCAGCCTACGTTGTCCATTGAGGAAGCCTGGGATGTTGCCGCCTATCTCGAGTCGATGAAGCGGCCGCAGAAGGCCGATCTCGACCAGGATTTTCCGATCCGCACCGAGAAACCCGTCGATGCCCCGTACGGCCCCTACATCGATGGTCTAAGCGAGAGCCAGCATCGGTTCGGGCCGTTCCAGCCGATCCGCGACAGGCTCAACGCCATCAAGAACGCCTCCACCACAAGCGATAACGGCAAGCAGCCGGCGCGATAGACACGTTTGGAAGCACAAGATAGCACGACAACTTGGCGCACTCATGCTGGCAAAGCGGGACCGATCCTCGTTGACTTGAGAGCCGCGCGTCCCCGCCATTGCCGCGATTGGAAGGTCATTTATCCCGACGGTGGCGATCCGGATGAGGCTACTTCAACCAGGATTGAACAGCAGGGCAAAGCATGTTGACGCTGGCGCGCGCCAACGTTTCTGGCCTCGACAGAACCGACAGCCGTTCGGCCCCTCGTTAGACAACCTCTGTAACCGCCATCCATCAGCGCACGACGACCTTGGCTCCCTTCGGCACCCTGTTGTAGAGGTCGATGATGTCCTGGTTCAGCATGCGAATGCAGCCGGATGACACCGCCTTTCCGATGCTGTCAGGCTCCGTCGTTCCATGAATGTGGTAGAGCGTATCTTTGCCGTTCTTGAACAGGTAGAGCGCTCGCGCTCCGAGCGGGTTCTGCGATCCGCCGTCCATGCCCTTGGCCCACCCGGCGTAGCGGGCGGGCTCGCGGCGGATCATGGCCGGCGTCGGTGTCCAGCGCGGCCACTCCTTCTTCTCTTGAACGGTCGCAGTGCCACGAAACTCCATTCCGGCCTCGCCGACGCCGACGCCGTAGCGAATGGCCCTGCCGTTCTCGACGACGAGATAGAGAAAACGGCTGCGGGGGTCGACGATGATGGTCCCAGCGGACTCCGTCGTCGGATATCCAAGTAGGAGGCTGCTCGACTGCTCAAACGAGACCGACGCCGGCCCCTGGAAAAGATGCGATCCATCGTTCAAAGGCCAGTGCGTTCTGTTTCCATCGACCTTCGGTGAAGGGGCATGTACGAGGCCGGCGCGCCCCCGACGTCTCGAGGCCACAGCATTGGAAGCGCTGAAGAAGCTCTAGGCTGTGTGGACTCTTGGGATTCTCAAATCAGATGGAACGTGATTCAAGGCTTTCTTTTAGGAGGAAGCCTTGGGCGTTACGGATCGGCTCGTTCTGAGCGACAGGCAATGGGACCGTATCTCCGGCTTGATCATCGGTCGGCCGGACCAGCGTGGTTCGACAGGCCGCGACAACCGGATGTTTGTCGAGGGCGTGTTATGGATCGTGCGAACCGGTTCGCCGTGGCGTGATCTGCCCGAAGCGTTCGGCGAATGGAACAGCGTCTTCCGACGTTTCAGCCGGTGGAGCGCCAAGGGGGTCTGGCTAGGTATGTTCGAAGCGCTGGCGGATGATCCG
>NZ_AUEZ01000132.1 GCF_000426245.1 Bradyrhizobium sp. Ai1a-2 | reverse complement strand
GGCTACATCGCCACCGGACGCGCCAAGCGCCCCACCGCCGACAACGGCAAGGTCGGCGGACCGCTGACACAGGCGATGAGAAAAAAGATTGCCGATGGCGGCTTCGACACCCCCTACCGGCTAAGAAAGCAGATCGTGGAGGCGGTGTTCGGACAGATCAAGCAGGCGCGCGGCTTCCGCCAGTTCCTGTTGCGGGGCCTGGCAAACGTGCGTGCCGAATGGGCGATAATCTGCACCGCCCACAACCTCGTGAAGCTCGCTAACCTCGCAAGGCCCCCATGAGCGGGATTTCGTGTCGAAATGCGCCAACCAGAAAGCTATCTGGACGGGCTCCTAGATTGACCTGCCGGCTCTGGATCTGATGGCATGGTGTGGCAGCCTTCGCGCTGACCACGAACAGAAGCATGATCCTAGCGATGAGATATCGTTCAGAGGGACTTGACGAACAAAGGCCCACAAGCGGTCGGGACCGCCGGCGTGAGAATCAAGTATTTGTAGGGATTCAGAGTTTGGCACGTGGAGGGCCAGATGAATCTCGATCAGGGCGGAGCTAGCGAAGCACGGTTTGCGCGGTATGTAGCGGGGCTTGGAAGCGTGATTCGTCACGCGGAGCGGGCGAGACCGCTGCGCGACTATTGCACGGGCCTGATGTTGCCTGGGGAACGCAAGAGCGTCGAGCCGATGGCGGCGCGGACTGCTCCAGCGCGGACGGCAGCCCAGCACCAATCACTCCTGCATTTTGTCGGCAACGCAACCTGGTCAGACGACGACGTGCTGGCCAAGGTGCGGGAGATGGTGCTGCCGACAATCGAGAAGGACGGGCCGATCGAGGCGTGGATCATCGATGACACTTCGTTCCCCAAGCAAGGCAAGCATTCGGTCGGTGTGCACCACCAATATTGCGGGCAGCTCGGCAAGCAGGCCAATTGCCAGGTCGCGGTGTCGCTGTCGGTTGCCAATCATGCCGCCAGCCTTCCGGTGGCCTATCGGCTGTACCTGCCGGAAGCCTGGACAAAGGATCGTGCCCGGCGGAAGAAGGCAGGCGTGCCGAAGCAGATCAAGTTCAAGACCAAGCCGCAGATCGCGCTGGAGCAGATCCGCTGGGCCTGCGAGAGCGGCCTGTCGCGCGGCGTCGGGTTGATGGATGCTGCCTACGGCAGGGACGCACGATTGCGTACAGGCATGACGGAATTGGGTGTGCCTTACGTGGTCGGCATCGTGCCGACCATCATGATGTGGGCCCCCAGGTCACGGCCCTCGGCGGATGGACAAGCCGATGAACAACACCGGCCGGCGCGACGAGCCTGATCTGGTCTCCGCCAAGAAAGTGGCACTCGGTCTACCGAAACAGACCTGGCGCATGGTGACGTGGCGGGAAGGCTCGACCGACCGGCTATCCTCGCGCTTCGCGCGTGTGCGCGTCCGTGTCGGGTACAACAAACTGATCCCCGAGAAGCTATCACCGGAGTGGCTGTTGATCGAATGGCCAGAGGGAGAAGCCGAGCCGACCAAATATTGGCTCGCCACGCTACCGGAGACCATCAACTTCGAGCGGCTGGTCGACCTCGCCAAGCTGCGCTGGCGCATCGAGCGCGACTATCAGGAACTCAAGCAGGAGGTCGGGCTTGGACACTACGAGGGACGCGGCTGGCGCGGCTTCCATCATCACGCAACCCTGTGCATCGCAGCTTACGGCTTTCTGATCGCCGAACGGGCGACGATTCCCCCCTCACGACCTCGTTCCGCCGCGCCGGTCCAGGTACCTCCCTTACCCGACAATTATCGACCCAGAGGCTCCGCCGCCGCGGCCTGAACGCCACATCCCGAACTCGATCGCAACCATGCGCACCATACTGATCCGCGCACTCATCAAAACCTTGCCACGATGTCCCTGCTGCGGAGCCAACGTCGTACCAACTCGACGTCGACACCCATGACGCAGTAAGACTAGGGCATCCTTCAGGCTGACTGTTACAGCGGTCTCAATCCGTTGTTCGACGAACGGCGGAAGGACCGACCGCTCACGCCCGCCTTCTGCATGGCCCATGCCCGCAGGGGGTTCTTCGAGCTAGCCGACATCGAGAAGAATGCCCGGGACGGCGGAAAGGGCAAGCCGATCTCCCCGATCGCGCTGGAGGCGGTCATCGTCAGCATGACGGCGCAACGTTGAGCGCCGCGCTCGCTGCCTGCAAAGGTCCAGTTGCGCCTGCCCACAGCCACGCCGCGCAGCGCTCTTTCTGCGGCATTGTTCGTCAGGCAGATTCTACCGTCGTCGAGGAAGCGGGCGAAGTCGTCCCAGCGGCTGAGCATGTAGTTCATTGGCTTCAGGACCTCGGAAGAACGCGAGAGGGTTTCGCGCTCGCGCAGCAGCCAGGCGTGCAGTTCGTCGAACAACGGCTTGCTCTTTTCCTGGCGCACGGCACGCCGCTCGGCGGCTGTCTTGCCGTTGATCCCACGTTCGATCTCGAACAAGGCGTCGAGCCGTTTGATCACTACCTGCCGTTTGAACGACGTCGATCCCAAAGCATGGCTCGCCGACGTCCTGGCCCGTATCGCTGATCTGCCCGCCTCGCGTCTGCACGAACTGCTGCCCTGGGGGTGGAAGCGCCTGCTCGAAGCTAAAAAACAGGCCACTGCCGATCAGCGGGCGGCCTGAACCTCACACGCGACGATCATAGAGCGGACTGTTTACGCGCGCACCAGCCGATCACGCGGCCTTCCTCGTCTTACGATTACCCACATTTTTTGAGGTGCACTGAGCCGAAAAACTTGAGTCGCCAGAATCGCTTGTGATTCTTTGATGAGCACCTGATTCGAGAAGAGGTGCTCTATGGGACTGGCTTCACGCGCCCGGGACGAGAAGACGCATCGGTTGGGGTCCGACGCGGTGACCTGGTTTGACCGTGAAGCTGCGTTGTGCGAATTTCGGGACGCTCGACTTGGCGAGAGATTTCGCATGCTGCTGCAGCAGATTGGTGGAGACATCGGACAGAGCATTCCGATGGTTTGCCAAGACTGGGCGAACACCAAGGCGGCCTATCGTTTTTTCTCCAATGAACGAGTAAGCGAGGCCGACATCCTGTCTGGTCATTTTAAGTCGACGCGGGAACGCATCGCTGCTGCGAAAGGGCCTGTTCTTGTCCTGCATGATACGACCGAATTCACCTATCAAAGGGAGCGCCCGGATCTGATCGGGATGATTAAGCGCATCCCCAAAAGCAACTCTCGAAGATTGGACGGAAAGCCCCAAACGTACACGACATGCGGAATATTGATGCATTCGAGCCTTGCGGTGACCCTCGAGGGGCTTCCACTGGGGCTCAGCGCCGTGAAGTTCTGGACCAGAAAGAAATTCAGAGGGGTCGCTGCGCTCAGGCGCGAGGTCAACCTGACACGGATCCCCATTGAAACCAAGGAGAGCATTCGGTGGCTGGAGAACCTCAAGCAATCCACGGAGCTTTTCGAGAAGCCATCGCAGTGCGTCCATATCGGTGATCGTGAGGCCGATATTTATGAATTGTTTTGCGCCGCCCAAGAGGTTGGAACGCATTTCTTGGTAAGGACCTGTGTCAATCGCCTGGCAGGCGATGGCGATCATACCGTTGCAACGATCATGGACGAGGTCACGGTCAAAGGTCTCCACCGGATCGAAGTCCGGGATAGCAAGGGTAATCCAGACCAGGCTGTGCTCGAAATCCGGTATCGTAAAATCCGTATTCTGCCCCCGATAGGCAAGCAGTCGCGGTATCCAGCTTTGACTTTGACAGTGATCCACGCTGATGAAAGAGGAGCGCCAAAGAACAGAAAGAAGATTGAATGGAAACTCCTGACCGATCTTCCGGTGCAATCGCGTGGGGATGCGATCGAGAAACTCGATTGGTATTCCCTGCGATGGAAGATCGAGGTCTTCCACAAGATACTCAAATCCGGCTGTAGGGCAGAGGACTCGCAACTGCGGACGGCTCAGCGATTGACGAATCTGATCTCGGTATTCTGCATTGTGAGCTGGCGCATTTTTTGGATGACGATGCTCAATCGTTCAGCGCCAAATGCCTCTCCGGAATTTGTGCTGACCAAAGCTGAAATCCAATTGCTTGATAGGCTCGTCAAAGACAAGAAGCCAGCCAGCAAACGAAAGACATTGTCGCATTATCTCATCAAGATCGCCAGGCTCGGCGGCTATCTCGCCCGCGCCAACGATCCGCCACCAGGGAATCTGATCATGTGGCGCGGATTATCGCGATTCATCGATATCGCAACGGGAGCGAAACTCTGACTCAAAAATGTGGGTAATCGTAAGCTTCCTCGTGTGCATACGAGGAATCGGGGAAGCGTATGTTTGGAATGCATTGAGATAAGGAGGGAAATGTGATGAGCCTGCTTCCTGCTGTGAGGAAGCATGAGCCCAAGCGGCGGTGACCTGCTGTCAACTGGCAGGGTGACGTAGCCCGCAGGTAAAGGGGATTGAGGCGAAACCGTTACGCCGAGATGGTTCCCGAGGCTGAGTGTCGGAAGGTTGAGGAACACGAACCGGTTCATCCGCGTCTTTGGGCTGAAATGTCGCCACCGCCTACACGGTTTAACAGGCAGAATGCTGAATGGTGTCGAAGGATATGTAGCCGGAGGCACCCGAACGCGAGCGTACAGGTAAGGCGTCTTGCGTGGGCCGAGGCGAGAACACAGCCAAACCTGAGGCAACGGCATCGACTTGCAGCAAGCAAGGGAAAAGGCTGCGACCGGCAATCTCACCGATGCGCTGGTAGTCCAACATATGAACGAGGGAAGGCATGAGCGGAATGGCAAGGGGGTTGACCCCGATGTCCGCGATGTGGGTCATGATCGGAATCACGACGGCGGGGTGCGAATGCTGATCGAACATTGCCCCCCATCGGCGTCGTCGAGACCTTTCAGGCCGTTGATTTCATTGATTTGAGATGACGGGACCCCTACGCCGATCATGGTCGAGACCCCACGCCGAAACACGCTCTGCTCGCGCCAGCTTTGCATAATGGTCCACAATTTAGGCGGTCCATCGCATCCGCTTTGAAACTCAGTGTGCGGTCAGGTTACCGTCAGACCCGATCTGTATGCTGCTGGCAGTTAGAGCGCGGTCACTTCCGTGACCGCTCGCATGCAGATACAACACAGGAGAAAGACCTATGCCTGTAATCCGAGGCACAAACTCCGACGATCACTTGAATGGAACGCCCGACAGAGACTATATCGATGGCCGAGGTGGGAACGACTGGCTCTCTGGTGGCGCGGGCGCCGATGATTTACAAGGCAATAAGGGCAATGATGCGCTCTCTGGTGGTGACGGTGACGATTATCTGTACGGCGATGAAGGCAACGATACTCTGTTCGGCAATCAGGGCAACGACAACTTCATCTTCACGAGCGGGGGCGGCAAGGATACCGTGAGGGACTTCACGATGGGGGACAAACTGCACATCGCGGATGGGATCAATAACACTAACATTCATACGGTTGCTAACGTTGTCGATCACATCCACGCGGTTGGCCCGGACACCACGGTTGTTGACCTCGGAAAGGGTAATTCGATCACGCTCTCCAATGTAAATGCTAACGATGTTCAGCATCACCCGGAGAATTATTTCTCCATCTCGCATATCACCGATCTACTCATCTGACTTGCTCGGTCAGCTTGGGCAGGCCGCGAGGTTTTCGTCCATGCCGTGATCGACAAGGCGGACGGCGTTGTTTTCCGCTGCACGCTGGATGGATCGGAGACGCAGCGTTTTCTGGAGATCCCATCCTGGATGTTCGATCGCGCGGCATGTGCCTGCGGTTGCAGCCTGACGGCAGAGCCCTTTGTCAGCCTGGAAGCGCTCAACGCGTTGTCGGCGCTACTCGATTCAGTGGTCAAGAGCGCGGCATCATCATTGAATGAACCGCTTTGCGGTGCATGCGGAGTCTCTCACCACCAAAATCGGGGAGAGGCTCATGGCAAGCAGGACGGCGATATCGGCGAACCCGGTTCGGCGCAACCGGCGGTTCGGCATGCATCAGATGGGCCTGTTCGCGGGTGGCATCGCGCACAGCGCCGTTGGGGTCAGAGTGGCGGGAGTTGCCGAAGGAGGCGCAGGATGCGCTGGTGAACCGTAAGCGGCGTGTCTCCCGCACCTTGTTGCTGTTGAGCAGATCGGCAATATGCGTTCCGTCTTGACGAGGGCGGTTTGCATAGATGATCGGGCGTGTTATCGCATCGCAGCGACGGGTTCGGCGGCGCTGGAGCGACGAGGTCAAAGGACGGATCGTCTCGGACGTCGCGCGGCGCCACGGTCTGTCGCCGCAGCATTTGTCGATCTGGCGCAAGGCGGTGCGCGACGGGTTCGGACAGATCAAGCAGGCACGCGGCTTCCGCCAGTTCCTGTTGCCGGGCCTGGCAAACGTGCGTGCCGAATGGGCGATGATCTGCACCGCCCACAACCTCGTGAAGCTCGCTAACCTCGCAAGGCCGCATCAGCGGGATTTCGTGTCAAAATGCGCCAACCAGAAAGCTATCTGGACGGGTTCCTAGCCATGTGCGTAAGCTGCGCTGTTCGCAGTTTATTTCCGAGGTGAGGCGCATGTTCACGCCGAATGAGATTGGCGCACAGTTGATGCATATCGAGCGTTCGCAAAACGAAAGGAACGTTGATGTTTTGGAGGAGGATGATCCGGCCGCAGTCGCGGAGTGCGTTCAGCAGTTCATGCTGGTCAAGGACTTGCTGACCGCGCCCATGCTCGGTACTTCGTGACAGAATGGTGAATTACTTCTCGATGTGGCGAGTGGCTCCCAAAATCGTGGACATTTCCGGTCGCAAGGTCTCACCGTCATGATGACGCTGGAACCCGTTCTTACCCCGCATGGTTTGCTGACGCTGCGACAAACGGCGCAAGCTCCTGCGTTGGAGCCCGATCAGGGCTTGCGGCTGGAGAAAGCATTTTTACGGGGCTCAGGACACGGATTGTTGTGGCTCGGCGCCAACGAAGTCGGGACGGTTCTCCCACCGGTGTTGTCGTATTGGCGAGAGCTTGGAATGCGCTACATGACTGCACTGTGCGCTCTTCCTAATATTGGAGACGGCCGTATCAAGCCACCTGTGCCGATTCCCGCCGATAGCGAGTTGGACACGATGGCAGCGGTCGTTCCGCCCATGACCGGCGCGGAATATTTGTCAGCGGCTGTCCTTGCCGATCTTTGGCGAGGTATGGATGCGGCCTTTGATGCCGAGCTGGTGCAAGCCAAGCTCTCCGTGCAGGAGTTTCTCAAGAGTCGTCATCCGGCCTGGAACCTGGTTGGACGCGTTTATTTTAACCTTGCGGAGAACCGGAAGGACGAGGAGGCCCCGTTCGCGTTTCTTGCGACCTACACGACCCGGCTTTCGGCTGAGGCCAGGGCCCAGCATCTGCCGCTCGGCAAGGCCTTGCAGGAGTATGCCGGCGCGAGAAACCGCGAACGCCTGCTGTCGCTGCTGATGCCCGTCCAGCGCGCCTCCGAGAGGTGCCTCTGGCTGAAGACCATGGTCGATGCGGGTGATATCTTTCACCCGCTGCGCTGGAGCCCACAGCAAGCTCTGCAATTCCTCAAGGATGTTCCCGCGCTCGAAGGCGCCGGGGTGATCGTGCGGATGCCAGCGAGTTGGCGCATGAACCGCCCGGCGCGCCCGCAAGTGAAGGCGACGGTCGGGGGCAATGCGCCATCACAAGTAGGAATGGACGCACTGCTCGACTTTCAAATGGAGGTGACGCTCGGGGGCGAAAGCCTCTCGAGGGCCGAGATCAAGCAACTCCTGGCTCATTCCGACGGATTGGCCTTCATCCGCGGCAAGTGGGTCGAGGTCGATCATGAACGACTGAATCGCACGCTTGAGCAATTTGAGGCCATCGAGTGCCGCGCCGCTGCCCATGGTCTTTCGTTCGGTGAGGCGATGCGCATGCTGGCTGGGGCTGGCATTGTCGGAGATGAGACTGCTGGACCAGCCGGCGTTGACTGGAGCCAGACCGTGGCCGGCCCCTGGTTGGCGGAGAAGCTGGCCTCCTTGCGCCATCCCGATCGGTTGTTGCGGGTCGGTCCCGGTCAAAATCTTCGGGGCACGCTGCGACCCTATCAGCAGTCGGGTGTGCAATGGCTCTATCTGCTGACGCAGCTCAAGCTTGGGGCCTGTCTTGCCGACGATATGGGGCTCGGCAAAACCATCCAGGTCTTGTCGCTGCTGCTGGTGCTCAAGAACGAGGCGAAGGAAAATTGCAAGCCGTGCCTGCTCGTAGCCCCCGCCTCTTTGTTAGCCAATTGGGCCGCGGAGATTGGTCGATTTGCGCCAAGCTTGAAAACAGTCGTGGTCCATCCATCGGCTGCCCCGTCCGAGAAACTGAACGCATACAGTGCGGACAAATTCGCAGACGTCGATCTCGTAATCACAAGCTACGGCTTTCTGACGCGCACGCCTTGGCTAGAAGCTACACCGTGGCGGTTTGTGGTGCTCGATGAAGCACAGGCCATCAAGAATCCGGCTGCCAAGCAGACAAAATCGGTCAAGAGGCTCAAGGCAGAAATGCGCATTGCGCTGACCGGCACGCCCATCGAGAATCGGCTCGGTGACCTTTGGTCGATCTTTGACTTCATCAATCCTGGCCTGCTGGGATCGTCGAAGGAATTTTCGGCATTCGTCAAACGCCTCGCCGACCAGCCACATAACCCTTACGGCCCGCTCCGCGACTTGGTGCGCCCCTATATCATGCGGCGGTTGAAGACCGACAAGAGCATCATTGCCGACCTGCCCGACAAGACCGAGGTGAAAACCTTCTGCCCATTGAGCCGCAAGCAGGCGGCACTTTATCAGCAAGCGGTAGCAGAGCTGGCCGGTCATCTCGAAGAGGTCGATGGAATAAAACGAAGAGGCATTGTCCTGGCTTTTCTCATGCGGTTGAAGCAGATCTGCAACCATCCATCGCACTGGCTCGGGGACGGCCGGTGGTCCGAGCACGACAGCGGCAAGCTCGGGCGTCTGCGCGACATCGCGGAAGTGGTTGCTTCTCGGCAGGAAAAGGCACTTGTCTTCACCCAATTCAGGGAGACAACGGCGCCGCTTGCGGCGTTCCTCGGTTCCGTATTCGGAAGGCCCGGCCTTGTCCTGCATGGCGAGACGGAGGTTAAAAAACGCAAGGATCTGGTGCGCCAATTTCAGGAAGACGAAAGCGTTCCGTTCTTCGTGCTCTCGGTCAAAGCAGGCGGCACCGGGCTCAATCTTACCGCAGCCTCGCACGTCATCCATTTCGACAGGTGGTGGAATCCGGCTGTCGAAAATCAAGCCACCGACCGTGCCTTCCGGATCGGACAGACCAAGAATGTACTCGTACATAAGTTCCTTTGTCGTGGCACCGTGGAAGAAAAGATCGACCAAATGATCGATTCAAAGAATCAATTGGCTGGGGATTTCCTCAACGGCGGAGCCGACATCCTGTTGACTGAGATGAGGGACGAGGAGTTGCTTAAACTCGTGGCTCTCGATCTGGGCGCCGCGATGAAGGAGGGGTGATGAATGAACTACTACGAGTGGCGCCCTTACGTGCCGGTGGCCGAGAAGCGGCGGCAAGCTGAACGCAAGCTGGCCAAGCTCAAAAAACACGGGCGACCCGTTGCGCCCGTGAAGATCGATGGCCGCACAATTGCCAAGAGCTTCTGGGGCAAGTCGTGGTGCGCTAACCTCGAGCGATACAGCGACTACGAGAACCGCTTGCCGCGCGGTCGGACCTATGTCCGAAACGGCTCTGTTATCGATCTGCAAATTGCCAAGGGCGGGATCTCGGCAATGGTGGCCGGGTCTGAGCTCTACCAAGTCAAGATTGCCATTGCACCGGTTACGCGGGGACGCTGGAAATCCATCTGTCGGGACTGCGCCGGCACCATCGATTCGCTGGTCGAACTCCTGCAGGGCCGCTTGGCGAAAGGCGTGATGGATCGGGTCTGTCGAGAGGGTGACGGCCTGTTTCCGTCGCCGACGGAAATCAAGCTGTCTTGCAGCTGTCCAGATTGGGCAGACATGTGCAAGCACGTTGCGGCAGCACTGTATGGCGTCGGCGCCAGGCTAGATGAAAAGCCTCAGCTTCTTTTTGTGCTGCGTGATGTGGATGAAACTGAAATGCTCGCCAGCGCTGGACAGGATTCTCCGCTAGCAACGGCGCCCGGCGCGGCGAAGGTGCTTGATGAAAGCGATGTCGCCGCTCTATTCGGGCTGGAGATGGCCGAAACTCCCGATACCCCAAATCCTGCCTTCACAGTCCCAAAGCGCCCCCAACACTTCAAGGCGCAAAAAGGCAAGATATCTGCCGGAAAGACCAAGCCAGCAGAGAAGACCGATGTCGCCTTACATCGTGCGGCTCGGGCCAGTCCGGGAACGAAAAAAACAACCTGCGCAAGTGCCAAGAAACGGCGCACTCGGCGGCGACGATAGTATTCCAATGACGCCATCGGGACCCGATGGCACGGAACGGACGTACCGAACCCGTTGACGAAACTCGGCTTCGGCTATCGGGGGTTGAGCGGAAATGCTGCGAACATGTGGCGAGGAGCCAGAAACTGGCGTTGAGCTTACCAGCCATTCTCAGATTATATAGTAGTTTCAAGTCGCCCGTGAAGAAGTCTGATTTCAGCTCGTCCCAAGCTGAAATCAGACTTCTTCACGGGCGACTAATGAGTCCAACTCGTTCCAGCGTCAGCACCATTTGATGAACCGAAGGCGGGCTGACGCGGAAATATTCCCTAATGTCGGCTTCTGCCGGAGGCCTGCGGTGCAGCTTCGTATAGAGGTGGATAAAAGCGAGGTATTGCCCCTGTTTGGTCGTGAAGGTTTTTGCCGAAGGACTCACGCCGGCCATCCGATTCAGTTGTTCGTGCCAGCCTCTCAGGGAGGCCAGCATGAATGTACGCTATCGGGTCGAACTCAGCCAAGTCGAGCGCGGCGAACTCAAGGCGCTGCTCAGCGGAGGCAAGCACGCCTCTCGCA
>NZ_AUEZ01000131.1 GCF_000426245.1 Bradyrhizobium sp. Ai1a-2 | reverse complement strand
AACGACAGCGGCTCCGCCGAAGCCGGCAGCACCAACTGGCCCAAACGCGCCCGGCGCCGCCAGTCGTGCACCTGCTGGGGCCGGCAGCCATGGCGACGGGCGACGTCTGTGACAACCGCCCCCGGCTCGAGGCTTTCCGCGGCAATCTGTGCCTTCAAATCATCCGGCCACCGCTTGCGACCTGCGCCAGCATACACTTCGATACGCGGCGACAACGGTCGTCTTATGTCATCCGAATGGTCGTCCATTGTAAGCACCCTTGCTGAAGATGACTCTTCTAACGGTGCTCTTAAGACCCCGCACAAACAATCCGACGGGCCTCTGCGCTACGCTTACCATGCATCAGCTGATGCCGGTCACACAGACGGCGCAGTTCAACTGGTGCTCCATGTCGCCCACCTGCTTTTGTCGTACAAATCCGGCGTGGGCGAGGTCGGCTTTCCGTTTACTCGCCGACAGACCGCCTATTCAGCAGGGAGAACGGAAGACCGAGCTGCGCACTGGCGCGTGGTTCGGCATCCCTCTACGCCGCCGAAAACTCGTTTTCGGCAGCGAGCTGGCGGATCATTGCCGGTCGGCAGGGCGTGAAAGATCTCGTGGTCTGGAGGCAAGCTCCACGACATGGTAAGCGTCAAAGAGCTTTTCGCCTTAGTCAATTCCTTGGTTGTATCGTCGCGCTTTTTAGCCAGTAATTTGCCCAGGCGATCGCGCAAGATAACCTGCGGTAGCGCGCCCGATCAGTTGAAGGTCACTAGCCGCTCAAGCGCAAGGTCGACAAGGCGATCCTCGAATAGCTTCAGCTTTCGCGCTGCCGACGTCTCGCCGCCTGTCCACGTCTTAAGCGCTGTCTTTATCGAGTCCCGATCCGCAGCGACGCCGTCCTTTTGGATGAGCCAGTCGATCGTTGCCAGAAGCTCCATGCCCAATGGAGATTCGAACCCGTCAATCAGCTCCGCAGTCGCTTCAAGTGCAGGCAGGAACGCCTTTGCGTCACCCGATCCCAGATAGGCGGCAACCTTGTCTCGCTTGGCGTCCTCAAACCAGATCACATCGAATGGACCAGCATCGCCGATGCGTTTTCCGCAATGCAGATAGCTGCCGTCGAGGCCATTAAGCAGGTGGGTCAGTCGAGGAGCGTACGGGCCATATTTATCCGCTTGAAAGCGCAGATCGAGCGGGTTCTCCAATCCCAGCTTCTCGATGCTGCGTTCCAGAAAGTACGCCAACTTTTGGATTTCGAGTAACGAGCACTCGATTCCGAGTATCCAGTACCTGCGAACCAGCTCGGCGACGAGCGCGCGCGCCGGCGTCAGCTTCTCGACCCCTGCGCGTTTCGACACATTTTGGTATTGGTCCGTAGGCTCATAGACGACAATGCTGACGTCGTTAAGCGCCCCGAGCGCAGCCTCAATCTTGGGACGAACGTCGGGCCAATTGAGACCTCCGTTCCCGCTCCCGAGCGGCGGAATAGCAATCGAGCGTATCTTCTTTTCAGTGATGACGCGTTTCAGATCTTCCAGACCAGTTTCGATCCACTCTATTTTGGAGTCGCCACGCCAATGCTGCTTAGTCGGGAAATTGATGATCCATTTCGGTCCGATCAATGCCTGGCGTTCGGTAACGAACATCTGGCCGACCCTAACCTCCTTCTTCTTGCAGGCAGTCTCATATGCTTTGAAGTTCTCCGGGAACGCCTCTTTGAACGCCTCTTTGAACATCAAGGCGATGCCCTTCCCCATCACACCGACGGTGTTGACGGTATTGACCAAAGCTTCGGCTTTGGACTCGAGAAGATTGCCGCGCGTAAATTCGATCATCAGAAATACCAACCGGGCTTCTTGACCACTTTCATGGTCTGGTTGCGTTGCGCCAATGCGGCATTCAGAGACTTGAGCACATCATCGTTGTAGCAGACGAGGCCCGACATAGCATTGACGGGCAGATGCTTGTGGACAAGGGCTTTCGCCTGATAGCGCTCTTTTTTCGACGGATCGTCCGGATCAGTGCGGAAATCCCGCCGCTGAAGCATGTCCCAATCGACCTGGTCCAAGCGCGCAATATCCGAATAGAACTGCGCCGCAGCAAGGTACGCATGCCGATCCGTGAACAGGAACGGAATCTTCCTGGCTTGCAACGTCCGTAGTGACGAAACCATGACGACGATCTCGTCGTTGTTGCGCTGTCGAATGCCGCCCCACCCAGTCTTGATGTTGTACATCATCGGCGAAAACGGCGTGAAATAGAACGGTATGTAGTCACTCAGTGTTCCGGACGGTGGCGGCACGACAGGATGCTTGTCCCGCTTGCTGATCAGATCGCGATTTCCGATCTCCACGAAGTTAGGATCCAACACTTTCGAATTCTTGCAATGCAGGCCGTTATCCAGAATCCACGGGACATTGTCCCTGTGAACAATCCGGAAAATGAGAGCGTTCTCTGGCGTGAGATCCTTGGACACGGCGGCGACTCGCAGATTTACGTCGCCACACCGTAGGCAAACCACCTCGCTAGGCATATAGAACAAAAAGCGAACAAGATCAAGGCGATTTATTTGGCGCTAGATGGTTCACCCAACGAGAGCCTCCGCAACTGTCTGTTGTTAATCCCCACACCAGACAGCCTTGGGTGTCCCTCCCGAACCCGGGTGGTTATGATCGTTTCCGACAAACGAACGATTCTTGAAAATGGGGCGAACGCGAAACCCAAAATCGTTAGACTGGCGAGCGTGTTCGGGATTCAACCAGCGGAGGGCCCAGGAGGTGCTTGGGTCGAGTTCGGCCAACCTGCGCATGTCGACGACCGGCCGGCCACGCTCTCTTTTGATCGATAGCTTCTCCCCTGCCTTGTTGATCGGTGCTGGTGCGTCAATCACGTCAGGCATTCCTGTCGCGGCAAAAACCGTCGAGAGGGTCGCGAGATGGGCTTGGTGCAAGGAGAACGGCTGACAACCCAGCGACCTCTCGATCAGGCGTTCCGACTATTGGCCTGGCTCACTTGGCAGCCTTGGTACAAAGCGAATGTCGGCCACGCCGACCTGTATCCTGATGCAATTGACAATTTGCTCGGTGTGAAGACTGACCGCCGTGAGTTTTTTTAACAGCTCATCAACCCTCCGGAAAGATCCCCTTCGCTTGGAGATGTCGCGCTGACTCGGATTTTCCATCAAGGCTGAATTTCGACCGTTCTGACCACAAACTTTGATATGCCTGGCAAGAGCGGCCATCCAGCATAATCGATCATATCGGCTCGTGAGCATCAGCACTTCGGCTGATTACAACATGTTCGAGAACACGCACGCTAGCGAGCGACCGTCAACGTCTGAAAGGGGTTACGCCGCCCGCCCTGATTTGCTGCCGATCGAAAGAATATCGCTCCTTGTCGCGTGGACTGCTTTGAATAGATAGTTTCGCGAGTTCGTCGCGAAAGGCCTCGAGTCGCGACCATTGGAGCAAGCCTATCCGGTTGACGCCCACACCAATTAGTGCTAGTTTTCGGAGCACTGGAGATGCCGCAATGAACGAAACTGTTCGAAGTTCGGAAATGCTGCGGCTTGCGGCCAAGTACGTCTGGTGGACGCCGCCCGATATCGTTGTGTCCGAAGGAATGTCCAGGCTCGTTGCTAATGTGATGGAGATGGGCACCTGGGAAGACGCCGCCGCGCTCATCGAATGCGTCGGAATTGATGTGTTCAGGGAAGTTCTGAAATCTCCCCCAGCTGGCGTAATCTCCAACCGATCGCTCGCTTTTTGGCATTATCGATTGGGCGGGCGTGGAACACCGCCGAAGTCGCGCCGACGGTTTTCCTGAAGCTGGATTTGCTTATGGTGTTTACGCCGCGCCTCGACATTCTACCCCCTGCTCAACGCGGCCTATGGCCTCATCTCGTCCAAGTGGCTGGCCACTTTGTCCTATATGGCGGAACGGCGATTGCGCTTCGGCTAGGACATCGCCAATCCGTCGATTTCGACTTTTTTTCGGACGTTGATCTCGACGATGGACAAAAGCACAATCTGCTGAATGAAATCGCGTGGCTCAAAGGCGCCTCCGTACTGCAAAACGAGAAGGATACGTTGACAGTCAGCGTCGATCACATGGGCGCGCCGATCAAGGTGTCATTCTTCGGGGGCGTGAAGAACGGTTGCGTATGTGAACCGGACAAGACCGACGACGATGTCCTGTGCGTCGCGTCGATGGACGACTTGTTCGCACATGAGCTCAAAGTGATTCATGATCGGGCCGAAGCCAAGGATTACCAGGACATCGCTGTCATGCTTGCAAACGGGCAGAACCTGCCGCGCGGACTAGCCGCGTTGGAGGCCCTTTTCGGGTCGAGTGTGCCTCCGATGATCACGTTGAAGTCGCTGGCCTACTTCAACGACTTGAACGAGCCGTGGCGCCTTACTGACGATATGAAGTCCACGATAACGACGGCCATAAGCGATCTCCCGAATACCTGGGGAAAGATGGCCGTTTTCTCGCACACGCTTTGTTGCCGGGATTCGAAAGATCCGAAGCCATAGTCGCAGCTTGATGGATATCTTTCAGCACGACGACCTGCCGTTCCCGCAGTCTCTGCCGGAGTTCCAGAGATTATTCCCCGATGACGCGGCTTGCGCTGGCTACCTCGAAAAGGTCCGTTGGAAGGATGCGTTCGTTTGCCCTCATTGCGGAGTTTCCGGCTCACCATTCCGCTTCACCAACCGCCCAGGGGTCCTGCGCTGCCGCAACTGCCGGAAGAATACCGGGCTAACTGTGGGCACGGTGATGGAGCGCTCGCATACGCCGCTCAGTGTTTGGTTCTGGGCGGCGTATCTTGTCTCCAGTCAAACGCCCGGCATGTCCGCCGCGCAGTTCCAGCGCCAGATTGGATTAAAGCGCTACGAGACGGCATTCCAGATCCTGCACAAGTTGCGCGCCGGTATGGTGCGGCCAGCCCATGACCGCATCGGTGGGCGCGCCAACGAGCATGTCGAAGTCGACGAAACTTGGGTTGGCGGACGCACGCGTGGCGATGGCCGCGGCGTCCACCGGAAGACGCTAGTTGCAGCCGCTACCGAAGTCCGTCAACGTGAACCGGGGACCAAACGCGACGCGCGCAGGAACGGATGCCACGCCGGGCGGATCCTGCTCGCGGTCATTCCAGACCGTAGCGCCAGATCACTATGCGGCTTTGTTGAACAAGCCGTCGCGCCTGGGACGAAGATCGTCACTGACAATTGGTCCGGGTACGCAGATCTCACCAAGCTCGGGTATGACCATCATGCGGCCGCGGAACGGGGTGATCCGCGAGTCGCCGAGGAGCACCTGCCGATAGTTCATCTGGTGTTCGCCAACTTGAAGACCTGGCTGATCGGCACCCACCACGGCGTCAGCCCGCAGCACCTGCAAGCCTACCTCAACGAATTTATCTTCCGGTTCAATCGGCGGTTCTATCCGTTCAACGCCTTCCGCTCTCTACTCGGCATCGCTGGCGAAGCCGCCGCGCCGACTTACGAAGAGCTTTATTCCGGCGAATGGCGTCATCCTACGTGTCGCGACGATGGATGAAAACCCATCATCATGATGCGCAACTTGGCGCCACGGTCCATAGCGTTCAATCGAAACCATAGTCATTTTCTCCATGGGGAATTTGGCGCTTAGTGTTTGAATCAGCCTGTTGACCTATGAGATCCTTACCAAGAAATCGATTGACTCGCCCGTTCGGTTCGTCACCTCGAAGTGCGCGGCCGAGGCTTCCCCATCTATTTACGCACCAATCCTGAACGACCGGCTCGGAACGGGGCGAAAGTCGAGCTTCAGGTCAAACTGGATTCGAGCGTTGGGACGTGACTTGTTCTCGCCGTCACTGAGCTGAATAGAAGCAGCATGTCTTCATTCGGTGTCCGCTTTCGTCGAGAACATAATCGTGGCTCGAGAACCGACGCTTCGGACGGCCGTAAGTCGGTCAGCGACAGCACAAAGTATCTTAGGATCTCGGCGCTAACTACGGTCCGGGCGCGGCCCAGATGCTTTGAGGAATTGCGGTGCTTTTTTCTATTTCGTGTGGTTGCTGCTCCTGAAGATCCACGAGTTTGGACATATTCGCACGACAAGCCAAAAGGGGCTTGAATCGTACGTAGCGTCACGTTGTACGGTTTCAAAGTAGTCGCGCCGGTTTCCCTGTGTCAGATGTCCCAAGGAAAGTATGGATCGTCGAATGTCTCGACCTGTTAGGTTCACGAGGCGGTCACGATTCTCGAGCACTCCAGCGAAAGCCAGGCTCTTGACGCGGCTTACACGCCGGATGGAGCGCCGTCGCCAGCGCACTTGGGGGCGGAGCAGGACGAGCGCTTCGACATCAGGGACCGATGTGTTCGCCTCGCCGTTGCCGGACGGGAAACGAAGCTCAGTTCGAAATCATCGTGGGTATTCCGGGCGGTTTTGCGTAGGACGCGTTTCAAAACAAGCGCAAGCTTCTGTTTGGCATGTTGAAGGAGTTGTACGAGCGCATCACGGTCGGAGCTCACAAATGAAGTCTTGAAGCAAAGAACATTTCGGGCGCGGCTTGATGCGGTCTCCGACACATCTCTGTCGATTTTTCTTCGAGCAGGGATGGCGGGCGACTGTGAAGGGCTCTGCGATGCAGAGACTCAACCGGCGCTGTACTTCTGTACTGATCTGGATGCCACAGAGGAGATCAAGTCAGAGCAGTTCAAAGCAGATGTGGATCCCAAGCGCTTGCGCGAGGTCCTCGTTCGTGCGGGCCGGCTGGCCTCTCCCCTGGCCAGCACAGGACCGCGCTGAGTTCGGAACGGCGTTTTGGTCTCCGTACAGCTCACCGGGAGCTGGTGCGGCGACAAAATGGCCTAAACGTAGAAAGGTCAAACCGGCTGCAGAAGTTCTCAACGAGCTTTAGCGGCAAGTTGTCGTTCGCCACGACCGGCGCGACAATCAGTGAGATTGCCCGGTATCTCGGAGCGGAAACGTGAAAAAACCAGATGGCTCCAAGAAGGTCTTGCTAGTCGACCACACTGAAGGCCAGTGCCGGGCCATTGTTGGCTTCAAAGATGGAGATCCCGGAGCCGCCTTTATGTGCGGCGAGCCTGTATTGAGGGGATCATGGTGCGCTTATCACCATAGTCAGATGCACGCAGGCCCTGTCTCGCAGTACGCGAGCAGCAGCCTGCACGTCAGATTACATCGACCGTACCTCGGCCTCATGATATCATCCGCATTCTCGTGCGGAGCCCCTGACGGGGGCGTGCCTCGCCGGCGAGGTTAGATAAGGAAGTTGTGGTGGCGCTCGACGAGAGACGAGCCCGCGATTGACCAGCAAGCCAGGACCTGGCGAGCGCGGCATCTCCACGACCGCCTCTCCCCGCTGGCACGCACTAGGAGCCCCGTCCGTGGAATCCGAAATGTAATGCCCATGGCTGGCACCAAACAGCATCGCATGATTGATGTACCGCACGGCCCTTGCTCGCCTGCAATGTATGCAGCGAATATGTCGAGCGCGAGTCCACCGAGCGCGAGCAAGCGCACGGGATTGATTGTTGCTGGCGTCCCGGCGGCTGGCGTGATCAGCGGCGAACACCAGGGCACGCCGTTGCGAGCCGCTGTGCGCGGGAGAAATGCGGGCCTGATGATCGCCCGCGCCTGAAAGTCAATCGAAGGCGGTAAAACCGTAATCCAGACCTTCCAAGGGAGTTGGGGAGCTCTTGCCCTGATCGCGTTGGCAGGGGCGGGAGGTATTATACAAGCTAGACGAAATGGACGGTTGATGATGAATCTCTGCACCCTGATTGAACGCAATGCGGCGTTCGCTCCCGACAAGCCCGCGATTCATTTCGAGGGTGATACTCTAAGCTACGCCGCCTTCAATCGAAGGATTGAGCAGGTCGCGCGCGCCCTAAAAGGCCAGCTCGGTGTCGAGAGAGGCGATCGCGTCGCCATCCTTAGCCTCAACCGGCCTGACTACCTGGTGCTGCTCTATGCCTGCGCGCGGCTCGGCGCAATGCTCGTGCCATTGAACTGGCGGCTTGCGGTCGCTGAGCAGCTTTTCATCCTGTCCGACGCCGCTGCCAAGGTGCTGGTGCTTGAACACGCCTTCGAGGCACTCTTGCCCGGGCTGGCGGAGCAATCGCCCGATACCTTCGTCGTCGGCCTCGACTTTGCGCCCAATGGCGGAAGCAAGTGGGATGACCTGTTGGACCGAGGCCGCGGCGATGGTCGCAATCCGCACACGGACCTGTCCTGCCCACTTCTGATCGTCTATACTTCGGGCACCACAGGGCGGCCGAAAGGCGCTGTGCTGCGCCAGGAGGCCTTGCTGTGGAATGGGGTTATGAGTCAGCACATGCACGGCCTAACCTCGTCCGATCATGTCCTGACAGTGTTGCCGCTGTTCCACGTCGGCGGCCTCAATATCCAGACCACGCCTGCCTTGCATCACGGCGCGACGGTGACCATTCACAGGCGTTTTACGCCAGAGGCGACGCTTGCTGCGTTCGAGCGCAACCGGCCCTCGCTAGCCGTGTTGGTGCCTGCCACGATACAAGCCCTGACCGAGCATCCTGGCTGGCCGACGAGCGACCTATCCTCGGTTAAGGCAATTTCCACTGGCTCCGCCATGGTGCCTCAACACTTAGTCGCACGCCTTGTCGCACGCGGGGTAGCGGTGCTGCAGGTTTATGGCTCTACGGAAACTTGCCCCATCGCTATCTATACGACGCTCGAGGGCGATGTCTCGCGTGACGGTTCGGCCGGTTTGCCTGGCCTATGCTGCGAAGCGGCGATCATCAATGATGCCGGCGAGAAGTTACCGCCAGGCACCCCAGGCGAGATCGCAGTGCGCGGGCCCAATGTCTTCTCCGAATATTGGGGCAATCAACAAGCAACGCGCGAGGCGCTGCGCAACGGCTGGTATCACACTGGCGACATCGGCCTCCGCGATACCAATGGATATTTTTGGGTCCATGATCGCAAGAAGAACCTGATCATTTCTGGCGGAGAGAACATCTATCCGGCGGAAGTCGAACGCGTGCTTATGGAGCACCCCGCTGTCGCCGAATGCGCCGTCGTCGGTCGGCCCGATCCGCGCTGGGATGAAGTGCCGGTCGCCTATGTGATCAGGCGGTCGGAGGCCCGGGTTGACGCGGAGGCGCTGACGGCGCATGTCCAGTCCCGGCTCGCCCGCTTCAAAACTCCGCGCGAAATCATTTTTACCGAAGAATTGCCACGAACGGCGTTGGGCAAGATCCAGCATTTCATGCTCAAAGACCTCGAGGCGCGATCAAGTTAGCAAGTAGGCAGCAATTGAGCGGGATTGTACGCTGGCAACAATTCCCCTGCCGCCCGAAGGCGATCTTGCGTGTCGAAGCCAAGAACTCGTTTTCAGTCTACTCGTCTACAAAAATGCGCTTCTGCGAGTTGATCGTCGTGGACGCGGCGCTTTTGGTCCAATAACGCCAAATAACCGGGGAGCGCGTTGATGCCGCGGATCCTGATCATGAATGCGGGTAACGCCCAAATGTCCGGCGCCGACCTGACGGCAACCCAACTTTCGCTTGCGGCCAAGTCGGCTTGGCGCTCCACATGGTTTGCACAGCAGGGCGACCTAATAGTCTCTCCGGTAGCCATCCCAGCGGACCTGCTGCACTACATCGGTGCGACGCTCAACTTCGACCCATCGACCGTCATGGTGCTGATGCCTGAGAAAACCCAGGAAAACACGGTCCTTGATGATGTCACTCTGCAGTCCAATACGATCCTTGAACGAATCAGACGCCACATCGTTCAGAGCGCAGATTGGAAACTCCGTCCTTGCTACTCCACCGAAGGCGTTGCGCGCGTAGCCGCGATACTTGGCATACCGCAGAACGGGGACGACTTCGCTCTGCAGCGAGGTCCAGATCTATTGAACCGCAAGAGTCACTTCCGTCAATTGGCAACGAGTGTCGGACTTCCGCTGCCCAGTGGATGCGTAACGACAAGCTCAGACGAATTGCTGAGAGCGGTCAATTCCTTGAGGTTTGAAACCGGCATGGTCATTGTAAAGCTAGACAATGGAGCGGGCGGGGTCGGAAACATTATACTGAACGGCAACGACAGCGTTCCACTACCTGGGGCAAGAGAAACCCGGCGAGTCCTTTGGCCATCGTTTGACCCTGACGCACTCTGGTCTGACATAACAACCCCTTCGTGTAAGACGGTGATCGTCGAGTCGTACCACTTGGCCCGTTCAATGTTCTACCTTGAGTTCGAAATCGAGGAGAAGGGCTCAATTGCGTACGTCAACAGTGGAAACATACGTCTGCGTCGAAGCGAAGACCGATCCGAAAAGGCTCTCATCTGGACTGGATTAGAGCTTCCAAGCGACTTGAGCAATGAGCACTGCTCGACCGCTTACGCGCACGCCCATCGATTTGTAGAGTTTGCACGGATGTTGGGATACCGCGGAATGATCAATATCGACGCCATTTTCTCCATCGACGGGAAGCTGCTGTTTAATGAAGCGAACGGTCGGTGGGGTGGCGGCTCGGTGGTACACAGCATTGCTGTCCGGTTGCTAGGACCCGACTACTCCAATTCTTATGTGGTTTCATCTGTACGTGACGTCCGATCGAGGTCTCTCCGAACAGCAATTGATTATTTCGCCAATGAAGGACTTCTGTTCGATAGTACACACAAGGAAGGAGTGATACCGCTTGCTGCCGATCAAGAGGCCGGCACGGTGGAGTGCCTCGTGATGGCACGCGACAGGCTGGCGAGCCGCAATTTGGAGCACCGACTATTGACGATGCTCTGATTGTGATCATTGGATCATGTCCGTGCTCTTGGGCATCTCTCGTTCCATTCGATCCAGAGTTGGAAACGATAGTAATCTGCATGAGCCCCCCACGCCGGCCGCCATTTTTGAGACTCGCCGCGATGATCACCGCGACCGAGACGATGCGGCCATTCTGGCGGACCTTCACGTAGGTGGCGCCGATCCACAAATACGGCCAGTCGCCCTCGATCGGACCGCGAGGAAGACCTTCACCTTCTCGTCGATCTCACCGCAGAGCCGGCTCACCCGGCTCTTGGAGATTCCGGTCATGCCCATGGCCTGCACGAAATTGTCCACCGAACGGGT
>NZ_AUEZ01000130.1 GCF_000426245.1 Bradyrhizobium sp. Ai1a-2 | reverse complement strand
CGGAGAGAATGATAGAACCATACCGACAGCGGTCCGGTTTCAAAAACCACTCGTTTCACGGCCGGCGCCCGCTTGCGGATGAGTTCGGCGATGATCCTCGGATCTGATGCGCACTTGCCGCGCCAGATCCGTTCACCTGCTCGACGGATCGAGACTGCCGTCTCTTTCATCGACACGTCAAGACCGATATACTCGTCCATGGCTGTTCTCCATTCGATGCTTGGGCCCGGCGACCAGTCGTGAGCCCGTATTTCCATCCTATCGGGGAACAGCCGCCCTCCAAGTCTCTGATTGGTTTTCGGGCAACTCGCTCCTGCGATTACCCCATGTGGACGCCCCCTCACGGCATCGCTGTGCCAAAGTGGTGTCGTTGACCATCACTTGAACGGAGGCGTCCATGTCGGAAGTTAGCACAATCGGGTTGGATCTGGCGAAGAATGTGTTCCAGATGCACGGCGCGGATGCATCAGGAGCGGTGCTTTTCCGCAAGAAGCTGCGCAGGACCAGGTGCTCAAATTTCTTGCCGCGCAGCCGGCCTGCACGGTCGCCATGGAGGCCTGCGCCAGCAGCCATTACTGGGCGCGCGAAATCGCGAGGCTGGGGCATGAGGTGCGACTCATTGCGCCAGACTATGTAAAGCCCTTCGTGAAGCGCCAGAAGAATGATGCCGCCGATGCGGAAGCGATCTGCGAAGCCGTCCAGCGGCCGACGATGCGTTTCGTGGCAGCGAAGAGCGAGGAGCAGCAGGCGGCGGCTATTGTGTTTCGTGCCCGCGACCTCCTGGTGCGTCAGCGCACTCAGACCATCAATGCGATCCGCGGCCATCTGGCCGAATTCGGGATGGTAGCGGCGCAAGGCCCCTCCCATGTAGCCAAACTCGTGTCAGCGATCGAGGACCGTGACACCGACATTCCTGAGCTGGCCCGACCGATCCTACGCCTGCTCGTGGAGCAGTTGCGATCACTGGACGAGAGGGTGGCGCGATTCGACCGTGAGCTCGCTCGGCGCGCCAGAGAGGATGCCGAAGCCAAGCGGCTGATGACGATCCCAGGAATCGGGCCGATCACGGCGACGGCGCTCGTTGCCCTGGTGCCGACGGCTCAGGCCTTTAAGAGAGGACGCGACTTTGCGGCGTGGCTGGGACTCACCCCGCTGCAGCGCTTCACGGGCGGAAAGCAGAAGCTCGGCGAGACATCCCGCATGGGCGAACGAACCCTGCGCCGACTGCTGATCATCGGCGCGAGCGCGGCCGTGCGTTGGGCAATGCGCAAAGGCTCGACAGCAGATCCCTGGCTTGCGCGTATGCTTGCCCGCAAGCCGCCCATGCTGGTGATCGTCGCCCTCGCCAACAAGATGCCGCGTATCGTCTGGGCATTGATGGCGAGAGGCGGAACTTATCGGGCTCCGGTTGCGGCAAAGTAGTTCCGCGGCAGGGCCCCTGAGAGTGTGAGAAGGTCAACGGAGAGTATGGCGCAACGGTCAACGAGACGGGATCGGGAAAACCAGATTATGGATACGCGCCTCGAGCACGCGAGGTTGAACTGGACCCGCTCCGCGAACTCCCATACGGGCCGGCGGCATGTGACAGCCGCAGCAAAAGGCCGGACACATGTCAGCACCCGACCACGCTCCGTGCTCCTCGAAAGATTCTTCTTGCACCAACGGGGGCGTCCACACATGTCCATGACGATATGGACAGCGAGCCCCTCAGGGATTTGAGCGTCGACCTCTTTGAGGAACTTCAAGAATTCGACCGCCCGATGGCGCTTGTAGCATTTGCCAATGACAAAGCCGGAAGCGACATCGAGCGCGGCAAAAAGCGTGGTCGTACCATGCGGCACGTAGCTGTGCGTGCGACGTTCCGGTACGCCAGGCATCATCGGCAAGACCGGTTGCTCGCGATCGAGTGCCTGTATCTGACTCTTCTCGTCGACGCTGAGGACAACGGCTCGGTTCGGTGGGGACAGGTAAAGCCCGACAATATCGCGCACCTTGTCGACAAATAGCGGATCGCTCGACAGCTTGAATGTCTGGCTGCGGTGCGGCTGCAAGCCGAACGCCGTCCACATTCGACGGATCGTGGTGTGAGAAAAGCCAGTTTCCGCAGCCATCGAACGGATCGACCAGTGCGTCGCGTCGGGTGGCGTCGTACGCAATGTCCGCTCGATTACCTCAGCAACCTGATCGTCGTTGATGGTTCGAGGGCGGCCAGGGCGGGCTTCGTCAAGCAGGCCATCACAGCGATCCTTCAAGAATCGGCGGCGCCACTTGCCAACGGTGTGTTCATGGATGCCAAGTTCGGCAGCCACAGACTTGCTTGGCAAGCCATCTGCACACCGCAGGATCGCGCGGCACCGCTCAGATAGCGACCGGGCTACACGATGACGACGAACTTGCCTCTCTAAATACGTTCGCTCTTGCGGACTCAGCACCAACGGCTCGATTGGCCGGCCCCTCACACCTGCATTCGCCACAAGCGCTCTCCCCTACAGAGATTCGAGCCATCATATAATGTGACGAACTTCCGTTCCAGATGACTAGAGCGGAGCACAGGTGTCGGTAATGCCGCCTTTCGTCCACTTTGTGGAGCTAACTGAGCCCTTGCTCGCGGCACGGCTGCCTGGTGCCGCCGATAGAGGCCCGCGGACAAACCAGAACCATGCTATGAACTGAACTGCAAGGTTCACTGCAAAGGCGGTCTGGTAAGCAACTTCCGGATAGTGGCCCTGCTGAGGCGTCCAGTGCTGAACCACGAAGTCCACGAGGCACTGGACCAGAAACGCGCAACCGATGTGAAAGACGTTGAGCGCCGCGTTCGCACGTCCAGCAAGCTCTTTGGGGAAAAAATCGGCCAAAATCGCGTAGCTAAGGACGGTTGCCGCCCCGACGCCAGCGACGATCATCCACGGAACGGATGATGGAAGAGGTACTCGCAGGATCACTGCCAGTTGGGCGAGGAAAAACAGAACTGCAACCAACCCCAACAGCGCTCGTGGCCCTATCCCGTATCGACGGAGCTTTTGAGCGGCGACGCCTAGAACCAGGGCGCCCGCACTCGATGCGATGGCCATGACAAAGAGATTGCGAAGCAATGCCGAACGGTCCGGGCCTTCGACATCGGAGAACCACTGGGCAGCCCACAATCCCTGTAGCGCCCAGGCCGTACCAATACAGGTCGCAGAGAGCGGCGCCAAACGCCAGAAGCGAGGATCTGTATAAATCATTCGCAGTCCAATGCTGGTCCCCCTCGCTGCCAATGACGACGTGGCCCTGGGGACGATGAGGAAAATTGCAAGCGCGCATCCAACCGATGCGATGGCTAGGAGTTCAAACAATCCCCGCCAGCCGACCGAAACAAGCAGATATTCGGTCGGCAATGTTGCTGTCACGGCTCCAAGGGAAGCCAGCATGACCATCAAGCCGTTGAGCAGTGGGGCCAGCTCGGCTGGAAACCAGAGAAGGACAGCCTTCAATCCCGCCATCAATGCTGCGGAAGCGCCGAGACCGATTAACGCCCGGCCCAGAAGAAGCAGCAAGAAGTTGTCAGAAACAGCAAATAGCGTTGCGCCGGCGGCTGCTACCAACAGCACGGCACTCTGGATTTGCCGCGGACCGTATCGGTCCAACAATACCCCGATAGGAATCTGGGCCGCCGCGAAGGTCAGGAAATAGATGGAGGTCAGGAGACCGAGGTCATCTGCACCCAGACCGAACTCCTGAGCCAGCGGTCCAGCGATCGTTGCATTGATGGTGCGAAAGAGAAAGGAAAGGTAGTAAGCAGCGACGAAGGGTAAGAATACGCGCAAAATTAAGGGCCACTCTGGCAAGGCCCGCGGCCGCTGTCGCGCCGTCGCACGCCAAGGCAGCAGAAAGGACCGCGACGCGCCAAGGCTTGTTTGCTCGGCTCTTATATCAACTTCGTGCTCGCAGCGTGCCCGTCGTGCGGAACGCGGACATTGTGGTTTGTTGCCGGCGACATTCGTCGCACCGCCCTTCAGTTCCGGCTCTGCTGAGCGCGCCACCGCTAGTTGCCTCACCGGTTCTGATGCAACATGCTCCGGATTCGCCCGCTCGATTGTTTCCTTGATGAGGGACATTCCTAGATGGACCCGCCTTGTCACCTGAGCGGCAAATTCGTCGAAGCGCGCGAGTCCGAGACGACAGGCAGCAGGTTGGTCAGCAGCTGCGAGCGGCGGCGTGACGGCGAGAAGAAATCGAGCCTGAAGCGCAACAGCCTCGCTTACAATTCGCACATCTTGATGAACCTGTTCGAGGTTCCGGTGAATGGCGTTCAGCCGGCGATCAACTGAATTCCCGTTGATGTCACGATCGGCATCGAAGAACTGAGCGAGCGCAGCCTCAACGATCGCTGATTTGCTGGTCCCCGGACCTTGCGCTGCAACTGCCAGCCGCGCGGCGGTGGACTCGGAAAGATGGACACCGATCCACGGCTTCATGGAAGCGCTCCGTCGAAATGCAATCGAGCGGCCGTTGGCTTCTCATGGCCCGAGGCGGATTGTTTCAGCCAGTCGAGGTGGCCCCAGCTTCCTCGATCGACGACGCCAAAGAACGCTTCAACTTGCGCGTTGAACGCCGCAGGCTCTTCGAGATTGATGGCATGGCCCGTATTGGGGCACACCCACATGCCGGCGGCAGGAAGGGTGGATTTGAGCATCAAGCCAGTTTCAAGACATGGCTTGTCTTCGTCGCCCACCGCGAGCAAGACGGGCACCTGCATCTGTGAGAACTGATCCTGGAAGTCGTACAGAGACGGGCGGACGGCTTGGCACTGGAGCAGGGTATTGGACATCCCGCGTGCAGAAAGCTGCTTTAGCCGCTCTACAAACTCCTGCCAGCCCTTCGGATCCTTGTGCTTCAGCCGAATGCGCGTTGAGTGGCCCGCCATTTTCTCAGCTATGGCATCGATACCTCGTGCCGCCAATGCGCACGCCAGAACCGTCGCGTTCTTTGACCAGCTCTCACGATCCGAAGCTGGAGACCCTAGGCCTGCTCCGGCTGCAACGATCGCGCTGCCCCCTTCGCGGTAGCGCAACCCAAATAGCAGAGCGGCGTAGGCGCCCATGCTCGATCCAACTACGTGGGCTCGCCCGATCGATAGACCGCGCATGACGGCATCAATGTCTCGGACGGCGAACTCCCAACCGTATGCGGATGGATCATCAGGAACGTCGCTCGGTGGATATCCTCGAGCGTTGTAGGTGATACATCGAAAGCTGCGGGAAAAATGGCGGATCTGTGCTTCCCAGCTGCCCAGGTCGGATTCAAATTCATGAACGAAAATGATGGGATAGCCCCGGCCGTGCTCCTCGAAGTAGAGCTTTATTCCATCTGCCCCAATAAAAGGCATCGTCACCGCCGATCTTTTTGGAGCGTCGGCAAGGCACGCCGCGCATCGGGCGGCGTTGTGGCCGAGCAGCGACAAAAACGGAGGTGTCGATTATCAGTAATCGGTTTTCGACACATGCAGCTGTTTCGGACGCGCTCGGGCTCATCTCAATGGTTCGCTTGCTCGGCGAGCAACCGGTGGGGACAGCAGATCGACTGGCGATGTCGGCGGATGGGCGCTTGATATGAAAGCTCAAGCGCTAACGGGCATTTTCAGGAAACAGCACACCAGGTCCGAGCTCCGAACGATCGGACGTCCGAAGTCCAGCACCCCGGGGCCGAAAACTCAATTGGCCGCTCTTTTTGCAACATTCATGCGATGGCACTTAAGCGCACGTTGCGCGGCACGACAATTTGAGCAACCTCAGGCAAATCGAAACCATCCCACGTTGACAGCATCTACAGGACGAATGTGACGTGTCGAGGATGACCAGAAAATCGGATCTGTCAGCTTGGTGCTACGTTAGAGAGATAAATATTTCTGTTTACGATCAGCCAGTCCTCCGGACCGGAGATGGGCTTCGCCCCTGGCTTTGAAATACCACAGCCGCTCCGACACTGGCCCTGCCCGCCTATTCGACAGTCACCGATTTCGCGAGGTTGCGCGGCTGGTCGACGTCGGTGCCCATGACCACGGCGGTATGATAGGCGAGGAGTTGCACCGGGATGGCATAGACTATTGGCGTAAAGGCCGCCGCCATGTCCGGTAGCACGATCGTGACCAGCGAATCGACGGTCGCCTCCGCCGCCCCCTTGGCATCGGTCATCAGGATGATGCTGCCGCCACGGGCCGCCACTTCCTGCATGTTGGAGACGGTCTTCTCGAACAACTTGTCGAACGGCGCGATCACCACGACCGGCACGTTCTCGTCGATCAGCGCGATCGGACCGTGCTTGAGCTCGCCGGCGGCATAACCCTCGGCGTGGATGTAGGAGATCTCCTTCAGCTTGAGCGCGCCCTCGAGCGCAAGCGGATAGCTGGTGCCGCGGCCCAGATAGAGCACGTCGCGCGACTTGGAGATCTCGCGCGCGAGCTTCTCGATCTGCGGCTCCGTGGTCAGCGCCGCCGCGATCAATCGGGGGATCTCGACGAGGCTATGCACGAGGCGGGCTTCGTCCGCATCCGACAGTTCGCCGCGCGCTTTGCCGGCTGCGACCGCGAGCGAGGCCAGCACCATGAGCTGGCAGGTGAAGGCCTTGGTCGAGGCGACACCGATCTCGGGGCCGGCGAGCGTCTGCAGCACGGTCTCGCTCTCGCGCGCGATCGTCGAGGTCGGCACATTCACCACCGAAACCGTATGCGCCCCCTGCTCCTTCGCGTAACGCAACGCGGCCAGCGTATCGGCGGTCTCGCCGGATTGCGAGATGAAGATCGCAAGGTCGCCTTTCCGAAGTGGCGCCTCGCGGTAGCGGAATTCGGAAGCGATATCGATCTCGACCGGCAGGCGCGAGAACCGCTCCAGCCAGTATTTCCCGACATAGCCCGCATAGTTGGCGGTGCCGCAGGCGGTGATCGAGACCCGCTGGATATCCTTGAAATCGAACGGCAGCTTGACCGGCAATGTGACCCGCTCGGCGGCCATATCGATATACTGCGCCAGTGTCTGCCCAACCACTTCCGGCTGCTCGTGAATCTCCTTGGCCATGAAGTGGCGGTAATTCGCCTTGTCGACCAGGAGCGAAGACGCGCCGGACTTCAGCGTTTCCCGGTGGGTAACGGCGCCTTCCGAATCATAGATGATTCCGATCTTGCGGGTAAGAACGGTCCAGTCGCCGTCTTCAAGATAGGTGATGGTGTCGGTGAAGGGGGCGAGCGCGATCGCATCCGATCCCAGATACATTTCGCCGTCGCCATACCCGATCGCTAGCGGCGACCCCTTGCACGCGCCGATCATGAGATCGTCGTGACCTTTGAACAGGAACGCCAGCGCGAACGCGCCGCGCAGCCGCGGCAGTGACGCTTTCACCGCGTCCTGTGGCGAGCAGCCATTTTTCAGACAGGATTCGACGAGATGCGCCACCACCTCGGTATCGGTCTCGGAGGCAAAGCTAGCGCCATTCTGCTCAAGTTCGGCCCGCAGCTCCCGGAAATTCTCGATGATTCCGTTATGGACGACCGCGACATTACCGGTCGCATGCGGATGGGCATTGCTCTCGGTTGGCTTGCCATGGGTAGCCCAGCGCGTATGACCAATACCGGCATGACCTGACAGCGGATTGCCGCGCAGGCGCTTCTTGAGATTTTTCAGCTTGCCCTCGGCGCGCCGGCGCTCGAGATGGCCGCCTTCGATTGTCGCGACACCTGCGGAGTCATAGCCGCGATATTCCAATCGTTTGAGTGAATCGACCAGCTGTTCGGCGACTGGACCACGCCCTAATATGCCTATGATCCCGCACATGCCGAACAACGCACCCCAGATACAATGAAACTCATCTTTAAGACCACAAGAATTTCTGCACTCATCTGAACGTACTCAAAGCTACAGCGAATTATGATACCATTGGGTCGTCTCTTTGAAGGCAGTCGGGGTAGTTGGTCTCGCCGCATGACACGCGTGAACTAGGTCTTAAAAGTTTCAGCCATCATCAGTTCGCCCAGCCGCAGTGCGGCTTCGGCGAGCACGATCGAATACCAGCAGGAAGCGGCAGCAAACGAAGTGACGGTTTCGAGGTGAGCCAGATAGTCAGGCGCGAGCCCATGGTCGACCGGTGTGACGGCGAGCCATGGCACAAACAGACTTCTCGCCCGGTAATGAAGATAGCAATCGTAGTCGCAATAGGGCTGCTGCGTGGATATGTCTCGCAAGTCGTCTGATCCTAGGGATCGACGACACTCGATGCAGGTCGGCGGAGCGCATGGTGTCCTGCGATAGAACTTCATACTGTCGGTCAGCTCGCCTTTCCGGGGAGTTCGCTATCGCTGAACAGTTTCCCCTGCATCTTCGGCACGATTTTACGATAGACAAACGATCCAGTTGGCCGGGTTGCAAGTGCCGGGCACCTGCAATCGGCTCGCTCCGATTGGTCGCAAGGCTAATAAAAAGTCGAGGGTTGGCTCAATTGTACGGAGGTAAGCGGCCCATATAGAAACGATTGGAAAAGCCATACGTAGGTTTGCCGGGAGTAGGAGTCCGCGCGATCCGCGCGACGAACCGGCGCGATGCAGCTTGCGCAGGCCCTTGAAGAACGTGCCGCAATGGACATGGCCTCATTTGATACTCCGCGCACGCGCGGGAATTTTGCTCGGAGCCAGCGAAGGATGGGTAACCATCCCGATATAGCCTCAATTCTACCCCAACCGACGTTTTGATATGCGTCATCCTCTATAATAGGTAAAATCGATTGTTTTGATGAAACACATCCGCACAATGGATAAATCCGGCCATGAACCCGATAGGTCTGGCGAGGGCAGGATCACAACCTGTGAACGAGGTTGGCGGCATTTTTCCGTTTCCGGCCATGAGTACAAATTCTTGGACTTAAGGTCTCATCCTCAGAAAGACGACCGAACCAGACAAGAGGGCTGCCACTGGTGGGATACGCCGAACGCGATCCAGGTCGCCGACCGCTGGCATCTGATTGAGAATGCCAGCGCCGCTCTCCTGGATGCCGTGCGCAAGTCGATGTGCTCGATCCGGGCCGCAAATCGGCGCCAGCACGGTCAATCCGGACCTGCTCACCCGAGCTCCGGTATGACGCCTCTCTGCGGCGCGAGGAGACCAGCGTCGCCGTCATGGGGCATGCTGTGGAAGGCATCCCGATCGAAGAGATCGTTCGCCTGACTGGTCACAGCCGCGAGTTCGTCCGCCAGATCACCCGCGATCTTCCGGGTGCGGCACAGCTCGATCGAACCGTATCTGACCTTGCTCGACGAGCAATGGACCCGGGGCTACCGCAATGGTGCCGAACTAAGGCGGCGACTGAAGGCGCGGGGCTTTAGGGTTTCGCTGCGCGTCATGCCCCGGTGGGCGACACGGCGTCGGCGGACCGTCAAAGTGTCTGATCAGCAACTGCGGAAGGCCCCCACCGCCAGGCTGCGGCGTTGAATGACAACGGCGCGCGATCATCTGAGCAAGGCTGACACGGCGACCATCGCTGACATTGAGGTGGCCGCTCCTGTGCTGGTAGAAGCCCGCGGCCTGATCGACCGGTTCCATTCGATGATCAGCAATCAGACCGCCGCCCCCGGCTGCCGCTGATCAGACGAACTGGGGAAGACCGGGAACGGAATTGAGGACCTCGTCCACGAGTTCGTCGCCGACATGTTCCTTGGCGAAGGCGATCGTCTCGTAGGCAAGGCCGGCGATCTTTCCCAGGCTGAGACCCTCACTCATCAATTGCTGGCCGAGACCCATGACGCCGCCTCCGCCGACTGCGCCGAGGACGCTGCCGCCCTCTGCGTCCTCGCCATCATACTTCGCCACTGATTCCGAAGCTCCGGGAATGGCCTCGATCATGCGCGCAACGGGACCGTCGGCTGCCTCGCGTTGCAGGAACCCCACCATCATGCCAACGGCCCTCTCTGCGAGAGCCGGGTCGACGCCGACATCGGTGGCGATGCGTAATACGAATTTTTCCATGGCAGGATTCCTTTCGCTTTATTGAGGTTTACGCGGGCGCCGGTCCGGCGCACAAAACGCCGTGGGCCGAACCACAATTGAACTCCACGAAAATATGGGCGGAGGAAAGCGCTACTGGAAGGGCGCGTAAAACCGCCTCTGTGAACGCAAGCCGCGTCTGACACAATCTCATGACGTTGGCGATCATCCTACGCAGATAGGTCTTGCCTGAAAGAGAGCGATCTTGCCGCGGCCATACATAACAAACGAGGCGACCAGGCTGGCACTGGCTTTCGCGATCCAGGTTCAAGATCGCGCGCATGACGTCGTGCCCGCGCGCCGGCCCGTTTTGCGCAGGTGGGCATTCTCCGCCGAGTGTTCCG
Source organism: Bradyrhizobium sp. Ai1a-2 (assembly GCF_000426245.1). Taxonomy (GTDB): domain Bacteria; phylum Pseudomonadota; class Alphaproteobacteria; order Rhizobiales; family Xanthobacteraceae; genus Bradyrhizobium. The sequence goes on along the minus strand of NZ_AUEZ01000130.1, from coordinate 734 downwards.
TACCGACCTCGCCAAACAACCAACCGCCGGGCACGCGAAACGAATGAACGTTGGAGTACTTCATTCGTCCCTCCCAAAATCGACCGCAGGCGGACCGATGTGTAACACTTGCGCCGGTAAAGGCCTATCCTGAACGCTTTCGATGAAGCGCGCGAGATAAGCAAATATATTGTATTTCTCAAGAACCAACCGCTTCGCCTCTCGTATTGCGTCACGACGTTCCTTCCACAGGTCCGAGTTGATGATTTCTCGGATCTTTTGAATTACGTTCTTGTCCTCTGGATCAATCAGAACCATTGAGTCCGAAGGGAAGAACCTCGTGATTGCCGGGCTGCCGTAATAGATCGGCATTGTTTCAGCAACGAAGCAGTCCATAAGCTTTGACCTGCCACTGCGTATTTCCTCCAGATGGAGTTAGAGTCCGGCCCGCAGAAGGACGGACAGATGAAGCGAGCAAGGTTTTCGGAAGAGCAGATTATCGCGGTGTTGAAGGAGCATGAGGCTGGGGCGAAGACGGCTGACCTTGCTCGCAAGCATGGGATTTCCGAGGCGACGATCTACAATTGGAAGGCCAAATTCGGCGGCATGGATGTCTCCGAGGCCAAGCGACTGAAGGCCTTGGAAGAGGAGAACGCGAAGCTGAAGAAGCTTCTGGCCGAGCAGATGCTCGATGCGGCCGCCCTTCGCGAGCTTCTTTCAAAAAAATGGTAGGGCCGGCCGCCAAGCGCGCTGCG
>NZ_AUEZ01000129.1 GCF_000426245.1 Bradyrhizobium sp. Ai1a-2 | reverse complement strand
CAATGGCTGCAGCGGCTCCATTCATTCGGGTTGCTGCGGGCCAGCTTTCGGCCCAAAGGGCAGATTGCCGAGCTGCGAGCCTACGTGCGTCAGCGCGAGCGTCTGCTGGAGTACGCGGCCTCACACATCCAGCATATGCAGAAGGCCTTGATGGAGATGAATCTTCAGCTGCACCACGTCGTCGTCGACATCACCGGCACGACCGGCCTGCGTATCATACGCGCGATCCTTGCCGGCGAGCGCGATCCTGAGGCGCTGGCGTGCTTGCGCCATTACAGTTGCCACTCCAGCGCCGAGACGATCGCGAAGGCGCTCACCGGAAGCTACCGCGCCGAGCACCTGTTTGCGCTCGAGCAGGCACTTGCGCTTTACGACGCCTACCACGAGAAGGCATCTGCCTGCGACGCCCGGATCGAAGCCGTATTGAAGGAACTGAGCCTCCACCGCGGTCATGGCCATGGACCAGCCCCGCGGGTCTCGCGTCGTCGGAATCGAACGGATCAGGCGAACGCTCTAGCTTTTGACGTCCGCGAGGCGCTGTTCGCGTTGCTCGGAAAGGACATCACCACCATCGACGGCCTCGGTCCTTACCTCTCGCTGAAGCTGATCGCTGAATGCGGCGACGACCTCTCTTCGTGGCCAAGTGCAAAGCATTTTACCTCTTGGCTGGGATTGGCGCCGAGCAACAAGATCTCCGGCGGCAAAATGCTCTCGTCGCGAACGCGCCGATCCGGCGGACGGGCGGCGGCACTTCTGCGCCTCGCTGCCGTGACCGTGGGTCGTACAGACACCGCGCTCGGCGCTTTTTATAGACGGCTCTCAGCGCGCGTCGGCAAGGCCAAGGCCGTGACCGCCACGGCCCGCAAGATCGCAGTTCTGTTCTACAATGCTGTGCGATACGGAATGGACTATGTCGATCCCGGGGCCTCGTCCTACGAGACGCGTTACCGAACGCGGGTGGTCAACAATTTGCATCGGCGTGCCAGGGCATTCGGCTTTGTTCTCCAGCCCTTGGAGCCGAAAGTAGTTGCTGCCGTTTCTTAGGAATGGTAGGGCCCGCCGCCAAACGCGCCGCGGTGGCGCATCTGGAGGCCGCGGCGGGCCTGTCGGAGCGGCGGGCCTGTTCGATCGTCGGTGCGGATCGGAAGATGATCCGCTACCGCTCTCGCCGGCCACCGGACATCGAGCTGCGCGTCCGGCTGCGCGAGCTGGCCAATGAACGCCGCCGGTTCGGCTATCGCCGGCTGTTCGTCCTGCTGCGGCGGGAGGGCGAGCCATCCGGGATCAACCGGATCCACCGGCTTTATCGCGAGGAAGGGCTCACTGTCCGCAAGCGGCGGGCCCGCCGCAAGGTGAAATGGACCCCGATTTTGGGACCGGAGGCTTAGTTGGAAAAAGGCCGCTCCGTCTGATAGACGGAGTGAGCAATGACGAAGAAGACGAGACGCAAGATCGACGCGGCACTGAAGGCAAAGATCGCGCTGGAGGCGGTGCGGGAGCAGGCGACGGTGGCCGATTTGGCCCAGCGCTACGAGGTTCACCCGAACCAGATCTATGCCTGGAAGAAGCAACTGCTGGAACAGGCGGCCCGGGCTTTTGACGCGGGTGTCGGGTGGGAGAGCGAGGACGCTCGCGAACGCGAGATCGAGAAGCCGCACGCCAAGATTGGACAACTGACAGTCGAGCGCGATTTTTTAGTGCGGAGGTCCGGAAGATGAGCACGCCGGACCGTCGAGGAATGCTTGATCGCGCCGATAAGGCGCTGTCGATCCGCCGGCAATGCATGTTGCTTGGCATCGCGCGCTCTGGCGTCTACCGGCCGCCCCGGCCGGCCAACGACAACGACCTTGGCCTGATGCGGCGGATCGACGAGCTGTTCACCGCCTGGCCGTTCCTGGGCTCGCGGCGAATGACCGCGATGCTGAAGGCTGAGGGGCTTCAGGTCAATCGCAAGCGCGTGCAGCGCCTGATGCGCAAGATGGGCATCGCGGCGCTGGGACCGAAGCCGAACACGACGAAGCCGGCGCCGGGCCACAAGATCTATCCCTATCTGCTGCGCAACATGACGATCGACCGGCCGAACCAGGTGTGGGCGGCCGACATCACGTATTTGCCCATCGGCCGTGGCTTTCTTTATCTCGTTGCCATCATCGACTGGGCGAGCCGTGCAGTGCTAGCGTGGCGTATCTCCAATACAATGGATACCTCGTTCTGCCTCGCTGCGCTCGACGACGCTCTGGCACGGTATGGCAGGCCGGAGATATTCAACACCGACCAAGGCAGCCAATTCACGAGTGCGGCCTTCACCGGCGCGTTGGCCGGCGCAGGGATCAAGATCTCAATGGATGGCCGCGGTCGTTGGATGGACAATGTCTTCATCGAGCGGCTGTGGCGCTCGCTCAAGCATGAGGACATCTATCTCAAGGGCTATGCCAACGGTCGCGAGGCCAGGGCAGGAATCGCAAACTGGATCGCCTTCTACAACGGTCGCCGCCTTCATCAGGCACTCGGCTATCGCGCGCCGATGGCGGTCTGGCGCGAACGGATGCAGGCTGCGAAGGCTGTGGACATGATGGACAACGCTGACGCGTTGACCACATGCCCACAGCAACAGCAGCAGACAGGGTTTCTCGCAGCGTGATAGAAACGGATCAGGAGCGGTCAGTTTCCAACTAACAAACCGGCTCAAGCGGTCCCGCTCCGCGGGTCCATTTCAGATCTCTGACAAGGTCAGACCTCATCATCTGGAGCGCAAGGCACTTCTTTACGTGCGTCAATCCTCAGCACATCAGGTGTTGCACAATCGCGAGAGTAGCGCGTTGCAATACGCCATGCGGGACCGGCTGACGGCGCTCGGATGGTCCGAGATCGAAGTGATCGATGATGATCTCGGTCGTTCAGCCGCCGGCGCGGTTCAACGCGCCGGCTTCGAGCGAATGGTAGCGGAGGTCTGTCTCGGTAAGGTTGGTGCGGTTTGCGCCCGCGAGGTCTCGCGCTTCGCTCGCAACAGCCGGGATTGGCAGCAACTCATCGAGATGTGCCGCGTGGTCGATACCGTTCTGGTCGATCAGGAGACCATTTATGCGCCGCGGCACGGCAACGACCGCCTGCTGCTCGGGCTCAAGGGCAGCCTCAACGAGTACGAGTTGGATCTGTTGCGCCAGCGCTCGCTCTCGGCCCGCTACGAGAAGGCGCGCCGGGGCGAGTTGGTTGTGGCAGCACCCGTCGGCTTCGTGAAGGCTGGCGACCGTTATGAGAAGGATCCGGATCGGCGTGTCCAGGAAGCGATCAAGCTGGTGTTCGACAAGGTCGAGGAACTGGGCAGCGCGCGACAGGCGCTCTGCTGGCTCCACGAGTACAACCTCGATCTACCGGTGAAGCAGACCAACGGCGACACCGCCTGGCGGCGACCGAGCTACTCTGCCATCCACCGGATCATTGAGAACCCGGTCTACGGCGGCGCCTATGCCTATGGTAAGACGGCTGTGGCGGCGGGATACGGCACCGCGGGCGTGAGCGTGAAGATCCGCCGCAAGGCGCGGACCGAATGGCTGACGCTGAAGCCCAACACCCACGAAGGGTATGTGAGCTGGGAGAGGTTCGAGGCGATTCGCACAATGGTCAGCAGCAACGTTCCCACCAGTCGGCATCCCGGCGCACCCGAGCATGGTGACGCGCTGCTGGCCGGTCTGATCCGGTGCAAGCGCTGCGGCCGCAAGCTCACACTCCGGTACTCCGGCATGAAGCACCGTATCCCGCGCTACAGCTGCAGCCGCGCCTGGATGGATAATGGCGGCCCTCACTGCATCGCCTTCGGCGGATTGCGCGTCGATGATGCGATCGAGGAAGCGCTGCTTGGCGTCGTCGGTCCGGGGGCTATCGCCGCTGCAATCGCTGCCGCCAAGGAAGCCGGAGAACGGCGCGATCAGGTGCGCGATGCTCTCAGTCGCGACCTCGAAGCGGCGCGCTATGCCGCCGACCGGGCCTTCCGGCAATACGATGCGGCTGACCCCGCGAACCGGCTGGTGGCGAGCGAGCTTGAAGCGCGCTGGAACAGGGCGCTCGTCGATGTGGCGGAGGCCGAGGGCAAACTTGCCGCGCATGATGCGAGTATACCCCCTGCCGCCGTTGCTCCGGCCTCGCTCGGCGTCCTGGCGTCGAACCTGCGAACCGTCTGGTCAGCGCCGACGACCGATGCCCGTCTCAAGAAACGCATCCTACGCACGGTGATCCGCGAGGTTGTGGCCGATATCGACCACGCGGCCTCCGAGATCGTTCTCGTCGTCCACTGGGTAGGCGGCGCCCACAGCGAGTTGCGCTTGCCCAAGCGCCGGCGCGGACAGCGCAACAGCACTTCTGCTGATATCATCCAAGCCGTGCGTCAGCTGGTCCTGATCGCCAGCGACGATTTGATTGCTGGCCTCCTCAACCGCAACGGCCTCAAGACGGGCAATGGCAATCGCTGGACCCGCGAGCGCGTCACATCAATGCGCTCGAGCTATCGCATCCCGGTGTTCAAGCCCGCCGAGGACGGGATCGAGCCCTGGCTCAACCTCAGCAACGCCGCACAGATCCTGAAGATCGCGCCGAAGACGCTCCGGCTCGCCGCTGAAGCCGGCGAGATCGAAGCCATCCATCCGCTGTCGGACGGCCCGTGGATCTTCGCCCGCTCCGAGCTGATAACCACTGCTGCTCAATCTATCGCCGAACGAGCGCGACAGAACCCAAGATACCCCACGGGATCGCATCCCAATCAGCAAAGTCTCTTCTCTTCAACAACATAGGCAGATGGGTGTTCTGATGCGCGATTGTAAAAGTCGAGATATCGGCCGATCGAGGTGCGCGCCGCGCTGACGCTGTCATAGGCCCGCAGATACACCTCCTCGTATTTGACGCTGCGCCATAGCCGTTCGACAAACAGGTTGTCCCGCCAGGCTCCCTTGCCGTCCATGCTGATCGCGATGCCGTTGGCGGCGAGCACGCCGGTAGTCCGCGGCAGGGAAAACCTGCCACATGGCGAAGGGAAACAGTTCAAACGGCATCGTCAACTTAATCGACCGCCGAGCCGAAGGAGACGATTCTCAGAGGTCGAGAGTCGGTGATAGCGCTTGTCATGGAGATCTCGCGCCAGGTCGCAAAGGCGCGCTCGCGCGAAGCACGACGGAAGTCGGCGGTGACGGCTCCGGGATAGGGGATGTGGAAAAGGTTCGCGACCTGATCGTGAACTGACAGAAACCGTTGAGCCTGACGGGACGATTTGAAACGCTTCATGATCCGCTCGCGTCGCCGCGTCGTGCGCGGCGGCGATCAGGGTGAGACTCCGTATTGCCTCACATATCGATGCTCCCGAGTGCGATGGGTTGCCTCATTTATTTTGCTCCCGGCTTGGGTCGAGGAGGAGGCCGGGTGCGGAGATGGCCGGGGTTTCGGAGCGCCCGGCCTCCTCCGCTGGCACCTGGCACATCATTGGGGTGTTGTGACCTCATACCCCGGCGGCGTTTTCTCCGTAGGAACGAACAGTAACGCGTTCGCTTGCTCGCTGCGCCAGGATTTAAGCCGACGTTGAAGCGTTCGAAGAAGCTTGTTCGGATAGGCTCCAGGATATTCCACCTGCAACCGGGAGAGCAGTTCGCTGCCAGTCCGCCAGGGCTCGACCTCAAACCATTTTCGCAAATCTGGCGTTGCCCTGATGAGCGGGTCGGGACGGCGCCGGCCTCTTTTCGCTTGCACGATTGGCCGATCCGTCGGTCGCATAGCTCCGTCCTTCCAGGCGGTTCGTAGGCTTGCCAGAAAGAGATCGATCGATTGCGTTGCCGCAGCAGGATGGGCGATTGGCTGTGTATCCGCGAGCGCCGCGAGGCGCTCCTGTGCGGCGCGGATATCGTGCAGCAACGCGACCGGGTCGAGGGCGGCATAGATTTCCTGGAGATGGGCGCGAACCGCGTCGGGCGTGCGAGCGTCGGCAGCCAAGCGCTGGTGTGGCGTTGTCGGCGCGCTGTACGTCTTGCGCACACGCGCACCGTCGCGCTGTTTGGCTATTAACTTGAACGAAGGCTGGAAGAAATTCACGAACAGCCGCGCCGATCGGTAGAGTTCAGCCAGCAGTGTAGCCGCCTCCAGGCCCTCGAACCGACGATAGCCGATCATCCTGCGCACGACCGCGCCGTTCTTCTGCTCGACGAACGCCTGGTCGTTCTTGCGGTAGGGCCGGCAACGCGTGAAGACGATGTTGCCCGCATCGCAGTAGGCCTTCAGCGTCACGTTCATGAATACGGTGTCGTTGTCCGTATCGAGGCCGAGCAGCGCAAAAGGCAATTGTTTGCGCAATTCCGTCAACACCGTACTCAACAGCGTCTGTTCGCGCACGATCAGAGGGGCGCACTCCGTCCAGCCGGTAGCAATGTCGGTGAGCACGAGGGTCTGGATGAAGCTGCCGCGCGCAGATGGACCGCTATGCGCGACAAGGTCAGCCTCGACGAATCCCGGCGCCGGATCGTTCCAATCTGCCGACGTCCGTATTGGAACACTGCGACGCAACGAGTGCGTCGCGTGCCGCCGGCGCCTGCGACCTAATCCTTCTCGGACCCGCACCAATGCGCGGTCGATCGTCGCAGCGCTCATCGCCAAAAGTTTGTCGCGGATCTCGGGGGCAAGGTCGAGGTGGCCGTGCCGTTCCATCGCCTCAATCAGCGCAGGCATTAACGCCTGCAGCCGCTTCCCGCAGATCCGGTCTGACGCCTCCCAAAGGAGCACGAGCGCGTTGTGTTCTGCCGACGTCGCGCCCGTCGGCCCTGGCGTGCGTCTTCCTGACCTCGAAGTAGGCGCATCGCATGCTTGCGATGGAATCCGGTGATGTCGACGAACTCGTCCAATATCCGCGCCTTCTTCGCGCGATCCGAACGCCGATAGCGCGCGCCCGCCGCCGCTGTCAGTTCCTTCCGCGTTGCCATGCTTAGCCACCCCATCTTCGCCCCCGCTCGTTCCCGATCCAAGGGAGCAATTTACGTGAGGCAACGGCTCAGCATCCGGTAACAATTAAGGCGAGGCAATGCGGGTCGGAATCGCAATCGACGCCCGTGCTTCGCCTTGCACCACGCCTTCCGCTCGCTGGTTTCCCCCGAGCTTTCGATTTTCCAGGTTCTTCCCCAAGCGGACAAGGTCGTGCTTGTTGCTCGACCGAAGTCGACGGTCTCGCTCTGTCCCTGTTGCGACTTCCAGACAGGTCGCGTCCATAGCCATTACGTGCGCCGCTTGAGCGATCTGCCGTGGCAGGGGCGGGTCGTCGAGATCCGGCTCCATGCGCGACGGCTTCGATGCGTGAATTCGCAATGTGCGCGTCGGATATTCGCCGAACGGCTGCCGGCAACGGTACAACCGAAAGCAAGACGCACAACCCGCCTCGGCGAGAGCCAACTGGCGATCGGTTTTGCGGTCGGCGGTGAGCCTGGCTCGCGCCTGTCGCGCAAACTGGCCATGCCAGTCAGCGGCGACACCTTACTGCGAATGATTCACTCGGCTCCCTTGCTGGATTTCGTTGCCCCGACCGTCATCGGCATCGACGATTGGGCTTGGCGTCGTGGTCAGCGATATGGAACGGTCATCTGCGATCTGGAACGTAATTGTGTTCTTGATCTGCTTCCCGACCGTAGCGCCGACAGTGTTACGCGTTGGCTGAAGCGCTGGCCAGGGATCAAGGTTGTGGCCCGCGATCGTGCGGGACTTTATGCCGATGGTGCACGTCGTGGCGCACCCGACGCGGTGCAGGTGGCGGACCGCTGGCATCTGCTCAACAGTATGGGTGAAGCCATGCGCCACGCAGTCGGTCGCCATCGTTACAACGTAGCCGCTGCCGTGCAGATCATGGCGTCCACCCAAAGAGAGCCGATCGACCGTGCACCGTCACCGCCGGGACTTGCACAATTGCGAGCGGATCGAAAAGCTGCGCGACGGGAGCGTTGGGATGAAATCTGTCGCCTGCGCGAGCAGGATTATCCGACATCCAGAATCGCGCAACTGCTCGGTGTCGCGCAGCGCACTGTTCAGCGCTGGCTGTCTGCCGGTGGCGAGCCGGAACATTCGCGTCCTCGCAGACCTTCGCATCTTCTCGCGCCCTTTGAAGCATGGCTCGAAGCGCAATGGGCGTCCGGCTGTCAGGTAGGACAGCAATTGTGGCGAGAACTCCAGAAACAAGGCTATACCGGAAGCCGGGTGACCGTCGCACGAGGGGCCGCAAACAGATCTGCATGTGCAGACTCGGAAGGAGCAACGCAACCACGCTCGGCCTGGAAAGCTCCATCGCGTCGTCGCTGTGCTTGGTATCTGAGCCAGGATTCAGATCAGATCGATGCTGAAACCAGGCTGTTTCTTTGCCACCTGTTTGTACAAGCTCCGGAACTCGCCACGGCGGCCGATCTGGCGAAGCGGTTTGTGTCCCTTCTCAATGGAGACGATGTCGCTGCGCTCGATGAATGGATCGAACAAGCAACCAACAGCGAGCTTAACAGCTTCGCCAACGGCATCACGCGCGACATCGATGCCGTCCGTGCGGCAATAACGACATCCTGGACAACCAGTCCAGTCGAAGGCCAGATCAACAAGATCAAGGCCATCAAACGACAAATGTATGGTCGGGCAAGCTACCCGTTATTGCGTCGACGCGTCCTCTTGGCTGCTTGAGGGCAACCCGACAAACAATCCGCCCCAGTCGCTCAAGCTGCACCAAATACGCGGAAGAACCCCTGATTGTCGCGCTATAGCCAGCGCTTCAGCCAGCAGGCAACACTGTCGGCGTTACAATCGGGAAGCAGATCAAGCACGCAATTGCGCTCCAGATCGCAGATGATCGTTCCATATCGCTGGCCACGACGCCAAGCCCAATCGTCGATACCGATGACGGTCGGGGCAACGAAATCCGGCAAGGGAGCCGAGTGAATCATTCGGAGCAAGGTGTCACTGCTGATCGGCATAGCCAGTTTGCGCGACAGGCGCGAGCCGGGCTCTCCGCCGACCGCAAAGCCGATCGCCAGTTGGCTCTCGCCGAGGCGGGTTGTGCGTCTTGCTTTCGGCCGTACCGTTGCCGGTAGACGCTCGGTGAATATCTGACGCGGGCATTGCGGATTCGCGCATCGAAACCGCCGCGCGTGAAGCCGGATTTCGGCCACCCGACCTTGCCACGGCAGATCAGCTAAGTGGCGCACGTAATGGCTGTGGAGCGACTCGTCTGGCAGCCGCAACAGGGACAGTGCGAGACCGCTGACTTCGGCCGAGCCACGAGCAACACCCTGTCGGTCCGGGGAAGGATCTGGACAATCGAAAGCTCGGAAGAAATCAGCGAGCGGAAGGCATGGAGCAAGGCGAATCACGACGTCGACTGCGATTTCACCTTATGCCCTTATTTGCACTGTCCGTGAATCCCGCACCCTGCACCAAATATGCGGAAGAACCCCTGATTGTCGCGCTATAGCGTCGGCTGATGAGAATTCTCGGCCCGATTGTTGAGAGCTTTGTGCTGGCGATGTTCGACATAAAGGCCTATCTTCGCCCTCGCAGCGCCGTACGAACGGAGCTTGTCCGTGATCATCACGCGCGGCGGCGTGCCGGCGGATTTCAAGAGCTTCTTCATGAGCCGCTGCGCAGCGCGCGAGTCTCTTCGGCGCTGGACCAAGACGTCGAGAACGAAGCCATTCTGGTCGACAGCGCGCCAGAGCCAATGTTGTTCGCCCGCGATCGAGATAACGACTTCGTCCAGATGCCATTTGTCACCGCGGGCGGGAGCGCGCTGGCGGATCCGATCGGAGAACGCCTTGCCGAATTTCCGTCCCCACTGGCGCACGGTTTCATAGGTCACGCCAATGCCACGCGCCGCCAGCATTGCCTCGACCATACGCAAGCTTAAGGGAAACCGGAAATACAACCAAACGGCATAGCTGATCACTTCCGGCGGGAAGCGATGGCGGCGATAAAGAGGGTCCTTGGTGTCCGTCGTCAGATAATTTGAGACTGATCAGGCTTTTCGCGAAGAGAGGCTCTGGCTCATCTGGGTTAGAGTTTAAGCAGCCTGCAGTTGATGCTGCAAGCGGCGGTTTGCGATGGTGTCGCGCTTGATGCGGTTTCGCTCTGCGAGCATCGCCTCAGCCCTGCCGAAGCAGACATCGGCTGGCGTGAGGTTGTCGATGCTCTCATGATAGCGGAGGTGATTATAGTGTTCGACGAAGGCCCGTACTTTACGTTCGAGATCACCGGGTAGGTAGTAATTTTCGAGCAGAATGCGGTTCTTGAGCGTCTGATGCCAGCGCTCGATCTTTCCCTGAGTCTGAGGATGGTACGGAGCGCCGCGCACATGCTGCATGCCCTTCTGGTCGAGCCACTTGGCCAGATCGTCTGCCACGTAACTCGAGCCATTGTCGCTGAGAAGCCTTGGCCGGTGCGCGACGGCGATGTGGTCAAGACCGGAGGCGGCGAGTGCCTGGTCGAGGGTGGCTGTAACATCGGAAGCGCACATGGTGGGACCAAGCCTTCAGGCCACGATGTAGCGCGAGAAGTCGTCAAGCACGGTCGAGAGATAGTACCACCCCCATCCGGTGATCTTGAGGTAGGTGAAGTCGGTCTGCCAGAGCTGGTTGACGGCCGTCGTCTTGTCCTTGAACGCGTTCGCGGCCTTGATCACCACATAGGCCGGGCTGGTGATGAGGTCATGCGCCTTCAGCAGCCGATAGACCGACGCCTCGGATACAAAGTACTTTCGTTCGTCGGTGAACCGCACGGCCAGCTCGCGTGGCGACAGCTCAGGTAACTCCAGCGCCAGGTCGATGATCTGGCCCCGCACATCGTCCGGGATGCGGTTCCAGACCCGGTCTGGTCGAGACCGATGATCGGCCAGCGCCTCAACGCCTCCCTCGCGGTAGCGATCATACCAGCGATAGAATGTGGCGCGCGGGATCCCGAGCTTGTCCAGCGTGCGTTTGGCCGGAAGATGCGATTGCTCGACCAAATGGATGATCTCGGCCTTCTCGGAGGCGGGATACCTCATGCCTCGTCCTCCCCATCTCCGTTCATACTTTTTTTGAGCAGACGGTTCTCCAGGGTCAGATCGGCGACGGCCTCCTTCAAGGCGGCGGCCTCCCGGCGGAGGTCCTTCACCTCGCCGGAGGTCGCAGCTCGCGCCGTGTCGCCGGCCAAGCGGCGCTTGCCGGCCTCGAGAAACTCCTTGGACCAGCCGTAATACATCGAGGCGGCAATGCCTTCTCGGCGGCAAAGCTCGGAGATGTTCTCCTCGCCGCGCAATCCCTCCAGCACTATGCGGATCTTCTCTTCCGCCGAATACTGCCGGCGGGTCTGGCGCCTAATGTCCTTTAGCACTTGTTCTGCCG
>NZ_AUEZ01000128.1 GCF_000426245.1 Bradyrhizobium sp. Ai1a-2 | reverse complement strand
GTCGGCAGTGGCGGCCGGCCCGCCTTGTCCTCATACACCGCACCGAACCGCTGTTCCAGGACCGACCAGTCGATCGTCCGCGAAAGCTTCACCAGTGCATGATCCATGTCGAGGATCGCGTCCAGCCGGGAGCGCAGAAGATCGGCCTGTCCGCTGTCGCGTCGTTCCTTTGGCTTCATCGTCCCCTCCGGTCAGACCGAGGGAATCACGACGCGCGATTCGGCGGTATCCTCAAATGCAGATTTGCAAGCTTTTGCGGCGTCAAACCCCGAAAGCTTGCAATCTCAAACCCCCTCACGACCGAAAAATCGACTCCACATCAATGGCTTGGGCGATTCTTCACGGACGACTAGTTAAGCAGGCGATTGAGCCGGATTTGGAAGCTGTCTTTCTTCCAGACTCCTACGGGTACAGGCCGGGAAAATCGGCCTTGGACGCTGTTGGCGTCACACGTCAGAGGTGCTGGAAGTATGACTGGGTTCTGGAATTCGACATCAAAGGGTTGTTTGACAATCTTCCGCATGATCTCTTGCTGAAAGCGGTCAGAAAGCACGTCAAATGCAAATGGGCTCCGTTATACATCGAAAGATGGCTGACAGCGCCGATGGAGAAGAATGGCGAAATTCTGGAGCGAACACGCGGCACCCCGCAAGGCGGTGTCGTCAGCCCCTGCCTCGCTAATCTCTTCATGCATTACGCATTTGATCTGTGGATGACGCGGACATATCCTGACCTTCCATGGTGTCGGTATGCCGACGATGGACTTGTCCACTGCAGGAGTGAGCAGCAGGCCGAAGCCGTTAAGGCGGAGCATGGTGCTCGACTGGCGGAATGTGGACTTCAGATGCACCCGACCAAAACCAAAATCGTCTACTGCAAAGACAATCGACGCAAAGGGAACTATCCGAATGTCGTGTTCGACTTCCTTGGGTATCAGTTCCGCCCTCGGCAAGTAGGAAACAAGCAGGATGGCTCTTTCTTTTGTGGCTACACGCCGGCGGTCAGCCCAACGGCGATGAAGTCGATGCGAGAGACGCTTCGGGGCTTGAATATACCACGGCGAACGCCGGCAGCGCTGGCTGACATTGCCCGAGAGGTTAATCCACTCCTTCGCGGGTGGATTGCCTACTACGGACGATTCAGCCGCTCGACCCTGAACATGGTAGCTATTTATGTTAACCGGAAGCTCAGGGATTGGGTCATGCGCAAGTTCAAGCGCGTTCAATGCAAGACGGGGGCCAGTCTCTTTCTGCGAGAGCTGGCGCAAAACAATCCCGGATTGTTTGAACATTGGAAGGTATTCGGAACGACTACGTTTGCCTGATGGGAGCGGTGTGAATCGAGAGGTTCACGCACCGTTCTGCGAGAGGCTGGAGGTGAAACCCCTCCGGCCTACTCACCCTGTAGGGGGCACGGTCGAGAAAACCGATGATCGTAGCGTGTGCGGCGGGCTGCCGCGATCAATCGAGGGCGCACCAATCGCGTCGCGGCTCGTTCCAGCGCCAGGCGAGACCTTCCTCGACGAGCTTCTCGCCAAGCGAACGATCGGCGCGCGTGACCGTGCGCAGCTTGCGCCCGTACCGGTCAGTGTCGCGCCAGCCCGAGACCAATGTGAAGCCGCCGGCGTTCAGCAGGGCCAGCAACCGATCGCGGGCGATTTCGCCGATCTGCTTCTCGCTTCGGCATCGCGGCGAGAAGATTTCCGGGGCGTCGATATCGACGATCCTGATCTTGTCGCCCCTGAACCAGAATGTGTCACCGTCGACGACGCAGTTCACGCGGATCGGCCCGTCGCAGAGCGTGAAACGGACGCTCAGCACATCGCCCTGCGGTGGCGGCGAAACGGCGAGCGTCGTCGTCTCGTTCTGATGCCACACGCCTGGCGTATGCGGGAACCAGATGCCGATGGTGATCGCAAGGATCACCACCATGGTCATGACCGCCGCCTCTGCCAGAACGCGCGGCGCCGTCATGTTTTTTCTTCAGGTTGGAATCGGTTCTTTCTGACGCAGGCCTTCATATCGTCGCGCCGGAACCAGATGGCGCGGCCGCACCGGAGCGGTGCGTTGCCGGCGGTGAACACGATCTGTTCGTCGGCGCGCATGCGCAGCACCTCATGCGGCTGGATCAGCGGCCGCGCGGCCAGTTGCTTCGATCGCGTCCGCGACGAACCGGACGCCTGCGACGAGCGGCTGACCTGGTCGATCTCGACCGTGGTCATGCCGCAGCGTTTTGAGATGTAGTCGGCGGTTTCCGGATCGTTCACCGCCGCGAACGAAATCCAGCTCGCGCTCTCGAACCATTTGCTTGCCGCGTCGCGGCCGCCATAGGTTTCGCGCATCTGACCGATCGACTGGAACAACAGGAGGAGCGTGATGCCGTATTTGCGGCCGGCGTCGCGGGCGGTCTCCAGGATCCGCATGAAGCCGAGGCGCGCCACTTCGTCGAGCAGGAACAAGGCCCGTCCCGTCACCTCGCCATTGCGGTTGTAGATAGCGTTCATGAAGGCGCCGATGATGATGCGGGCGAGCCCGGCATGGGTATCCAGCGTCTTCAGGTCGAGATTGATGAACACGTCGGTCTCGCCGCCCGCGAGATCGTCGCTGACGAAGGTCGAGCCGGACACCAGCGCGGCATAGTTCGGATAGGAAAGCCAGTGGGTTTCCTTGACGGCGTTGGCATAAACGCCGCTGAACGTCTCCGGCGTCATGTTGACGAAGACGGCGACGTTCTCCTTCACGAAGGCCGATTCCGAATTGTCGTAGATCGCCTGTAGCCGTGCCCGCAGCTTGGGCTCCGGTTCGGACAGATTGGCGCGGACCTGGCGAAGCGTCTGGTTCTTTTCTTCCGTATGACCTGACAGGCAGACGTCGGCGATCAGCGCGGTGAGAAGCTGCAGCGCCGAGGCGCGGAAGAAGTCGTCGCGGACCCCGCGGGCGCCGCCGCTGTCGCTCATGATCCAAGAGGCGACGGCGGCAATATCCTCCTCCTTCGTACCGCCGAAGCGGCCGATCCAGTCGAGCGCGTTGAAGCCGTTTCCTGGCTCTCGTGGATCGAGCACATGCACGGTCCGCCCCGCCGCGCGCCGATGCTCGATCACCATCGGCGCAACCTCGTTCGACGGGTCGAGCACCACGAGCGCGCCGCCCCATTTGAGCGCGGTCGGGATCGTCACCGACGTCGTCTTGAAGCCGCCCGATCCGGCGAAAACGATTCCGTGCGATGAGCCGAAGGTGGCGTCGAAGCAGAGTAGCGGCGCGCGGCCGCCGACGCCCCAGCTCTGCCGTTCCATGGCCCGGAACGGCTCAGCCGCCGCGCTGTCTTTGTCGACGCGATAGCGCTCGCCGACGACGATGCCGCCGGCGTCGGGAAAGAGCCGTGAGGCCTCCTGCATGGTCATCCAGTCCGCATCGCCGTGCAGCGCGCGGCGACCGCGAACGCGCTTCGGCATCGGCGCGGCGAAGGCGGCGTTGCCCTTCACCGCAACGCGCAGCGCGAAGATGCCGGCCATCAGCGCGATACCCGCTCCGACCATGATAGCTGGGTCGATCTGCGCCGGCGGCGATCGGCCATGTACGGCGTTCGCCAGTATTGCGGAGAGGCGGATTGCTTCGCGCGCGACAGCGAGGGCAATCGCCGCCGCGCATCCCGCGACGACGCTCCACGCCGCCGCGCGGATACTCGCGGAGCCGGCGGTGGCGAACAGGAAGATGACGCCGATCCCTGCTGCCGCGATATAGGGCATCGCCAGCCCGACGCGGGCGAACAGGAGACGCTGCGCCTCCGTCTTGCCGAGGCCGGCAAGCCCATGCCCGATTCCGGTCAACCCGAAGATCGCGCCGAGCATCAGAGCCATCGGCACGATCAGCAGAAGGAGCCTATTCGCCGTCACGGCCGAACGCCTCCGCACCAATGGCAGCAAGCCGTGCTCGCTCGGCTTCGTCAGTTCTCAGCCGGCGATCGAGTTCGATCAGCGCGCCGAGCAGCACCGCGCGCTTCTCGTAGCGCAGCCCCGCCTTTGCGATCAGGCCACCGAGTTCGATCTTCTCGCGCGTGTCCTTCTTCCGGGCTTGGGAGGATGATGCCTGGCGCATGCGCTCATACCTCGCCAGCGCCATTCGCATGCGCGCCAGACGCGACCTTCGCGGCAGGAGCGCTCGTATCGCCTCCGGCCTCGGCTCCCTTCCTTCCGGTCGCCTTCCCTGCCTTCCCGCGAAACCGGCCGGCGAGATCCTCGAACGCGGCCAGAAGCTCGCCTTCCTCGATCTCGATCTCACCGAGTCCGGCCCTGAGCGCGATGCGCCCGATCCGCTCGGCCTCGCGTGTCTCTGCGGCCTTCAACTGTTCCTGGAGGCGAGTGATTTCTTCGCGGATCTTCGACGACGGTTTCTTCATTTCCGGTTGAGCCTCCGTGCTGGGCAGTGTTGCTGGACTGCGCGGAGGATTTCGGAAGTCGCTGGCCCGAGCGACTAATAAAAAAGCTAGTCGGCAAAGCCGACGCCGCTTGAGATCATCCCGGCCGCTCGATGAGAGCGGTCCAAGGGCGCAGTAATACGTCGCATCCGCGACGCCCTGCTTTCCCGCCTGCCGGGGTTTGCCACCCTGGCGTGGCTCTGCCGCCGCCCCCGACGAGCCTGTTCCGCCCTCGTCCGGGAGATCGCCCCGCCTTGGCCATCACGCATTTCACGCCCCAGCTCATCTCGCGCGGTTCCGGTCGCAGCGCCGTGCTGTCGGCGGCGTACCGGCATTGCGCGCGCATGGAGCATCAGGCGGAGGGGCGGACCGTCGACTATTCCGCCAAGCGGGGCCTGCGGCATGAGGAATTCCTGCTGCCGCCGGATGCCCCGCAATGGGCGCGTGAGCTGATCGCCGACCGTTCGGTCGCCGGCGCCGCCGAGGCGTTCTGGAACGCAATCGAGGCTTTCGAGAAGCGGTCGGATGCGCAGCTCGCCAAGGAGTTCATCATCGCCCTGCCGGTCGAACTCACCATCGACCGGAACATCGCCCTGGTGCGGGAGTTCGTCGCAACCCAGGTGCTCGCGCGCGGACAGGTCGCCGACTGGGTTTTCCATGACGAGCCCGGCAATCCGCACATCCATCTGATGACAACCCTGCGGCCGCTCGGTGAGAATGGATTTGGGCCGAAGAAGGTGCCGGTCATCGGTGATGAAGGCGTTCCGACCGATGTGGCGAAAGCGACCAGCCAGAGCCTAGCGCGAGCCTGGTCGGTGGCCTTCCACGATCACCCGGCAAAGCCGGACGGCATCATCTACCCGTCCCGCCTTAACGGGCACACGAATCTAGCCGTTTTCGACCATGCGGTCGTCAAGCTGAAAGTGGTTCGGGTAACGAAGCTCATCGGGGCGCCAAGTCTAGCAGCGGTGCTGAATGAGTTGCGGGTCAGCATCGTCGAACCGGATCCGTGACTGCGACGCGCTGACGTTGATCGTGGGGAAGACAGTTGGAGTGTAGCGAGCGAGCGGTCTTCCCACACCAATCGGCCCACGGGGCAAACTGAATTCAAAAGAGACATCAGCACCCAATGGGGGCTGGGCCGATGCCGGAGGGGGTGATGTATCTCAAGTCGTTGGAGCTGAGCAATTTCCGCTCATTCGAGCAAACGGAAATTCCGCTGTGCAAGGATCTGACGATCCTTGTCGGCGAGAACAACGGTGGCAAGAGTAACGCGATAGACGCCATAAGGCTGCTGACCACTCCCCTCGGCGGCCGGCGTGAGCTCTATTGCGAGACAACCGATATCAGGTTTGGCGGTGCGAGCCGCAAATTCGAACTGGTCGGCCGCTTCGAAGAGCTGAACCCTGCTCAGCAGGGACGCATGATCTCGGCGGCGACGGATCACGCGATCACGGGCTGCGTCTTCGGTCTGCGTTATGACGAGAGCACCGGACGCTTCCCTGTCCGGCCGGTCTTATGGGGCGGTCACCAGCAGGGCACACCGGAGGCAGGCTGCCATGAGATGGTGCGGCACGTCTATTTGCCGCCGCTGCGTGACGCGAAACGGGCGCTTGCGTCGGGTAACCCGACGCGCATCTACGCACTATTAAAACACTTCCTGGATGGAGGTGATCCGGAGGCTCTTGCGAAGGCGTTGCGGCGCGGCGCCGACGCAGAAATCCTCGGGAAAGTAGGTGGCGCAGTAGAGGTAGGCCTGAGCGCGCTCACTTCGGGAGTGCGGCGGCAATCGGCGGCACTAGGCTTCGCCAACGATGAAAAGCTGATCGATATCGCACGTGATTTGCGGTTCAAGCTCGCCGACCACGGGATAGAGCCCGAGGATCTGCGCTACTCAGGCCATGGATATGCCAACCTGCTGTATATGGCGACGATTGCGGTCGAACTGGAGAAGGTGAATGACGCCGATCTGACCTTGTTCTTGGTCGAAGAGCCAGAGGCCCATCTTCATCCTCAGCTTCAAGCCGCAGTGCTTAGCTTCCTAGACGAGCAGGCCGAGAAATCGCGGAAGCCGAATCCTGGCTATCAAGGACCGGCGGGCGAGCTACAGATCATCGTTGCAACCCATTCTCCGAATCTGTCTGCCTGGGTGGAAAGTAAGAAACTGGTGTTTTTTCGCTCCTTCGTGCCGAAGCCACCGAGAGACGCGTCGGCTATCGTCGATACGGCCGCCGATAAGGAGGCGCCTGCTTCGGAGTCGCGCCCGCGACGGGTGACGCGCTGCATCCCATTGGCGAGGTTGGCGCTCGACCCGGTCGAGCGACGCAAGATCGATCGCTATCTCGATGTCACGAAGTCTGCTTTCCTGTTCGGCGGACGTGTGCTCCTCGCCGAAGGCATCGCCGAGGCGCTGCTGCTGCCAATCATCGCCAAGAAGATCATACTGAAGGACGACACCGAGAAGCTGCGGCTATTCCGTTCCGCGGTCTTCGTGCCGATCGACGGTGTGGATTTCGAGCCTTATGCGAAGCTTCTGCTGACCCCGTTTGACGAGGTTCGCATTGCTGATCGGGTGGTGGTGCTCACCGACGGGGATGGCGGCGATCTGGAGAAAGGCGAGGAACTTCCGGGCCTGCTTCGGAAGAAGAACTTGGATACTGTCGCTGCCGCGCTCGGGGCCGGCGCGCTGATTGAGGTGGTCATCAACGACTACTCGCTGGAAACCGAGCTGGTGCGTGCTGGCAACAGCGCTCTCCTGAAAACCGTCTATCTCAAGCTGCATCCTCGATCTGGCGACAAGTGGGATGCCGCAGCCGCCTTGAGCGGCGATGCGCAGGCGCTTGCGATCCAGAAGCTGTTCGAGACGACCCGCAAAGGCGATTTCGCGCAACTCCTGGCCGAGGAGATCAACGACGGTAAAATCCTCGTCGTGCCTGCCTATCTCAAGCGAGCAATCGACATGTTGGTCGCATGAACGCCAAGCCTTTCACCCCAACGGACGAGCAGGTGCGGATTATCGGTCATGATGGCCCCGCCTTCGTTGCCGCCTGTCCCGGCTCGGGCAAAACTCGCGTGCTGGTGGAGAGGGCGCGGCAATTGTTGGCCGCTCGTTTGTCAGGACGGGGTATCGCGTTCCTGTCGTTTACGATCGCAGCTGTGTCGGAGCTCGAGGATCGATTGCGCCGCGAAAGGTTGCTCCGAACACCGGCTTTTCCGCATTTCATTGGCACATTCGACGCCTTCCTCTGGCAAGTCTTGATTGCACCGTTCGGCGTACCAGGTTGCACGACGCGGCCTCGGCTGATTCCGGACAAGGATCAGCGACACATCCAACCCTATGCGGCCGCTCAAGCTCTGCCGCTGGAATGCTTCGATCGATCAACGGGCAACGCGATACCGGAGATGCTCGCGCGACACGGGTTCAAAGGCAAGATCAAGGCGCACGAGACGGCTGCTCGTAATACACGCACTCGCTTCCTTGAGCGGGGCGAGCTGGATTTCGCTGACGCGCGTGAGATCGCATTGGCACGACTGCGCGACCCCGCTTCGTCATCTGTTCTGGCCGGTGCCTTGGGCTCGCGTTTTCAAGAGCTGGTCGTCGATGAAGCCCAGGACTGCAATCCAGTCGATCTGGAAATCATCAACTGGTTTCGGGGCGCTCGCATTCCGGTGAAGGTCATTTGCGATCCCCATCAGTCGATCTACGGCTTTCGCGGCGGTGTAACGAGTGAACTCCAGGCCTTCGCGCAGACTTTCGCGGACGATGAGCGACTGCCGATGACCGGCAATTTCCGGTCGAGCCGCCACATCACCAAGGCTATCGTAGCCTTGCGAGCGCCAGGCGCGCAGTCGGTGACCGACGAAGCGCTCGGCGAACATCGAGACGAGCCCACGCCGGTCCACGTCCTATCCTATCCGGGCAACAGCGTGCCGGCCGCCGTCGGAGCGAAATTCCGGGAATTAACCGAGGCGCTTCAGCTCGACGCCGGTGACTGCCCGGTGGTGGCGGCGACGCGGCGGAGTGGGGCGAACGCCCTTGGTCATCCGGCGGACAATGGCGTGAAGGACCTGAGCTACCGATTGGCTGTCGCGATCAGCGACTACCATTTCTCGTTCGAGCTCGGTGGCCGAAAAGAAGCGCTCGAAGACGTGCACAAGATCATGCTGGAGCTTGAGGGCCACACCGGCCACAAGACCTATCATCAGCATGTTGCCGACGCGGGGCTCGAACCGGACTCCTGGCGTCCGCGAGCGCTTGAACTGGTCCAGGCCCTTCGCTTCGATTCAGCGCGCTTTGCGACGGCGGACGCGTGGCAAGATCACGCGCGCGGTCTTCTCGCACCGCTGCTGTCGGCGGGCGGGCAATCGATCAACCAGCGGCTTCGCCGCAACGCGGATCTGGCGAAAGCGCTCTCCAGCGCGCCACCCAGCGGACATAGCGCCCGGACGATTCACAGCGTCAAAGGAATGGAGTTTCCGGCGGTGTGCGTGGTGATGTCGCCGCGGACGGCGAAGGGGATTCTCGACTTCTTGAGCGCCAGCGGCTCCACGAGCGACAACGAAGAGGCGCGGAAGATTTACGTTGGTGCCTCGCGCGCACAGCGGTTACTGGCGTTCGCGGTTCCGAAGTCGCAGGCCTCGCGTCTAATGGGCTTGTTGCAGGCGACAGGCAGCACTATCTCGTTGACGATCTTATAGGTCGCTAAATCGAGCGGCTGCCCCCGATAGTTGCCGCCTCTAACGGAGAAGGGAGGCGACTTAACTCCGCATCGAGGTCGACCAACTAGCTCGCTTTCCGTTCAATCTCGGCCGAGGATTCAAGCAACGGTACTTCGAGGCTCGGGATCTCCGGCATGGCCCTGCCGGCGATCGTCTGCAAGTCGCGACCATGCCGACCGTCGACTCCACGACGGCCAGGATCTGCGTCTCCCGCTTGGCCCACTGACGGCCCATGAACTTGCGCTCCTTGTCGAGGTCCTCACGCATGTCGTTGAACTTCTCCACCACCGCTTCGATGCGCTGGCGGAACTTCGTGCCGGTCAGGTAGTGATGAACCTGCTCCATCTTGGTCTGCTGACCCTGCTGAACGAGGCGCGAGCTGCTCACATCGATCAGACCTTGGCGAAGCGCCACGGCGACCGGCAATGCGCAACGCGGATGGCCACCCAAGTTAGCGGCGCGTGATAGGGACAGCGCTTCATTGGTCCGTCGAAGCGTCGAGTCACGTCGCCACTAACTTCACCAGCAGCGCGAGCGCGGTAGGGACAGCGTCGATCTGCATTCCGACGCCGAGTCGCGCTCGTGCTGCTTCCGCTTCGCGACAGGTTTTCTGGTTGATCCCGTGGCGTCTGGCGAGGGGCCTCAGGCGCTCTTATCTGGCGCCGAGGGTTGGATAACGGCCCGTGTTTTGAAATGCCACCCCGATGAAGTCGCCCTGTCGCCATATGAGACGACAAGGGTGGGTGGTGCGAAACTCATCGAAGGAAAGCGAAAACTCGGTCGGCAGAATTGTCAGTCCATTGAGCTGAATGCCAGCGCCTCTATTAGAGAGATCGCGTACCAGGCAAGGCTCGGAGGTGACGTGTCCCGGAATTGAGAGCAAGACATCTCGCCACACCGACTGCCTTTCAATCGACCGCCGGGAACAACTCTTTCCTTCCCATTGACGGACCTTTTCTTGCAACTTCTTTAGCTCTCGGTACTGGCGCTCCAGACTCATGCTCTCCTCCGCTTTCTTGTAGGCGCTTCCTACAGGTTTCCGGAATGCAACACCGCCGCGATAGTTATATTTAGAGCCATCTTCAGGTTGAGGGAATTCCGGACAACTACCGTTCGTGGCCGATCCCAATTTAGGCGAGGTCCTATTAGAACAGCACCGAGTCATCCAGGCCCGCCGGAACCGGCGCTCTTCGGCGCTCGGCCGAGCAGACTGCTGAGTACGTCGAGAAGACGGCGGAGCGGCAACCCTCCTGGGGGGCTTTAGGTCGATCGGCCAACAAAAGATCGAGTCGTTGAAAATCGACTCGTGATACACTACCTTGCATTGGGATCGGAACAAGAACTCATGTCAGATGGATCGCTCGGCTAACCGAGTGCATCGAGGAAGTTCTTGTTGGCCGTGATGATCGTGCCGTCCGGCTTGAACTCGATCACGACCTGCGAACGGCCGATCGCGTCGACTTGGGCCTGAGCATCGCAATTAGTTTTTCGACCGAACATCGGCATTCCTCCATACAAAAAGTCGGCTTGTAGGAAACGCATCGTCAAACACTCGTGCCTCCTACGGCTGCGACAATCCAAACATTCTCGAGAGACCCTGATTGACGTGTCCCCTGCGCGGCTTCAGGAGATTGGCCCCTTTTTCTGCTCGACAAGACGCGAGAGCGCCCACCCTTTTTAGGCGTCAGCCTCAAAAAGATGGTTAACGAAGAACTGAGAACAGATAAAAAATCAACGCCTTGCGCAACCAATAATAGTAAACCATCAAAAGTCATGCTTTTAGGCGTGCTATCAGCTGTAGCCACCGCAGCGCCCTGCAATGGCCCGTCGTACCAAGAAGGTCAACGCCATCACCACGCCGATCGCGCAGCTTCCCTCCGTCCTTCTTGTTGCGCGCAATAATCCATAGGCAGGCGGGAATTTGCAGCTCGCTTCACGTGCACAACTCAGAATTGTTCCTCTCGGGAGCCCAATCCTCTTGGTCATTTGCGCTACTGTCCCGCAGATTGATCAGAGCGACATATGCGCCATTGACGATTATGGGGCCAAGATAGATTCCGCGGGTGGCAACCTGGCCTTCCACGTCACCAAGGAGCTCGAGCGGCGTGGCCGCCGCGTCATCGCGATCGTGATGTTCGACTCCGGTCGGGTGCTCGAGACGTTCCGTTTCCCCGACGAACAGGTCGCCCGTCTGGCGGACGAGTTCCTCGAAGCCGACGGCGTGAAGGAGTACGTACACAGCGCGGTGCTTCGTGACAAGGCAACGCGCACCATTCACAAGTATCTCGAGACCTTGTCACAGACAAAGGACGATGGCGTAATAGACGCCGAGATCCATCTAGCTAGTCTCTTAAGTGCGTTTTATGGAAGAGTCTGTCATAGCATGCGATCCTCTTGACGATGCGCCGTCCGAGTACCGCGAGGTGGTGCGCTCAACACTTGCCGCTGCCTTTGGCTCATCGGACGCGGACTTGATCGCGCCTGTTGGCGGCGGCGCGTCTGGAGCCTTCCCTAGGAGCCCGTCCAGATAGCTTTCTGGTTGGCGCATTTCGACACGAAATCCCGCTCATGGGGGCCTTGCGAGGTTAGCGAGCTTCACGAGGTTGTGGGCGGTGCAGATTATCGCCCATTCGGCACGCACGTTTGCCAGGCCCCGCAACAGGAACTGGCGGAAGCCGCGCGCCTGCTTGATCTGTCCGAACACCGCCTCCACGATCTGCTTTCTTAGCCGGTAGGGGGTGTCGAAGCCGCCATCGGCAATCTTTTTTCTCATCGCCTGTGTCAGCGGTCCG
>NZ_AUEZ01000127.1 GCF_000426245.1 Bradyrhizobium sp. Ai1a-2 | reverse complement strand
ATCTCGATGGACGAGCTCGAGGACATGTTGATGGAGCACGGCATCATGAAGCCGGTCGACGAGTCCGTCGTCGGCAAGACCGCCGCCGAACTCGCGGCCTCGTAGCGGGCGGCGAATGAATGCCGGCCTCCCGTCCCCTCTGGGAGGCCGGCGTTCTGGCGAAAGATTTTGGGGCGAGCACAGGATCCGGCGAAGTCGTTAAGCCATGTTCGAAGTACAATCGTTCCGATGAATGCCACCAGAGTGACTGGCGCGAGCAGCGCCTCGTATGCGAAAATTGCGACCTATCACCTGCTCACCGGCTGCCATCCCGCAGAAGCCGACATCAGTAGCGACAGCGATTTCGATCGCCACGTGCTGGCGTCCATTCTGGCTGCTGCGGCGATGGATGGGGGGCGGACTGTCGATAAGGCCGGCCTGTCCAGCGATGAGCTGGCGGCGTTACTGGAGCAGCACTTCCCGTCGATTCGGATCAAAGCGGAGGAGTGGCTTTTGCCTTTCAAGCCCAACGAGAACGACGAGGTCGTAATGTTGCGTGATCTTCTGCTCGCGCAACGGTCGACCGAAGGGGACACCGGCCGCTGGTTGGCTGCGATGATCGCGCGTCGCGCCATCGAGCCAAATCATTTATGGGAAGATCTTGGATTGCGCGATCGTGGCGAACTCTCCCGCTTATTGAGCCGTCATTTCGCGCCGCTCGCCGCGCGCAATGTCAACAATATGCGGTGGAAGCGTTTCTTCTATCGCACCTTGTGCGAGGACGATGGCCTCGCGATGTGTACGGCGCCGGTGTGCACGCAATGTAACGACTTCAACCTGTGCTTTGGCGATGAAAGCGGCGAGAGCGGGATGGCAGAGCGCCGGCGAGACGCACCGTTGCAGGCGGCTGCTCCGGTCACTGCCGGCGGCTGGTCTAGCTGAGGCGCGCCAGATGGATCGTCTGTTGGCGAGCCTTCCGCTCGATTACCGCACGGATCCCGCGGGCGCCAGCGAGGTGCAGGTGGACGCGGTCGAGCGCGATTTTAGCGGGCCACGTCCTGACGCTGGCAAGGATGTGCTGCTCAAGGCCGGGCTGCGCCCGACGCGCCAGCGCGTGATCTTGAGCGAGCTGTTGTTTGGCAGGGGCGACCGGCATGTCACCGCAGAGATGCTCTTTAGCGAGGCACACCAGGCCGGCTTTCCGGCCTCGCAGTCTAACATCTACAAGACTTTGAACCAGTTCGCGCAAGCGGGACTGTTGCGTCGGGTCGCTCCCGGCGGGTCGCGATCGTTTTTCGATACCAACACCAGGCCGCATCCGCATTATTATGTGCACGGAGAGGATATCCTGCTCGATATTCCCGAAGCCGATCTCCTGCATTGCGAATGCGCCTGAGGCGCTACCGGGCCACGAAGTCTCCCGCGTCGATCTGATCATTCATCTGCGCCGCAAGCGCAGTTGATCCCAAGCTATCGCGCCGGAGGTAAGCCGGCCGATCGGTTTTGCGACGCTGTCGCGTTTGCGACAAACGGAGCTGCCGCGAAAACCAACGCTTGCTCAGTGTGTTAGCTGGAATGCTGGGCGTGGCATGCGGGTTGCTGAAGCCTTCCTCGGCCAAGAGCCACAAGGAGCCCACAATGATCGCCGCCGCTACGAAACCCTCATGGTCCGACTCGGCTCGGACCATGCCCATCGTGCTCAATGACACGACGCTGCGCGATGGCGAGCAGGCCCCGGGCGTTGCCTTCACCACAGCGGAAAAGGTGGCGATAGCGCAGGCGCTGGCACGGGCAGGCGTCACCGAGATCGAGGCGGGAACACCCGCCATGGGGAATGAAGAGATGGCTGCCATCCGCGCAATTGTCGAGTCCGACCTGCCGCTCACCCCAATCGGCTGGTGTCGGATGCGTGTAGCCGATGTCGACGCAGCGATCGAGGCGAAGTTGTCTATGGTCAATGTGTCGATTCCGGCCTCGGACGTGCAGATTGCCGCCAAGCTTGGCGGTGACCGCCAACTGGCGCTGGAGCAGCTGAAGCGGGTGGTCGGTTATGCCCGTGAGCGGGGGCTTGAGGTCGCAGTCGGCGGCGAGGACTCCTCCCGCGCCGATGTTGATTTTCTCATCACGCTGATTGCAACCGCAAAGGCTGCCGGCGCGCGGCGCTTCCGCATTGCGGATACGCTCAGCGTGCTTGATCCCGACTCCGCCTCCGCGCTGATCGCGCGTCTGCGCGCGACGACCGATCTCGAGCTCGAATTTCATGGTCACGACGATCTTGGGCTCGCGACCGCCAATACGCTCGCCGCCATCAAGGGCGGCGCGAGCCACGCCTCGGTGACCGTCATCGGGTTGGGCGAGCGGGCGGGCAATGCGCCGCTGGAGGAAGTCGCGGTCGCACTCAAGCAGCTCTACGGGCGCGAAACCGGCATCGTGCTGCCGGAGCTAGAGAAGGTCGCTGCGGTCGTGGCAGCCGCGGCTACACGTGCGATTCCTCTGAACAAGGCGATCGTCGGCGAGCATGTGTTCACTCACGAATCCGGCATTCATGTCGATGGCTTGTTGAAGGATAAACGCACCTATCAGTCGCTCGACCCGCAATTGCTCGGCCGCTCCAATCGTATCGTGGTCGGCAAGCATTCGGGGCTGTCAGCGATCACCTCGCTGCTTAAAGAATTAGAGCTCGTCGTCAGCGCTGAGGAGGCGAAGCGGATCCTATCGCGGGTGCGTCAACATGCCGTCGAGCACAAGGGGCCGGTGCCGCAAGAAACCGTAGTGGCAATCTGGCGCGACGTCTGCGAACGATCGTTGACGCACTGCGCTTGAGGTGGGCCTATGTCCAGCATTTTTAGCGCTCGCCCCATTGGAGTAACTTCCGCGCGGGGACAGCCGTCGCTGCTCGCACTGATCCGCGACGACATTGCTTGTGTGTGCCTGTCACGCGGCGCGCATCGCCGTCCTGCTCGAACTGGACGCCCGATTGGGCCACATGCAGCGCCGTCTGCCCCGGCGGGCCTACCGTGAGACGACCAGCCTATCTCGAGTCCCAACTAGAGGCCGGCGGCCTAACCGAAGGAGATTTTCGATGAGCGATACACAACCGGCTGCCGGCATCCTCTACCGGCTCAATAAGGCCTGCTCGGCGGAGGATTTTTTTGCCCTCCTCGGTGTTGACTACGACCCCAAGATCGTCAACGTCGCGCGCCTGCATATCCTAAGGCGCATGGGGCAATATCTCGCCAAGGAACAATTTGCCGGCGCCGCGGAGGCGGAGGTCACGGCGCGGTGCAAGGCGGTACTGCAGAAGGCCTATGCCGATTTCGTCACGTCATCACCGATCGAGCAGCGGGTGTTCAAGGTTTTGAAGGATGCGGTTGCGGAACCCAAGAAGCCAGCGCCCTTCGTGCCATTGAGTGTGTTGAAGTAACCTAGTGGATCATTTCAGCGCGGTTTGCCCAACGCACGACATTGCGGCACGTCGCGCCGTCTTCCTGTTCATTCAGATCAACTCTGTGCAGCAACACGTAAAGCGGCGTTGTCGCATTCTTGACCATGTCGGAATCGTACTGTCGGCGATGTTACCGATCATCTTTATCAATTCCTCTCAAGCCATTGGCTTGACGCCGGATCTTCGAGCGCGCCGCAACTGGTACAACACTTGCTGTTCTCCGGCCAAGTCCGTTATTGACGCCGACCAGCGCGAAGTGCCGCCTTCCGAGATGTCAGTGGGAGCAAGACCAATGATGTTGCCGTTACTGCTTACCGCTCGCGCCAGCCTCATATTGTGGGTCACGGTTGCGGTGATGCCGTCCGAAATTGCGTTTGACGCCATTAGGGCTGGGGATGACCGGGAGATGGCCGCCAATGGGTAAGTCGCGTATCCACACTACCTCTGGAGAAGGTGTACACAGTGTCGTCCGGGTCAAGCAGGTCCCTGATTCCGTTCAGATCCGCGTGCACGGCGTAACCAGAACCATCATGTGTCAGGGTCTACCGTTCATCATCAATGCCAACAAGCTGTTCGCGCTGGATGCCCCGCTCGAATTTCGTGACAAGCTAGGCGGCGAGATCACCGTCTCACGATGGGGCGAGCGTCGGCCGAGGAGTCCTTACGCAAACCGCTCACATTCGGCGCAGACCCTGCGATGCTGCTCACCGAACACTTCCTTGACGGCGCCGACACGTTGGCCACGACTTACGCGCTCACGACCTCGATCCGGAAGATCGGTGAGGTGTTTGTCGCGCCCGATATCATGCTTACCTGTCAGCGGGCCATCGATGCTGAAGGCGGCGTGCAGGCGTTGCACACAGAGCTGTCGGATGACCATGCTGGACACGACCATCCATGTTCGCCGCGGTGTCATGGCCTACATCCTGTGCGCGGCGCGGGCGTTGGTCCTGAAATGGAGCACGCTGAAAGCCGGCGTCCAGGGGACCTCCAAATGCGGGCTGCGCGGCTCGCTGACGATCGTCAAGCACGTCTTTGCACCATCGCCTCGCGCCGCGAAGGCGGCGCCGGTGAAAGCCGCCGAGCAGCTGGGCGAGGCGCTGATCAAAACCATCTTCAAGCGGCAGCCCAAGCCACAAACCGATCTTCTGGCGCTAGCGTGCAGGTTCTGAGGGAGTTCAAATTATGAGCAACGTCATCAAAGCTCCCGCTTCAGCCGCAGGCGGGCGCGCAGCAGCCAAGAAAGAATTGCCGGAGCGCTTCAAGGCCTACAAGCATATCTGGGTCTTCATCGAACAGGAACGCGGTCAGGTGCATCCCGTCTCCTGGGAACTCATGGGTGCGGGCCGCAAGCTCGCCGATAAGCTGAAGGTCGATCTCGCCGCGGTTGTAATCGGCCCGGAAGGCGAGACCACCCGCACCGCCGCGGTCGAATCCTTCTGCTACGGCGCTGACCTTGTCTATCTCGTGGCCGACGATGTGCTGTCGGAGTACCGCAACGAGTCCTACACCAAGGCGATGACGGATCTCGTCAACATCTATAAACCCGAGATCCTGCTGCTCGGCGCGACCACGCTGGGCCGCGACCTCGCGGGCTCGGTGGCGACTACACTCCTCACGGGTCTCACCGCCGACTGCACCGAGCTCGATGTCGATGCGGATGGCTCGCTTGCGGCCACGCGTCCGACCTTTGGTGGCTCGCTTCTTTGTACGATCTACACCTTGAACTACCGACCGCAGATGGCAACCGTGCGCCCACGCGTCATGCCGATGCCCGAGCGCGTCGCACGCGATGCCGCCCGTATCATCACCCATCCGCTTGCTCTCTTCGAAGACGATATCGTCACCAAGGTGCTGTCGTTCATCCCGGACCGCGATTCGGAAAAATCCAATCTCGCTTACGCCGATCTCGTCGTTGCCGGCGGCCTGGGTCTGGGATCGCCAGAGAATTTTCAGCTGGTGCGCCAGCTCGCCGCTGTGATTGGGGCCGAATATGGCTGCTCGCGGCCACTGGTGCAGAAGGGCTGGGTCACCTCCGACCGGCAGATCGGACAAACCGGAAAGACGATCCGGCCAAAACTCTACATCGCCGCAGGCGTTTCCGGTGCGATCCAGCATCGGGTCGGCGTCGAGGGCGCGGACCTGATCGTCGCCATCAATACGGACAAGAATGCGCCGATTTTCGACTTCGCGCATATCGGCATCGTGACCGATGCGATCCTGTTGCTGCCGACGCTGACGGCCGCATTTCGTGCGCGGCTGTCGCCGCACTCGCGCGATCCCAAGCGAGCTAGCGCACAGTGAAAGGAGAGGCTCATGATCGAAGAACGATTCGACGCCATCGTGGTCGGTGCCGGTATGGCGGGCAATGCCGCGGCGCTGATCATGGCTAAGCGCGGCATGAACGTGCTGCAGCTCGAGCGCGGTGAATATTCAGGATCGAAGAACGTGCAGGGCGCGATCCTCTATGCCGACATGCTGGAAAAGCTGATCCCGGATTTCCGCGAGGAGGCGCCGCTCGAACGCCATCTGGTCGAGCAGCGGTTCTGGATGATGGATGATCGCTCCCATGTCGGCCTGCATTACCGCTCCGAGGACTTCAATGAAGAGCGGCCGAACCGCTATACCATCATCCGCGCTCAGTTCGACAAATGGTTTTCCTCGAAGGTACGCGAGGCCGGGGCGACCGTGCTGTGCGAGACCACCGTCACCGAGCTCGTGCAGAATGGCTATGGCAAAGTCATCGGGGTGCGCACGGATCGGCGCGATGGCGAGATCGGTGCCGACGTCGTGGTGCTGGCCGAAGGCGTTAACGGCCTGCTCGGCACGCGTGCGCGTCTGCGCGAGCGGCCTAAGCCCGACAAGGTGGCACTCGCGGTCAAGGAAATGCACTTCTTGCCACGCGAGACCATCGAGGCCCGTTTCAATCTCAGAGGTGACGAGGGTGTCGTGATCGAGGCGGCTGGCACCATTTCCCGCGGCATGACCGGTATGGGCTTCATCTATGCTAACAAGGAGTGCATCTCGCTCGGCATCGGCTGTCTCGTCGCCGACTTCCAGCGCACGGGCGAGACACCATATGGGCTGCTCGATCGCTTCAAGCGGCATCCATCTGTGGCCCGGCTGATCGAGGGCTCCGAGGTGAAGGAATATTCCGCGCACCTGATACCGGAGGGCGGCTACAAGGCGATCCCGCAGCTTTATGGCGAGGGCTGGGTGGTGGTGGGCGATGCGGCGCAGCTCAACAACGCCATTCATCGTGAGGGCTCTAACCTCGCGATGACCTCTGGCCGCATCGCGGCCGAAGCGATTTCCAGGGTGAAATCGCGCGGGGCTCCCATGAGCGCTCAGAATCTCACGCTCTACAAGAAGATGCTTGATGACTCCTTCGTGATCAAGGATCTGAAGAAATACAAGGATATGCCGACGCTGATGCACACCAATTCGCAAAACTTCTTTCTCACCTATCCGCAGCTGGTCTCCAGGGCCATGCAGAACTTTGTGCGCGTCGACGGCACGCCGAAGACCACGAAAGAGAACGTGACGCTGAAGTCCTTTGTTAATGCCCGGTCATGGACAGGTCTGTTCGGGGATGCATTCCGCTTCGCCCGCGCCTGGCGCTGATCAGCCAAAGTCGAAGCCGAATCAAGGAGCTCAAACATGACTATAGAGCGCTCAGTGCGCGTCGAGGATAAGCTGTTCTATAACCGCTATCTCGTTGACGTCGGCCGGCCCCACATCAAGGTGCGCACGCACGCTAAGCCATCGCCGCAGCTGCTTGCCCTTTTGAAAGCGTGCCCCGCGCGCTGCTATGAGCTCAGTGACAAGGGCCAAGTCGAGATCACCGTCGACGGATGCATTGAGTGCGGCACCTGCCGCGTCATCGGAGAGCCCAGCGGCGACATCGAATGGAGCTATCCGCGCGGGGGATATGGGGTGTTATTCAAATTTGGGTGAGCGCTGAACGACAGGCGGCGGTGATGGCCATTGATTGAGATGATCTCGCGGCAGATTCAGTTCCGTCTCGTATCGTTTGCGCGGAGAGACGGAATTCGCGCAAGACTCGAATTTGGGTGAGGGGACTCTCGGCGAACTCAGGTTCGTGCGTATCGATTCCATCATGTTGATCGCGGCGCTGCTCAGTCCGGAACGTCGTTGAGTGAAATCAAGAGACTAGCGCGCGATTACGACGCATTTCCGTCGATGTTGCGTCATGTCGCAAAACATTCGTAAGCGCTCCTTTCTACGCACCTATGCAGTTGAGCGCGGGGATGGGATGAGGTGTCCACCATGAGCGAGGTGGACACCATCGATGATCACTCCAGAAGAACCTTTGAGACTTGAGACGGTCGGCGTGTTGCGCAATGGCCGGCGTCGCTATGATCCGGCCAGCAAACAGCGGCTGGTCGAGGCCTGTCTGCAGCCTGGCGTGTCGCTGGCGGGGCTGGCGTTGCAACACGGCGTGAACGCGAACCTGCTGCGCAAGTGGGTGGCCAAGCGACAACTTCAGAACGGGGATGGCCAGCCCTATGCATGGCTACGTCACGCGCTCACCGAATTGCCCCAGCGCGCGCCAGACGCCGATATCGAAGATCTGTTGCCGTTCAACTGCACCGCTCAAAAAAACCTGCCAGCTGACAACGACAGCGGCTGACGGTCGAACGCTCAGGATCAATCAAGCCGTTCCGATGATCCCGCTGCGGCCCGGCGTCACGCGACACCGCGGCCAGCCGCGCGCGCAGCCTGTGCAGCAAAATGCGCGCTTACGCACTGAGAATGGTTGAGCGTGATTCGGGCGCATTGAGCGACAGTTCACGCGATCAGTGCGAGCTGAAAATCCTCGCTGAAATGCAGATGCCAGAAGGTATGTCAGTCCGCGCTGAAATCTTCCGTCCTGTTTGGCAGGGAAGGGAAACTCGTATCTTCGTAAGGGAATGGTTGCCCGCTCATGTGTCCTCCTGTTTGTCTCCCGCTCTGCATTCGTCATATGGCTTTGCGGGATTTACGTCGGCTTGAGGCGGCGAGTTGCCGTGCTTTCGTGCGACCAAGAGAAGGAGACGGCTCCGGCGCCGCGGCTTCGGAGGAACTTGCGGGCCGGAGCCGCCTGCTTGCTGCCGAGGATACCGGCGACCCCCGTTCGGAGGTCCGTTGGTGGCAGAAGCTCAAGTCAATTGCGACTCTCTAGGCGACAAGTGCGGACCTCCTGTCGCGCGTGGGTTATCTATTACTCAATGACGAATGTGTGTTGAGGCCCTCAAGTATCTTCGACCCTTGGCTGAACGATCTCGACCACGATTGCTGCGCAAAATCCAATTGGCACTTCAACGCTTCCAAAGGAGTTGTGCAGTCGGCAAGATCCTTGAGGTAAGTGGCCTGGTCCTGCAGACACGAAGCCGAAAATCTCAAGGCGTCCTTTGATGTCGATACGAATAGCTTGCTTGGCATCTCCCTGAGTGATCCGAGCCATTCGGGAGTCGAGAACCAGGCCTTCGAAGAAGCGTCCGTTTCACTCATAGAGCTACTCCTCACGATCGAAATCTGATTGCCGCATGTTATAGGGGGCGCAGCGGATGCTCCTAAGTGAGCGAATGCGATCGCGGTGGCACCCGCCCTAACATGCCATTTCATGCCGGTTGCGCTCAGAGAGTACAAGAGGTGGCCCAACGCAGAGCATCAAGGGCTGGGTACCTACATCACCGGTTGCTTGGTGATGCTGCCTTCAATGAAGCAAACAGCGTGCCGAACTGAATTGCGGCGCTTCTGCAAGCGCTTGATACAAGTATCTTCAAGAGGCTTGAATCGTGTGTCGCGTCACGTTGCGCGAATTGTCTCAAGGCCGACAATCGGCGCTGCGTGAAATCCGACAGAACAGCTTCGGCCCGGTCTGCAGTCGCGAGCGGAACGGCAGTCGCGGCTATATCTGGATGGGGTATAAGCTTCTCCAGTATCTGGATCCAGGCAGGAGGCGCCGGCGCGTGCTCAAGAGCGCTTCACCCGAGCAGATCGTGTAACGCCGGGGCTGGCCGCCGAGCCGCTCGCGAACCCGCGCTTTCAAGCCACCCGATCCGGACGCTTTGCCGCAAGCTCTTCGGGACTCCGCGGCCTCCAAGAGGTGTCGCATCCAGACACCTAAGCACCTCAAGGGCTTCACCAAAACAATCAAGATTCCGAGGGGCGCGCTCAGTTCGTCGGCCCAATGGGTGCGATATATTCGTCCTTGGCGTGGTCATCGACACCCGTCGATTGGCACGTCAATTGCTGGAACTTGGCTGCGGGAGAAGTCACCCTCCCGATTGTCGAGGATATCAATGTCAAACCTTAATTGGTTCTCATGGTTCGCTTTTCCCTTCTTTGCGCCACTCAGGGGGGCAGTGACTCAGGACATTGAAACGCATTTTCGCAGGGAAGATAAGGAGATGATCAAAGAGGTTGGCTTAGTCGAACAGTTCGACCCCCTTTCCCGAGCCACTATGGAACTTAAAAAGGCACCCCTGACGAAACGCAATAGCGGAGCTCGAAAAGATGGAAGGCAAGGTGAATAAGAAAAAAGTGTGTTGCGGCCCGGCCGCCGACCTGGAGGCTGAGCCCGCGTTGAACCGCCTGAAGGCCGTTAACCCCGCGCGCTATAACTCATTCGTTCGTGAGCATGAGGCGCGCGCGAGCTCTGGCAGCAATGCCGATCAGGCGACAGCCGGATCAGCCCAACAGAGCGAGGGCAAACTATGACCTCCTGAGCCAGCCTAAGTCTTACCGTCGAGTTTGGAAGACGTGGCGCGCGTGTTCTGTCGGTTTTGGAACAGATCACGCATCGTAGGTCTTTCGGGACTTTCAAGGAAGTTCAAGCGCATCTGTCTGATTGCCCAGCTTGACACGGCGATCGCCGAGACATCGAGAGCCGCCGGTGCACGTAATCACCGAGGTGCAGGAGATGCGGCGAACGCTCTTGGCTGCGGGCCAGTGGAGGCAATTGTCGAGCGCGCACCGTGACTTCTTCGCACTTGCAAACTCGAAAACGTCCTTGCGTCGTTTCTTTCGAGGGCTGTTGCAGGCTGCCGAACGGTGTCGACGCCGAGAAAGTCGAGCTTCCTTTAGGAAGAACAGGCTCCAGATGACGTTCCCAGACCCAGGAAGCACAGAAGCTCGCCAGGAAGATCCAGGCCAAGGATCACTCACTGAGGAGCCTTCGTCGCGAAGCCGCCGTCGACGGCAGCCTTCTAAGGCAGGAGGAAAGTGCGGACGGAAACCAAATGTATCCGACGAAACCTCCGTCGGTGCATCCCTTCTGCTCTCGTTCAGAGGCATCTGTCCTGTGTTCTACCCTTGTACCTCTGACGCCCAAATCGAGACTCGGAAACGACATCATGACAGCGGAGCCGAACATCAAATCTGCGCACGCAAACATTCGGGCAAGCACCGTCTGGACAATTGTGCTCGGCTTTGCGGCCGATCCGTTGACGCGTTGGAGTTGGCCTGACCCAAGTCAATATCTTAGGAGCATGCCTCAGTACATTAACGCCTGTGGCGGACGAGCATTCGAGCATGGGACAGCATACGTCACGGGAGGGATTCGCGCCGCGGCCCTGTGGCTGCCTCCTGGCGTGCAGCAAGATGAGGAGACGCTGGACGCAATCATGGCGCAGTCCCTGCGACCGGAAATCATCGAAGATATGGCGCACCTACGGCAGGGAATGGCCGAACATCATCCCCCCGAGCCACACTGGTATCTGCCTCTCATTGCCGCCGATCCGAACTGGGTCGGACAAGGGCTTGGCACATTGCTGATGAAATACGCTCTTCAACGATGTGATGAGGAGGGCATCGCCGCCTACCTCGAAAGTTCGAATCCAGAAAACATTCCCTTTTACCAACGTCACGGCTTCAGGGTCATTGGTGAGATACAACACGGCTCTTCGCCGCCGCTCACGCCAATGTTGCGGACGGCTTATTGAGCGGAATTCGGAGAAGCTTCGCACGCTCCACTCAACTTTGTTGTTCGGGACGCCCTGACTGCTGATCGTACTGGAGGTTCTAGCAAGCGGCTTACGGGAGCTTTCCTGCGGAGACGGCGAACTGTAGTCTCGCCAGAGTCGCGCCACCAACAAAGGCCGATTTGCCAGCTTTGAGGCAATTCCCAACAAACGTGACGCCCCGTGCGATTGCGGCCTCTAGGCGGTGTGGACTCTAAGGATTCCCTTTTAGTAGCAAATCAGATTCAAGGCTGCTTTTGGGGAGGCGGCCTTGGGTGTGATGGATCGTTTGGTTTTGAGCGACGCGGCGTGGGAGCGGATGGCGCCGCTGATCATAGGTCGTCCCGACCAGAAGGGCTCGACCGGGCGCGACAATCGGATGTTTGTTGAAGGCGTATTGTGGATCGTGCGTACGGGTTCTCCGTGGCGCGACCT
Source organism: Bradyrhizobium sp. Ai1a-2 (assembly GCF_000426245.1). GTDB lineage: Bacteria > Pseudomonadota > Alphaproteobacteria > Rhizobiales > Xanthobacteraceae > Bradyrhizobium. Next base: position 121 of record NZ_AUEZ01000127.1, on the reverse strand, counting down.
TCCGGAAGTGTTCGGGGATTGGAACAGCGTATTTCGGCGCTTCAGTCGATGGAGCATCAAGGGCGTTTGGTGGCGGATCTTCGAGGCGATGTCCGATGATCCGGACTTCGAATATCTGATC
>NZ_AUEZ01000126.1 GCF_000426245.1 Bradyrhizobium sp. Ai1a-2 | reverse complement strand
GTCCGCTTCTTCCTAACGGCAGGTCAAGCCGGCGATGCGCCTCAGGCCCAGCCGCTCATCGAGGGGCTCCCAGCGGAGGTCGTGATGGGCGATGCGGCCTACGATTCCGATGCGTTGCGATCCGCGATCGCCGCAAAAGGCGCTCAAGCCGTCATTCCGAACAATCCCTCACGGGCAATCAAATATCCGCTCAACAAACCCCTCTATGCCGAGCGTCATCTGATCGAATGCTGCTTCTCGAAACTGAAGCGTTTCAGGCGCGTTGCTACGCGCTACGAAAAAACGGCACGAAATTACTTCGCCGTCGTCGCTATCGCCGCAACACTGCTCTGGCTAAGGTAATTGTCCACACGACCTAGTCGGGCCCTTCGCCGGAACCGTCTTCATCAAGCAGATTCAACGCAGTGTCGATCTGCTCGAGCAGCCGCTCGATCTCGGAGCGTTCGTTCGGGCCGGGATCCTCCTGCAAGCGCTCCAGCAATTGCTGCTTTTGCGCGAGGAGTTTTGCCGCGGTGGTCATTCGGATCTCCTGGCGCGATCAGGTCGTTATCGGAGGTCTCGCTGATTGGCCGCGCTATCGGCTTTTTCCGCCTGATGGCGTATTGGCGGTTCCACCATTGGAGCCTGTGGTCTGGCTCTTGTCGGACTGACCGGGAACACGCGCGCCGGCTCCCTGCTTCTCCTGGCTGGCCACATAGCCTGACTCGCCGGAGTTGCGGGTCTTGACGCCCTTGTTGGCGTCTTCCTGCATCCGCTGGTTGCCGGGCGTCATCTGTTGCGCCACTGCCGGCAGCGCGATCACGCGTCCCAACGCGATGAATAGTGCGGGAATTGAGCTTCGCATCCGCGCTCCTCCATGTTGGCTCCTTGCAAAGAACGCGCAAGGCCGCAAACGTTTCCGGAGGCTGCGGAAATTTAGGCCAGCGTGTCTCAACGAGGCCTGTCACATAACAGCAGCAGCGCTGCAAAACGCAGCGCCTGCTCAATATTGCTGGAACGCATCCAACGAGATCGGATTTGCGCTAGCCGGTCCGATAAGCGTCGAGCGCGTGCGCCAAAAAAATTCCCACGCTCACCAGCGCGAGGATTGCTGCAGAGGTCTCGATCATTGCTGCACCTCCTGTTGTGCCAAGGAGGCGAGATATCTGCTGCACGACTGTTCCCAGAACAGGTCCAATATGAACTGCATGTTAGCCGTCCCTGTCTTTCGTTTAGAAACGTAAATAGCTCGCACTTTGTTTCAGGACGTTTTCGTCGGAGGTGGAAAATGGTTTCGTGCGATGCGAAGACCGTGTCGCCTGACACAGTCCGTCACGTGACGGACAAGATCAGGCCACAATCCGCGGGGAATTCGGCTTCGGCGGCGCGTGCTTGCAGCGCGTCCTGATAACGGCCAGCCAATCCACACATCGCCGCCGCGCCATGGACCAAGAGAAGATCCTCTCCGTCGGATCAGTTCTTGCCTGCGGTGCCCGGGCTTGAACCTCCGTACTGAGACGATCCGGTACCGCTCAGCGAGGTCGGGCCACCGGCCGAGCCGTTCGGGTTACCGTAATTTTTCGCTTGGTGGGCGCGGTGGTGGCGCTTGGAAGCGGCGTCAGCCGGCACGAATGTCATCGACAGCATCGCCAGAGTGGTCAGGGCAACTGCAACGGACTTCATTTGACGTCCTCCTGGGGGATAGGTTCGTGTAGTTGGGCGCGCTCCGGAGGAAAACGAGATCGGTTCGGCACAGCCGCCAGCGAGTTTCGTGCGAAATGAAACCTGAGGGCGAGTGAGAAAATCAGCCGGCAAACGTGTCTGCGGCGACAATCGAAGCCAGGCAGAGCAAGCGACGCGGAAAGGCCATCACGAAAAATTTTTAATAAATTAAACTATTTACTATTTAAACTCGGAATTTATTGTCATTATTCTGTTATGCTTGGTCAGAATGCAGGAGGAATCTGATGAAAATTGCATCTAGGATTTCCGCCGCGTTTTTTGCCCTTGCCCTTGTTCTGATGATTGTCCCGCCCGCGAATGCCTCCGGCGGTCGCGAGCACACGGAAGGAGATTACTCTGGTCATGTCAGCGGAGCCCCCGGGCCAATTGCCGGCGCGGGTCTTCCGATACTCGCCATCGGCTATGGCGTCTATTGGCTCATGAAGCGCCGCCGCAAGCACGACTGAGGTTCTAAGAGAAGGCGCCATGATATTCGGCGAGGCATGTGTGCGGCCGTATGCACGCAGCGTCGAGAGAATGCTGTCCCGGTATCGAACCCTTTAGGGATTGCGATATTGGACAGTGGTGTGACAGCCGCCTGTCACGTCGCGAGAGAAACGGTCCCAGCCCTTGCCCCCGTGCTTGGGGCCGTTTCTTTTCGCGCAGATGCGAACCGGGCTGCGGTTCATGCATCGTGGTGTGGACGAACCCCGATGCTTGCTATCCGACCCGAGTCCTCGGAGGCCGGCGCCTGTTCGCTCTCGTTAGACGGACATAGACAAGTTCGTGCAGAAACCGCCGCTGCCGATGCGAGCACGTTGGACAGATGAAAAGCTGCTGACTTCCGGGCGGGTCAGCAACCACCTCTATTTTGTCTCCTCGCGGGGATCTGCCGACCGCCAATGAGATGAATTCTCTGCAATCTTCGTTCTCGCAATAAAGGCCCGAGTTTCGACGTCCCACAACGCCTTTGGTTGCACTCAGGGGCTCCGCCAAGCTCGTCTTCAGATGTATTCGGTGAATGGTCATGGCGACAATGCCGGTTGCCAACGTTACGCGAAAGAGCAGGCTCACCGTGCGAGAGAGAGCGCTGTTCACGATTTGCAGCAAAGCTCGTTCTTTTTCTCCAGATACAACACAGTTGATTGCCTGTTATTCCCGATACTGTCAGCCTGCGTTGTTCTCGAACAGGAGGGCGGCTTGCTATGCGCACTTCAAGATGCACAGCCAAAGAGCTTTGCGAGCAACTGGTGTCTGATAACAACATGCTCGCACGAAAGATGTCGGATTTGCTTGCGCTTCGAAAACTCGTTGCCGACGCTGGTTCCCATAGCAGCAGACCGATCGCATCGCTAATGGAGCTGCGCGCAGCTGAGCTCGTAGAGGGGCAAATCTGGCCGCACCTCGATCGCTTCTACCAAAGCGCTGAACGCCCATTGTAAAAACTTGAGTTGCGAGAAGACGACCCGGCTGCTGCGGGATACGAACTCGCTCAGGGTCGTTGATGCTTTTGGGATATAGACGTGCGATCTACGCTCCCTGGGCGGCTTCCGATTTTGCCATGTTTTCCCGACGTATGTATCGTGTGGTTGGCGGCCGCTGATCACCATCGGGGCGTCTGTTGAGAGGGCAGGCGATTGGAAGACATACAGGCTCATCTGGAAAAGCTCCGAGCTCATGCCGCAGAGTGCGCTCTGATGCGCGACCTTGCGACAGATGCGGATAAACGGAAGTTGTTCGCAAATTTGGCCGACTACCTGAGCCTGCTCGTGTCGGAAGTGGAGCGCATCATTGCTGCCAGGAAGACCGACGCGCCATGAGCGTGCTCGGCTTCAAGGAAGTCGACGACGGCATTTGGCTCGTCAGCTCCATTATGGAGCCGAGCGCTCAGCCACCGATCAATTTGAGGCTGCGTTGCTTTGCAATATCGCGGCTGCATAACGGATTTAATATTGCTATTATTATCACGCAATGTTAATCAATTAATAAAATCGCGGGCCGAGGAGATTAATAATCATGTTTTGGACGTCTTGGACGAAATTCACACGCCTTTTGTCTCTCAAGAACGCTGTTTGCGGACTAGCTGTGTTAGGGGCAGTGACCACCACCGGTTACGTCCTCCACGGAGATGGCAGCCCTGCCAATGGGAACGATGGCGTTCATGGCGCTCCTGGTGGCGACTATGGCGCTCCCGGTAGCATCCATGGCGCTCCGGGACCTGTCGCTGGCGCTGGACTTCCTCTTGCTCTTATTGCCGTCGGGTATGGCGTCTATCGTCTCGTAAGGCGTCGTCACAAATCGCACTGACAACTCCATCGCCCCACTGGAGCACGGCTGGCCTCAGGGCATCGGCCAAGCAGAGGCCGACGCTCGGTCTTTCGCGGCAGGCGTGGCCCCTCAGTCTGCGGCGTTCCAAGTGGACCGCCCGCGCTCGCCTTGAATGCCTCGAAATTCAAGTTAGATTTGGAGCGGGGGGTATCCCGAAGGGGAGCCCATTCAATGACGCCACGCTTTGTTTTGTTCGCTTTTTCAATCGCATTTATTTTGGTCGCGACTTTTGCGGCGATTACGACGGTAAGGCAGCTCCATAGCCATCAGGCAACCATAGCGGGGCCAGCAATCTGACCGGCGGCACGATGAAAAGATAACTGGTTGACCGCAGGCCTGCGCCGGCGCTGCTATCGTTATTGGAGGGGGTGCACGCGCTCGAGCGCGTCGATCGGCGTTCCTTCCTCCGGCGGATGTCGAGCGAGGCCGTCTGATGGATCCAGATCTGCTCGCCCCGCCCGTCGGTTGTTACAGACGTAGCCCGATTTGCCCTGGTGAAACCGTAGCGTAACGCTCGCTCGCACACGTTGCCCACTCCGATGCTGAACAAGGGAGTGGAACCTTGAATGTCCTGCCTAAGCCTTTTGCCGGCCCTGCTGATTTGACAGTGCGCATCAACCGAAAACGCTGTCAGGGTCACGCGCGTTGCGTGGCCATCGCGCCTGAGCTGTTCGAGGTCGACGCCTCAGGTGAAACACAGGAGCTGCGTGGCGGCGCCGTTCCGCCTGATCTCGCCAACAAGGTCTATCTGGCCGCGGCCAATTGTCCCGAACTCGCCATCGACATCGTGGAAGCAGGAGAACAGGCATGAGCGAGCGCGCCCCCGTTGCCGATTGGACCAGCGATTTCGACCTTCTCGATTCCCGCTGGATCGAAGATCCCTATCCGATCTGGCGTGAGCTCAGGCAAGAGTGCCCATTGCTCACACCGATCGCTTCCTGGGCGTCTACCTTCCGTCGCGCTATGAGGACATCCGCGCGATCGCCTATGACCCCGAGCATTTTTCATCGCGCCGCATTTTCGTCCGCGAGGGCAAACGTCCACCGTTGAAATCGCCGCCGATCACCTCCGATCCGCCGTCCCATCGCGCAGAGCGAAAGATCCTGCTGCCGCCGTTCACGCCGGCCGCCATTCAGAGGCTCGAGCCGCGGGCGCGGGCGCTGTGTCGCGAGCTCCTCGAGCCGCTTTCCGGCAGGAGCGCTTGCGACGGCGCCGTCGACTATGCGCAGGAGATCCCGGCGCGTCTCATCGCCCACATGCTCGGCATCTCCGAAGATGCCGGCGACCAGTTCCGGAAGTGGGTTCGTGACTCCTTCGAACACTCCATGACCGACGTCTCGATCGTCCAGCGGGTCGTCGCCGAGGTAAGCGCGTTCTTTGACGAGGAAATCGCCAGGCGTCGGGGCGCGCGTGGCGACGATCTCATCAGCTATCTGCTCCACGCGCGCATCGACGGGGAGCCCTTGAGCAAGGAGCACATCAACGGCACGCTGCGGCTTCTGTTGTTCGCCGGCGTCGATACGACCTGGAGCGCCATCGGCGTCAGCCTGTGGCACCTCGCAACCCATCCCGACGATCGAAAGCGCCTGGCGGCCGAGCCGCAGATCATTCCAACCGCGGTCGAGGAGTTCCTGCGCGCCTACGCGCCCGTGACGGCGGGACGCGAGATTGTCAAGGAGACCGAGCTCGCCGGCTGTCCGCTCAAGGTGGGCGAGATGGTGCTCTTGCCGTTCGGCGCCGCCAACCGTGACCCGGAAATCTTTCCCGATGCCGAGCGCGTCGTCATCGACCGTGCCGAAAATCCCCATGCCGCGTTCGGCCTCGGCATCCATCGCTGCATCGGTGCGACCCTGGCGCGCATGGAAATGCGGGTCGCGCTCGAAGAGTGGCTCGGCAAATTTCCTGACTTTGCCTTGGCGCCAGGCGCGGCCGTCGAATGGTCGACCGGACCGATCCGAGGGCCGCGGCAGCTTCCGCTGACGCTCGGGGCTGGCTGAAGGCACGGTACGGAGTTGCGCAGTGGTCGTCGCCAGAGGCGTCGCCCGAAAGCTGAACGCATTGGAATTGGAGCCGAGGTCAACATGGGGATACTCGGCTCCAACGCCTGCCAAGAGGCTGGGCCGGCCGAGCGTAGCCCTCCATGCGGACGGACCAGGCTTCTGCCTTCGCCTCCGCGCTTCCGGAGTGCCTCGAAGATGGATTTGAACGTCGCGACTCTCTGCGACCAAGTATTCGGATCATCGATCGGCGTTGACCGTCATGGAAGGGGCGGGGCAGGGCCGTCGAGAAGGTCGTTGCCTACCAACGGGCAGCCTGCCACGGCAAACGGTGCAGGTATGGGCCCGTGGAATCGACGTTGCGGCGGCTCGGCAGGCGTTCATTGCCCGGGCGATCAAGCGTGTCAGTCCGCGCCAGCGCTGACGTGGAGCTACCGAAAATTAAAACCCCGGCGTGACCTTGGGATCGATAACGCCGGGGCTCGTTCGCTCCACCGATTCGCTCCACCGAACTAGGGCTGGAGAGCTACTAGCGGTGATCGACGAAGCTCACGCAGTTAGCGATAAAGCATAACGGTCGACCCGCGACCGATCACAATTTTCCGAACTTTGCTCACATGATCCGCGGGAGTTGCTTCTGTCACTAATTCTGCTTCATCAGTAATCTTGTCGTTCTGTTCTTTGTCTTTTGCAATTTCCGCCGCGGCTCATTTGCGTTTGCTCCAACGTGCTTTTGCTGCGCGCCTCACCAGCACCCTGCGTTTCCATGGTGACATCTTCTAGTTGCGCTTGAGGTTTCCGCGAAGTCCGATCTCGGCAGGCGTTCATTGCCCGCGCCATCAAGCGCGCCAGCCCGCGCAAGAGCTGAAAAATAGAAGCCCCGGCGCGTTCGTAGGATCTACGCCGGGTTGATCCAGATCAATAGACGTCGAAACCGGTCGGAGAGCGTCGGCCTAGAGGTTCCCTCGCCGTAGGAGTCTTGACCATGCTCAGAAAGATCATCCTGATGATTGGCGCCATCTTGACGTTGTGGACGTCGAGTGCGACCGCGCAAAAGGGGTTAGAGGTGGGACATTGCGTAGCCGACCTTAAAAAGCTGTGCCCCGGTGTTGAACCGGGAGAGGGCCGCCTCTTGGCTTGCATGAGAGAGCACATCCACGATGTTTCACTCCCATGCCTGGTGACGCTGTCCAAATTCGCCGAGGTTCACGAGGCTGACAATGACTGCAGCGAGCACATCAAGCAGCGGTGCGCGAGCGTCGACGGTAAAGGCGGAGAATTCGGCGCTTGCTTAAAGTCCGCCGTCGCCAGCCTAAGCGACACCTGCAAAGACGAGCTTGCACGAGCAGTTCACGGCGCTCGCACTCAGTGACGCGCCGCCATAGGGCGCCTTTGATCGGCGAATGAAAAGCCGCGGATAGTGCTATTCCCTTCACGACTTCTTTTTATCGTCGTCGTCGCAGCTCAAGATTAAGCAAAATACTTGGTGCAACCGTGCGACGATTGCCGTGCTGAACGCCCCGCCGAACAGCGCGCTGGCCGCCGTGGTGAACCACTTGCCGACAGCAATTTCGCTTACTTCAACCCTCACTATACCCGCTTCGTACTTGACCGGGCGCCCGAGATAGAGTGTTCCGTTCTTGAGCAATAGGCCGCCCTTTGCCGGTTCAGGGGCTTTTCTCAGCAACCCAGACTTACCCGCTCCGCCTGCGGGTTTGATCACGTTGGGTGTTGCATGCGCCGTCGACCATCCAAGCGTGCAACAGAGGGTCAAGGACACCGCAAACCGCCAGCCTCTCAACATGGCTTTGCTCCTTACGTTCGGTGTGGCCGCAATATTAGCCAGGCTCGCTCCTTGGTAGATGTGACGCACGTCACTGGAACAGAAAGTCTCCGATCCCATAGGTCAGCGCCCTTGACCGAGCGATGGTGCTAGAGGTGCGGGTACTGACGCCAATGCGCTACCTAGGAACGCGCGCATCCCAGCGAGAGTTAAATCAGCGATCCCTAACCGATGGAGTTCGGCATGAAGGTAAGAGCGATTTTCTTCGCGAGCTGCGCAGCCGTGATACTCGCCACCGGTCTCGCGCAGGCGGGTCCGTGCAACACGGCAAACAAGGACGCGGGCTCGGGACCTACTCCCGGCCATACGGCCCAAACCACTGGCACCGCAAATCCGCGCGACGAACATCCGCCGACTGACACCATGAACAGGGCGTCGGGTGACGTGGCTGCATCCTCACAGGCCGCGCAGCGGCAGATGCAGGGTCAGCCAACCGCTTCGCAGGAAGCGCAAGGCGCGAAGGCAAAAGCGGGAAACAACGACTGCTAACCTAGAGGGGTCGCCAACGAGGACCATCATCGCTGCTGAAAAACGATAGTCTTTTTATATTTGCACCGCCGACACATCAGGAACGAAAGCTTTCGTGTGCGAATTTGAATGGCGCGCACACACGATCACCAACCGGGTGTGCGCTGCCCCCCGCAGCTCGGTCCTTAGGCCGACCGAGCTGCGTTTCAATGCCGCAACGTCGGCGATCCAGTGGCACTTCGGCAAGCTCGACCTGCAAGGTCGCTAACCCGATATCCTTTTTCGTGGCATGCGTGATCGCAAATCTTCCGTCGCTATACTTATGCGAAAAATTGTTTTGCCATCTTCGATCACATCGAGTGACCAGCTTTCATCAGGCTGCAGCGATCCCTCGATATCACGCACGAACCGCAGAGCTTCCTCCCATGCGGTTTCGGAATTTGGCAGTTCCATGCCGTTCGGGTCACGAAAGGGCTTGGATGCGACGATGTGGTAGTAATAAGTGCCCATTTCCCGCAAACGCCGAAAATTTCCGCCCGTTCCTAAAGGCTGCTTATTGCTGATGCAGGTAGGTGTCGTTGAAGCCGCCGATCTCCACGAGCTTTTCGATGTCCCGAAGTTTCACCATGTTCTTCTGGATGTCGAGCACGCCCTCGGCGCGAAGGGACTGGAGCACTCTGTTGACATGAACCGGGCTGAGCCCCAGCGCCTCCGCGAGCTTCGATTGGGTGATTGGAAATTCGAATTCGTCGTCGGCCTCAATCCCGACCGCAGTCAACCGCTGGCGAAGTTCCGCGATGAGATGGGCCATGCGTCCCGCCGCCGTTCTCGTGCCGAGGCTTACGATCCACTCCCTGAAGACAGCCGCGTCGACGAGCGTTTCGCGCCAGAGCGCCTGCATGATCGACGGCCGTGTTTCGATGAGGTGTTGGATCGAGCGATGCTCGATGAACCCCACACGTGCGCGCGACAGTGTCACCAGATCATGGTCCATGCGATCGAGGTAGAGACCCTGCAGATCCGGCATATCCCCTGCAGGGTGGAACGAGAGGATCTGTCGTTTGCCATTCTCCGTCACCTTTGCCCGATAGGCAAAGCCGCTCAGGATCACGCAGCAGTGCGTCGCCCATTCGCTCTCGCGAACGAAGACCGTATCCTCCTGGAATTCTTTGACGTGAGTGGAGACGGAGCGGAGCGCTGCTGCGTCATCCTCGTTCAATTTGGAGTGGACCCGCAGCCTTCGGATCATCATTTCGCTGGGCATTTGCTTACTCACGGCACCGCGGATTGTGCGTCATCCGCAACTATTGGCAAAAGCAGTCAATTGCTTGGGCTAGTCGAGGAAGACGAGATCGCCTGTTCGACTTCCTTAACCAAGGCGCGGTGATGCTCGGCCAGCTTGGCGAACAGTGCTTTCTTCGTCGCATTAGTCGCGAGCTTACTGATTAAGTCGCACTCGCTGGCTTCATTTCGAAGCTTTTCCAAGTGCGCCTGCATGTCTTTCATGGTCATTTTCCCCGTGGCGGGAGACTAGGCAACATGGAACCCGCCGGCAATGGGGTGGGGAACTGATCGCGCGCGAGAATGAAAACTTCTCGTGACATAGAGTTGGAGCCGGCTGCCGGAGTCGAACCAGCAACCGCCCATCTACAATGCGGGCGCGCTTCTTCCTGTTGAACTAAGGCGGCCGGAGATAGACGAAAAGGCCGTCCGTAACGGCCGGCCTCACCCAGTCATTGCGACGATGCTTAGCAGGCCGATCAGGGCCAGCGTCCAGACCAGCGCATGCAGCGTCCATTGCCGCCCATGCATCGTTCTCCGGTCACGCATCGTTGGGTGCCCGTCAACGCGAGTGCCCCGGCGCGACCGTGGGGTCGACGCCGGGGCGCGCTCCCTCTCAGCCGACTGGGGCTGGGGGCTACTAATCAGCAAGAGGTCGCGCGGCCAATGGTCGGCGCAACCGAGGGACGACCATTGATCTAGGTCAATTGAACCGACATCGCCGGGCTAAACCTCGTACAGCGGCTTTTCCTTTGAGCGATGCGCAGCTCGGACCTCTACCTGTTGAGCTGAGCCTGCGGTTGAACAGCACGTTCGGATACCGTTCATTGGCCCACTTCTAGCGTAAGCGCACACAGCGAGGAAATGGTCGACTGACATGAGCATCGACACGATGGCCATCGCCGTAGACTGGCTTGATGCCTACCGCGCCGGAGACCTTGCCTGCATTCTGGAATTTTTCGCCGACGACGCCATCGTTGAATGCGGCTGCGGCGACGTGAAAACCATTGCCGACAGGGAGGGCTTGCGGGCCTATTGGGTGCAGCGTCTCAAGGACTATCCGGCATCTGAGTTGGACGACCTTCGACCGGCAGCCACCGGCACATCCATCTCCTATCTCACAGGCCATGGCGTCGTGGATGCGATTTTGGAGTTCGATGGCATCGGAAAGATCACGTTCCTGCGTTGCCGGCAATTAGCTCGCTAAGCCTCGTGCAGGCTGAGCGATGCGACATCTGTTTACGCAGCTCTGACGAAAAAGGCCGCCTGTTGCGACGGTCTCACAGCCAAATCATTTCGGCGATGGTTAGCAGTCCGATCAGAGCCAGCCCCCAGACCAGCCCATTCAAGACCAGCATTTGGAATATCCACTGCCGGTCACGTATTGTTTTCCGGTCACGCATCGTTGGGTGCCCGTTCGCATGTCCTGCCAAAGGGCAAACTGCGAGCGAATGGACGGGCATTCGTTGAGCCAGATCAAGGGACAAGCACGAGGGCTGAAACGGCGGCGACGGTGAAGGCCGCGGCCGCGGCAACAAGTGCAAGAAAGAACCGATCATCCCTCATACCCATGTCGCAACGATACCATAGGCGCGTCGGAAGGCACGTGCACACTGTGCCAGCATACCTTCCCTATGCGTCGTAAAGCGGCTCTTCCTTCGAGCGATGTGTCGTCTGCTCGCGCAGCTCGGCCGCCAACTGCATCGCCAGGCGATCGGAAATTAGGGCACGGTCGCGTGGCGTTTTGCCCAACGCGCGGGCGGCGCGTATAGCTATCCGGTGGCGCGCGCGCTTGCCGCTTATATCGTCTGGACTTCGATCATGGCGAAGGCAGCGGAGGCGGGCTTGTGTTAGCCGAAAGCTCCGTAAACTGGCGATAGACGTTTGCAGTTGGGATCGCGAGTTCTCTCTGCTCGATTGGATTTGTAAAGAAGTTCTCCAGATCATCGCGTCTCATCGGAAGGCCCACGTGTCGACCGATTGCAGCAAGAAGATACACCGACGTCACGGCCGACCGGATCAAGACCGCTATTGAGCAGGATATTGAGTTCCTGGCGTCGCATCCGATGCGCCGCAAGCGCGAGGAGCGTTCGGCATGAAGCGCCGGCGGCCGATCGCATCGGAAGCGGGGCCGCCAGCGGCGCCGGATTTGCGCAGTAGGGCTGTTTGACAGCATCGGGCGCGGTGCTTCGGTTCCGCGCCTTTCCTTTATCCCAAAGCGGCACTGGCAACGCGCCTAATACGCTTTCCAACCGTCCTCGCGGCAATGCGTTTGCAGACACAGAGGGTTTTCGGTGCACTAGGATTTTTACGTAAGTATTTGATGAGCGGCCCGAGACATAGGTGACAGGTCGTACGTAAGCGCGATTTTCCCCGCACGTTGACGCCGGCGGTTTTGATGGATTGCCCTAGTATCGGGGCGATACCGGTCCGTTCAGGCAGTGGC
>NZ_AUEZ01000125.1 GCF_000426245.1 Bradyrhizobium sp. Ai1a-2 | reverse complement strand
CCGGTTCGTGACCACCGATACGGATCACGTGGTGCGCGGCGCGCCGATCCGGATGCGTAACATTGAGTTGGCCGTGGTCGACAGCAAGATCGGAGGTGAGGGCGAATTGTTCCTGTTGGGTGCGGTGCTCGACGCCTTCCTCGCGACCTTCGCCGGCATCAACATATTGCACCGGTTTTCGGTCCGTGGCACGGAGAGCAACGCCAAATACACATGGCCAGCGAGAACCGGATCGATCACACAGTTCTAACCGCGCCCGACGACCTCAAGGAGCTCGCGGCTTGCGGGTTCCTCTCGCTCGCAGCACGTCTCGAACGGCGCTTTAGTGACGCTCCTCCAATCGGATCCACAGACGATCCCGCGCGGGAGGCGGTGCGTTTTCGCGCTGCCCCGATGCTTGGTTTTCCCGCCGACGAGATCGCGGAGATCAGGCAAGTCAAGGCCGTCGGCGAGCGGCTGGAAGTGTTTGTCAATTTCCTGGGGCTGCACGGCCCATCGTCGCCGCTGCCCCTCTTGTTCACCGAACGGGTGATTCACGGGGACGGCACTGGGACGCTCGGCCAACTTTTTGACTTTTCTGATTAGTCTGCTGCTGCGAATTTGGAAGTACTATCGCCACCATTTGCGGTTCGAGGAGAGAGCAACCGATGCGATATCGGTGTTGGTCGGTGCGCTTTTTGGGCTCATGCCCGCGGAAAACACAGCTGATGAACGGGAATGGCGGGCCCGGCTGCTGCCTCATGCAGGTCAGCTTGCCTTGTCTAGCCGATCGGCACCGCTCGTAGCCGGCGTCATTTCCAACCATCTGGACATCCCGGCCCGGGTTGAAGAATTCATTTGGCGCGAAATCGAGATTCCGCCAGAAGCGCAGTGGCGTCTGGGGAGCCCTGGTGTTCAGCTCGGCTTTGATACTCTTGCTGGCGAAACAATGCCGGACCTAATGGGCAAATTTCAGCTTTGCCTCGGTCCGCTCAGCAAGCAAGCAGCTTTTGTCGCTGCTGCCCGCTCGCGAGACCCACGCCATCCTTTGCCGTCTTATGAGTGCCATCTTGCGCGAGCCGCTGGCCTGGGACCTCAAGCTAGAACTGGCGTCCGGAGAGATGCCGGAATGGGTTCTGGGTGAAGGAGAATTGGGCTGGACGACATTGATCGACCCTCCCAAGGCGAAAGAGAGCTCAATTCTGTTGTGATGTCATCGCAAGTTCATTCGTCAGGTTCGATGTTTTGAAGTCCGGCGCGCTCGCTTCTAGCAGGCCTTCGCCTTTGACGTGTTGAAAGGACGTACTCAGAAGGTTAGGGCGCGCAGGCGTCTAGCGGCCTCCGAAGTAACCGCTGCCGAGCCCGCAAGGATCGGCGACACCGGCGAGATGACACCGGCGAGATGAAGTGAAGGTGTCATATCGCAGCTCGGCCCCATGTTGACTCTTGTCCAGTATCTGACAGCCGTAGCGCCCCTGTCACGTTCAAAACACCAGCCGTGATTTGCGGCGCCTCATTTTTCAAGGCCCAATCAGTAGTTTGAAGAGCGAGAGCCGTTGGCACGGCGGTTGCTAACAGGATTCCGCAAGATTGAGAGAGGGTTTAAGTGCAGGCGGGCACGCAAGACGAGCGATGCTCTTCTTTTGCACCTGTGTGCCTCGCCCCCGAGGGAGAAAACTCGCTGCGTTCTTCGCCGTGCCTGAGAGTGCACGAAAAACGAGTGAGCGCGCGAACCGGTCGATCGACCTCACAACATGGTGGAAAGGAGCTATCTACGTTGGCACCTCGCACAAGTCTGGTCTGGTGGGCGCATACGAAAGGCGCGCTGAAAAGTTAAGTCGAACAAGGCATCGGATGCATCTCATACTCGGCATTATCGGAGAGAACGCTGAAGCCCTGGGCCGAAACGCAGTACAGACGTTCGGACCGGAAGGTGGCGTTATCGGGCGGGGACTTGGCTGCAACTGGCAGCTTCCGGATCCAACCAATACTCTATCGGCACGCCACGCGCAGATCGCATTCAACGGTATCGGATACACGATTACCGACACCAGCACCAATGGCGTCTACATCAACACCGTCGACGCGCCGTTGGGGCGCGGCAATACGGCGCCATTGGCCGATGGCGATACATTATACATGGCCAGCTACATCATCTCGGTCATGATCGAGTACGATTCTGACGAGAAACGCAAGCAGCTCGGCTTAGCGAGCTCGAACGCCGTGCGCATCAGTGGCGCAACACCGGCCGTGCCGTCGCCTTCAGTCGGCCAGGAGCCGCCCGATGTGCCCCTCACGGCTGCCGGGCCGTTGGGCAACGATACAGATCTTCCACTCGATCCGCTAATCGCGATCGACGGGTGCCAGTCGTCCTCCTGTCCGGCCGTGCGAGAGGGGCTACAGGCCGCTGTTTCACCACATGTGCGCGATCTATTGTGTCTCCTTGAAGACGAGGCGACCGGCAAGGAAGCAGGATCAGGGGAGCCGGATCTGCTGGCCGACTTGCCTCGAATGGCGCGACTCACGAGCGCGGCCCACATGGAGATGCCGTCCTCGCATGTGCGGCCGCGCGAACTCCCTTCAATTCCGTTGCCGCAGGTTGAGACCTCAACTGTCGACCCATCGCATCGGCTGCCTACGCTACTCAAGGAAGGCGGGGCTGCGCCGTCGACTGGCCGTCCTGCACCGATCATTCCAGAGGACCTTGACATTAGCGACCTGTTGCCGAGAGGGGGCTCGTGCGGGGTGCCGCCGCCTGCGCCGCCACGAGAAGCGAATTCGAGCCTTAACGCACCAAACGCCTCGCTTCAGGTAGCGCCCAATCCGATCGGTCCCGCTCTGGCCAATCGCAGGCCGTTGCGCGCTAATGGTGCGTTGGATCCGCGGCCTGGAGAGTGCGGGGTTGATCGGTCGGCGGTCATGAACGAGCGGGCTGCGCGATGGCCGACCGACGGTCCGCCGGTTCACAACGTGTCGCGGATTGCAGCCCCACTTTCCTCCCCCGCGGCATCGCCGCTTGACGCGGCTGAACTCCAGGAGTTCTGGAACGCGCTGGGGTTCGATCCGGGGCTTCTGCCGCCGGCGCAGCGCCGGGAGGTCCTCGCTGAAGTCGGCCGCGCGGTCACAGAAATGGCCAACGGCCTGCAATCGATTCTGGCTGCGTGGACCATAGTCAAAGGCGAACTCCAGATTGAGCCAGCGCGGGCACGCGCTGGCGACAACAATGCATTCAAGTTCATGAGGAGCGGTCATGGCGCGCTGCGCGAGACGCTTGCGAAGGGGCACGCATCGCTGCCGCTGTCCCAATCGGTGCGCGAAGGGTTCTACGACATCAAGGCGCACGAGGTCGCAGCCATAGCGGCGATGCGTGCGGCGGTCAGCAATGTTCTGACGCATATGAGTCCGCTACGGATCGAGAGTGATGGCGCCAATAGGGGCCTTTTCGGCGACCGCATCAACAAGGCCAAGCTGTGGGACCGGTTTGTCGATCTGCACGCATCGATGGTCAATGACATTGACCGGACTGCGCGCGCCTACATCGCAGAAGAGTTTACCCGAACCTACGACTCGCAGCTCGCGGCGCTTGGCCACACTGAACGGAAGGCGACATGATGGTGTCGCCGTGCAAACTTCAGCGGCTATCTCTCGTGAGCGTTGCATTGCTGATAGCCGCCGTAGGAGCCAGCTGTTCGATCGATAAGAGCCTGACGACAACGCCGATCAAATTCGGCGTCCAGGCCGATCCGCTTGTCAATCAGAACGCGCGCGGCGAGCCGTCGCCTGTTGTCGTACGCATTTATGAGCTGAAGTCGACGACCAATTTCGACCGGGCGCAGTTCTTCGAGCTGTTCGACAACGACGCCAAACGCCTCGGGCCCGACCTGGTGGCTAAGCACGAGACTGAACTCAAGCCTGGCGAGAAATATGATCTCGAGCGCAACACGCCCATTGACACTCGCTATATCGGCGTGATCGCCGGTTTCCGACTGGGCAACGATGCGCAATGGCGATCGACGACCGAAATCAAACCCGACCGAGACAACACGATTTTGGTGAAATTGACGGCGCATGCGATCAGCGTTGAAGCCAGCCAAAACTGGTGGAAGATCTTCTGATTGCCTCTGTTGCCGTCATGGCGAGGTCCTGAGGAGATCCCGACTTTTAGAGTTCACAAAGCGACTTGGCAAAGCACTTGGCGATGTCTGTGACGAGTAAACCGATCTGGTCGGAAGGCATGTTGGTGCGGCCGCAGCACCTGCAGCAATACGACCGCTGGGTCGAGCAACTGCTCGAGAATCGCGTCGGCTGTCTGATCGCCTACGGTTGGGGCGTTCGGAAGATTGCCTTTGATCGCAGCAGCCTCGCGCTCGGGCAGGTTGTCCTTACCGAGCTCGAAGCCATTATGCCCGACGGCACGGCGCTTCGATTACCTGAGTACGGTCCGCTTCCACCTGGACGAACACCTCCAGCTGCGGCGAAGAACCTGCCGGTGAAGATCGCTGTGGCGCGGCGCCGGAAAGCCGGCAACGATATCTCTCCCGGGGATTCACCTTTGAGCCGCCATCGTCAGGAGGTCCTGCAGGTCCGAAATGCGACTGCGCCTGAAAAGCCTCCCGTCGATATCAATGTTGCAGCGCTGACAACGCATCTTGTGTTCGACGATGAGGAGCAGGGCGAGTTGATCACGATGCCTATCGGTCGGATCCACGAGATCGATTCGGCCGGCGCCATTACGTTGATCGACACCTACCTCCCGCCGGCCCTCGATATCCACGCGGTCCAACCGCTGATTGCGCTATTGAACGAGGTCAGGTCGTTGCTTCGGACCCGCGCTGAGGCTCTTGCCGCGCGCGCCGATCCGTCACGCTCGAGGGCAGATGGCGCGGGACTGATCGATCTCGTCACGTTATCCATCGTGAACGGCGCCGAAGCCGTTTTCAACCATTTCGCAGCGACGCGCGGGCATCATCCCGAAACGCTTTTCCGCGCGCTGCTTGGCCTCGCAGGACAGCTGTCGAGTTTCGCCGGCGACCGCCGTACACCCGCGGATATGCCTGCCTATTGTCATGAGGATCTCGAAACCGGCTTCACGGCTCTGGTACGTATCCTGCGCGAGCTCTTGTCCGTCGTGATCCAGGGCGCCGCGATATCGCTGCCGCTACAGGATCGCGGTTACGGCATCCTGATCGCTCTCATTGCCGACCGCGCCTTGTTTCAGGATGCTCGCTTCGTTCTTGTAGCAGTGGCGAGTGTGGCGACCGAGACGTTGCGCATCCAGCTTCCGGCGCAAATGAAGGTAGGCTCGGTCGAGCAGATCCGAGACCTCGTCAATCTTCAGCTCCCGGGTGTTCCTATTCGCGCGCTGCCCGTGGCACCGCGCCAGATACCCTACATCCAGAGCGCCGTCTATTTCGAGCTCGATCAGTCAGTGGAGCTATGGCGCCCCCTGCCGCGATCGGCGGCCTTCGCTTTCCACGTCAGCGGTGACTACCCGGATCTGCATCTCGAATTCTGGGCCATCCGCGGAGAACGTTTAGTTAACCAGGCTGAAACACATGGATGAGCCGACAGTTATTGGACGCAGACCGCTCGCTCCGACCCCTAACATTCAGCGCGGCCAATCTTCCGTTCGCGTTCCGTCCCGGGGCGCCGCAGCGAGGGTTCCCGTTACGCCATCACCAGCAGCTGAACCCGGCGAAGTTAGCATCGCCAATCATGCCGAAATTGTCGCGCAGGGTCTGTTCGAGCCAGCCGCACTGGAAGACACCTTGGTTGCGGCCGCAACACCGATCCTATTGATCGTCGCGCAGCTTCGCATGGTGGAGAACGCCGATATAGGGGCGATGCGCCGTGGAACTGTCGAGCAAATTCGTCGCTTCGAAGAGCGTGCCGTCAAAAATCATGCGCGCCGCGGTGATGTGAGCGCCGCGCGTTACGTCATATGCGCGCTGGTCGACGAAGCTGTGATGACCACGCCATGGGGCAGTGAAAGCGCTTGGAGCGACAATAGTCTGCTCAACCAGTTCCACAACGAGACGTGGGGCGGCGAAAAGGTCTTCCAGATCGTCGAGCGTATCCAGGCCGAGCCGGCCAAATACCTCGCACTGCTAAAGCTCGTCAATCTCTGCTTGCTGATGGGCTTTGAAGGCAAATATCGCGTCATGGAAGGCGGCCGCGAGCAGCTTGAAGACCTGCGCGCGGAGGTCCATCGCCTTTTGGGAGAACACGCGACCGCGCCACCTGCTCAACTATCGGGCGAATGGCGCTGCATCAGAGCGCGCACCAGTGTGCGCAAGTTCGGGCCCTTGTGGATTGTCTTCGCCGTCGCCGCCTCTGTGATGCTCATCGGCCACATCTTTTTCCGTTGGCGCCTCGGAAGCCAATTGGCGGCTGTCGAGCAGTTGATCGAGTCGATTGGCCGCTCGGGACCGCTTTAGGGGAGGCGCAGGTGTTCGGCGTACAATTGGCGGTACTGTTCTCGGTTCGAGGCATCGTTACGCTGGTCTGCTTGCTCGCGATCAGTCTACTCATCTGGTTCGGCGGCACCCATCTCGTCGTGTCCGAGCAACGACCGCTCGACCAGATGACCGTTCGGGCCGCCGCGATCGTAAGCATTTTCTTCGTGGTCGTGCTCGTCACGCTTGTCCGTTACTGGCTGGCGCGTCGCACTAACCGACGCATCATCAAGTCACTGATGGAGAGCGAGGGCGTGATCGGGCATGCCGACAACAGCCGGGAGGAAGTCGAACTCATTCGCAAGCGTTTCGAGGACGCACTGAAGGTCCTGCGTGATACGGTGTTCGCGGGTAAGCGTGGACCGAGTTATCTGTTCGAACTGCCCTGGTACATCATTATTGGCCCACCGGGCGCGGGCAAATCGGCGATTTTGCGCAACTCCGGGCTCGAGTTTTCGCTCTCCCGGCAGCTTGGCGTCGAGCCGGTCGCGGGCATCGGCGGCACACGAAACTGCGATTGGTGGTTCGCAGAAGATGCAGTCTTGATCGACACGGCAAGCCGTTACACGACGCAGGACAAAGATACCGAGGTGGACCGTGCGGCCTGGCGCGGCTTTGTCGATCTTCTCCTGACACATCGGCGGCGGCGGCCCATCAACGGTATCCTGGTTGCAGTCAGCTTGGCCGATCTCTTGTCGCCGGACGAGCCGGTGAGGCGGCGGTACACCGAGGCCATTCGTTCGCGGATACAGGAGCTGCTGAAGACGTTTCGGATGCGCATTCCGGTTTATCTGCTGGTGAACAAATGCGATATGTTGCCTGGCTTTACCGAATATTTCGGCGATCTCGACCAGCAGGGCCGTGCCCAAGTCTGGGGCAAGACCTTTCCTCTCGGGCCGTGCGATCGTATCGGCGACGCCGTGAGTCTGGCGATGCAGGAGCTTGCGGAGCGGCTTGAGGCGAGACTGCCCCTTCGCATGCACGATGAACGTGATCTCATCCGGCGGGGACTCATGTTTGCGTTTCCGAAGGAGTTCTGGGGTATCCGGAGCGCAATAGCTGGCTTCGTTAGTGAGGTCTTCCGATCGCGCCGCTTCGAAGTAGAGCCGATGCTGCGTGGCGTCTACTTTACGAGCGGCACACAGGAGGGAGAGCCGATCGATCGCGTGATCGATGCGATTGGCCGGAACTTCGGTCTGCAGTTGACCCGGCGCATGCCGACTGTTGGGCTGGGGAGGGGGTTCTTTATCAAGCAGCTGCTGACCGATGTGATCTTTGCCGAGCAGGGACTGGTCGGCCGCAATTTAAAACTTGAGCGCCGGCTCGCGCTGGTACATGGCGGCGGGCATATCATGGCAATGGTGCTAACGGTAGCTGCCTTCATTGTGTGGTATAGTGCCTTCACTCGCAATGAGGCGCGTATCGACCAAACCAGAGTGGCTGCGCAGATTGCAGAGGCGCGCCTCCTGGAGACTCGCGGACCGCTCGACCTTAAGGCCGTCCTGCCGACACTCAATGCCGCGCGCCGGCTACGACTGGTGGCTGGAGAAGACAGTTGGTTTGCCTGGCTTGATGGTCTCGGCATCTCGGCGACCCCTGTGCTTGCGCCAGCTGCCCATAATGCCTACGACCGCATTCTGCTCAATCGCCTGCTGCCGGTTTTCGCGGGCAGGCTCGCCATCCGCATCGATGCCCTGTTGCGCGGCGGCAACGACGCTTTGCTGGATCAGGTCAAGCAGGTGTTCCGTACCTATTGGATGCTGAGCGATCCCGGGCATTTCGACCGTGGCGAAGTCGAGCACGCTGCGCACAATGAAGTCGCGCGCACGTTTGCGCTCGATCCGACGTCGGCGGGCGAGCTGAACCAGCATTTTGCGCGGCTTATCCAGTTGCTGCCGAAGCCCATCAGTGTCGACCAGCAATTCGTGGGAGCGGTGCGCTCCCGGCTGAGCAAGCGTCCTGTCGTCGAGCAGGTCTACGCCCGCCTCCTTCGCGAAGGCGCGCAGAACACGCGCCTGCGGCCGATCGATTTGATTGGTCTGGTGGGCTCAGACCAGCTTGAGATCACCCAGATGCGCGCCTTGCAGATTGCCTTTCCCGCCATTGACGAACAGGAACCGGTTGACAATGCAGCCATGATCCCGGGCATCTTCACGCGCGAGGGTTTCCTCAATTTCGTGCTGCCGAACCTGCCGCTCATCGCCCGAGCAGAGCAGAACGACGACTGGCTACTCGCTGGCGCCCCGATCGACACGGCAGATATTCAACAGATCGCTCTCAAAGTCATGGATCGGTATGTCAACGATTATATCCGTGTTTGGTCAAATGCCCTGGGCAGTATCCACGTTGTCAAGTTTGACGATTTGCAACGCGGCTCAGCGATCATGCGCGGATTGGCCGGTTCTCAAAGCACGCTCCAGCAGGTCGTTTCGCTCGTACGCGACAATTCGAATTTGCTGCCGCCAGGGGAGCAGACCCTGGCCAAGGCTGGAGATATTGGCACCACCGCCGGGCCTTCCTCGGCGGCCGTCGGTCATGCCGCGGGCGCCCTGTTCCGTGCTGCGTTTGGCGATGCGCCGTGGCCGGGAACGCGGATCACCGAAGCGTTCCGGCCTCTGGCCCAACTGACCACAGACGGGGCGTCTGGACAGTCGACGGGCATGGATCATATCCGTGGTCTCTTCGGCGATCTCTATGCGGCGATGGCCAACATCGTGGCAGCACCGGATCCGAACCAGGCCGCGTTTCAGCTCGTTCAGCGCCGCGCCCAGGATCCGAATAACGACGCTTTCGGTGCCTTGCGCGCCGACTCGGCGCTGCGAGCGGAGCCGATCCGCACCATCATGAACGAGACTGCCCTTCAGACGTGGAGCATCTTGCTCAAGCGGGCGCGTGATCATGTCGATGCGGTTTGGACGCGCGAAGTGATCCCGGTCTGCCAGGGCATCATTTTTCAGCGCTATCCAGTGTTTGAATTGGCAAGCGAAGACATGAGCCTCAAGGATTTCGGTGATTTCTTCCGTCCCGGCGGCATCGTCGATGACTTTTCTCAGAAATACATTTCGCCGCTTGTCGTCGACCGTCGGACCGGCCTTGCACCGGCGACCATCGATGGTGCAGAGGTACCAATCCGCGCGGATGCATTGAGTCAATTTCGGCGCGCGCGGGATATCCGCAATGCTTTCTTCAGCAGCCCCGGGTCCGCACCGGCAGTGAGGTTCAGCATCAAACCAGTCTACCTCAGCCCCAAATTGATGGGCGCGACGTTTGTCCTGGACGGCAAGGAACTCGCCTATCGTCACGAGGCGCCGCGTGCCTACGAGTTCGAATGGCCGACCCGAACCGATGCAAGTATTGCTTCCATTACGCTTACCGCGGCGGACAAAACCGAGGAGAGGGTCGAACGCGCCGGCCCCTGGGCACTGTTCCGGCTCCTCGACGCGTCACAACTGGCCTCAGGTGGCGCTTCGGATCGGTTTGCCATGACGATCGGTAAGCCGGATGGGACCAACGTGACCTACGAGCTGCGCGCGGCAAGTGTGAGCAATCCGTTCAGCTTGAGTGTCCTTCGTTCGTTCCGGTGCCCGGATAGCCTATGACCAGCGGGCGTCGGCGTTCGTTTCAGTATCTGCGGGAAGAGTCCGGCCAATGCTGCCTAGTTGCACCGAGGCATCAGCGGCTCAACCTATCCTTGGCGGCGCCCCATCAGACGCAAGGCGATCGCTGGCCGTCGGGCTACAAGCAAAGCTCGCAATTGCGTTTTGAAATCGATGCCGCGAGCTCCGCGCTCCGCCTAATTTGGGCTTGCACCAGGGGAGCAATCGGTGATGTCCGCGCGATCGTTGTCCGCTTGAGCGAGGCTGCACTTTGAACGCGTCTTCGGTAGGGTCGGTCGCGCCCCTGGGATACGTGCTCGGCGGCCGTTTCGACCTGGTGGACGTGATCGGCGTCGGCGGCATCAGCACCGTCTATCGCGCGATCGATCGGATCAGTCTGTGGGCGCGCGAACCAAGTCCCGAAGTTGCAGTGAAGGTCATCCGACAGCACCCAACCATGCGCCAGGAATTGATCGAGCTGCTGCATCGCGAGGCGCGTCTTTTGCGTAAGGTCGTACACCGGAATTTGGTGCGCATTTATGACTCCGATTACGACGGCAAGTACCATTACCAGGTGATGGAGCTCCTCGAGGGCCGCTCGCTAGCCCAGATCCTGATTGAACATCAGGAACGTCCACTCTCACCCGCTGTTTCCTTTCGTATCATCCGCGCTGCAGGGCAGGGGCTCGCCCATATGCACCGTTTCGGAATGGTCCATGGCGACCTGAAACCGGGAAACATCTTTTTGACATCAAACGGAGCAGTCAAAATTCTGGACTTTGGCGCAGTGCTTGCGCTCGAGGAGACGCCGCGAAGCGATAGGGCCGCGGCGGTGTCCGATCAGATCGCTCTTAAGACCCCCGCCTATGCATCGCCAGAGATGCTGATGGGCGAACCGCGTGCGGAAAGCGATGATGTCTATTCTCTTGCTGTGGTGGCCTATCTGGTGCTGACCGGCACGCATCCATATGCGCGGCGGCCGGCTGATGAGGCGCTCTACGAGAATCTGACACCCGCGCCGCCTTCGACCATTTCAACGGCGCAATGGCGGGCACTCGCCTCGGGTCTTGCCCTCAACCGCCGCGACCGAATCCAGACGGTCGATGAGTTTGTCCAGGGTCTCACCCGGCCGCCTTGGTTTTACCGCGTGTGGGGCGGTGCGCGCCATGCGGCTGTCGTAAAGCGTGTAAGGAGAGAAGATACTATTTGATCATTTCCAATGCTTGGAAATTGCGAGCACACGCATGCCGTCTCTGATGGCAGCTCGCTCGGCGGTAACAGATACGAGCTTCTTGGCTCCGCGAGCGTTTCGACGTGGTGTACCGATGGCCGAATACAATCTCAGCGAGAGTATGGACATTCTCAGTAAGCCGGAGCTCGTAACCTTGCCCCCTGGGCTTAATCCAGATTGAAGTTCGCTCTGGCCCATATGAGGACCAGAGCATGAAGCGCAGCCGCTTTACGGAAGAGATGGGGTATTCGGTCCCGATCGCCTGACCTATTTGCCGCGCGGCACGTTTTGACTGACGATCATGGACCAACTCCATCCGAAGGAGAAAAGTCATGATCTACGTCGGCCTCGATGTTTC
The DNA here is from genome assembly GCF_000426245.1 of Bradyrhizobium sp. Ai1a-2. Taxonomy (GTDB): domain Bacteria; phylum Pseudomonadota; class Alphaproteobacteria; order Rhizobiales; family Xanthobacteraceae; genus Bradyrhizobium. The sequence goes on along the minus strand of NZ_AUEZ01000125.1, from coordinate 666 downwards.
GCTGAATTCCGTTGCGGTATGTGCGGTGGACGAGACCGGAAAGCTGATCCGGGAGGGAACGACGTTCGCGGAGGCGCCATCGATTGTGCAGTACCTCGAACCATGGGCTGGTCAAGTTGAACGGGTGGGCCTGGAGGCAGGACCGACGTCAGAATGGCTGACCGCAAATCTAATCGAACTTGGGCAGCCGGCCGTCAGTTTGGAAGCCCGCCAGGTCAAGGCGGCACAGGATTGTGTCGGCTCTGCCAAAGTAGATATCGGCGGGCGTAAGGTTGTCGATGCTCTCATGGTAGCGACCGTGATTGTAGTGCTCGATGAAGCGTAACCGGCATGAGCCCCCACCTGGGCATAGCGCGACTGAGCTGCGATACATCCTGGCATAACTGTTTTTTGGAGGTGGGCAATGGCAGATGCCATGCATGAAGCCATGCTTGATGCCAGGCAGGAAGGCGGCTCCTATCGTCGGATCGAGGTGATCACAGGGCAGCGTCGACGACGGCAGTGGACAGCGGAGGAGAAGGCTCGGATCGTGGCCGAGAGCTTGGAGGAAGGGGCCAATATTTCCGAGGTCGCTCGGCGTCATGGCGTTGTTCGTGGGCTGCTTACGGTGTGGCGGCGCAAGTTCGCGACGGCAGCGAGCTTTCCGGCGCCAGACTTCGTGCCGGT
>NZ_AUEZ01000124.1 GCF_000426245.1 Bradyrhizobium sp. Ai1a-2 | reverse complement strand
GAGGTCACAATGCGCCACCCGATTACAAGTTCAGGGTGTTCATCTCAGGCCAGAAGCGGCGCGTGACGCCCAGGATCAAACGCGAGCTGCGCCGGCGCTCGGCCGTCGAGCCGGTCATCGGCCATCTCAAATCCGAGCATCGCATGGGGCGCAACTACTTCTGGTACCGCAAGGGCGACGCCGCCAACGCCGTCCTCGCCGCCGCCGGATACAACTTCCGCCGTCTCATCCGCTGGCTGGAGCTTTTGTTGCACCAAATCCTGGTCAGGCTCATCCTCCGATTTCAGCTCGTCCCAAGCTGAAATCAGACTTCTTCACGGGCGACTGATGCAGAGCGGTCGAAGATCTAGTCGACCACGTGATATAAATTAATTGGTAGAAGCGAGCTCAGTGTCGAACGTCTTTCAAGCGAACGACGACGCCTGTCGGTTCAGGCTGATGCGTCGTCAGCTTTGTAAAGTCCGCGTCGCTCCAATCCGCAAGACTTATCAGCTCTCCTTCCTCAGCTTCCATCCCAGGAACTTCGAGCAACTCGAGCACATGCAGCCCCTTGGCGTCGAGAAAGAAAGTATGCTGCCCGAACAATTCGCTAAATTGTGCCACTGCTGGATGATCCTCAGCAAGCACCTGCGCTGGAAACTGAGACAGCGTTTTGGTTATCTGGGCTTGATTTAACTTCATCGCCTCTCCCTGATCTTTAGCGCCCGAGTGCTCGTCTGCGACCTCACCAGGCGTCTGCATTACACGGAGCCGTTGCGAAGACGGCGCAAGGCGAACGACGATCCGCCTCGCACGCCTGTCAGGTCCCTCGTGCGCCGCTAGTCGTGGCGGGCGGCACTTGCGGGCGCCTGCTCAAGACTCTTTCCTTTTTGGGTGGCGCGGCGATGAGCCCGTCGCGGATGGCCTGCTTCCGAGCAAGTTTGCGGGCACGGCGCACGGCGTCAGATTTCTCCCTCGTCTTTTTTTCCGAGGGCTTCTCGTAAGAACGACGACGTTTCATTTCCCTGAACACGCCCTCGCGCTGCATCTTCTTCTTCAGAACTCGAAGCGCCTGGTCGACGTTGTTGTCGCGAACGATGACTTGCACGGTTATTGCTCCATCAGAGTTGCAGCGCCAGGTTTGGCTGAAGTCGCGGCGGCCAAAGCGTTACAACGACTCGTTTGAAGTAAATCCCGCTAGAGCATGTCCGGTTCTGATTGAATCAGAACCGGAGTTCCAGATTCTTGGTTTAGACGCGTTTTCTTCACGCGAACCGGTATACACATCGCTCGAAAACGCTCTAGCGATCCAAATGAAAGGACAGACCTTCACGCGCAAAAGCCCGCTTAATCCCGAGATCGAGCGGGCCGCACAGTCATTCCAGTACATCCGTGGAATGACGAAAGCTACTTACGCCAGAGAGAGGTTCTCGGCGCTGGACTTGCCACGCTTCGGGTCAGTCCTGATTTCGAAGTTCACTCGCTGCCCCTCAGCGAGTCCGGTAAGACCGGCCCGCTCGACCGCGCTGATGTGAACGAACACATCGTTTCCGCCATCATTTGGCTGAATAAAACCAAAACCCTTCTGCCCGTTGAACCACTTCACCGTACCTGTAGCCATAATATTTCTCCAAAGCGCAAACGCGCGTCTCTCGCGGAGCCGCACGAACCCACATTCAATCCGACGATGTCTCTGGAAAAGGGCCGCCTGGACCATTCAACAAGGCACAACGGCTAATCGAATACCTACAACGTATATACTTTCTTCGAGAACACAAGGGTTCTTTCAAGGGTTCCTTCTTGACGGCGAGGTCGTACGCCTGATCCCAATGGGATGAATTGTGGCGAGCCTGTGCGCTCGCCGCGCCGGGCGCCGTGCACCGAGCTAGTCGACCACGTGATATCCTCCATCAATGTAGATGGTATCACCGGTGATGAGCCGCGCTGCGTCATGAGCCAAGAACGCGGTCGCGGCGCCAACGTCCTCGATGCTCACGAGACTGCGCGCCGGCGCTTTGGCCTTGGCTTTTTCCAGCAGTTTATCGAACTCGGGAATGCCGGACGCAGCACGTGTCGCAAGCGGACCGGGCGAGATCGCGTGCACCCGAATGCCCTTTGGGCCAAGCTCGGCGGATGCGTATTTGACGGCGCTCTCGAGAGCGGCTTTCGCCACTCCCATGATGTTGTAGTTCTTCACCACCGTCTGGCTGCCATAGTAGGTCATGGTGAAGAGTGTGCCTCCCTTCTTCATCAAGGGTTCGGCCAGCCGCGCCATCTGAAGGAATGTCCAGCAGGAGACCTGCATGGTGGTCAGGAATCCTTCCAACGACACGTCGACAACCCGTCCATGCAGCGCATCCTGTGGTGCGAACGCAATCGAATGCACGACGAAGTCCAACCTGCCCCACTGCTTTGAGATGGTATCGAATACGGCCTCCATCTGTCCGGGGACGCGGACGTCGAGCGGCATCACGATTTTGCACTCGAGCTCGCGTGCCAGCGGATCCACATACTTCTTGGCTTTGTCGTCCAGATAGGTGACGGCCAAATCAGCGCCAAATGCGCGGAACGCGGCGGCACATCCCCAGGCGATCGATCGCTGGTTTGCGATGCCGACCACGAGCCCCTTTTTCCCCTGGAGCAGCTTCGCCTTGACGGCGGGGATCAATCTGATCTTTCCATTCCCGGTCAAATCGACCGGCTCGCCGCGGATGTATCTTTCCGCAGCCTGCTTCAGGCTGGAAAACGCCTGGCGCCGGTCCCTGGCCTCGGCGGTGCGTGCTATTTCCCGACCATTCACAGTCAACTGACCTTCGCCCCAGGGAGCGACGCTAATCTCGAATTGGTCGTTCCCGACCTTCGCAAAGAACTGCTGAACCGTTGCGCCCTTGCCGACAGGCATGTCCTTGTTCGGCTCCCAAGTGGCTGTATCTAGCGGCATGGCCATATTTCCATGTGTGCGATTTGCTTGAGCCGGGTGCGATCCATGGCGGAATTCTCCCACCCTGGCTGCAAGCAATTTTTCGGATCGATGCGGCACGAGCTTGATCCAAATCAAGCGATGTCAGTTCGTCGCGAACTGAACGCCGGCTGCGTGCGAGCCGGTGCACCGTCACGCCACCCGGTCATTTCTCGCGCAGATATGCCGCGCCAAATGCTGCGCGATAGATGATCCAGTAAACAGCGCCGACGAGGCCGGCGCCCCCGACGATATTGCCGAGTGTGACCGGAACGAGATTATGGAGAATTCCGGATATCGTAATCAGGGAGGCGTCGAAATCGGCTGGAACATTGCCGGTCAGCTTCAGCAGCCACGCCATGGGCAGAAAATACATATTGGCGACGCAGTGTTCGAAGCCGGCTGCTATGAAGGCGGAGACGGGCAATATCGCCCCGACAATCTTGTCGGTCACCGATCGGCCCGCATAGGCAAGCCAGACCGCCAGGCAAACGAGCACGTTGCAAAGAATGCCCTTGAAGAACAACGTCACAAAATCAGGCTGAATCTTCCCGACAGCCGTGCTCAATACGGATGCCCCAACGCGACCGCCATTCATGTCGAGATGATGCGAGAGAAATACCAGGACGACGAGTCCGAGGGACCCGACCAGATTGCCGCAATACACGACCACCCAGTTGCGCAGCATCTGCCTCATGGAGACTTTTCCGCTCGCCCAGGCCATCACGATAAGATTGTTGCCCGTGAACAGCTCGGCACCTGCGATCAAGACGAGCGCCAGTCCGAGAGAGAACGCCAGTCCGCCGACCACACGGGTCGTGGCGAAGCTCAACTCCGTGTCGCTGGCGACAATGGAGTAATAGACCGCGCCGAGGCCGATGCTGCCGCCCGCGACCATCGCCAGCATGAAGGAGGCTTGAAACGGCAAGTTGGCCTTCTTGACTCCGACTTTTTCGATCGCCTCCTTGATCTCGGCCGGACTGTAAGCGCTTAGATTGAAGATGGGTTGCTGCGGCACAGGTGCTCGGTCAGCCATGCTGTGTCTCCCATGCGGGCGTTGCCCGTGACGACCGCTGCGTCGCTACCCGGGTGGAGTGCCGCCTAAGGCCAAGAGCCCGACGATCTGCGCAGCGATCACCTTCACCAGCGTCATCGATGGGAAGATCATGGCGTACCCGATATCGGGACGCTCGGTTGGCGCCATCTTGGTCGAATAAACCAGAATGGCGGGATTTCCCGTCGCGCCAGACGCCACGCCGACGAGATCGTCGTACGGAATTTTCAGAAGATAGTGCCCGACAAGCAAGACTATCAACACGGTGGTCAAAAGAACGGCGGCCCCGATGAACAGCATCGTCAGCCCGGATTCCGCGACAGTGCGCACGAAGGGCTGTCCGGCGTTGACGCCGACGGTGGCGAGGAACATCGCCAACCCGAAATTTCGAAGCACGATATTGGCCGGCAACGGCATGGTCCACAGTATCGGGCCGGTACGGCGCAATTTGCCAAGGATCAGAGCGACGATCAGCGGTCCGCCGCCGATGCCGAGCGTGACCGTGCCCACACCCGGAATGGGAATCGGAATAAGCCCAAGAAGCACGCCGAGGACCATGCCGATCCCGAGCGAGACGTAACTGAACTCCGCGGCCGCCTTGACCGTATCTCCGAAGTGACGGCGAATCTCTTCCTTGCGGTTGGGAGGCAGCAGCACGCCGACGCGGTCGCCGAATTCCAGCATCAGGTCAGGCGCGGGCACGAGGTCGGCGTCGTAGCGTCGAACATGCAGGAGATGAGTTGGATAACCGGCCGGCATCGGAAGACGAGCAAGCGGCACACCCACCATATTGGCCTTTCCAACGAACACGCGGATGTAATCGAGGTCGGCGCGATCACTTGCCAATCGACCAGGCTCCAGCCTTCCGATCTGCGCGGCCGCCTTCGCGATCGCGTCTTCGCGCTCGGCAACCACCAGGACGCCGTCGCCAGCGGACAAGACGGTATCGGGTGTCGGGACGAAATTGTGTTCGCCCTTTCGAATCATCGTCACCTTCAGGTCGCTGAGCACTTCCGTCGCCAACTCGCTCAGCCGCTTGCCGGCAAAGCCTTCGCCGACCGAAATCTCGCCCATGTGGAACCGCTGAGCCTTTGCCGGGAACTTTGGCTTCACAACGCGCGTCATGAAGTAGATGCAGAGGATCGGTCCGATGACGCCGAAGGGATACGCGATGGAATAGCCGATCGACGGATCCTTGTTCTTCATCACGTCGAGCGCCGCCTGGAGCGTAGCTGTGCTCGTCATTGATCCGGCGTAGATGCCGAGCGTGTGTCCGATCTTGATGCCGTAGATGTGCCCCAGACCAAGCGCAACGAGCAGGCCTGCGATACAGGCAATCAACGCCAGCAGATTGTATTTCCGCCCGACACCGACCATGCCTTCGAAAAACTGACGCCCGTACAGGATTCCGATCCCGTAGAGGAACATGATCAGGCCCGTCAGGCCGATGGGTCCGGTGATCTGGGCCTTTGGCGCGAATGCGCCGATGGCGAGGCCGACGAAGAGGACCGCGCCTACTCCCAGAGAAAACCCGCCGATGCTGATCTGACCAACCAGATACCCCAATCCGATTGCAAGGAACGCCGTCAAGATCGGTTGGCTTCCGATGATCTCGCGCGCAAGGTCCAACATGTCTGATCCCCCGATTGACTGCTAATCTCTTTGTTTGAGCATGATCTTTTCGGAAAACTTTTCCGGATCATGCTCTGGCTAGCGTGCCTGACAGCCCGCGGCTTGGAACTGTCCGATGACTCTGTTCACCAAATCCCGGCTCGGCGGCGGAGTATTGAGGTGCTTGTATTCGAGACCCATCGCCTTCCACTTGAACGAACCCATCTGATGGAAGGGTTGCACCTCGACCCACTCCACGTTCTTCATCGGCGCAACGAAACGGGCGATGCCGTCGACATTCGCGGGATCGTCGGTTGCGCCGGGAACGAGGGTGAACCGGACCCAGACCGGCTTTGACAGCGAAGCAAGGCGCTCCGCGAAGCGCAGCGTCGGCGCGAGATCACGGCCGGTCACGCGACGATAGGTGTCGGGATCCGAACTCTTGATGTCGAGCAGAACGAGATCAATCGCCGACAGATACGACTCGTCCGCGCGATCGCCCAGGAATCCTGAGGTCTCGATCGCCGTGTGCAGGCCCATCTCCTTGGCGCCGGCAAATATTCGTCGGGTGAAGGCAAGCTGCACCATCGGCTCGCCACCCGATATCGTCAGCCCTCCCCCAAGGCTGAGAAGCGCGGGCGCGAAATCACCCAGCCGACGGAGCACATGATCGACTGATACGTAGGTCCCGTCCTTGAGGTGCCAGGTGTCCGGGTTATGGCAGTACGTACATCGCAGCAGGCATCCGGAGACGAAAAGCACAACGCGCAGACCCGGTCCGTCGTAGCGCGAGGACGTCTCATAGGAGTGGCAGTACCCGAAGGCGCCCTCCTCGTCCTTGATGTTGCCTTCGTCCGGGGCGTCGGGCGAAATTCCAACCCGGAGGTCATGGCGACTTCCGGGTTCAAGCGCCTGCACCGTCGACATCTCCGCCTCCCGGCTCAGATTTGCCCATGGAAAGTGCGGCTGATCACGTCCCTTTGCTGTTCCGGCGTCAGACGGACGAAGTTCACGGCGTAACCCGACACCCGGATCGTGAGCTGCGGATATTTGTCCGGATTCTTCATCGCGTCTTCGAGCGTCTCCTTGTCGATCACGTTCAGGTTCATGTGGAAGCCACCGCGATCGAAGTAGACGTCAAACGCCTTGACCGCCTCATCGAGAAGCTGGCCTTCGGACAGATGCGCTTTCTGCGGGGCAACGGAGACGGTGTAGCTGATGCCGTCCTGCGCATCCTTGTAGGGAAGCTTCGCAACGGACAGGCATGAGGCGAGCCAGCCATGGCTGTCCCGGCCATGCATCGGATTCGCTCCCGGCCCGAACGGCTCTCCCTTGCGACGACCGTCCGGGGTGTTTCCAGTGGCCTTCCCATACACGACGTTCGAGGTGATCGTGAGCACGCTTTGAGTGTGCGTGGCGTTGCGATAAGTGGGGTGTTTTCGTATTTTCCCCATGAAGCTGGTGACGATATCCGACGCGATCCGATCGACGCGGTCATCGTTGTTGCCGAATTGCGGTGTCGCCTTGTTTCCCTCGTTTTGATAGTCGACCACCAGTCCGTTCTCATCGCGGGCGACGCGGATCTTGCCGTACTTGATCGCGCTCAGACTGTCGGCAACCACGGAAAGCCCGGCTATGCCGAACGCCATGGTCCGCAGGATGTCGCGATCGTGGAGCGCCATCTCCAAGCGTTCGTAGAAGTACTTGTCGTGCATGTAATGGATGCAGTTCATCGCATGCACATAGGTGCGGGCCAGCCACTCCATCGTGGTGTCGAACTTGGCCATCACATCGTCGAAGTCGAGGAAATCTCCAGTGACAGGCAGTGTCTGAGGCGCGATCTGCTCGCCCGATACTTCATCGCGTCCACCGTTGATCGCGTAGAGCAGCGCCTTTGCAAGGTTGACGCGCGCGCCGAAGAACTGCATCTGCTTGCCCAGCCGCATGGCCGAGACACAGCAGGCGATGCCGTAATCATCCCCCCAGAACGGCCGCATCAGGTCGTCGTTTTCGTACTGCAGCGAGGATGTGTCACGGCTGACCTTGGCGCAGTAGCGCTTGAAGGCCGCGGGCATGTGGTTCGACCACAGCACCGTGATGTTCGGTTCGGGCGCCGGGCCGAGATTATGGAGCGTGTGCAGCATGCGGTAGCTGCTCTTGGTCACGAGGGTGCGCCCGTCGAGGTCCATTCCACCGACGCATTCGGTCGCCCAATAGGGATCGCCGCTGAACAGCGCGTCGTAGTCGGGGGTGCGGAGGAACCGGACGATGCGGAGCTTCTGCACCAGTTGGTCCCAAAGCTCCTGTGCCCCGGCTTCGTCGAGCACGCCATTCTTGAGGTCACGTTCGATGTAGATGTCCAGGAAGCTCGAGATGCGGCCGATGGACATCGCGGCGCCGTTGGCTTCCTTGATCGCGCCCAGATACGCGAAATACGTCCATTGGAAGGCTTCCCGGGCGTTGGCGGCGGGCTTCGATATGTCGCAGTCGTACAGCTTCGCCATCGAAGCCAGATCCTGCAGCGCGCGCATCTGTTCGGCCAGTTCCTCGCGCTGCCGGATGATTTCGTCGGTCGGCCACATGTCATCGAGCTGGGCTCGCTCGGCACGCTTGGCCTCAAGAAGCCGATCGATCCCGTAAAGAGCCACTCGTCGGTAATCACCGATGATGCGCCCACGGCCGTAAGCATCGGGAAGTCCGGTGATGATCCCGGACCTTCGGCAGTGCATGATTTCGGGTGTGTAGACGTCGAATACGCCGTCGTTGTGCGATTTCCGATACTTCGTGAAAGCCTCATGAACGCGCGCATCGGGCTCGAAGCCCGCCGCCTTCAGGCCAGCCTCGACCATCCGCAGCCCACCAAAGGGGAAGATCGCGCGCTTGAAAGGCTGGTCGGTCTGAAGGCCAACAACGACTTCATTCTCCCGATCGATATAGCCGGCCTTGTGGGCGAGCATCGTCGACGGGTTCTCAGCGTCGACCGCGAGCACTCCCTTCTTGCGCTCGTCGGCGAAGTACGGCTGCAGTTTCGCCCAAACAGCTTTTGTGCGCTGCGATGCACCGGAGAGGAAGTCCTCATTTCCAGCGTAAGGTGTGACGTTCCGGACAATGAAGTCGCGAACGTTGATCGATGTCAGCCAATCGCCAGGTCGGAAACCCTTCCAACAATCTCCGGCATCAACGTCCTTTCTAACAGCCGTGCTTGCCTTCATGGTGAATCCCCTACCGCCATCGATGGTTGCGCAGGCGCCCGCAATGCGGCGCCCGGCAGATCATCGAAGCGCCGAGGCCTCCACCTTTGACTTATGTCAATGGTCAAGGAGATCCGCCGCACTCTGCTGCAGTGCATATGTCAGCAAGCTGCCCCTTTCGGAGTCCTGGCCCTTTCTGAACAGAATGCCGTCCGAGATTCACACCGCAGTAGACGTCCTCGAGTGCTCTGAATTTATGGATTCACGCCGCGCTCGGATTTTCTCGTGAGGCCGCCGCTTCGTGACTGGCCACGGGCCACTGGTCGGATTCACTCCCGCCCTGGCTGCAAGCCGAAGACCGCGACTAACCGCGCGATGTCGGTTTTCCGGAATGAACCGCACGGGCCTGGCGTTTGCCTTCGACTGCCGCTCATGATCCTGCGGCGGACCTGAGTTGATCTAGATCAATGAGAGCGATGCTTGCAGGATATGGTGTTGCGACGTGCGCCACACGGAAAAACAGCGGGTTTCAGGATGTGGGAACAAGTTCGCACCGTCTGGCAGGCATCGTCCATTTTCATCGTCGGGATGGCCGTGATTTTCGGCGCGATCTTTCTGGTCGGACACTTGTCTTCATCGACGAACCCGACGCCCGCCACCCGCTCGGATCAAGCCGTCTCCTCAGATCAAGGTCGAGATCGGGGCAAGCCAATCGTCGCTTCGAACGAGACGACCTCGCGCTCGCCGAAGGGCGGCAGCGCGAAGCAACCTGATCAGCAGCCCGCGCAATCGAGCAAGGCGCCTTCTCAGCCACCGGCCAATCAAGACAATCCCATGCCGGCCCCGGCGCCATCTGCGAACGCGGCCGCGCCATCGCCGGCCGCGGCCCCCTCACCGCTTGCTCATGACCACATGGCAGCGACCAACACCCCGTCGCCAAGCGCAACGACCGGGCAATCGCCTGCGCCACCCGCCTCCAATGCCACACCAGCCGCTTCGGATAAGGTGGCGGCTGCGGGCGATGCCTCGGCAGGTCGTCTGGTCTTCAGGAAGTGCCAGGCCTGCCATTCGATGGAGCCCGGCAAGAACATGCTCGGCCCCTCGCTGGCCGGCGTCATCGGCCGCAAGGCGGGCGCGGAGGCGGGTTACAACTATTCGCCCGCGATGAAATCGGCCGCCATCGTGTGGAACGCGCAGACGCTCGATCAATATCTGGCCGATCCGGCGAAGGTCGTGCCGGGCAACAAGATGCCGTTTCCCGGCCTCAAGACCGATCATGACCGGGCCGACGTGATCGCGTATCTCGCAGGCGGTACCCAGCCCGCGGCCGCCGCTGCGCAGCAGCCTTCGCAGGCTGCGGCGTCGCCCACGCCACAGCCGGCCCAGACACAGGCGGCGCAAGCCGCAGCCGGTCCCTCCGTCACCTACATTCCCGACGCGCGATACACCTTGCGTTCGGGGATCGCGGAAGGGCTCATGGTATATATCGGCGAGGGCGGCGAGATCGACGGCAAGGTCAATCCGGTCCTGACTGCCGTTGAGGGACAGGTGATTCAACTCACTCTGATCAATGGCGAAGGGGCGCAGCACGATATCGCCTTCCCCGACCAGAACACCACCTCGCCACGCATTACCGGAAAGGGCGCCAGCACGACGATCGCATTCCGCGCCGACAAGTCCGGAGACTTCGTTTATTTCTGCAGCGTGCCCGGCCATCGGCAAGCCGGCATGGAAGGTCAATTCCTGGTCACCCCGCGCCCTCCGCCCCAGACGGTGGTGGAAGCCGATATCTCGCGCGAGGCCACTGACGTGCCGCGGCCGATCGGCAAACGCGATCCGCAAACCGTGCGTGTCGAGCTCTTGAGCGTCGAGCTCGAAGGCCGGCTCGCGGAAGGAACGACGTTCGGCTACTGGACCTTCAACGGCAAGGTGCCGGGCCCGATGATCCGGGTGCGTGTCGGCGACACCATCGACATTCATCTGAAGAATTCCGCCGACAGCTCGATGATCCACTCGGTCGACTTCCATGCCGCGACGGGCCCGGGCGGCGGCGCGGCTGCGCTTCAGGTCGATCCCGGCCAGGAGAAATCGATGACGTGGAAGGCGCTGGTGCCGGGCCTCTATGTCTATCACTGCGCCACCCCAATGGTCGCCGAGCACATTGCGAACGGCATGTACGGCATGATCCTCGTGGAGCCTGAAGGCGGCCTGCCGCCGGTGGATCACGAGTTCTACGTCATGCAGGGCGAAATCTATTCCGACATGCCCTTCGGCCAGCGTGGAAGCACGGAGTTCAGCGTGGAGAAGCTTCTGAACGAACGTCCGGAATACTTCGTCTTCAACGGCTCGGTCGGAGCGCTGTCCAAGCTCCACCCGCTGCACGCCAAGGTCGGCGAGACCGTGCGCATTTTCTTCGGCGTCGGCGGACCGAACTACACATCGTCATTCCACGTCATCGGGGAGATACTCGACAAGGTCTACACGTTTGGCGGAGTTCAAAGCCCGCCGCATGAGGGAATCCAGACCGTCACCGTGGCGCCGGGCGGCGCGGTCATCGTTGACTTCAAGCTGGAGGTGCCGGGCAACTACACGCTGGTCGATCATGCGCTTTCACGATTGGAGCGCGGGCTGTCGGGCATCCTGAGCGTCGAAGGTCCCCCCAATCCCGAAATCTTTAACGGCAAGGTGATGCCGGGCATGGGGCACTGACCACGCCCGCGGTGCAGACCTCGTCCGATCCAAAATATCGCGCAGTTTGTTTCAGGATACGCTCCGTCGGTTTTTTCAGCACCAGGATATTGATCAAATGCCAACGCCTACGCCAAACCCCCGTGGTGCAGAATTTTGGAACAGCACCATGGGACACTCATGGGTTTCGCAGCAAGCCGTGATCAGCGATGTCTTCACGTCGGTCACGAGCGTCAGCTTAGGTGCTGCGGCGGCAAAGCCGGGTGAGCATGTGATCGATATCGGATGCGGCACCGGCGACACACTATTGGCGTTCGCCAAGATTGTTGGTCCGTCAGGCGCCGTGTTGGGTGTCGATGTCTCGGTCCCGATGCTGGATTTCGCCAAGCACCGTGCCGCCGAGGCGGGACTTGGCAACGTGACCTGTGCGCTGGCCGACGCGATGACCTACGCCTTCGAACCGCGCTGGGCCGATCTGGTGTATTCGCGTTTTGGCGTGATGTTCTTCGATGACCCGGTCAAGGCCTTCACCAATATCCGCAGCGGCATGAAAGCGGGCGGGCGGCTGGTGTTCGTCTGTTTTCGGACCATGCCGGAGTGCCCGTGGTTTCGCGTGCCGATCGAGGCGGCACGACCGCACGTGCCGCCGCAGCCGCCGGCGGATCCATTGGCGCCGGGAATGTTTTCGTTCGCGCGCGAGGAGCGCGTTCGCGGCCTCCTGACTGAGGCCGGGTTTCGCGAGATTGCGCTCAAGGCCACCGACGTGCCGATCCATGGCAAGGACGTCACGCAAAGCATGGCGTTCATCACGCAGGCTGGCCCGCTGCCTGCGCTGCTTGAGAATGCCTCGGACGAGCAACGAAATCGCGCCATCGAAGCGGTACGCGATGCGCTCGCTGCAAGTATCGGAGCGGATGGGCGCGGCCTGCATGTGGGTCTGTGGCTTGTGTCGGCGCTAGCCTAGGCGGTGTGGACTCTAAGGATTCCCTTTTAGGAGCAAATCAGATTCAAGGCTGCTTTTGGGGAGGCGGCCTTGGGTGTGATGGATCGTTTGGTTTTGAGCGACGCGGCGTGGGAGCGGATGGCGCCGCTGATCATAGGTCGTCCCGACCAGAAGGGCTCGACCGGACGCGACAATCGGATGTTTGTTGAAGGCGTATTGTGGATCGTGCGTACGGGTTCTCCGTGGCGCGATCTTCCGGAAGTGTTCGGGGATTGGAACAGCGTATTTCGGCGCTTCAGTCGATGGAGCATCAAGGGCGTTTGGTGGCGGATCTTCGAGGCGATGTCCGAT